>NZ_JARTVR010000014.1:0-165001 GCF_029625735.1 Mesorhizobium sp. WSM4935 | reverse complement strand
TCAGCCATCGCATCAAGAAATGCGCCTGGAATGATGACTATCTAATCCACGCCCTGACCCATATGCGATAGCCCTGCGGCAAAGCGGGGGGAGAGGAGACGGAGCGGGGGGCGACGCTCGCGACGGCGGAGTCTTTTGAAAGTAAAGCTTAGCCCGCCATAACTGAGGCTCAAGGCGTCAGAGTCGACCAGGTCAGCCCTCCTACGAAGACCCCTCTCCGTCCCGGCTTCGCCGGGCCACCTCTCCCCACTGCGTGGGGCGAGGAACTGGCGTGCATTGGCTTTTCTCCGGAATTGGGGCACACCTCCATCGAGATAACCGATATGGAGAAGCGTTGATGTTCCGATGGGGTGTTCTGTCGACGGCGAAGATCGGCCGCGAGCAGCTTTTGCCGGCAATCGTGGAATCGGAGAACGGAGTGCTGTCGGCGATCGCCAGCCGCGACCTGTCGAAGGCCAAGGCTCTGGGCGAGCGTTTCGGCGCCCGCCATGCCTTCGGCTCCTATGAGGAGCTGCTTGCGTCGAAGGAGGTCGACGGCCTCTACATTCCGCTGCCCACCTCCCAGCATGTCGAATGGACGGCGAAGGCGATCGAGGCCGGCAAGCACGTGCTGGTGGAAAAACCGCTGGCGCTCGACGCCAAGGACATCCCGCCGCTGATCAAGCTGCGCGACGAGAAGAAGGTGCTGGTCTGCGAGGCCTTCATGGTCACCTACCATCCGCAATGGATCAAGGTGCGCGACCTCATCGCCGGCGGCGCCATCGGCCGGCTACGCCATGTGCAGGGCGCGTTCTCCTATTACAATGTCGATCCCAAGAACATGCGCAATCAGCTCGACCTAGGCGGCGGCGCGCTGCCCGACATCGGCGTCTATCCGACCGTGTCGACGCGCTTTTCGACCGGCAAGGAGCCGCTCCGCGTGCAGGCGACGATCGAGCGCGACAAGAATTTCGGCACCGACATCTATTCCTCGATCCGCGCCGATTTCGGCGACTTCGAACTGTCCTTCTATCTCTCGACGCAGATGGCGGCGCGGCAGGTGATGGTGTTCCACGGCGAGAAGGGTTTCATCGAGGTCTTCGCCCCCTTCAACGCTGGGCTCTACGACCACCACCGCATCGAGCTGCACAACCAGAACCACAGCGAGGCGCAGGTGTTCCGCTTCCCCGGCACGCAGCAATACCGGCTGGAATGCGAAGCCTTCGTGCGCGCCGCCCAGGGCGGCAAGGACCGCGTCTTCACGCTGGAGGAATCGGTGCTCAATCAGAAGGTCATCGACGCCATCTTCCGCGCCGGAGAGAAGGACGGCTGGGAAGCCGTCTGAGACGCCGTCGAAACGACGCTTTGGGGGGAGAACAAAGATGGCTGACGCGGACGTGATCATTGTCGGCGCGGGGCTGGCGGGCCTCGTCGCCGCGGCCGAGTTGGCTGACGCCGGCAGGAAGATCATCATCGTCGACCAGGAGCCGGAGCAATCGCTGGGCGGCCAGGCCTTCTGGTCGTTCGGCGGGCTGTTCCTGGTCGATTCGCCGGAGCAGCGGCGCATGCGCATCCGCGATTCGCACGACCTCGCACTGGAAGACTGGATGGGCACGGCCGCCTTCGACAGGCCTGAGGATTTCTGGCCGCGCCAATGGGCGGAAGCCTATGTCGGCTTCGCCGCCGGCGAGAAACGCGCCTGGCTGGTCGAGCGGGGCCTGAAATTCTTTCCCGTGGTCGGCTGGGCCGAGCGCGGCGGCGGCAACGCGGTCGGCCACGGCAATTCGGTGCCGCGCTTCCACATCACATGGGGCACCGGGCCTGGCGTGCTCGAACCTTTCGTGCTGCGTGTGCGCGAGGCGCAGAAGCGCGGGCTCGTCCAGTTCAAGTTCCGCCACCGGGTCAACGAGATCATCCGCAGCGGCGATGCCGTCACCGGCGTGCGCGGCGATGTGCTGGAGCCGAGCAGCGTCGAACGCGGCCGCAAGAGCTCGCGCGCCGTGACCGGCGCGTTCGAGCTCCGCGCGCAGGCGGTTATAGTCGCGTCCGGGGGCATCGGCGGCAATCATGAGCTGGTGCGCCAGAACTGGCCGTCGCGCCTGGGCACGCCACCGAAGCGCATGATCACCGGCGTTCCCGACCATGTCGACGGCCGCATGCTGGCGATCGCCGAGGCTGCCGGGGGCAGGATCATCAACCGCGACCGCATGTGGCACTATGTCGAAGGCATCAAGAACTGGGCGCCGATCTGGACCGAGCATGCGATCCGCATCCTGCCCGGCCCCTCCTCGCTCTGGCTCGACGCGCGCGGCAGACGCCTGCCGGTGCCGCTCTATCCGGGCTTCGACACGCTGGGCACGCTCAGCCACATCATGAGCACCGGCTTCGACTATTCCTGGTTCATCCTGACCAAGAAAATCATCCAGAAGGAGTTCGCGCTGTCGGGCTCGGAGCAGAACCCCGACCTCACCGGCAAAAGCTGGCGGCAGGTGCTGGGCCGCGCGACATCGGGCATTCCCGGCCCGGTGAAAGCGTTCATGGAAAAGGGCGAGGATTTCATCGTCGAGGCCGACCTTGCGAAGCTGGTGGAGCGCATGAACGCGCTGGCCGGCGGCGAGCCGCTGCTGGACGTCGCCCAGGTCGAGCGCGAGATCCGCGCCCGCGACATGCAGCTCGACAATCCATTCTCGAAGGATGCGCAGATCACGGCGCTGCGTGGCGCCCGCGCCTATCTCGGCGACAGGCTGATCCGCACCGCCAAGCCGCACAAGATGCTCGATCCAGCCAATGGCCCGCTGATCGCGGTGCGCCTCAACGTGCTCACCCGCAAGACACTGGGCGGGCTTGAGACCGACCTCGACAGCCGCGTGCTCGACGCCGCCGGCCAGCCGGTGCCGGGGCTCTATGCGGCGGGCGAAGCGGCCGGCTTCGGCGGCGGCGGCGTGCATGGCTACGCGGCGCTGGAAGGTACCTTCCTCGGCGGCTGCATCTTTTCGGGGCGCAGCGCCGGGCGGGCTGCGGCGAAGGCGGTGGCCTGAGAAGTAATCTCTCCGCTTGAGGCGCTGTCCCGCCAGCCCGTTCTTCGTCGCGCAAGGCCCCTCTGCCTCCTTTGGCGACATCTGCAGGGTGCTGGCGCCACTCGTATGCGATTGCCCTGCCCTCAGCGGAAACATTTTTTGTGCCCCGCGAATCCTTTCGCCCATCCGGAACGTCTTCCTCCTGCAACCCCCAAGCAGGAGACGACCATGACGTACAATGTCATCCGCTACGGCGTGAAGGACACCAGCATTACCGAGAATCGGGCGCTGGTGGAGAAAGTGTTCGAGGCGCTGGATAAAACGCAGCCGCAATCGGTGCGCTACCTGGTGCTTGAGCTCGACAACGGCGAATTCATCCACCTTGTCGGCTATGACAAGGACAGCTCGGCGCTGACCGAACTCGACGCCTTCAAAGCCTTCGGCGCCAATCACGTCGGGCGGCGTTCAACACCCCTTGTGAGGGCGCCGGCGAAGATCGTCGGCAATTATCGTATGCTGGCCAAGGCCGATGAGGTCGTGCCCGCCTAAGCAGGGCACAGCGTGGCATTGGCGAGACGAGAAAGAGGACGATGAGCTTGGCAGGGTTCGGCCGCGCGGAACTTGAAGCCATGCTTGTCGGCCTGCGGCCGAAACTGCACCGCTACGCGGCCCGCATGGCGGGCTCAGCCGTCGACGGCGAGGACATCGTGCAGGAGGCGGTGGTGAAGGCGCTTGCCGCATATGACGGCGGCGCTCTCGTCGAACGGCCCGAGCAGTGGCTGTTCCGCATCGCCCACAATGCGGCGCAGGATCATCTGCGCCGCCGCCAGCGGGAGCGCTCCCGCAACACCGAGGCCGATATGACGACAATGGAGGATCTCTCGGCCAACGCCGAGGCGAGGCTTGCGGCGGCAACAAGCCTGCGCACGTTCATGCAGCTCACGCCGGCGCAGCGGAGCGCCGTGGTCCTGACCGACGTGCTCGGCCTCAGCCTTTCCGAAACATGCGAGGTGACGGGCGCGACCTTGGCTGCAACCAAGGCGGCGCTGCATCGCGGCCGGGCAGAGCTGAAGGCGCTGGCCGCCCGAACCGACGACGTCGCCATGCCCAAGCTCGATCCGGAGGAGGAGCGCCGCCTGCGCCGCTATGTCGACCTGTTCAACGCGCGCGATTTCGACGGGGTCAGGAGACTGATCGCCGAGGATGTCCGGGTCGACGTCATCGATCGCGTCCGCCTCACCGGCAAGAAGGAAGCCTCGACCTATTTCGGCAATTACGACCGCCTCGGCGACTGGGCACTGTCGCTCGGCTTCCTCGATGGCCAGCCGGCGATCCTGATCCGCAACCCACAGGCGGGCGATGCGGTGCGCGGCTTCGTGCTGATCGACTGGCGCGGTGAGGAGGTCGTGCGCATCCGAGATTTCCGCCACGCTGCGTACTGCGTCGAGAATGCCGACATCCGCCCTATAGCCCTTTGATCGCCGCGTGAGGCGCTGCCTCATCAAATCATCGTGAAGTCGCGCGATCGTCACGGATCGGCCATCAGTGCAGCAGCATAGGCCTGCTCGAAGTCGGCCAGTTCCCCAGTCCCAAACGCCTCGGCACGATCATTTCACCGTCCGCGAAGAAGGGCGCCTGGCCGGACGCCGTAGTTTTTGTCTTTTCACCAATCACGTAGCGGGCGGATACGAGCCCGCGAGGTTTTCTGATGTCTCTCACCGAAGCCACCAAGCCCGCCAAGCAGAATTCCCACCAGGCCAAAGCAGCGCCCGCAGCGCCGGCGCGCGAGCAGATCCTGATCGGCCCCGATTTCATCCAGAAGGGCGAGCCGGACGAAAGGCTCGACCGGTTCTTCGGCGACCTGGCGAGCCGCTTCGACGCCGCGCCCGCGGTCATTTCCGGCGGCCGTGCCTGGTCGTATCGCGAGCTGAACAACCGCGCCAATCAGTTCGCCCATCTTTTGATCGAGCGTGGCGTCAAGCCGGGCGACCGGATCGGCCTTTTGCTGGACCGCTCCGCCGAGACCTACATCGCCGTGCTGGCCGTGATGAAGGCCGGAGCGGCCTTCGTGCCTTTAGCCACCGCGTTTCCCGAAGACCGCATGGTGATGATCATCGACGACGCCAATGTCACGTTGGTGATCAGCGTCTCGGGCTACGCGGCGCGCGTGGCGCGCCTGCCGGTGCCGCATATCTCGATCGACTCCGCGGAGTCCGAAATCGCGCTCCAGCCGGAAACAGCGCCCTTGCCGGACGGCATCCAGGATCAAACCTGCTACATCCTCTATACATCCGGCACCACCGGCAAGCCGAAGGGCGTTGTCATCACCCACCAGAGCTTCTGCAACTTCATCCGCGTCGCCGCGGCGTCCTACGGCTATCAACCCGGTGACCGGGTATATCAGGGCATGACCATCGCCTTCGACTTTTCCTCGGAGGAGATCTGGGTGCCGTTCACCGCCGGCGCCACCGTCGTGCCGGCCCCGGGTCAGCAGCCCCTCGTCGGCGAGGAACTAGCCGCTTTCCTGCGTGAACACCAGATCACATGCATGGCCTGCAGCCCGACCCTTTTGTCGTCGATCGAGAGCGACGCGCCGAGCCTGCGCGCCATCCTGGTCGGCGGCGAAGCCTGCTCGCATAAACTCGTGGTGCGTTGGGCGAAGCCCGGCCGCCAGATCCTGAACACCTACGGCCCGACCGAAGCCACGGTCACGGCCACGATGGCGTTGCTGACGCCGGACGAGCCGGTGACGATCGGCAGGCCGCTGCCCACCTATTCGATAGCCATCCTCGATCCGGAAAAGCCGACGGTGCTGAGCGGCGACCAGCTGGGGGAAATCTGCATCGGCGGCATGGGCGTGGCGGTCGGCTATCTCAACCGTCCGGTACTGACGGACCAGAAATTCATCCAGGATTTCATCGGGCTCCCGAACAATCCCGGCGGCCGCATCTACCGGACGGGCGACCTAGGCCGGATCAACGACAAGGGCGAGATCGAATATCACGGCCGCATCGACACGCAGGTGAAGATCCGCGGCTATCGCATCGAGCTGGGCGAGATCGAGGCCGTGCTCCTGGACCAGCCGGGCATCGCGCAGGCGGCGGTCACGACGTGGGAGATCGAACCCGAGCGCACGGAACTTGTCGGCTACTATGCGCCCAAAGCCGGGGGCGACGGGGTGGATCGCACCGCGCTCGTGCAGGAGCTGAAGCGGCGGCTGCCGGACTACATGGTTCCGGCCTATCTGGAGCAGTTGCCCGCGATCCCGATGACGGTCTCCAACAAGGTCGATCTGAGGAAATTGCCGAAACCGACCAGCGCGCGTGTCGCGTCCGGCCATGCGATGGTCGACCCGCGCAACGAGGACGAGAAGTTCCTCGTGGACGCGCTGCAGGACGTGCTGAAGTTCGACGATATCTCCATCGAGGATCACTTCTTCGACGATCTCGGCGCGAATTCTCTTTTGATGGCCAGGTTCTGCGCCCGCATCCGCGTCCGCAAGGAGTGGTCGACAACTTCGATGCGCGACATCTACCTGCATCCGACGGTCGCCAAGCTTTCCGATTACCTGCGGGAGCCGCAAACGGCCGCTATTGCCGCGAGCGAGCCCATGCTGACGCACCGGGCTTCCAATCTCGCCATTTGGGTAACGGGATTCGGGCAGTTGCTGTTCTACGCGGTCTACAGCTATGTCGCGCTTTGGGCGATCAATGACGGCCTCAACTGGGTCTATGACGCTTTGGACGAACCGGTCGCCCTTTACCTGCGCTGCGTTATTTTGTCCGCCGGCGTGTTCTTCGGATTGAGCGGCTTCGCGATCGCCGCCAAATGGCTGCTGGTCGGCCGCTGGAAGGCCGAAACCTTTCCGATCTGGGGCTGGCGGTATTACCGTTTCTGGATCGTGAAGACACTGGTCCGCGGCGCTCCGGTCGTGCTGTTCCGAGGCAGCCCGCTCTACAGCCTATATTTGCGCCTGCTCGGCGCCAGGCTTGGCGAACGCACCGTCATCGAATGCCGTGCCGTTCCGGTCTGCACCGACCTGATCACGATCGGCGACAACTCGATCCTGCGCAAAGAATCGATGATCCTCGGCTTCCGAGCCCAGGCGGGCTATATCCACACCGGCCCGGTCAATGTCGGCAACAACGCCTTCGTCGGTGTCGGCTCGACCCTGGACATCGATACCCGCATCGGCGACGGCGCCCAGCTCGGCCATGCTTCATCGCTGCATCGTGGACAGACGATTCCGGCGGGAGAGCGCAGGCACGGCTCGCCGGCGATCCCGACCGAGGCTGACTACTGCACCGTCCCCAACGTGCCGCTGTCGAGAGTGCGCCGGTTCATCTACGAGGCGATCCAGCTCTTCATCCTTTTCGCCATCGTCACGCCTTTCCCGCTGCTCTTTCACACCTATTGGGAAAATGTCGGCGATGACTATCAGGAGACGATCGGTCTGGTGGCGATCGGCACCACGGTCACGGTGGCGGGCTTCATCGTCGGCGGGGTGCTGCTGGCGACCGTGGTGCCACGACTGTTCAACCTCATGCTGAAACCCGGCCGGAACTATTCGCTTTACGGCTTCCATTATTGGCTGCAGTCGATGCTCGAGCTGGTGAGCAACGTGCGCCTGCTGAACGTGCTGTTCGGCGACAGCTCGGCCATCGTCTATTATCTGCGCGCCTTGGGCTGGCGGCTGAACAAGGTGGATCAGACCGGCTCGAATTTCGGTACCAACCAGCGGCACGAGAATCCGCAGCTCAGCGAAATCGGCTCGAAAACCATGGTGTCCGACGGTCTGTTCATGGTCAACATGCAGAAGTCGGCCAACTCCTTCCGCCTCGAGCACACGCGGGTCGGCGAGCGCAACTTCTTCGGCAACAACATCATCTATTCACCGGATTCCCGCACCGGCGACAATTGCCTGCTCGGAACCAAGGTCCACGTTCCGGTCGACGGTCCCCTTCGCGAGAATGTCGGACTGCTGGGCTCGCCACCCTTCGAAATTCCGCGCATGGTCAATCGTGACAAGGAGCTTCTCGGATTGATTTCCGACAAGGAGCGCAGTCGCCGCCTGCCGCGGAAAAACCTGCACAATCTCGTCACCGCGCTGATGTTCGTGGCCGCGCAATGGGTGATCCTGTTCCTGACGCTCGCGATCTGGGACCGGGCGCTCAACTACTATACCGAATGGGGGGAGACGGCGCTGTTCGTCGCGGTGGTACTGACCACGGCGATCGGTATTCCGTTCTATATCTTCCTCGAGCGCGCCAGCCTCGCCTTCCGCCGGCTGAAACCCAGGATGGCGACGATCTACGATCCGGTCTTCTGGCGGCACGAACGCCACTGGAAGCTGTCCGATTCACCGATCATGGGGCTGTTCACCGGCACCCCGTTCCGGCCGCTCATCCTGCGCCTGCTGGGTGTGAAGGTCGGGTTGCGGCTCTATGACGGGGGCTGCATCATAACCGAGCGGTCGCTGGTGGAGATCGGCGACGACGTGACGCTCAACGAGGGCTGCGTGATCCAGCCGCACTCGCTGGAGGAAGGCGCGTTCAAGTCCGATTACATCCGTATCGGCAATGGTTGCACGCTGGCGCCTTCCGCCTTCGTTCACTACGCGGTGGTGATGGGCGAGGGGTCCGTGGCCGACGTCGACTGCTTCGTCATGAAGGGCGAAGTCCTTGAGCCGAACACGGTCTGGCGCGGCAATCCGGCGAAACTTTACGGCGTCGTGACGCCGATCGATGCTCGCGCGATGGAAATCGGGCATGCCCCGTGACGCGCGCCGCCGGCATGAGTGACCAGCCGGTTGCCCTGGAGCCTGTCGGCAAGGGCAACCGGGCGGCGGTACTGGCGCTCGAGCTGGCGCCAGAACAACAAGGCTTCGTCGCCTCCAACACAGACTCGCTGGCCGAGGCTCGCCGGGATGGCGAGGCCATCCCTCGCGCCGTGGTCGCCGCGGGGCGTGTCGTCGGATTCCTCATGTACAGCGCGCCCGATGACGATGACGAAGCGATCATCTATCGTTTGATGATCGACCGGCGCGAGCAGGGCAAGGGCCTCGGCCGCGCCGCCATCGCCAAGGCGCTGGAAGAGATTGCGCGCCTTGGCCATGTCTGTCGCGTCTCGATCTGCTACGAGCTCGAAAACGAGGCGGCGCGCCGGCTTTACGCCGGCTTCGGTTTCGTGGAGCGGGGACTGGACGAAGACGGCGAGATGATCGCCCTGCTCGAATTGGGGCGGATAGGGCGTTGAACACCCCACCGACAGGGGCGCGGCCGGACATCGAGATGGCCGTCGAGCGCGCATTGACGGGCTTCGCGCCGCCCGGCCTGATCACCGGCTGCCGTCTTATTTGCACCGGAGACGAGCGCTATCTCCTGCCGGCGGAAAACGCCTCCATCGCCACCCGCGGTCACAGGGCGCGGGCCGCCAGCGGGGCGGGTCGCCTGGTGGCGCACGAATTGCTCCGGCGGCTTGGGTGCGCGAATCCCGCCG
The DNA here is from genome assembly GCF_029625735.1 of Mesorhizobium sp. WSM4935. Lineage (NCBI taxonomy): Bacteria > Pseudomonadati > Pseudomonadota > Alphaproteobacteria > Hyphomicrobiales > Phyllobacteriaceae > Mesorhizobium > Mesorhizobium sp. WSM4935. The sequence goes on along the minus strand of NZ_JARTVR010000014.1, from coordinate 155,507 downwards.
TGCCCCGCGGCCAACTGGGAAACCCGATCTGGCCCGCGGGCATCATCGGCTCGATAGCGCATAACGACGACCTCGCCGTGGCGGTCGCCGCGCGATCCGTCGCCATGACAAGCGTGGGCGTCGACATCGAACCCGCCCTGCCCTTGCCTCGGGAGCTGGAGGCGATCGTGGCCACGCCTCAAGACCGGCTGGGCGATCTCGATCCGCTAGTAGCCGGCCGCATTCTGTTTGCCGCCAAGGAGGCGGTCTACAAGGCATCCTTTCCGCTCGACGGCCGTGTGCTGGGCTTCGAGGATATCGCCGCCGATTTGGAATCGGGCGAAGCGGTCACATCAGCCGGCCGCATGCTGACGGTGCGCTTCGCCCTCTCGCCCAGAATCCTGGCGCTGGCATACACCGCATAGGCGGGCTGACGAGCCTCGCGACCACGGCATCCTCCTCTCAAAAGCCGTGTTGCTCATCCCAGCTTCCCGGGCTGCTCGTGCAGGCCCGAACGGCGCGGCAGGCGAGCTGAGACGCTTACGATTTCCGCCGGCGTAGCGCGCGGACGTCGCGAGATCATGCGGGGGCGTAGGACAATCTGATCACATCCTCACCGATCCGATCATGCGCCATGAGGCGGAGCGGCGGCCGGGGTCCGGCGAAATATGGCTTGCCGTGACCAAGCACCACCGGGTGCAGGTAGATCCGATACTCGTCGATCAAGCCCAGCTCGGTGAGGCTTCGCGCCAAGTCGGGGCCGGCGACTTCGATCTCGCCGTCGCGCTCGGCATTCAGCTTTCGGATAGCTCCTTCGAGATCGCCCTCGACAAGCCTGGCATTGGGGCCGACAGACTTCAACGAGCGCGAGACGACCCATTTCGGCTGGCTGCGCCAAGCGGCCGCGAAGGCCCGCTCGTCCGCATTCCATTCAGGATGCTCCTCGTCCCAGTAGCGCATGACCTCGTAAATGCGGCGACCGTAAATGCTGCCCGCCTGCCCCTCGGCCTCCTCGATGAAATGGCGGAAGAGCGTGGGGCTAGGCCCGAACGCCATGTGATCGACATAGCCGTCCAGCGACTGGTTCATTCCGAAGACAAGCTTGGCCATTGCCTGTTCCTCACATGGCATTCGCGCGATCTGATTGCGCTGTGCAATCAGTCGAGATTAGGCCGACTGATTTTATGTTGCAATTGGTTTTTGGCACGCGCATAGAGCCGTGCAATCGACCGGCGTTCCTTCAGGAATTCGGCTCAAGCGTACCCGCTTGCCAAGCAGTACTTTTTCGGTCCGGCCTCGTTGGAGCACGGTCGTGGCCTAGCCGCTACCCTGTGGCGTAGAATTACCGTATGCACGGTCAATGAAGCCCGGCTTGAGCCGGGCCTTCGCACGAGGGCGATCCAAACCGTCGAGGCGGTTACAAGCCGTGTCGCGGTCCTTCGAAGACGGGCGGCCGGTTTCGCGGATACAGGCGCTTCCTTGCTGACGAGCGGTTCCGCAAATGAACCAGGCGTTGTTGCGGCCTCAGGCTGGCGGCAGCGCGTAAGGCGATTTCTTCGCCCGTGCCGCATTCTGCGTGAGGAACGAGACGACCAGCGCCACGAATCCCAGAATCGCGGGTATGAACCCGCCGTCACGGGCGTTGATATGTGCCGAGAAGGCAAGCAGCAGGTGGTAGAACATGCCGGCATAGGCAAGGTCGCTGAGACGCACGCTGACGCGCGACAGGATCGCGACGACACCCAGGATTTTTACAGTGATGAGGACTTCCCGAAGGTAGGCGGGATAGCCGAGCGCCGCGAACGACTGGCGCACCTGATCCGCCATCGTCAGGTACATGGTCGCCGATGCAATGTAGAGCAAGCACAAAAGCGCTGTGCTGATCCAGTAGGCATATTTCCTGATCATCTCTGACGAACCGCGCTTAGACCAATTGCTGAGCGAGGACGTCGCGCAAGGATTTCGGAGCACGGCCGGAAAGACGTTGGACATCGCCGGTCACGATATCGAACTTGCCCTTGACGAAGGTGTGCTTGATCTCGACGAACGCTTCAACGATGAGGTCGGGCAGGCCCGACTGTGAAAGCCCGGCGCGGAATTGCTCCTCGGTGATGACGACGAACCCGATCGGCTTGGCGAGAAGCTCCGAAACGATTGCGGCACGTTCGGCCCCGGTGACAGCGACAGGCCCCGTGGCGGTGTAGATCGCGCCTTCGTGGCCGTGCCCAAGCAGCGCGCCTGCCGCCGCAGCCGCCAGATCGTCGCGCGAAACATAGGAGACGCGCTCATCGCCCAGGCCGGTTAGCACGCCTTGGCTCTGTGACATCTTGAGCTCGTCGGCCATGCTCTCGGCGTAGTAGCTCATGCGCAGGATCGTCCATCGCGGCGCGATCTTGATGAGGTGCTGCTCGCCCGTCCAGAAGGCTGCGCCGAGGCTTGGGTCGGCTTCCTCATGCGTGCCAGCCGCTGAGATCAGGAAGATTTGCCCGACGCCAGCCTTCAGGGCGGCATCGATGGCGCTCTTGAGCTGGCCGCCGCGCACGCCCGGGCGTAGGTCGGCGCTCGGAATGATCAGTAGACGGTCAACGCCCGCATAGGCCCTCACGAGCGTCTCGGGTCGGTCATAGTCGCCATGCCGCGCCTCGCTCGTTCTACCTAGGTTTTCTGGCGAACGCGATATCGCGACCAGATCGTGACCACCGCCTCGGGCGATCAGTTCCGCAACAACGGCTGCGCCGAGCTTGCCGCTCGCGCCGCTCACACCGATTTTCATTTGAATACTCCGTTTCGATCCACGCACAAAATGTACATGACGATATGATCGATATCGGGTAAGAGCACAAGAAGGCACAGCGATGTACGCCACGAACACGCATGTTCGCGGTTCAGTATCTGGAAGATTTGCGATGAACGAGCGGGTATCTGATCGGCCGAAATCTGGCTTCGTTGAACATCACCCCGATGACTGCCGGGCGGTCGGTCAAATACTGGATCGCATCGGCGACAAATGGACTGTCATGGTCGTCGGCGCGCTCTCAAATGGCCCGCTGCGCTTTAACGCGATCATGCGCGAGATCGGCGGCGTCTCGCACCGCATGCTCACATTGACATTGCGCGGACTCGAGCGGGATGGTCTCGTGACGCGCACCGCCTACGCAACCATCCCGCCGAAGGTGGAATATGAGCTGACCGAGCTCGGTCGCTCGCTCATCGAGCCGCTGCGAGTCCTCGCCACGTGGGCAATTAAGCATCGTCCGGCGATGGAACGGGCACGTGCAAAATTCGAACCTGCAAAGAGCGGCGACTAGACTAGATCTCAGCGATCATCGACCACGACCAGCACGCGGAAGCGCCGGCCATCAACGAGCTGATCGGCGACGAAGTCGCCGTCAAACGCCGCCGTCTCCGCGCTTTCAAACAGGAGGGTATCGTCGACTGCTCGTTGCTCGGGCGTAGTTTCGGCGGCAATGGCGTACTATGAAGGGCAGTCGGGGGAATGGCGCGCCCGAAGAGATTCGAACTCCTGACCCCCAGATTCGTAGTCTGGTGCTCTATCCAGCTGAGCTACGGGCGCGCAACAGGCCGTGTTTGACACAAGCCCCGCGATCCGGTCGAGACGGCCGGCCGCGATGTGGAGTGTTCCCTAGCGGCTGAATTTGCGAAAAGCAAGCCGATCCGGCAAAAGTTTTGTCGCAGGTGTTTTTGCCATCCGATCGAGGCGCTGCGCTGCCGGCAGGCGGCTCGGCCAGGCCGTGACCTCAAGCGGGGCGGCGCAGGCCGTTGCGCGCCTGGTCGAGCCGCACCGGCTGGTCGGGAATGGTGACGGCGAAGACGGTGCGGCCGCCGATCGATTCGACGAGCTCGACCGTGCCGCCATGGGCGCGGATCAATTCATGCGCGATCGCCAGGCCGAGCCCGGTGCCGCCGCTGCGCGCCGAGCCGCGGAAGGCGGCGAACAGATTCTCGCGCGCCTTGGGCGGCAGGCCGGGGCCGGTGTCGGTCACGGTGATGCGGCTGACGCTGCCATGGCGCTCGGCCGCGACAGCCAGCCGGCGCACCACCGCGCTTTCGGTGTCGGCGGCCATCGCCTGTACGGCGTTGCGGCACAGATTGGTGAGTACCCGGAAGAGATGGTCGGAATCGGCGTCGACCTCGAAGGCGAGATCGACGGCGTTGATGAACTCGATGCCTTCCTCGATGTCGAGCAGGCCGTGCACGTCATCGACAAGCTGGCGGAGCCTCAACCTGCGGCGCGACGGCGCCGGCTCCTGCGTGCGGCCGTAGGCGAGCACGCCCTCGGAATAGGCAACGGCGCGGTCGAGCGCGCGCAGAAGCTTCGGCGCGAAGGACTGCACGGTCGGGTCCTTCACCTGGCGCAGGCGGTCGGACATCAGCTGTGCGGAAGCGAGGATGTTGCGCATGTCGTGATTGATCTTGGAGACGGCTAGGCCGAGGTCGGCGAGGTGCTTCTGTTCCGACAGCATCCTCTGCAGCCGACCCTGCATCTGCGACAGCTCGCGCTCTGCCACGCCGATCTCGTCGGCGCGGTCCGTCGGAGAGATGACGCGGCCTGGATCGTCCGGCGCCTCGGAGAAGGCCAGGATCGAGCGCGTCATGGTGCGGATCGGCCCGATCATGATCAGGTCGATCGCCGCATAGACCAGCATGGCGGTGAAGAGCGAGATCAGCAGCGAGACGACGGCGACATTGCGCGAATATCTCAGCATGGCGTCGCGCAAGCGGTAATCCGGCATGATCAGCTCGAATTCCTTGTCGCTTTCGCCGACCGGGCCGAAGACGCGCAGCATGCGCTTGCCGCCGAAAAAGAGCGTGTCGAGCGCGCCGGTCATGCCGTTGACCAGGCCGACATCGGCGATATCGATGTGCTCGTCGACCTGGGGCGGCATGTCGGAAACGACGAGCAGCCGGGAGACCCCGCCGTCGCGCACGGCGATCGCCTTGGCGCCGATCGCCATCAGCACGTCGTTCTGGGCGTTGTGCGACAGCGCGTTGGGCTCGCCCTGCAGAAGCACGATCGACACGGCGGCCGCGGTGCTCAAGCGCTCCTTCAGCCAGTTGACCCGGTAGCTGGCGATCCAGGGCAGGAAGATCAGGACTTCGGCCAAGAGCACGAAGGCGATGGTAAGGAAGAGAAGCTTGGTTGACAGGCCGCGCGACAGCGGCACCCGGCGTGTCGAATTCGCCGGCCTTGTCTTTTCATCGGTGGACAGAGCTTCACTCGTCATGACGCGGTCTTCACGAAGCCTTGATCGGGCGAGATTAAGCGATTTGCGGCTTTTTTGCCAATTTCAACCTTGGTCCCGCGAAAAATGCCTTGCGGCCACGCCGGATTGACTTCCAAAAACCTTCTTTCTATAAGCCCGCTCACGCTCGGGCCATCCGTCCCGGCGCGGTTTCGATCGCGCCTAAGCCGGCCCGGCAAAGCTCCTGTTACAGAGTGACAGAATCAAGAAGGGCCGCACCCCGCGGTATTAAAACAAATGAAGCGTACCTACCAACCGTCCAAGCTCGTCCGTCAGCGCCGGCATGGTTTCCGTGCCCGCATGGCCACCAAGGGTGGCCGCGGCGTCGTTGCTGCCCGCCGCAACCGCGGCCGCAAGCGGCTCAGCGCCTGAACGAAAGACGAGATCGTTGCCCGCAACCGGCAAGCCAAAGGGGAAAACTCCCGGGCGGCTTCTGAAACGCGCGGATTTCCTGGCTGTGCGCGGCGGCGAGAAACGCCGCGGACGGCTTTTTCTCGTTGAAGTTCTCGACCGCGGCGATGATCTTGCGCCGCGCGTCGGCTACACCGTTACCAAGAAGGTCGGCAACGCCGTGGTGCGCAACCGCGTCCGGCGGCGGCTGAGGGAAGCCGTGCGCGTGCATGCCGCCGATGACATGGCGCCCGGCAATGACTATGTGATCGTCGGGCGCGAAGACGTGCTTGCCATTCCGTTCGGCCAGTTGAAGGCCGAGCTTTCCCGCCGGCTGCGCGGAACACGATAGGCCAAGGGCTTTCGATGGAAAACAACCGCAATTTCTTCATCACCATCGCGCTGTCGGTGCTGATCCTGACGCTCTGGCAGGTGTTCTACATGAACCCGAGGATGGAGCAGCAGCGCGAGCAGGCCCGTATCGAGCAGCAGCGCGTCGAGGCGCAGAAGAAGGAAGCACAGGGAACCAATCCGGGCGCGGCGACGACGGCTCAGACGCCGGGCGCCATTCCCAGCGCGCCCGGCGGCGACACCGCGACGGCGGCGAGCCGCGACCAGGCGATCGCCGCGACCAAGCGCGTCAAGATCGACACGCCGAGCCTCGAGGGTTCGATCAACCTGACCGGCGCGCGCCTCGACGACCTGAAGCTCAAGCACTACACCGAGACCGTCGACAAGAACTCGCCCGAGATCGAGCTGCTCAACCCGCAGGCGCTGCCCACCGGCTATTTCGCCGAGATCGGTTTCGTCGGCACCGACAAGACAGGTACCGTGCCAAGCTCGGACACGGTGTGGAGCGTCGAGGGCAATCCGACGTTGACGCCGTCGACGCCGGTGACGCTGACCTACACCAACGACAAGGGTCTCACTTTCAAGCGCACCATCTCGGTCGACAACGACTACATGTTCACCGTTTCCGACACGGTGCAGAATTCAGGCAGCGCCGCCGTCAGTCTGTTCAATTACGGCCGGGTCACGCGCTACGACAAGCCGGCGGTCGCCAGCACCTATGTGCTGCATGAAGGCCTGATCGGCTTCACCGGCACCGAAGGGCTGTCGGAGTACAAATATGCGGCCATCGAGAAGGACAAGGAAGTCAAGCCCGGCAAGTCGACCGACGGCTGGCTCGGCATCACCGACAAATACTGGGCCGTGACGCTGGTGCCGACCGAGAAGCAGCCCTTCCAGCCGCGCTATGCCTATTTCGAGGACGGGCGCCACCGCTACCAGTCCGACTTTTTGACCGATCCGATCAACATCGAGGCCGGCCAGTCGGCGACCGTCGAGACCGAGGTCTTCGCCGGCGCCAAGGAAGTCGCCAAGATCAACGCTTATGCGCAGGACCGTCACATCAAGCGGTTCGATCTTTTGATCGACTGGGGCTGGTTCTATTTCATCACCAAGCCGATGTTCTGGCTCATCGACACGCTCTACAAATTCTTCGGCAATTTCGGGCTGGCGATCCTCGCCACCACCGTCATCGTCAAGGCCATCTTCTTCCCGCTCGCCAACAAGTCCTACGCCTCGATGGCGAACATGAAGAAGGTGCAGCCGAAGATGCTGGAGATCCGCGAGAAATACGCGGACGACAAGATGAAGCAGCAGCAGGCGATGATGGAGCTCTACAAGACCGAGAAGATCAATCCGCTGGCCGGCTGCTGGCCGGTGGCGCTGCAGATCCCGGTCTTCTTCTCGCTCTACAAGGTGCTCTACATCACCATCGAGATGCGGCATGCGCCATTCTTCGGCTGGATCCACGACCTCGCGGCGCCGGATCCGACGTCGATCTTCAACCTGTTCGGCCTGCTGCCCTTCGCGGTGCCCGCCTTCCTGCCGCATATGGGCGCCTGGGCGGTGGTGATGGGCATCACCATGTTCCTGCAGATGCGCATGAACCCGGCGCCGCCGGACCCGACGCAGGCGGCGATCTTCACCTGGATGCCGGTGATCTTCACCTTCATGATGGGCTCCTTCCCGGCCGGCCTCGTCATCTACTGGGCCTGGAACAACCTGCTGTCGATCCTGCAGCAGGGCGTGATCATGAAGCGCCAGGGCGCCAAGATCGAATTGTGGGACAATCTGGCATCGATGTTCCGCAAGAAACCATCGCCGGCGGAATAGAAGGCTTCCTCGACTTCCAATCAGAACCCCGGCCTGGCCGGGGTTTTTTTTGGAGATGCCAACGGGACAGCGCCAACATTCGCGATCGGCCATCCCGGTCGTCTTTCCAGGGCGGAGCAAGGAGCGAAGCGAAGCGCGCAGACCCCCTGGAATCCATTGCCGTTACGCTAAGGCGTTGCTGCGTTTCGGAATTCCGGCACCGTTCCGCCTCACGGCAAAGCTCACGGCATGGATAATCGGGTCAAGCCCGTCAAACCCGAGCATGACGACGTCGCCGGGGTTTCGGCCAATCTCCAACGTCGGCGACAGAAGCGTCAGCGCCCGCGTGTCGACGATCAAGCCGGGATCGATGGCCGGAGCCGGGCGGGACCCCTCATTCCATGACCGCGCTGTGATCGATCTGGGCCGGCGTTCCGGGCTTGCGCAGCAGAAGCACCAGCGGGATGGCGGCCAGGGACAGGATCATCATCAACTTGAAATCGTCGATATAGCTGATGATCGTCGCCTGCAGGGTGACGAGGCCGTCGAGCGCGGCGCGGCCGGCGGCGGTGTAAGGGCTCAGCGCCTGCGAGATCGCCGGATCGCTGAACGCCGGATTGTAGGGCGTCACATAGTCGGCGATGTTGGCGTGGTTGATCTGCTGGTTCTGCGTCAAAAGCGCGGTGACGACCGAGATGCCGACGCTGGAGCCGATGTTGCGCGACAGATTGTAGAGACCCGTGCCTTCCGCGCGCCGCTCCGGCGCCAGCGTGGCGAAGGTGATGGTGGTGAGCGGCACGAACAGGAAGCCGAGGCCGGCGCCCTGGATGAAGCCGGTGCTGATGATCGTCCATTGCGAGACATCCGGCGTCCAGCCGGTCATGTCGTACATCGCCCAGGCGGTGATGGCGAGGCCGATGAACAGCAGCCAGCGCGTGTCGACCTTGCCTACGAGGCGGCCGACCACGAACATGCAGGCCATGGTGCCGAGGCCGCGCGGCCCCATGACGATACCGGCCGTCACCACCGGATAGCCCATCAGCGTCTGCAGATAGGGCGTCATCAGCGCCAGCGAAGCGAGATAGGTGATGCCGATGATGAAGATGAAGATCATGCCGACGGAAAAGTTGCGGTCAAGGAACAGCCGCGGGTTCACGAAAGTGTCGCGCGCGGTGAAGGTGTGGACGATGAAGATGTAGAAGGCCGACGCGCAGACCAGCGCCTCGACGATGATCTCGGCCGAGGAAAACCAGTTGAGCTGCTCGCCGCGGTCGAGGAACATCTGCAGCGAGGCGATGGCGACGCTGAGCATGCCGAAGCCCAGCCAGTCGAGCCTGGCCTTGAGGTCGAGCTTGGTTTCCTGGACGAACATCGAAACGCCGATAAAGGCCAGCGCGCCGATCGGCACGTTGATGTAGAAAACCCAGCGCCAGGAGACGTTCTCGGTCAGCCAGCCGCCGATGACCGGGCCGAGCACCGGCCCGACCATGACCGAGACGCCGAACAGCGCCATGGCCGAGCCGCGCTCCTCGACGCTGTAGATGTCGAGCAGGATCGACTGCGACAGCGGCACGAGTGCTGCGCCGAACAGGCCCTGCAGCAGGCGGAAGCCGACGATCTGCGGCAGCGACTGCGCGAAGCCGCACAGCACCGAAGCGACCACGAAGCCGGTGATCGCCACCAAAAGGATGCGCTTGCGGCCGAAGCGGTTGGCGAGATAGCCCGACGGCGGCGTCATCACCGCGGCGGCGACGATATAGGAGGTGAGCACCCAGTTGATCTGGTCGGCGCTGGCCGAGACGCTGCCCTGGATATAGGGCAGCGCCACATTGGCGATGGTGGTGTCCAGCGCCTGCATGATGACCGCCAGGATCACGCAAGCGGTGATGGCGCCGCGATTGGCGACCGCGGGCGCGCCTGTCGCGGAAGCCGTCGTCATGACTTGTGTCCGAGACGCTCGAGGAGATCGGTGACGAAATCCGGCAGGCCGCGGGCATGGCCGGTGTCGATGCTGACGACCGCGCTCATGCCGCCGCGCAGCGGCGGCTTGCCGTCCGGATCGTCGATCGTCACGCGCATCGGGATGCGCTGCACGACCTTGACCCAGTTGCCGCTGGTGTTCTGCGCCGGCAGCAGCGAGAAGCTGGACGAGGAAGCCGGGCTGATCGAGCCGACGGTGCCGTGCCAGACCTCGCCCGGATAGGCGTCGATGCTGATCGTCGCCTTCTGGCCGGGATGCACATAGGTGAGCTCGGTTTCCTTGGGTTCGGCGGCGATCCAGATGTCGGTCGACGACACCAGGCTGAAGGCCGGCTGCGAAGCCGGCAGGTATTTGCCGACCTGCAGCGCGTCGACATTGGTGACGATGCCGTCGAACGGCGCCTTGACGACGGAATCGTTGAGGTTGCGCTGGGCGTCGTCCACCGCCGACCGGGCCTGCAAATAGAAGGGGTTCTGCTCGACCGGCTGGCTGGCGTCGCCGCCGAGCTGGGCAAGCATCGCTTGCGCCTGCGCGTTCGCGACGGTCACCTTCTGGCGGGCGGCTATGAGATCATGCTGGGCGCTGTCGAAGGTCGCCTTGGAGGCGGTCGAGGTCTTGAGCAGGTCCTGCTGACGCTGGAAGGCCGACTCGTAATAGGGAATGTCGGCCTCGGCCTGTTCGATCGCCGCCAGCGACTGCTGATAGCTCGCCTGCAGCGTCAGCACCTGGTTGCGCACGGTGCCGAGCTGCGCCTTGGCGCCCGCGAGCGCGGTCTCGAAGGAGGCAGGCCGCAGGCGGAAGAGCACGTCGCCCTTCTTCACCGCCTGATTGTCGTGCACGTCGATCTCCTGCACGGTACCGGAGACATCGGTGGAAACGCCGAGCGACTGCGCCTGGATATAGGCATTGTCGGTGGTCATGACCTGGCCGCCGACGACATAGTAGTAGCCGCCGGCGACCAGCGCGACGGGCAGCAGCGCGAACAAGATCGGCCGCGTCAGGCTGCGGCGCGGCTTTGCGGGAGCGGGCGGAGCCACCGTGACTGAAGCCGGCTTCGGTTGCGCCGAGGGCGCCTCCAGCGTCGCCGGCTCCGGCGCCACGGGCGCTTCCAGCTCATCGTCTTCGACGACAGGCGGATTGTTGCCGCGCCTTTGCTCGCGCTGGCTGTCCAGGCGAATGACCTGGTCGCTTACTCTTTCGCCGGCATTTTCTCCGTCGGCGGGCTTTCTGGATGAGGTTCCTTCAGACATGGACTTTCTCCCGGTCGACGGCCGGCTGAATGCAGGCCTCGAGCAGATTGCAATTGGTCAAGCGTGTTCCGAAAAGGCGCGCGGCTTCGTGCAGCACGAAGCTGAGGGTGGGCGAGGTGGACATGGGAGGTCAGCGAGTCGGCGACAACTTTTCGTGAGCATGCTTATTATCATCATGCACATAATCCTGCTGGACGCGGAGCGCAAGACCGACTAAGGCGCTTGGTGAAAATATCGCATAGGCCAGAACCCGGCCCGGGCGGCCTGCGGTCAGGGCAAGGACCAGACGATGAACCGGCTCAAGATCGCCATGCTGGCGCTGCTCATGGGATACGCTTTTCCAGCCGCCGCGAAGGAGGCGGTAAGTTGCGGCGGAGCGGCCATGCTGGGCGGCGCGCAGCTCAATTGCAGCCACGTGCAACCCAAGGCGCCGCCGCAATTCTGCACCTTCAGCTGGGCCCTGCACACAACGACGGGCGAGCAGCAAATCGTCGAAGGCAGCTTCTCGCTTCCGCCCGGAGCGTCGAACGTCGAGGTCTATCAGGGCAGCGGCTTCGACAGCGCCCTTTCCAACCCGATCGTGATCTGCCGCGGCAGGCATTGAACAGTTGGTGCCGCAGGCGGATCACGTTAGTTTGATCGGAGATCGACCGCGCCGGAACGCGCTGTCTCTCTGTTTTTACGCAATTCCTGACGGAAAACCGCTCACACTTTTCCTGGAATTGCTCCAGCCATGGAGGGATCGCGATGACCGGACCCAATCCCAACATCAAGCATCCGATCGCGATGCATCCGCGCGTCGGCTTCCTGAAGGGGCTGGTGACGTCGCCCAACATCGAGGTCGGCGACTTCACCTATTACGACGATCCGGACGGTCCCGACAAATTCGCCGAAAAATGCGTGCTGCACCACTACGACTTCATCGGCGACCGGCTGGTGATCGGCAAGTTCTGCGCCATCGCGGAAGGCGCGCGTTTCATCATGAACGGCGCCAACCACGCCATGTCCGGCTTCTCGACCTATCCGTTCAACATCTTCGGCCATGGCTGGGAAGAAGGTTTTGATCCGCAGAGCTGGTCGAAGGAGATCCGCGGCGACACGATCATCGAAAATGATGTGTGGATCGGCATGGACGCGGCGATCATGCCGGGCGTGAAAGTGGGCGACGGCGCCATCGTGGCGGCGAAATCGGTTGTCACGCACGATGTGCCGCCTTATGCGATCGTCGCCGGCAACCCGGCAAAGATAGTGAAGATGCGCTTCGACGAATTCACGGTGCGGCGGCTTTTGAAGGCCGCGTGGTGGGACTGGCCGGTCGACAAGATCAGCCGCAACCTCAACGCCATCCGTGGCGCAGACATTGCAAAACTGGAGGCGGCGGTTTGAACGCGCCCGAAAAAACGACGAACGGCAAGAGCACGAGCGAGACGGCGATCAGCCCGGAGCTGTTCACCCGCGGCTGGATCTTCATCCGGGGCGTGCCGTCGATGAAGTTCCTGCCGCCGGAAGGACCGCCGGAGATCGCTTTCGCCGGCCGTTCCAATGTCGGCAAGTCGTCGCTGATCAACGCGCTGGTCGGGCATAAGGGCCTGGCGCGCACCTCGAACACGCCGGGGCGCACGCAGGAGCTCAACTATTTCGTGCCGGACGGGTTCTCCGGCGAAGGCGCCGACCTGCCGCCGATGGCGCTGGTCGACATGCCCGGCTACGGCTACGCCAGCGCGCCGAAGGACAAGGTCGATCAATGGACCAAGCTGATCTACGAGTATCTGCAGGGCCGCGTGACGCTGAAGCGCGTCTATGTGCTGATCGACGCCCGCCACGGCATCAAGGCCAAGGACGAGGAAGTGCTCACCCTGCTCGACAAGGCGGCGGTGTCCTATCAGGTGGTGCTGACCAAGACCGACAAGATCAAGGCCGCCGGCGTGCCGAGGCTGATCGAGGAGACGCTTGCCAAGATCAAGAAGCGGCCGGCGGCGTTTCCGGCGGTGCTAGCCACCTCGTCGGAAAAAGCCGCCGGGCTGGACGAGCTGCGCGCGGCGATCGTCCTGGTGGCGAACGGCGGCTGATGCCGCCGTTCCAGGAACGGCCCGTCGGGATCAATCCATCTCTTCACGTTCCGGCTCGCGATCGCGCCGGCCGGTGAGGATCTCGCGCTTGCCGACATGATTGGGAGCGCCGACCAGGCCTTCCTTCTCCATGCGCTCGACCAGGGAAGCAGCACGGTTGTAGCCGACGCCGAGGCGGCGCTGGATATAAGAAGTCGAGCACTTCTTGTCGCGCTTGACCACCTTGATGGCTTCCTCATAGAGGGCGTCGCCGTCCTCCTCTGCGATGGCGCTTTTGTCGAAGACCGCGCCGGTATCGGCTGCTTCTTCGGCCTCTTCCTCGTCGGCGGTGACGGTGTCGAGGTATTCGGGACGTCCCTGCGCCTTCAGATGCGCCACGACGTGCTCGACCTCCAGGTCGGAAACGAAGGGGCCGTGCACGCGCGAAATGCGCCCGCCGCCGGCCATGTGCAGCATATCGCCCTGGCCGAGCAGCTGCTCGGCGCCCTGCTCGCCGAGGATCGTGCGGCTGTCGATCTTCGACGTCACCTGGAAGGAGATGCGGGTTGGGAAATTGGCCTTGATCGTGCCGGTGATGACGTCGACGGACGGGCGTTGCGTCGCCATGATCAGATGGATCCCCGCGGCGCGGGCCATCTGCGCCAGGCGCTGGATGGCGCCTTCGATCTCCTTGCCGGCGACCATCATCAGGTCGGCCATCTCGTCGACGATGATCACGATATAGGGCATGGGCGCCAAGTCGATCGCGCGCTCCTCGAACAGCGGCTCGCCGGTGCCCTTCTCGAAGCCGGTCTGCACCTGCATGGTCACGACCTCGCCCTTGTCGCGGGCGCTCGCCGCGCGCTGGTTGTAGCCGTCGATGTTGCGCACGCCGAGGCGCGCCATCTTGCGGTAGCGGTCCTCCATCTCACGCACCGCCCATTTGAGTGCCGTGACGGCCTTCTTGGGATCGGTGACAACCGGCGTCAGAAGATGCGGGATGCCGTCATAGACGGAAAGCTCCAGCATCTTGGGATCGACCATGATCAAGCGGCATTCTTCCGGCTTCATCCGGTAGAGCAGCGACAGGATCATGGTGTTGATGGCAACCGACTTGCCGGAACCGGTGGTGCCCGCCACCAGCAGATGCGGCATCTTGGCGAGCTCGGCTATGACCGGTTCGCCGCCGATCGTCTTGCCGAGGCCGAGCGCCAGTTTGCAGGAGGTGTTGCGGAAGCCGGCCGATCCGATCAGCTCGCGGAAATAGACCGTCTCGCGCGTCTCGTTGGGCAGCTCGATTCCGATGACATTGCGGCCCGGCACCACGGCGACGCGCGCCGAGATGGCCGACATCGAGCGGGCGATGTCGTCGGCCAGACCGATGACGCGGCTGGATTTCACGCCCGGCGCCGGCTCGAACTCGTAGAGCGTGACGACGGGACCGGGGCGGACATGGATGATCTCGCCCTTGACGCCGAAATCCTCCAGCACGCTTTCGAGCAGGTCGGCATTCTGCTCCATGCGCTCCTGCGACATGTAGAAGCCCTGGCCTTCCGGCGGCATCTGCAGCAGATCCTCGGAGGGAAGCTCGTAGCCGGCCATCGCGGACAGCGGCGCGACCTCACCGGCCATGGGCAGCGACGGCGCCTGCCTGACCGTCCTTGCGCTCGACGGAGCGGAAACCGGCGCGGGTTCGACAGGGCTCGGCTCGACGGCCGGGAGGGCAGGCGCCGGAGAAGGCCCCGCGTTCGCCGCGCTGGAGCGCCATTCGATGACCCGGTAAAACGACGTCACCTCGCCCAGGAAGGCGGCACGGGGCTGGATCTCCGGTGAGGCCGGACGCTGCGCCGGTATCGGCTGCACCAATGGTGGCTGCGCCGGAACGGCCGGCGCCTGCCCCGCCTCGTTCAGGCGCGCCCGTGCCAGGCGCTCGGCGAGGAAAGGCATGCCGAATTCGAAGAAGGCATGATCGGAAAGATAGGACCAGCGCAGTCCGCTCGGACGCGGTTTTGGCGTCGGAGCGGCGGCGGCCAGAGGCGGCGCGGACGGAGGGGGCGAGATAGTGACAGGGGCGACTGCGGATGGTGCGCGGAGCGGCCTGGTTTGCATCGGCGCCACGGCGGGAGCGGCGGAGGCGGCAGGACTTTTCCGGACCGGAGCGGCTGGCGCCGGAGCCGGCGACGCTGGCCGGACGGGCTCGCGGGCGGCTGGCTTAGCCTGCGCGGTATCTTCTTGCGGGGCGGCCCGCCTGGAGAGATCGGTGTCCGGCGTGCGGGTGAACCGCACATTGGGCGCGAGGAAGAAATAATCCTGCCAAGCCGGGCGGCTGAATTCGCCGCCATTGGCCGAATCGGGCGATGCGTTGCGAGCGGCATCCGATTCGCTGGCCGGGGCGACGCGCAACGCGACCACCTGGCCCGCCTGCGCCTGCGGAACCCCGCCACGGCGCCCGTCCGCGCGATGATCGTCGTCGCCCTGATAGGCGGAGGCGCCGGAAAGATTGGCACGGGGGAAACGCATGGATGTCATTCTCGAGACTCGCCGATTGAACGTCTCCCGAGACATAGGAAGCGATGGTTAACAGGTCCTTCCGACAGCGCCTGCCGGACGAAGCCAATCGACATTTTGAGAGGGGTCGGTGGACGATCTCGACGACGTTGCGTTCGGCCGCCACGCCCGCGCCTTCAACGCCGCGCCACGGCCCTTTGGCCTGCTTTGCACGCTTTGGGATTAGCGTGCCCCAAGGGCGGTCAGGCCGATTGCAGCGCCATTTCCTCGGCGAGAAATTTTTCCGTGCCGTAGGCCTTAAGGAAGACGTCGACGCCGGATTTCACGACATGTTCGATCTCCGCCTGGCTCGGCGCCTTGGTGCGGTAGGAAAAGATGCACTGGCGGAACAGGCCGGCAAGGCAAAGCTCGGTGAACTGATAGGCGGCAAGATCGACATCGTCGATCTCGAGCAGGCCGCGCTCGACGGCTTCGTTGAGGAAGGCCATGACCTTGTCGTGGCCGCGTTTCGGGCCGCGCTCGTAAAAACGCGCGCCAAGCTCGGGTATCCGGTCGGACGCGCCGACCACTGTGCGCTGGGCCTGGATGACCTTGGCCGAGGTGATCTTGGCGGAGAGCCCCATGCCGAATTTCACCAGCGTGTTGCGCAGGTCGTCGAAATGGTCGAGCACCTCATACATGTTCTTGAAGATGGTGCCGCGCTCTTCCTCGATGAGAGCCTCGAACAGCTCTTCCTTGTTTTGGAAATAGACGTAGATCGTGCCCTTGGAGACGCCGGCCTCGCGCGTGATATCGTTCATTGAGGCGGCTTCGAAGCCTTTGTCTATGAAAACGCGGCGCGCGCCTTCGATGATCTGAGCACGCTTGACCGGGTCCTGCCCGGCCGCCGGACGACCCTTGCGCAAGTCGAGCAGATCGCTATCGGCTGTCGTTTCGACCATGGAAGTCATTCCTTGAAAATATTTCGAACCACTCGGTTCGATTTCCTCTTGATATGGTCCTCTTTCCGCGCTATGTCAATCACCAATTCGAACCGAACGGTTCAGTCTGACTGACATCCAGAGAGATACCCATGTCCTCGAACGCGCCCGCCACCGCCGAAGTCCGCACGTTTCCCAACGCCAAGGTCCAGCCGTCGACCGAAGCGCCGGAAGTTCCTGTCCAGCCCGCCGCTCCGGCTGCGACGCCCGCGGCCGAGGCGCCCGCCAAGAAAAAGCGCTCGGCCCGTTCCTTCCTGCTGCCAATCATCGGCCTCGCCCTGCTCGGCGCCGGATCCTGGTATGGGTATAACTATTGGACCGACGGCCGGTTCATGATCTCCACCGACGATGCCTATGTCCAGGCCGATATGTCGTTCGTGTCGCCGAAAATATCCGGCTATATCGACAAGGTGCTGGTGAGCGAGAACCAGAAGGTCAAGGCCGGCGATCCGCTGTTCGTCATCGACAATGGCGACTACAAGATCGCGGTCGCCCAGGCCGAGGCGCAGATCGCCACATTGAGCAAGACGCTCGACCGCATCGACGCTCAGACCAAGGCGGCCCGGGCCTCGCTGTCGCAGGCTGAGGCGCAGAAGGTCGCAGACCAGGCCGCGGCCGACAATGCGGCGCGCGCCCAGCTGCGCGCGGCGCAGCTTCTCAAGACCCATGTCGGCACGCAGGCGCAGCTCGATGACGCGCAGACCGCGCTCGACCAGGCCAAGGCGGCCCTTGTCGGCGCCGATGCGCAGATCGCGGCGGCTCAGGCCAATATCGGCGTGCTGGAAGCGCAGCGCGCGGAATCGGCCTCGACGCTCGCCTCGCTGCAGCTCACCCGCGACAAGGCCCAGCGCGACCTCTCCTTCACCGTGCTGAAGGCGCCCTATGACGGCGTCGTCGGCAACCGCTCGGTCGAGCAGGGCGACCTCGTCAGCCCCGGCCAGAAGCTCGCCGTCGTCGTGCCGATGGACAAGCTCTACATCGTCGGCAACTTCAAGGAGACGCAGCTCGGCCGCATGGTGCCCGGCGAGAAGGTCCGCATCACCGTCGACGCGATCGACGGCCAGACCTTCGAAGGCACGGTCTCCTCGCTGGCGCCGGCTTCGGGCGCGGTGTTCTCGCTGCTGCCACCGGAAAACGCCACCGGCAACTTCACCAAGGTGGTGCAGCGCGTGCCCGTGCGCATCGACGTGCCGGCCGACGTCTTGAAGACCGGCAAGCTGCGCGCCGGCTTGAGCGTCGTCGTCGCAGTCGACAGCCGCACAGCGCCGGCCTCGACGGCCAACTGATTGGGGGGCGGTTCGGTGGCCATTCGAGCGCCGAGCCGCCCAGCCTGTTTCGGAGCGGGAGACGCGCTCCAACCATCTGTTTCGACGCAATTCCGGACCGCCACGCTGGTCATCGAGAATTGCTTAGGGAGGCCATGACATGGCAACCGCAACCATCACCGCAGGAGCACTGCCGGGACGCCCGGTCGCTGCCGCCGCGCCGGCCCTGCCCGCGGACCATATGCCTGTGCGCCGCGTCGTCGCCTTCCTGGCGATGGTGTTCGGCATGTTCATGGCGATCCTCGACATCCAGATCGTGTCGGCCTCGCTCGCCGAGATCCAGGCGGGCCTGAGCGCCAGCTCCGACGAGATCCCGTGGGTGCAGACCGCCTATCTGATCGCCGAGGTGGTGATGATCCCGCTGTCGGGCTTCCTCAGCCGCATGCTGTCGACGCGAGTGCTGTTCACTACCGCGGCGGCCGGCTTCACCGCGGCCAGCGCGCTCGCCGCTACCGCCACCAATATCGACCAGATGATCGTCTACCGCGCTATACAGGGCTTCATCGGCGGCGGCATGATCCCGAGCGTCTTCGCGGCTGCCTTCACCATCTTCCCGCCTTCCAGGCGCGCCGTCGTCTCGCCGATGATCGGCCTGGTGGCGACGCTGGCGCCGACGATCGGCCCGACGGTGGGCGGCTATATCAGCCATGCCATGTCCTGGCACTGGCTGTTCCTGATCAATGTCGTGCCCGGCATCCTGGTGGCGACGGCTGCCTGGTCGCTGATCGACTTCGACAAGCCCAACCTGAAACTGTTCTCCAAATTCGACTGGTGGGGCCTGATCGGCATGGCCGCCTTCCTCGGCTGCATGGAATATGTGCTGGAGGAAGGTCCGAACCATGACTGGCTGCAGGAACAGGCCGTCTTCATCTGCGCCGTGATCATGACCATCGGCGGCGTCATCTTCTTCTGGCGCGTCTTCACCGCCGAGGAGCCGATCGTCGATCTCAGGGCCTTCAGCAACGTCAACTTCGCCTTCGGCTCGCTGTTCTCCTTCGTCGTCGGCATCGGCCTTTACGGGTTGACCTACCTCTATCCGGTGTTCCTCGGGCGTATCCGTGGCTACGATTCGATGATGATCGGCGAGGCGCTGTTCGTCAGCGGCCTGGCGATGTTCTTCACCGCGCCGGTCGCCGGCATCCTGTCGAACAAGATCGATCTTAGGCTGATGATGATGATCGGCTTCCTGGGCTTCGCCACCGGCACCTGGTGGATGACGCATCTCACCGCCGACTGGGATTTCTATGAGCTCTTGATCCCGCAGATCCTTCGCGGCTGCTCGATGATGCTGTGCATGGTGCCGATCAACAACATCGCGCTCGGCACCTTGCCGCCGGAGCGGCTGAAGAATGCGTCGGGCCTGTTCAACCTGACCCGCAATCTCGGCGGCGCCGTCGGCCTGGCAGTCATCAACACGGTGCTGATCGACCGCAATGCCTTTCACTATGCAAGGCTTTCGGAGCATGTGCAGTGGGGCAGCGAGGCCGCGCAAACCAAGCTGCAGAACATGACCCTGACCTTCCAGCAAAACGCCGGTCTCGACGCAACGACCGCCGCCATTTCGAAGCTGTCCGGCATGGTGCAGCAGCAGGCAGCGCTTTTGTCCTTCATGGATGTGTTCATGATGTTGACCGTGCTGTTCGCCTCGCTCGGATTTTTCGTGCTGTTCATCAACAAGCCGGCGCAGCAGCGCGGCGGTGGCGGCGGAGGTCATTGAGGAGCCGGAACCCCCGCCTGGCTACCTCAACGCGTGACCCCGGAAATCGGTGACGATTTCCGGGGTCATTTCTTTGGACAGATCCCAGTCCTCTCAGGCAGCGGCCGGCTTGAAGCTCAGCGCCACGCCGTTGATGCAATGGCGCAGCCCGGTGGGCGGCGGGCCGTCATCGAAGACATGGCCGAGATGCCCGCCGCAGCGCCGGCAATGCACCTCGGTGCGAACCATGCCGAGTGTGCGGTCCTCGGTCTTGCCGATGGAATTGGGGATCTCCTGCCAGAAGCTCGGCCAGCCGGTCCCGGAATCGAACTTCGTCTCGGACGAATAGACCGGCAGGTCGCAGCCGGCGCAGGCGAAGATGCCCTTGCGGTGCTCGTTGAGCAGCGGGCTGGTGCCCGGATATTCCGTGCCCTGCTTGCGCAGCACGTCGAAGGCAGCGTCGGAGAGGATGGCGTGCCATTCGGCATCGGTCTTGGTGACCTCGAAGATTTCGGCGGCCAGAGCGGGCTTCGGTCCGCCGGCGCGCAGCATCGCTCCGGATCCGACGATGAGAGCGGTGGCGGCTGCCCCGCTCCAGAGAAAATCGCGACGGTTCATGGCCGTTCCTCCTGATGCATTTTGCCAAGATAGAGCGCCGCCCGGAAATCAAAAGCCGGTGACGCGCTATCCGTCATGTTGAGCACTTCCAGACGAAAAACCCCTTCGTGCCTTGCTGGAATTGCTGCTCCGCGCGCCCCTTGCGGGACAACGCGGAGCACTCTTGCCGGCGGCGCGGATCTTGGATGTCGCGGCCGGCGCTCAGCCATGCTTCGCCGGGCATGCCCGCTTTGTTACATCTTCGGCCCGCTTTGTTACATCTTGGGCAAGAGAACCTTGTCGATGACGTGGATGACGCCGTTCGACTGGCGGACATCGGCGATGGTGACGTGAGCGACATTACCGTTCTCGTCGGTCACGGTGACCTTGCCCTTCTCGGTCTTCAGCGTCAGCTCGCAGCCGCCGACCGTCTTGACCTGGTGCGCGCCGCCATCGGCCTTGGCCATCTTGGCGACATCGGCTGCCAGCGCCTTGGCGGCGATGACATGGCAGGTGAGCACCTTGGTCAGCTTATCCTTGTTCTCGGGCTTGAGCAGCGTGTCGACCGTGCCGGCGGGCAGCGCCGCGAAGGCTTCGTTGGTCGGCGCGAAGACGGTGAAGGGGCCCGCGCCCTGCAGCGTGTCGACGAGGCCGGCGGCTTTGACGGCGGCGACCAGCGTGGTGTGGTCCTTCGAATTGACGGCGTTCTCGATGATGTTTTTCTTGGCATACATCGGCGCCCCGCCGACCATCGGATTGGCGGCATAGGCAACGACGCCGGCCGCGGAAAAGCCGAGCGTAGAGGCAAGCAAAAGGGTGGCGATTTTACGCATGATGTCAGTCTCCTCTGGTTGTTTCGTCCCGTGTTTGGGAACGCGAGGAGATACGGGCTTCAAAAAAGTTAGTTTCACGGAGGTCGAGAGATTTTGCTTCATTCGGTTTATTTCACTGCCGTGGCCCATGGCGGTGGCGGATTCCTCCATCCCGCCAAAAGGCGGGAGATAGACTTCCATTTATCTTTGATGATGCCGCGTGGGATCAGATGCCCTTCAAATCACCTGCAGCGACGACCGGGCCGGTCGGCTGGCCGGTCGGCGAGCCGCCCGAAGGCTCGAGGCTGACAGCGAGCACGGCGCCTTGCGCGAGCTTCCGCTGGATGGCGGGCGCGACCGCCATGCGCACGGTCTGGCCGGCGGGGATGACGCCCATCGAGACCGGCGCGTTCTTGCCCTCGATCATCCACAATTCGAAATCCTTGCCGGCGCCGCGATCGCCGGAGACCAGCGACAGGCCGACCTCATGGCGGGCGGCGTCATAGACGGCGAGGTATTTGACGTTGCTGTTGTCGGCGGTGAGCGACGCGACCAGCCTGGTCTCGGGCGGCCGGACCGGCGGATTGACGTAAAGCAGGGCGACATAGACGGCCAAAGCCGCAATGGCGGCGGCGGCGAGGCCGCGCCAGAAGGCAAGGCTCGTCCACAGGCCGCCGCCGGTCGCAGTGGACGCGGACGCTGCAAACAGGCGCCCGTCGATCGCTGCCTTGACCGAAGCCGGCGGCTCGACCGCGGCATAGGCGGCGGCCATCGGCGCGAAGCGCACCTCCCAGGCATCGACCAGGCGGGCGAAAGCCGCCTCCGTATCGATGCGGCGAGACGCGACCTGGCGCTCGTCGGCTGGCAGGACGCCGAGAACATATTCAGCGGCGAGCAGGTCGTCGCCTCCACGTTCCGGTCCGTCGTCTTCCGCCAGCGTCATCTTTCCAGGCATTCTCTCAGTTTGAGCAGGCTTCGCCGCAGCCAGGTCCGCATCGTGTTCAGCGGAACCTTGAAGCGTTCAGCCAGCTCGGCATAGCTTTCGCCGCTCAGATAGGCGCCTCGGACGGCCGCCGCCCGGTCTTTCTCCAACTCGTCAAGGCAATGGTGGATGCGTTCGACCTCGCCGCCCACGACAGCCATGGCCTCAGGGCCCGGCGCGGGATCGGCGACGTCGAGGGCCGCGTCGATGTCGGCGGAAGGACTGCGCCGCGCCCTGATGCGATCGATCGCATGGTTGCGCGCAATGGCCACCAGCCAGGAAATCGGGCTCAGATCGGAAACCGCGAAACGGTCTGCTTTCGTCCAGATCTTGACGAACACCTCCTGCAGCGCTTCTTCCGCATCTCCCTGGTCCCTCAAGACACGAAGGCAAACGCCGAAAAGTTTCCCGCTGGTCTGCTTGTAGAGCAGATCGAACGCAGTCCGGTCCTTCATCGAAGTCCGGACGATCAGCTTGCTGATGTCCTGCGGCCCCATGGCGGCAAATTAGAAGATCGCGATTTAATTGCAACGGGCCGCCCAAGGCTTTGTCCGCCGAAGATTGCCGTGCCGTTGGTTCTATCGAATCCCGATTTCGATCTGCAGCTTCATGCGATAGGTTTTGGCAAACGAGGGGATGCGGCGATGTCGATCGAGCGCGTGCTTTGGGAACAGGATGCGACCGGCCTTGCCGAGCTCGTCCACAAAGGGGAAATCGCGCCACAGGAGCTGGTCGACGCGGCGATCGCGCGCGCCGAGGCGACAAGGCCCGACATCAATGCGATCGCCACACCGCTTTACGACGCCGCGCGGGCACGAGCGAAGACCGTCGACCGCACGCTGCCGCTGGCCGGCGTGCCCTTCGCGCTCAAGGATCTCGGCATCGGCATCAAGGGCGTGCCGATCCATGGCGGCAGCCGCATCCCGCCTTTCACGGCGGATTTCAACTCGGTGATGGTCGAGCGCTATCTCGCCGCCGGGCTGATCCCGGTTGCCACCAGCACCTCACCCGAGCATGGGCTGAGGCTGATGACGGAGTCGGCCCGCTTCGGCATCACCCGCAACCCTTGGAACACAGGCCACACCACGGGCGGCTCGTCCGGCGGCGCCGCCGCGCTGGTGGCGGCGGGCGTGGTGCCGGCGGCGCATGCTTCCGACGGCGGCGGCTCGATCCGCGTGCCCTCGGCCTGCAGCGGGCTGGTCGGCCTGAAGACCTCGCGCGGCCGCGTGCCGCTGACGCCGCTGGTCAGCGAAAGCTGGTACGGCATGGTCGTCGACCACGCCGTCAGCCGCTCGGTGCGCGATACCGCGCTGCTGCTCGACCTTACCCATGGCGCCGATCCGCTCTCGCCCTACGCGGCGCGCGCGCCGCAAGGTTTCTTCGCGGTCGCCGCGGCGCGCGACCCGGGCAGGCTCAGCCTCGCCGTCTATCGCAAGTCGCCGCTCGGCCTGCCGATCTCGGCCGAGACGCTCCAGGCGCTCGACACGGCGGTGGCGTTGGCGCGCGAAGGCGGCCACACGGTGGAAGAGATCGAGATGCCTTTCATCGGCCGCGACTTCATCGCCGATTTCTGCCGGAGTGTCGCCTCCGCCGTTGCCGGGACGATGCGGGCCGAGGCGCAGCGCGTCGGCCGGCCGGTAACCGGCGAGGTCGAGCGCGCGACCCGCGTGCTGACCCGGCTTGGTGAAATGCTGTCCGCCGGCGAAGTCTATGAAAGCGTGCAGCGGCTCAACGCCACGGCGCGGCGGCTGATCGAAGAGACGGCGCGGTTCGACGCCGTGCTGATGCCGATCATCGCGCATCCGCCTTTGGCCTGCGGCTCAATGGATCCCAAGGGCGCCGACGAGTTCCTCGAGAACCTGCTCGACAAATTGCATCTGACAAGCCTGCTCAAGGTCAAGTCGTTCTTCGGCCAGCTGATGGACAAGAGCCTGTGGTTCACGCACTGGCCTGCGATCCAGAATGTCAGCGGCCAGCCCTCGATCGAGCTGCCGGTGCACGTCACGGCGGCCGGCCTTCCGCTCGGCATCCAGGCCGCCGGCCGGCCCGGCGACGAGGAGACGCTGTTGTCCTTCGCCGCGCAGATGGAGAAGCTTTCAGGATGGCTGAAGCGGCGCGCGCCGCTCAAGGTGCCGAGCTAAGGTCTGTCGATTTCGTCATTGTGACCGCAAAGCCGTTTGCGGCCCGCTCCAATTCCCGCTAAGACCCCGCCGTCCTTTCCTAGAAGCCGGGATCACATCGATGACGGACGTCGCCGCCAACGCCGAAATGCAGGCCGCGCTGCTCTCGCGCGCGCTGCCTTATATGCAGCGCTACGAGAACAAGACGGTGGTGGTGAAATATGGCGGCCATGCCATGGGCGATACCGAGCTCGGCAAGGCCTTTGCCCGCGACATCGCGCTTCTGAAACAGTCCGGCGTCAACCCGATCGTCGTGCATGGCGGCGGGCCGCAGATCGGCGCGATGCTCACCAAGATGGGCATCGAATCCAAGTTCGAGGGCGGCCTGCGCGTCACCGACCAGAAGACGGTCGAGATCGTCGAGATGGTGCTGGCCGGCTCGATTAACAAGGAGATCGTGGCGCTGATCAACGCCGAGGGCGAGTGGGCAATCGGGCTCTGCGGCAAGGACGGCAACATGGTGTTCGCCGAGAAGGCGCGCAAGACCATGATCGACCCCGATTCCAACATCGAGCGGGTGCTCGATCTCGGCTTCGTCGGCGAGCCGGTCGAGGTCGACCGCACGCTGCTCGACCTTCTTGCGCGCTCGGAAATGATCCCGGTGCTGGCGCCGGTGGCGCCCGGCCGTGACGGCCACACCTACAACATCAACGCCGACACGTTCGCCGGTGCGATCGCCGGCGCGTGCCGGGCCTCGCGCCTGCTCTTCCTCACCGATGTGCCGGGCGTGCTCGACAAGGACAAGAAGCTGATCGACGAGCTGACCGTCGCCGAGGCCAAGGCGCTGATCAAGGACGGCACGGTGTCGGGCGGCATGATTCCGAAGGTCGAAACCTGCATCGAGGCGATCGAGCGCGGCGTCGAGGGCGTCGTCATCCTCAACGGCAAGACGCCGCATTCGGTGCTGCTCGAGCTCTTCACTGAGCACGGCGCCGGCACGTTGATCGTTCCGTAAGAAGGTAAGTTCACCGTTTCCGCAGGCGGTGAGCCGCCCTATTCAGCCGGCTAACTTTCCCTGACCTTCAATGACTATGGCCGGCTTTCGCGCCGGCTGCCGGACGATCATCGATTCCTCTTCGGCGTCCTGCGGCGCGCCCCAGAACTCGGCGAGCGTCGGGCCGTCCGTGGCGCGGCGATCGTGGATCAGGAAACTCCAGACCTCGCGGAACCAGACGCGGCGGCCCATCTTCGTGTACCAGCGCATCGAATGACGCTGCTCGGGATCGGGGTGGAAGAGGATGCGCGCCAGCGCCTTCGGCCGCGACTGCACCGCGACCTCGATCAGCTTGACGGCGAAGAACAGCATCCACGGCTTCAGCCGGGTCATATGCAGAACCTGGTGCTTGTAATCCCAGAGGCGCACGTCCTTCTGGATCACCTTGCGGTCGCGCGCGATGCGGAAGAACGGCGTCCAGCGATGCGGCGTGACATAGAGCGCCTGGATCTGGTCGGGATCATAAGCGATGAGCTGGCGGAAGCCGCGCCAGAGGTCGCGCAAGGTCTCGTCCTCGAAGCCGGCGACCCAGGTCGCCATCGACAATATGCCGTGCCGGCGGAGCAGCCGGATCGCCTCGCGATCCGACTTGGTGCTGCCGCCCTTGCGGATCAGCGACAGGGTTTGCTCGTCGGTGTTTTCCATGCCGAGCAGCCAGCGGATAACACCGGCCTTGCGGTAGAGGTGCAGGATATCGGCATCGCGCACGATGTCGTCGGCGCGGGTCGAGCCGACGATCAGCACCGGCACGTTCTCGGCGATCATGGCGTCGAGAAAGGCGCGCCAGGCCTTCTTCGAGGAGGTCGGGTTCTCGTCTGCCAGGTTGATCAGCTCGACGCCGTGCTCGCGATGGAGCCAGGCGATCTCCTTGGCGAATTTGACAGGGTCGCGATGGCGCCAGCGGGTCCAGAAGCCGCGCTGGCCGCAATAATTGCACAGATGCGGGCAGCCGCGCGAGAACTGCATGACCACCGCCCGCTTGCCGCCCCAATAGGAGTAGCGGCGATGATCGATCAGCTCCCAGCCGACGCGATAAGCGTCGAGATCGGCAATCGTCATGGCCGCCTGCGTCGCGACAGGACGGCCGAGATCGTCGCGATAGGCGATGCCGGCGACACTTCCCACCGGCTGGCGCATCTCGATCGCCTCGACCAGCGCCGTCGCGGTCGCCTCGCCCTCGCCGCGCACGATGAAGTCAAAGACGTCGGTCGCGGCGAGAATGTCGCGCCAGTGATAGGTCGGGAAGACGCCGCCATAGATGACGGTGACGCCCGACGCGCGCGCCTTGATCATTTCGGCGATGCTCAAGGCCGTCGGATGCGCCGAGGTCGAGCCGGAATGGCCGATCAGCACGAAGTCCGGATCACCGCTCAGGGCCTCGTCGACCAGCGTGCCAAGCGGCATCGGCCCGAACTCGGCATCGACCAGGCGCACCTGATGGCCGGAATCGATCAGCGGCCCGCCGATCGCCAAAAGCCCGAGCGGCGGCAGATGGTCGTCGGGCACGCGGCTGCCGATTGCGGTGTGCGGCGGATTGATCAGCACGATGTTCATGGCGGACCTCCATATTGGGTCCGCTTGTGCTAGAGGCCGATGCCGAAGCCGCCTTGGCGCGGTTCAGCAGTTTCCACGCAGCTTTTCGCCAGATTTGACCGGATCAGCGCCGCAGATGGCTGAGCGGCACATGACCGGGGCCCTTGATGTTCTGCAGCACGAGTTGCGTATGAACGTCGCGCACGCCGGGCAGCCGCATCAGCCGGTGCATGACGAAGGCGTTCAGATCGTCGACCGACGGCACCATGACATGCAGCAGGAAATCGTGGTCGCCGGTCATCGTCCAGCAGGACGAGACCTCGTCCATGCGCTGGACGGCGGCTATAAAACTTTCAGGTGAGCCATCGCTGTGGCTGACCAACCGCACCTGGATGAACACCTCGACGGTGAGGCCTACGGCGCGGCGGCTGAGCACGGCGGCAAAGCCCTTGATGATGCCGGTTTCCTGCAAGGCTTCGAAGCGGCGCGCGCAAGGGGTGGTCGACAGGCCGATCTCCTGCGCCAGCTCCGAGACAGGCTTGCGGCCGTCGCGCTGGAGGATGTCGAGCATCTTGATCTCGAAATCGTCGAACTGAGGCATGTCTTCCTGATCTCGCGTTGATTGGAGTGCTTTTACCTCAAAATTCGCCACCGAGCTACAAACAAGGCTGATTTGCCTCAGCGATCGCTCCTACACTCTTCTTCACGATCCGCGGATCACGATCTTGAGGAGGATATGATGACGATCAGCGTTGCCGATTACGCCGCCGAATGCGCGGCGCAGGGCCTTCGCGGCGACTATTCGGTGTGCCGCAGCGATTTCACCGTGGCGCAGGGCTACGACTATTCCGCCGAGGAACAGGCGGTGTGGCGCACGCTGTGCGACCGTCAGACGAAGCTGACCAAGAAGCTCGCGCACCATTCCTATCTGGATGGCGTCGCCGCGCTCGGCCTGCTCGACCGGATTCCGGATTTCGACGAGGTCAGCGAGAAGCTCACCAGCCTGACCGGCTGGAAGATCGTCGCGGTGCCCGGCCTGATCCCGGCCGGCCCGTTCTTCGACCATCTCGCCAACCGGCGCTTCCCGGTCACCAACTGGCTGCGGAAGGAAAAGGAGCTCGACTACATCGTCGAGCCGGACATGTTCCACGATTTCTTCGGCCATGTGCCGATCCTGACCCAGCCGGTGTTCGCTGATTTCATGCAGATGTATGGCCAGAAGGCCGAGGACGTGATCGCGCTCGGCGGCGACGAGATGATCACGAGGCTCTACTGGTACAGCGCCGAATACGGCCTCATCCAGGAGGCCGGGCAGCCGTTGAAGGCCTTCGGCGCCGGGCTGATGTCGTCCTTCACCGAACTGCAATTCGCGGTCGAGAGCAAGGATGCCCATCATGTGCCGTTCGACCTCGAGACGGTGATGCGCACCGGCTACGAGATCGACAAGTTCCAGCGCGCCTATTTCGTGCTGCCGTCCTTTGATGCGCTGCGCGATGCTTTCGCCAAGGGCGACCTCGCCGGCATCGTGGCGCGGTTCAAGGGCCAGCCGGCGCTGGACCCGACGACGGTCTGAGGTCGGTTTTCGCCCAACCGACATTCAGGGCGGTTCAGCTGCCGACAGGCGGCTGAGCCGCCTCTCGCTTTTTGCCGATCAAGCCTTTTCGGGCTCCGCCTTGATCCTTGCCAACTGCTCGTTCTGCAGGTCGAGCGCAGCGTTGACGAAGCGCAGCACTGTCGCGAGCTCGGCATCGCCGAAGCTCGCCACCACCTTCTCGCCCTCGCGCGCGATCGTGCCGTAATAGCGCGCCGACAGCTCCTTGGTCAGTTCGGTCGCCTCGATCACCACCTTGCGCCTGTCCTGAAGGCTGCGGGTCCGGGTGACGTAGCCGCGCGCCTCCAGGCGGTCGATCAGCGCCGTCACCGCCGCCGGCGTCAGTCCCGTTGCCGCCGCCACGGCGCCCGCCGATTGCGGCCCGGCATGAAGCAGGCCTAGGCAATGCCGCTCGGCCGCGATCAGCCCCAGCCGCGCGCCCACCGCTTCGTCATAGGCCTGAACGGCGTCCTGCCAGCGCATGACGGCGAGGCCGACGGCCCGGGTCATTTCATCGCGTTTCCTGCTTGACGAATTTATTTCGATCATCTAATTATTAATCTGTCTAACACTCAGACTATCGTATCAATATGCGATGGCACTTTTGCAGGGCAAGGGCAAAGTCGCCGACAAGGAGCAAACAATGAGCTTGATTCAACAGCGCACTCCTCTCTCGAACGAGGAGGAATACAAATACGCCAAGCTGGCGATGGAATGGTATGGCTGGGGCTCGCCCATCGGCCTTGGCATTCTGCTGGTGGCGCTTGCCGCCGCGGCCGTGCTGGTGCGCGTGGCCGTTTACGGACTGTAGGCGAGCTCGCAATTCTCCAAAAGGCGCGCCAGGGCGGCGCCGGTTGCCATTCCAGGCGCCGGCGCCGCCGGCGTTTTGAGATCAGACGGCAATCACCTTGCCGAGATGCTCGCCCAGCCGGCAGGCGAGCGCGGTGATGGTGGTGGTGGGGTTGCACTGGCCCGACGTGCAGAACACTGAGGAACCGCCGACATAGAGATTGTCCATGCCATGCACCTTGCAATTGGCGTCGACGACGCTCTTCAGGACATCGGTTCCCATGCGGGTGCCACCCATATGGTGGTGGCCCGCCGTCTCCTCATTGGTCGGGTAGTCGCCGCCATTGCTGATCCACTCGTCGATGCGGACGCGACCGAGATTCTTCCGCGCCATCGTCGCCCCGAACAACTTCAGTCCCTCCAGCAGGGTTCGGCGCTCGAGCGGCGACTTCTTCCAGTGCAGTTCGATGCGCGGCACGCCGGCGTGATCGACGTCGGTCTTCGACAGCTCGACCCGGTTCGAGGCGAGCGGCGCCTGCTCCCAGGCGACATAGAGCTGTGCGGCGCAACGCAGCCTCTGATCCAGTTGGGACGACATCCACTCCGCCATGTTGGGCGCGGTGCAGGCGAGGTCGGCGATCAGCTTCTTGACATTGGGATAGGGGCTCTCGATCAGGCGGATGCCGAAATTCATGATCTGCAGCCGTTCCATTGCGGCAAGCGTCGGCGAGAAGAAGGCTTCGTTCGAGGCGTCGACCTCGAACTCCGAGTAATTGGCGAGAATGGCGTTGCCGCCCTGGAAGGTTGGGTGCTCCATCCAGTAGCGGCCGAGCGCCGCCGCGTTCGGCACCACGCCGCCGTTCGAACGTTCATTCGACCACAACAGCAGCCGCGAGTTCTCCAGCCCGCCGGTGCAAATGACGAAATAGTCCGCGCTGAAGGTGCCGGCATCCTGCCCGTTCGACCAGAGCTTCGCGCCGGTGACGCGCTTACCGTCGCCGGTAAGCTCGGTCGCGTAGGTGTTGAGCACGACAGCGATGTTCCTGCTCTTGTCGAGCTCGTCTGCGAATTTCTCGCCGAAGCGCACCGCGGGGCTCTTGATCAATTGAACCCAGCGGATGTCGTCCGAAACCGGGACGTCCGGACGGAACGCCGGAAGCTCGAGGATGTCATGGACTTCGCCAAGATAGGGCTCGATGTCGGCGCGGCTGATCGGCCAGCCGGTGTCCGGCACCCAGGCCTTCGGCTCGAAATCCTGTTTGTCGAGCACGCGGCACCAGCCGGCCCAATGGTTGGACGAGCCGCCCATGAACCGCAGCCTGGTGATGTCGAGGTCGAAGTAGAAATCGCCGACCGTCTTGCCACGGTAGAAATCCTGCGAGTCGTCGCTGAATTCGCGCGAGCCCGCCTCGAGCACGACGACCGGAATGCCGGCGGCGCCAAGCTTCCTGGCGATCGTCGTGCCGGCCGGACCGGAGCCGAGGATGCAGACCTTGGGTTTGAAGCCGGCCTGGTTATAGGCTTCGCAACTGTCGAAGATCATGCGAGATCGCTCCGCCGCAGGATCCAGCCATTGATCTCGACGATCTCATCGGGATCGATCTCGTCAGGGTCAGCAAGGGCCGGCCGGATGCGGAATAGCGACAGCGTGGGCAACGCGATCAGTGCCTGCACGATCGCGCGGCGCGACATTTTGCTTATGAACCTGCTCATGACACGCCTCTCGATAGGATCCACGCATGCCGTTCCTGAACGGCACACATGCCGCCGAGAAAGCCAAATCCGTGCCAAACCCAAGTGAAAACGGCGTTACACCGGCAAGTTCAGCGCGGTTGAATACGGACATGGTTAGGGCTTTCCTAACGCCCGCGGCGAGGCTTCATGCCGCTTCAGGAAGCTCGCGGCCGAGGATCGAAAGATTGCGGCCGCGGTTCTTGGCCTCGTAAAGCCTGCGATCGGCGGCACGCATCAAATCGGAAACCGTCGCGCTCTCGCCGCAGCTTATGCCGCCGATCGAGACGGTGAGCGGCACGGTGCGCTCGTCGACGGGGCGGAAACGGATAAGCTCGACCTCGCGGCGGATGCGTTCGGCGACATGCTTGGCTTCCGGTTCGCTGGCGCCGACCAGGAAGGCCGCGAATTCCTCGCCGCCGATGCGGCCCAGAATGTCACCGCTGCGGACACCGCGCTCGATGGCGCCGGCGATCAGGAGCAGCGCTTCGTCTCCCGTCAAATGACCGTAGCTGTCGTTGATCCTCTTGAAGTGATCGGCGTCGATGATGAGCAGCGCGCCGCGATCGCTCTTGCGCCGCGACCCGTCGAGCGCGGCAAAAAAGGTTTCGCGGTTGAGCATGCCGGTCATGTCGTCGCGGCTCGCCTTTTCCGACAGGCGCCGGTGCGCCGCAGCGAGCTGCGCGTGGGCCCGGGCAAGCTCGCGATGGGCATTCTGCAACCGGTCGCTCTGCCAGAAGCTGCCGGCGCTGGCGGCCCAGGCGAGCATGAGCGGGCAGACCGTCGACGCCAGCCAGACGGTACGGCTCATCGGAAAGCCCATTGCCGGAACCACGATCAACGTCAACGACAGCGAGACGGCGACCGAGGCGAATGCCACGGCAGCGGCCTTCAGAAATATGCGACTCATCATTTGCTCCCAACGGAGAGCTTCTGTGCCAGCAAGCGTTAAAGGCGACCTTTCCGAGACTTTTAAAATTTGAAGCGAGACGCCATTTTCACCCTTCGTGACGCGCATAAGTTGTGGATAAAATCAGCCCCGGCGTGCCATAAGAAATCCATGACAACGACACCCGATCCCGCCCGCTTCGCCCATGTCACGGACTGGGTGTTCGACCTGGACAACACGCTCTATCCGCATCACTCGAACCTGTTCGCGCAGATCGACGTGAAGATGACCGCCTATGTCGGCGAGCTGCTGACGCTTTCGCGCGACGAGGCGCGCAAGCTGCAGAAGGAGCTCTACCTGGAATACGGCACGACGCTGAACGGGCTGATGAAGCGGCACGGCATCAATCCCGACGATTTCCTTGAGAAGGTGCACGACATCGACTATTCGCGTCTGGTACCGGATCCGGTGCTGGGCGCGGCGATCCGCCAGCTTCCCGGGCGCAAATTCATCTTCACCAATGGTGACCGCAGGCATGCCGAGCGCACCGCGCGCCAGCTCGGCATATTGGAACATTTCGACGACATCTTCGACATCGTCGCGGCAGGGCTGAACCCCAAGCCGGAGCGCCAGACCTATGAGCGTTTTGCCGAATTGCACGCCGTGACCGGGCACAATGCGGTGATGTTCGAGGATCTAGCGCGCAATCTGGCCGTGCCGAAAATGCTCGGCATGACGACCGTGCTGGTGGTCCCGCGCAATTTCGAGCCGACCTTCTCGGAGATCTGGGAACGCGACCCGGCAAACGAGGATGACGTCGATTTCGTCACCGACGATCTCGCCGGCTTCCTGACCGCGATCGTCGACGTGCCGGCCTGACCAACTCCAGATTGACGCGGGCCGTCGCCGAAGGCGTGGCAATCGCCCTAAAGTTTGTAGAAGCGGCGGATGATGTCCCAGGCCTCGTCGGCGGTTTCGACGAAATCGATGATGTCCTGATCCCCGGGCGAGATCGTGCCCTGCTCGGCAAGGAAATCGAGATCGATCGCCCTTTGCCAGAACGCCTTGCCGAACAGGATGACCGGCACGCGCTCCATGCGTCCCGTCTGGATGAGCGTCAGCGTCTCGAAGAACTCGTCCATCGTGCCGAAGCCGCCCGGGAACACGGCGACCGCCTTGGCGCGCATCACGAAATGCATCTTGCGGATGGCGAAGTAGTGGAAGTTGAAACAGAGCTCCGGCGTGACATAGGCGTTTGGCGCTTGCTCGTGCGGGAGCACGATGTTCAGGCCGATCGACGGCGCGCCGACATCGTCGGCGCCGCGGTTGCCGGCCTCCATGACGCCCGGTCCGCCGCCGGTGACGACGACATATTCCCGATAATAGGAGGTGGCCGACTGCCGCGAGCACAGACGGGCGAATTTGCGCGCTTCCTCGTAATATTTGCTGTTCGCCTCGAGGTTCTTCTTCTGCGTCTCGTTCTTGGCCGCCCAGGCTTCGCCGCCCGGTTCCGGCAGCCGGGCGCCGCCGAACAGGATGACGGTCGAGCGGATGCCGCGTTCGGCCAGGATCATCTCCGGCTTAAGCAGCTCGAGCTGCAGCCGCACGGCGCGCAATTCGCGCCGCGTCATGAATTCAGGATCGTTCCAGGCCAGCCGGTAGGTTTCGGCACGTGTCTGCGGGGTATCCGGCACGCTTTTCGAGCGCTCCAGGTCCTCGTCCGAATGCGGCAGCGGCGTCCACCCTGACTTTTCCATGGGAGTCATCGAATCCACCCGTCCAATTCCTTCACTTGCGCCGTCCCGTGACGCTGCCGCGATTGACCCCCATTCAGCCTTAACATAGGGTCCGCGCGACTTTTAAACAGGTTAAGGCTGAGCGCCTTAACAGCTTGGTAATGGAGCGAAATCATGTCGAAGCCCGATCTGGCGAGCCTCGAAAAGATCATCGAAAAGGCCTTCGAGGAGCGCGACACGATTTCGACCGCAACGCGCGGCGAGACGCGCGACGCCATCCAGTCGGCACTCGACCTGCTCGACCGCGGCGTCGCCCGCGTCGCCGAGCGGCAGGATGACGGCAAGTGGCGCGTCAACCAGTGGCTGAAGAAGGCGGTGCTGCTCTCCTTCCGGCTGAATCCGATGGAGATCATCAACGGCGGCCCGGGCCAGGCGGTGTGGTGGGACAAGGTGCCGTCCAAGTTCGACGGCTGGAGCGCCGTCGACTTCGAAAAGGCCGGCTTCCGCGCCGTGCCGTCCTCGATCGTGCGCCGCTCGGCCTATGTCGCGCCGGGTGCCGTGCTGATGCCGTCCTTCGTCAATGTCGGCGCCTATGTCGATTCGGGCACCATGGTCGACACCTGGGCCTCGGTCGGCTCCTGCGCCCAGATCGGCAAGAACGTGCACCTTTCCGGCGGCGTCGGCATCGGCGGCGTACTGGAGCCGATGCAGGCCGGTCCGACCATCATCGAGGACAATTGCTTCATTGGCGCGCGCTCGGAAGTGGTCGAGGGCTGCATCGTGCGCGAAGGCTCCGTGCTCGGCATGGGCGTGTTCATCGGCCAGTCGACCAAGATCGTCGATCGCGCCACCGGCGAAGTCTTTTACGGAGAGGTGCCGGCGAATTCGGTCGTCGTCGCCGGATCGCTGCCGGGCAAGCCGCTGCCCAATGGCGAACCGGGTCCGAGCCTCTACTGCGCCGTGATCGTCAAGCGCGTCGACGCCAAGACCCGCTCCAAGACCTCGATCAACGAATTGCTGCGCGATTGATCCTGCCTAAAGCGCGCCGCGATCTTTCAGATTCGCTCCCTGCGCTTTAGGTTTTTGATCTTGCGCATGTCTTTGTCCCGAAACCGGTTCCCACTTTCGGGAGACATGCTTTGACGGAGCGGACGCGATTGTCGGAAAGGTCGCAATTCCTCTGGGTGTTCTTCAGCCTTTCGGGGCGGCTGAGCCCGGTCGCCTATGCGCTGGCCGGGGTCTTGCTGGTGCTTGTCCAGTTTTTCCCCTTCTACCAGTTCGCGCGGGTTGAGCTGAACACCGCGGCCAGCCAGAACTGGGCCATGATCTGCTGGGGGGTGCTGCTGATCTCGGCCTGGGCCACCTTCGCTGTGACGGCAAAGCGCTTCCACGACTTCGGCAAGCCAACCTATTTTGCGCTGATTTCGCTCATCATCGGGCCCATCCTGCTCATCATCCTCTCCTGTTTCCGCAGCGATCCCGGACCGAACCGCTACGGCAGGCGAACGAACGCGCCGGGCGATAGCTGAGACGGCCATGCGCTACCGCACGCTCGATCCGGCGCGGATCATCGAGACGGCCCAAAGGCTGGAGGAGCGCATCGCCGAGCGTTTTCCGGAAAGGGGCCTGCGCGCCATTGCCGGCGAACTGGTGCCGCTGTCGCGGGATCTCGCCAAGGCCGCCAAGGAACTGGAAGCGCCGATCTGGTGGCTGCGCGGCGTCATCGTCGCGGCCTTCATCGCCGGCGTGGCGATGTTCCTGTTCGTCGGTACCATCCTGCCGCTCGACCGCATTTCGGGCGCCGACGATGCTGTGCAGTCGGTGCAAGGCATCGAGGCGACGATCAATACGGTCATCCTGGCGGTGCTTGGGCTATTGGCGCTGATCCGCACCGAGGAGCGGATCAAGCGCAAGCAGGTTTTCCGGAAGCTGCACGGGCTACGCTCGCTGATCCATGTCATCGACATGCATCAATTGACCAAGGATCCGGCGACCTTGTCGGCCGACTTCAAGCCGACCTCGCACTCGCCCGCCCGCATCACCAATGCGGCCGACCTGGCGCGCTATCTCGACTATTGCTCGGAAATGCTGTCGATCACCGGCAAGATCGCGGCGCTGTTCGCGCAGTCGGTCAATGACGACGTCGTCGTCAATGCCGTCAATGACATCGAGAACCTGAGCTCCAACCTGTCGCGCAAGATCTGGCAGAAGATCACGCTGATCCAGGACCGCCGATAGCTCCACGACAAGGACTTTGAAAGGTTGCCGTTGTTTTGGTGCAAGATTTTCCGTCCATATCTGTGAAATCAGCGCAAACGCCGGGGATTGGCTGAAGCCGCCCCCGAACCTCGTCATTCTAGGGTCTTCGCGACGGAGCTTCGCTCCTGCTCCGCCCTAGCATGACGATCGCGATGGGCGTTTCGGCCAATCTCCAAGGCATGCCGCCTGCCAACGCAAACAGGGCCGACCGGTCAAGACTTCCGTGCCAGGGAACTGATAATCTCATCCGGCATCAGCCCCGGCGGACCGCGCTTTTCCGCTTCCGCCTGACGCACCAGCGCGGCGACGCGTTCGTTGGCCGGCGTCGGAGTGCCGGTTTGCCTGGCCAGGCGAATGACGGCGCCCTGCAATTCGTCGATCTCAGTCGGGCGGCCGCGTTTCAGATCGTCCCACATCGACGAGCGCGCCCGAGGGTCGATCGCCAGCATGCGGCGGGCCAGGAGCCCGAACAGCCAGTCAGGCAGCCGCAGCACTTTCGGCAGCAGCGCCGGCGGCAGGCCAATGATGCGCGCCGGCGCGATGCCGGCGGCTCGCATCGCGGCGAGCGCCTCATCGATCTCAGCGGCGAGGATGACGCGCCAGCTTCGATCAGCCAATTGCCTTGCCAGCGGCAGGCCGGAGAGCGCCACCAGCGCATTGTTGAGGTTCATCAGCAATTTGCCCCACTGCACCGCCTTCATGTCGGCGCGCGCTTCGACGGCAAGCCCATCGACATCGAGCAGATCGGCGAGACCGTCGACGCCGGTATCGATCATCACCTCGCCCTGGCTGGCGCGATGCGCACGCAACGGCGCCTCGCCATCGGGCGAGAGGACGACATTGAACGTCACCATGCCGGCCAGCACTCGCCGTCCCGCGAGCGCGGCGCGCAGCCTGTCGGCATTGTCGACGCCGTTCTGCAGGCTGACCACCACGGCATCCGGGCGCCCGTGGGCGTCGATCAGCCTGGCCATCTCCCCGGTCGCGCCGCTCTTCACCGTCACCAGGATGACGTCCGCGCCACACAGTGCCGCCGCCGGATCGTCGGTGGCAGAGATCGCCTGCGGCTCGACGCGGCGATTGCGGCCGTCGAGATCGCTGACACCCAGCCCGCTTTCGCGCATGGCCTCGACGATGCTGCCGCGGCCGAGGAAAGCCACTTCGCGCCCGGCGAGCGCCAGGCAGCCGCCGACATAGCAGCCGATGCTGCCGGCGCCGGCTATCGCGATGGTTCTTGCTTCACTGGCCATGTATTCGTCCTCGCCTGGTCCGCGACTTGCCATGATGCAGGCCGTCCTACCGGAACGGCCGCGCACTTCTGGGCGACATGCATTTATAGGCGATGACAACCATATTGTCGGCGGCATGACCGGCGATCATCTGGCATCGTGACACGACAGACGCTTTCGACTATCGCTTTGCCCATGACATTGCCGACCGACCCTGCCGCCAACCTTGCCGCGCTGATCCGTTGTCCTTCCGTGACGCCCGCCGAAGGCGGCGCGCTTGCCGCGCTGGAAGGTATGCTGAAACCGCTCGGCTTCTCGGTCGAACGTCCAGTCTTCTCGGAAGTCGGCACGCCGGACATCGAAAATCTCTATGCGCGGCGCTCGGGCAACGGCCCGCATCTGATGTTTGCCGGCCATACCGATGTCGTGCCGGTGGGTGACGAGGCGGCCTGGACGCACTTGCCTTTCGCCGCCGAAATCGCCAATGGCGAGATGTATGGAAGGGGCGCCGTCGACATGAAGGGCGGCATCGCCTGCTTCGTCGCCGCGGTGGCGCGCCATGTCGCCAAGAATGGCGGCCCGAAAGGCTCGGTGTCGCTGCTCATCACGGGCGACGAGGAGGGACCGGCCATCAACGGCACCACCAAGCTGCTCGACTGGGCGGCGGCCAAGGGCGAGAAGTGGGATGGCTCGATCGTCGGCGAGCCGACCAATCCGGACACGCTCGGCGATATGATCAAGATCGGCCGGCGCGGCTCGCTGTCGGGCAGCGTGACCGTGAATGGGCGCCAGGGCCATGTCGCCTATCCGCAGCTTGCCGACAACCCGGTTCGCGGGCTGATGAGCCTCGTCGACGCGCTGCTCCATCCGGTGTTCGACAAGGGAACGAAGGATTTCCAGCCGACCAACCTCGAAGTGACGTCGATCGATGTCGGCAACCCGGCGACCAACGTCATCCCGGCCAAGGCGACGGCCATTTTCAACATCCGCTTCAACGACAGCTGGGACGCCGAATCGGTCCAGGCCGAGATCCACAACCGGCTCGACCAGGCAGCGGGCCGCAAGAAATACCGGCCGGGCAAGAAGACGCCGGTCGACTACGAGCTTGTCTGGCGCGACCGGCCGAGCCATGTCTTCCTGACCCGCGACGACAGGCTGATCGATACGCTGAGCGGCTCGGTCAGAGCCGTGGTCGGCAAGACGCCGGCGCTCTCCACCTCCGGCGGCACCTCGGACGCTCGCTTCATCAAGGATTATTGCCCGGTGGTCGAGTTCGGCCTGGTCGGCAAGACCATGCATATGGTGGACGAGCGCGTCGCCCTTGCCGATCTCGAGACGCTGACGCAAATCTACGAACGCTTCATCGAAGACTGGTTCGGACAAGGCCTCGCGTAACCATGTTGTCGGCAGACGAAACCTACGCCTCGCTTGCGGGCGCCTGGCGGCTGATGTTCGGCAAGGCCGACGGGTTGCGCCTGCTCGACCTTTCGGCGGACGGTTTCTGGAATTCCTTCTTCGCCATCGTCGTGGCGGCGCCGGCGCTGATCGTCGGCTGGGTCGGAATCGCCAACGAGATCGGCGACCCGGACGCCTTCGCCGGACGCCTCGGCATGCTGATCCGGCTGGCGACCGTCGATCTCGGCTCCTGGGTGCTGCCGCTGGTGGCGCTGGCGCTGGTCGCGCCGCGTGCCGGCATCGGCGGCCGTTTCGTCCACTATGTCGTCGCGTCCAACTGGACGTCGGCGATCATCGCCTGGCTGATGCTGCCCTCGGCGCTGCTCAGGCTGTTCCTCCCCTCAAGCAGCGAGGGCGCCAGCCTGTTGTCGCTGGTTCTGTTCGCCCTGTCGATGGTGCTCACCTGGCGCATGACCAACACAACCATCGGCAAAGGCCCCGCGGCAGGCACGGCCGTGTTCGTCGGCATGTTCGTTGCCTCGCTGCTCGTCTTGTTCGGCCTGCAGGCGCTGCTCGGCATCGACATACCGGACAGCACGACCGGTTAGGTGTCGATGTCCCTGGTCATGGCGGATTTGCCGGGCGCCTCCGGATAATCGACCCCGACGAGAAACAGCCCATCCGGCGGGGCCACCTGGCCGCAGGCGGCGCGGTCGCGCGCTTCGAGCGCCGCCTTGAGATCGGCGGCGTCCCAGGAGCCGTCACCGACGCGCCTCAGCGAGCCGACCATCGAACGAACCTGGTTGTGCAGGAAGGAGCGCGCCGAACTGCGCACCTCGATAAAGTCGCCATTGCGGCCGACTTCGAGTCGGTCGAGCGTGCGGACGGGGCTCTCGGCCTGGCACTGGGTGGAGCGGAAGGTGGTGAAGTCATGCTTTCCGAGCAGTATTTTGGCCGCCTCATGCATGGCCTCCGCGTCGAGCCGCTTCGGGACCCACCAGACCTTGCCCTTTTCCAGCGCCGCCGGCCCCCGGCGGTTGAGGATGCGATAGAGGTAATGGCGGCCGGTGGCGGAAAAGCGCGCGTCGAAATCGTCCGCGACAATCATCGCCTTGAGGATGGCGACGCGCGCCCCGGCCGCCTGCAGATGGGCATTGACCGCGTCGCGCACCTTGTCGCCCGACCACGCTTTGGCGAGATCGACATGGGCCACCTGGGCGGTGGCATGCACGCCCGCATCGGTGCGGCCGGCGGCCCGTATTCTTACGTCTTCGCCGCAGAACTTCCCGATCGCCTGCTCGATCGCCTGCTGCACCGAAGGCTGGTCGGCCTGATGCTGCCAGCCGGCGAATTGGCTGCCGTCATATTCGATATCGAGCCGAAAACGCGGCATGTTCAGACAATTACCGATGTCTGAGACGAGACCTTGTTTTCTCGGTGGAGCATGATCTTACCCGAAAACCGGTTCCCACTTTTCGGGATCATGCTCTAAGCGGCCAAAGCGGTGAAAGCCGAAGCATAGACCAGTCTGCCGGTCTCGGGCGCGTCGCTCCAGGCCAAAGCCTGCAGCGCTTCGCCCTGATACTCGCTCTCGAAACCAGCAGCACGGGCATGGGTATAACCGAAGCGGCCGTAATAGGTCGGGTCGCCCAGAACCACGGCAAGCGTCTCGCCGGCTTCCTTGAGCCGCACATGCGCCTCGCGGATCAGCGCGCCGCCGATGCCAGTGCCGTGAAAGGAGGGTTCGACCGCCAGCGGCGCCAGCGCGACGGCCGCGAAACGCTTGCCGCCATTCTGCACGTAAAGCCTAGAAAACAGGATATGGCCGACAACCTGGCCGTCTTCTTCGGCAACCAGCTCGACGACGGCGTCGCCGCCGGTGACCAGCGCGTCGACCAGGCCGGCTTCCGCCTGCTGGCCAAAGGCATGCTCTTCGACGAGACGGATCGCCTCGCGATCCCGCGGCGTCGCCGCGCGTATCGACATCATGCTCATGTGAGTTTCATTCCTTTTGCGATCTTGGCTCCGCGCAAGAACTCCTGCGCGGCGGCAGGCCTTCCGCCCGCCCGTTGAACTTCGACCAGTCTGACCGCGCCCGATCCGCAGGCGACCGTCAGCCGGTCATCGAGAATTCCTCCCGACTCGCCGACGCCATCCGAGAGCGTCGAGCGAAGCAGTTTCAGCCGCTCCATGCGGCCGCCAATTTCGACCTCGCACCACGCGCCCGGGAAGGGCGAGAGGCCGCGAATGTGATTGTGGACTTCGCCAGAAGGCCGCGTCCAGTCTACGCGTGTCTCCGATTTATCGATCTTTCGGGCGTAGGTCACCCCTTCCGCCGCCTGCGGGGTAAATGTCAGACAATTTATCCCCAACTGCGCGAGCGCCTCAACCATCAGCGAAGCGCCCTGAGCCATCAGGAGGTCATGCAATTCGCCGGCCGTCATATCGGGTGCGATGGCGCATTTTTCAACCATCGCCACCGGTCCGGTGTCCAGGCCCTCTTCCATCTTCATGACCATCATGCCGGTCCAGGCATCGCCGGCCATGATGGCGCGTTGGATGGGAGCAGCACCACGCCAGCGTGGCAAAAGCGAGGCATGGCCGTTGAGGCAGCCGAGCCTAGGGGCGTCCAAGATGGCTTTCGGCAACAACAGGCCATAAGCGACGACGACCGCGACATCGGCCCGCAAGGCGGCGAAGGCCTGCTGCTCCGCCTCGCTTTTCAGCGATGCCGGCGTGCGCACCTCGAACCCCAGCCGTTCGGCTTCGCGCTGCACCGGGGATGGCGTCAATTCCAGACCGCGCCGGCCCGCGGCGCGCGGCGGCTGGGTGTAGACGGCCGCGATTTCGTGTCCGGCCTCGGCGATGGCGCGCAGCGTCGGCACGGAAAAATCAGGCGTGCCCATGAAGATGACGCGAAGCGACATGAGGTGCTGCGATCCTGTTTTGCGGCAGGCTAGGGTGCTCGCGCGGCCGAAGAGGCCCCTAGCCCACCATCTTGCCCGGCGCCTTGTCCCTGGCGAGCTTCTTGAACTTCCGCACCACCATGTCGCGCTTGAGCTTCGAGATGTGATCGATGAACAGCACGCCGTTCAAATGGTCGATCTCGTGCTGCAGGCAGGTGGCCATCAGGCCTTCCGCCTGCATCTCCTGCAATTTGCCGTCGCGGTCGAGATATTTCACCCGCACGGAAGCCGGTCGCTCGACCTCGGCATAATAGTCCGGGATCGACAGGCAGCCTTCCTCATAGACCGAGCGCTGGTCGGAACTCTCGAGCACTTCCGGATTGATGAAGACATGCGGCTCCGGCGGCTCGCCCTCCTTGGCGAGGTCGATGACCAACAGACGTCGCGGCACGCCGACCTGGATCGCCGCAAGGCCGATGCCCGGCGCGTCATACATGGTCTCCAGCATGTCATCGGCGAGTTTGCGCAAATCGGCGTCGACGCGCTCGACCGGCTTGGAAACCTGGCGCAGGACGGGATCGGGAAGGATGATGAGCGGCTTGATCGACATGGCGTCTCACCTAAGACCTCGCTTGAGAAGCGTCAACCGGGGCAGCTTTGGCTTGTTCACGTTTTGATCTGTGCCAGGCGGCCGAATCGGTTATGCTGCCTCTCATGAACGACATGACCTCGATCCTTTCGCAACCGGTCGCGCGGCTCGGCGCCTCTACGATCACGCTCGGCCACGCGCTCGCTTTCACCCTCGTCCTGTTCGTCGTTCTTTTCGCGGCGCTGGTCATCGCCCTGTGGCGCGCGGCCAAGGCGCGCGCGGTTGCCGCAGCGGAAGCCGCCGACCATGCCCGCGACACGGAGGCGCGCATTGCCGACGTGCTGCAGGCGCAGGCCGAGATGCAGGGCCGCATGGGGGCCATCGCCGAAGTGTTCGGGGCGCGGCAGGCCGAGCTTACCCAGTCGCTTGGACAGCGGCTCGATGCCATGACCGGACGTCTCGGCCAGACCATGGCCGAGCAGACCAAGTCGACACATGAAAGCCTCGCCAAGCTGCAGGAGCGGCTGGCGGTGATCGATACCGCGCAAGGCAACATCCAGTCCTTGGCCGGCCAGGTCGTGCAGCTGCAGGCGATCCTCTCAAACAAACAGACGCGCGGCGCCTTCGGCCAGTCGCGCATGGAGGCGATCGTCGCCGACGGCCTGCCGCACGGCGCCTATGAGTTCCAGGCGAGCCTCTCCAATGGCAGCCGGCCCGACTGCCTGGTGCGGATGCCGAACGGCGCGCCGATGCTCGCCATCGACGCCAAGTTCCCGCTGGAGGCGTGGAACGCCATCCGCGCCGCCGAGGGCGCCGACATGCAGAAGGTTGCGGCGCAGGCATTCCGGCGCGACATCGAGGTGCATATCCGCGATATCGCTGAAAAAT
Organism: Mesorhizobium sp. WSM4935; assembly: GCF_029625735.1. Lineage (NCBI taxonomy): Bacteria > Pseudomonadati > Pseudomonadota > Alphaproteobacteria > Hyphomicrobiales > Phyllobacteriaceae > Mesorhizobium > Mesorhizobium sp. WSM4935. The sequence goes on along the minus strand of NZ_JARTVR010000014.1, from coordinate 112,826 downwards.
ACCTGATCCAGGGCGAGACGCAGGATACGGCCTTCATGTTCGTGCCGTCGGAATCGGTGTTCGCCGAGATTCATGAGAATTTCGAAGCGGTGGTGCAGAAGGCGCATCGCGCCCGGGTCGTCATCGTCTCGCCGTCGCTGCTGATGCTGTCGATCCAGGTGATCCAGGCGATCCTCAAGGACGCGCGCATGCGCGAGCAGGCGCATCTGATCCAGGGCGAGGTCATCCGGCTGATGGAGGATGTGGCGCGCGTCGACGAGCGGGTGCGCCGGCTGCAGACGCATTTCGGCCAGGCGGCGCGGGACATAGACGACATCCTGGTCTCGACATCCAAGGTGACCAAACGCGGCCAGAAGATCGAGGCGCTGGAATTCGCCGAAGGCGAAACCGAGGCGCCGCGCGGCGGTCCCGCCAAGGCGGAAGCCGGCGCGCGCGTAGCCGATTCAAAGACCGGTCAGCTCAGGCTGCGGGTCGTCGAAGGCGACGAGTAGCCGGTTAAGCATCCGAAAAGGGTAAGTCTTCGTAGCGCGAAGGTGACGGCTGCGGGCGCCATCATCGCCAACCTTGTCTCCATGACATTTTTTCGTTGGCGCGCCGCGGCCTTTTTTGTGCACCATGGGCGATCCCGTTCTTCGCAAGGCTCTCGCCCATGACCACCCTGCCCGGCATCTTAGACATCCGCGCCGCCGCCGAGCGGCTTTCCGGGCTGATCGTCGAAACGCCGCTGATCGAATCGCCTGAGATCAACAAGCGCCATGGCGGCCGCATCCTGTTCAAGCCCGAGACGCTGCAGCGCACCGGCTCCTTCAAGATCCGCGGCGCCTATAACAAGCTGTCGAGCTTGAGCGAGGAAGAGCGCGGCCGCGGCGTCGTGGCCTTCTCGTCCGGCAACCATGCGCAAGGGGTGGCGGCTTCGGCCGCCATGTTCGGGGTCAAGGCGGTGATCGCCATGCCCGCCGACGCGCCGGCCATGAAAGTCGGCAATGTCCGCAAGATGGGCGCCGAAGTGGTGCCGTTCGACCGCTTCAAGGAGGATCGCATGACGGTCGTTAGCCCCTATATCGAGAAGGGCATGGTGCTGGTGCCGCCCTTCGACGATCCGGCCATCATCGCCGGCCAGGGCACGATCGGCCTGGAGCTGATGTGGCAGGCCAAAGCCCTCGGCGTGGCGCTCGACGCCGTCGTCGTGCCTTGCGGCGGCGGCGGCCTGTCGAGCGGCATCTCCGTCGCCGTCAAGGACGCCTCGCCGAACACTCAGGTCTGGGCGGTCGAGCCTGAGCATTTCGACGACACGCGCCGCTCGCTGGCCAAGGGCGAAAGGGTCGCGAACGAGCCCGGCCACAGCTCGATCTGCGATGCGCTGCTCACCGCCGAGCCGGGCGCCATCACCTTCGAGATCAACCGCCGCAATCTCGCGGGCGCCATCGCCGTCTCCGACAAGGCCGCCGCCCAGGCGATGCGCGACGCCATGGCCCATCTCAAGCTTGTGGTCGAGCCCGGCGGCTGCGTCGCGCTGGCCGCGCTCGCCTCCGGCGAGATCGGCCTCGCCGGCAAATGCGTTGCCGTGGTGCTTTCCGGCGGCAATGTCGATTTCAGCACCTATGCGGAAATCATGGCGGCGGCGTAACCAAGCGCCCTCCAATAGACAAGCTAAGAGTGCGTGGTTATTTGGTTGGCGCGAGTGTTGCAAACCTGTGCAGCACGAACAGCGCGGTTCGAGCAAACATATGGCTCTTTCGATCTACCTTGCCACGAGGAAAAAACTAATCAGCCATGGGGTGAAAAATACACCCGATGGAAATCTTACCCTTACCGACAAGGGTCTATTCCTACTGTTCGTCCGCTTGGAGAGAGCACAACGCTCAAAATCCTTTGAAGCCGTCCAAGCGGCAGTTCAGGCTATCGAGAGTTACACACAATCAATTGGCAAGCAATATCTGACGCTCTTTGCCTATATGTACATATATTTCTCGGATGGAACTCCGAAATTGACCAAGTTTGACGAAATCCTGGAGCACGGTGGCGTGAGGAAAACAAAGGAGTACAGGCGAGCCGTCACCGACGAAGAGATCGTTATCTCTGCTTGGGCTGCGCTCAAATTCAACAGATACCGGGATAGCTTCTTCCGCGCTTTGTATTCACGTCGGCCTAATCCAAAGTCCGCCTGAACCGCACCAGCGCCACGCCGGCAAACAACGCCACGAACAGCACCAGCCAGCCGATCTCCGTTGCTACCGCCGGCAGCTCCGCGCTCTTCAGCATGACCGCGCGGGTGATGCGCAGGAAATGCGTCAGCGGAAAGATCTCGCCAAGCGTCTGCGCCCAGCCCGGCATGCCGCGATAGGGGAACATGAAGCCCGACAGCATGATCGAGGGCAGGAAGAAGAAGAAGGTGAGCTGCAGCGCCTGCATCTGGGTGCGGGCGATCGTCGAGATCGTGTAGCCGAGCAGCACCAGCGACAGCACGAACACAAGCACGGTCGAGAGCAGCAGCGACAGCGACCCCATGAAGGGAATGGCAAACAGAAGCTTCGCCGCGGCCAGCACCACCACCACCTGCACGGCGCCCACCACAAGATAAGGCAGCACCTTGCCCAGCATGATCTCCAGCGGGCTCGACGGCATGGCCAGAAGATTTTCCATCGTGCCGCGCTCGGTCTCGCGCGTCAGCGCGATCGAGGTCATCATCACCATCGTCATCTGCAGGATGACGCCGAGCAGGCCGGGAACGATGTTGTATTGCGAGATGCCTTCGGGGTTGTAGCGCCGGTGGACGACGACATCGAGCTGGCCGCGCGCCGCCTCCTTGGCCGCTTCCTGCGTGCCCTGCGCCCGGAGCAGCGCCTGGCTGGCCACGGTGCTGAGCGTCGAGACGGCGCCGCTCGCCACCGCCGGATCGGTGGCGTCGGCCTCGATCAGGATCTGCGGATTGTCGCCGCGCTCGACGCGGCGCGCGAAATCGGCGGGAATGGTGACGACGAAAGAGACATCGCCGCGCGCCATAAGGAACTCGGCTTCCGCCGCACTTTGCGCGACATGGTCGAAGCGGTAGTAGCCGGTGGTCTGCAGCGCCGAGACCATTGCCCGCGTGTAGGGATCGCTGCTGGTCGCGACGAGTGCCGCCGGCAGGCTCTTCGGGTCGTTGTTGATCGCATAGCCGAACAGCACAAGCTGGATCAGCGGCACGCCCAGCATCATGGCGAAGGTGATGCGGTCGCGCCGCATCTGGATGAACTCCTTGATCAGCAGCGCGCCGAGCCTGGCGAAGGAAAAGACCGCGTTCATGCCATATTGTCCTTCGAGCCGGACATGAACTGGATGAAGACATCCTCGAGGCTGGTCTCGCCGGGCTTCACCGTGACGCCCTTGTGCTCCTTCTCGACATCGGCGAGCGCCTTTTCCAGCGCCGCCTTGTCGGAGCCGACGACATGCAGCGTCGCGCCGAACGGCGCCACCTGGTCGACGCCCGGGCGGCCCTGCAGCGCTTCGGCCACCTGGTCGAGCCGCGGCCCCTGCAAGACGAAAGTCGTCAGCCCGGCATTCTTCACCACCTCGTCCACCGTGCCGGTGGCAAGCATCTTGCCGTAGGAGATGTAGCTGATGCGGTGGCAGCGCTCGGCTTCGTCCATGTAATGGGTGGAGACGAGCACGGTCAGCCCGCCGCCGGCGAGGCGATGGATCTCGTCCCAGAACTCGCGCCGCGCCTTGGGATCGACGCCGGCCGTCGGCTCGTCGAGCAGAAGCAGCTTCGGCTTGTGCATGATGCAGGCCGCGAGCGCCAGCCGCTGCTTCCAGCCGCCGGAGAGCGTGCCGGCCAGCTGGTTGCGGCGGCTCGTCAGGCCGAGCTCCTGGAGCGTGCGCGAGACATATTCCTCGACCGGCTTCAGCTGATAGAGCCGCGCCACGAATTCGAGATTCTCGCCGATCGTCAGATCCTCGTAGAACGAGAATTTCTGCGTCATGTAGCCGACTTCGCGCTTGATCCTGAGCGCGTCGTTGCGGATGTCGAAGCCAAGCACGGTGCCGTCGCCCTCATCCGGCGTCAAAAGCCCGCACATGATGCGGATGGTTGTCGTCTTGCCCGAGCCGTTCGGCCCGAGGAAGCCGACGATCTCGCCTTCGGCCACCGTCATCGTCACGTGGTCGACGACGGTCTTGTCGCCGAAGCGTTTGACCAAGCCGCGAACGTCGATGACGTTCATTGCCCGATATCCGCGAGATCGACATCGACGATCTGGCCGGGCTGCAAGGGTCCCGCATCGCCCTCCGGCCGGGCCTCGACGAGATAGACCAGCTTCTGCCGGTTCTCGAGCGAGTAGATCACCGGCGGCGTGAATTCCGGATCGGGCGAGACATAGCTGACCCGCGCCTTCAGCCCCGCCCCGCAACCGTCGCAATGGACATTGAGCTCGGTCCCAACCTTGACCGACGAGAACGCGCTTTCCGGCACATAGACGCTGAGCTTCACGGCGCCGTCGGGCAGCATGGAGATCACCGGCGAGGTCGGTCCGGCCGTGTCGCCGGGGTTGCGGATGACGTCGTTGACGCGGCCGGGCGAGGGCGCCGTCAGCACCCGCTTCGACAGCCGCCACTCGGCCTGCTGCAAGGTCGACTGCGCCTGCTTGACCTGGTTGTCGGCGGCCTTGATGGTCTCGGGCCGCGCCGGCAGGTTGCCGACGGCGAGATTGGCCTCCGCCTGGCCGACCTGGGCATTGGCGGTCTCCAGCGAGGCGGACGCGGTGTCGTACTCGGCCTGGGTGCCGGTGCCGCGCTTATAGAGGTCGCTCGCGCGGTCATATTTGCGCTTGGCGTCTGCCGCCTGGGCCTTGGCCATGTCGACCTCGGCCTTGAGCACGGCGATCTCTTCGGGGCGCTTGCCGACCTGCAGGTCGGCAAGCTGCGCCTGGGCCTGCGCAAGGGCGGCTTTAGCCTGCGCCACTTCGATCCTGGCGTCGGCGTCTTCCAGCGTCGCCACAGCCGTGCCGCTCTCGACGCGGTCGCCGCGCTTGACCGTCACCGTCGCCACCTGGGCCACTTCGATCGGCGCCATCAGCACATATTCGCCTTCGACATAGCCGACGGCCAAAGGCGCGGCCGGCGCGCAGGCGCCGAACAGTTGAGCCGCGAGCGGCAGCGAACAGAGAAAGCTCATGATTTGCCCTTCTTGCCGGCGGTCGCGGCGCGCGCGGCCAGCATTGCCTCGAGATTGCCGGTAGCGACCGCCACCACCTTTGCCGCCTCCTTGTCGCCGATTTCGCGCCAACCCATGCGGCGCATGACCGCCTCGCGGCCGATGCGGAAATAGATGACCTGGCCGATCACGGTGAAGACCGTGAGCTTGGTCGCCTCACTCTCGGCCGGCTCGCCGGTCGCCTGCTCCCAGATCTGGCACAGCCGCCGGTGCGTCGGCTCGAACACGCCGGCATAGATGCGGTCGAGCGCAGCGGTCGGATGCGAGAGCTCGCGAAGTACGAATTGTACGATCTCGCCGGCCTGCGGACTGGCCACGACAAAACCCACCATCCGCTCCAGGGCTGCAAAGAGCTGTGCTCTCGCGGCTTCCGGGCTTGCCGGGGCGGCCGCCTGGGTTGCGCCCAGCGCCTGGCCGGCGATGCCCTGGATGGTTTCGACGATAAAGTCGGCGGCGGCGGCGCGCAGGCCCTCCTTGCCGCCAAAATGATAGGCGATCGAGCCGATATTGGCCTTGGCCTCGGCCGCGATCTCGCGCGTCGACGTGCCGTCGAAACCTTGCCGGCCGAACAGCTTGAGCGCCGCATGCACCAGCGCCGCGCGCGTTTGATCGGCGGTGGTGGCCTCGCGCTGCTGCCTTGTTACGCTTGGTTGCTTGCTCATGCCCGATCTTTAATCAATCGATTGATTAAAGTCAAATGGCCTTCAAGTCGGCTTGCCTTCTCGACCCCCACAGGCTTTAGTGCGCGGCCATGGGCAAGGAAGTCGAGCGTAAGTTCCTGGTCTCCAGTCCCGCCTGGCGCGACGAGGTCGAGGCGGAGGTCCGCATTCGCCAGTTCTATGTCGCCGCCCAGCCCGGCCGTACGGTGCGTGTGCGCATCAGCGACGGGCGCTCCGCCAAGCTGACGCTGAAGTTTGGCGACAGGGCGCGAGAGCGCGATGAATTCGAATATTCCATCCCGCTTGCCGAGGCCGAGGAATTGATGGCCTTTGCCGTAGGACGTGTCATCGAGAAGACACGCCACCATGTTAGACACCGCGGCTATCTCTATGAAGTCGATGTATTCGGCGGAAAGCTCGCGGGGTTGGTGATCGCTGAGCTGGAGACGCCGGAGGACGTACCTGACGAAATGCTGCCCGACTGGCTGGGTCGCGAGGTCACCGGCGAGTCGAGGTTCTACAACGCGTCGCTGGCCCTCGGGGGGATTCCGGAGATCGCCGCATGAGCTTCCGCATCGATCCGCGCTTGCCGCTGACCGGCGAGGTCAGGCGCATATTGGCCGACGAGATCGGCAAAGCAATCGGCCATCTCGAGGCAGCACACGAGAAGCCGGAGCAGGGGCTGCATAAATGCCGCAAGCGGCTGAAAAGCGTGCGCGCCTTGCTGCGCCTGGTTCGTTCCGGAGACGAACCGTTCTGCCAGACCGAGAACGAATGCTATAAGCAGGTCTCGGCGCTGCTGGCCGGCCCGCGCGAGTCGACTGCTTTGATCGAGACGATGGATCGCCTTGCCGATGCCTTTCCGGAACTATCCGCAGGCGGCGGTCTCGAGGCCGTGCGCGAACGGCTGGTGCTGCGCCAGCATGAGCTTCATGCCGGTCCTGGCCTCGACGCCGCCATCAATGCAGCGATAGCCGCGTGCCGGGAAGGACTGGAGCGCATCGACAGGCTCGCTCTGCCCGATCAGCCGGAGCTGGCCGCCGATATATTGGCCGACGGCGCCCGCGCCACCTTGCGGCGGGCGAAGAAAGCGCTCGACAAGGCGCAATCGCGCGGCGAGGATGAGGATTTTCACGACCTGCGCAAGGCGGCCAAGACGCATTCGATGCATCTGTCGCTGCTCGGCCATTTGTGGCCGACGCCGATCAAGGCGCGCCGCAAGGCGGTCGACAGGCTCGGCGAACAGCTCGGCGAATTGCACGACGTCTTCGTCATGCGCGCCCTGCTCGATGCCGAAGGCGAGCCGCTCGGCCCCGCCGACGAGACCGGGCTTCTGCGCAAGCTGTTGAAGCGCTCCGAAAAGATCCTGATCAAGGCCTGCCTTACCGATGCCGCCGAGCTGTTCGGCGATAGCCCGAAACGTTCGGCCAAAAGACTCGCCCGCAAGGCGCGCGACGATCTCGCCGGACCGCAGGAAGAAGCGAACGCGGCGTGACGCTTTTTCCTTCTCCCCTGTGGGAGAAGGAGGCGCCAGCTACGCCGGCAACACTCGCTTCTCCTTCGCCGCCCCCGCATCCCTCGGATGCGGACCGATCGGCATGATAGCGGGAAACGGCGTCGCGCCGAAGGCGAAGGTCCATTTGTAGCCGGTGAGCTGGTCCTCGGGCGTGGTATGCTGGTCGTGGTGGGCAAGCAGCCTGGCGCGTTCGGCGAGCTCGTCGGCCTCGCGCCGCAGCATCTCGGCCGTTTCCGGCCGCATCCGCCGGGAAAAGCTGATGAAGGTCGCGGCCTGTTCCATATGGCCGATCGCCCAGCCGATGAAGTTCTTGTTGGTCATCTCGAAATGCGGCTTCAGCGGTCCCTCGAAATCCCACTGGATCGGCGTGTCGACCAGTAGCCTTGCCGACAGGCCGCGCCCTAGCGCCACCAGCCCGAGTTCCTCGAGGTCGCGCAGATAGAGGAACATCGAGGCTTCGCTCAGGCCTTGCGAACGCATGATGCCTTCGGCCGTGAATTTCTCCGACAGCATGATGAAGACGAAGAGCAGCGCCGGCCGCGCCGCCAGCCTGCGCTCTATCTCCGGCGCGACGCGGTTGGCGGGGCTTGGCCCGCGGGTCATCGCGCCGAGTACGTTCTCCAGCTCGACATCGGCCGCGGCGCAGATCTCCATAAGCCGGTCGAGCTTGCAGTTCCTCTCATGGAAAATGCGCTTCACCGTCGGCTCGGAGATGCCCATGCGTTCGGCGAGCGTCCGATAGGTCAGGCCCTTGGCCTTCAGCGTCCGTTTCAGCGCCTCGAAGATCGGACCGTTCATGGAATGCACCTCGTTCGTGCGAATTCGTATCGAATTACGATACTAGCTCTGTTCCGGCTTCCCGGAAAGTATCGGAAACCCTAGCTCTTCGGCGTCATCCCAGGAGAGCACCTATGAAACATCTCGTCGCCTCGACCGCCTTCATCGCAATTGCCGCCGTCGTGTCCGCTGCGCAGGCCGGCGAACTCTGGCGCTCCACCGGCTTCGAGCAGCCGGAGTCGGCGCTTGTCGATGCCGCCCACAACCGCATCGTCGTATCCAACATCGTCGGCAATCCCGGCGCGGCGGACGGCAATGGCTACCTGTCGCTTCTGTCGATGGACGGCAAGGTCATCACCCGCCACTGGGTGGAGGGCATGGACGCGCCCAAGGGCCTGGCGATTTCGGGCGGCAAGCTCTACGCCGCCGACATCACCAAGGTGCGCGTCGTCGATCTCGCCAGCGGCAGGCTGGTCGAAACCATCGATGTGCCCGGCGCCGTATTCCTCAACGACATGACGCAGGACAGCGCCGGCAAGGTCTATGTCAGCGACATGCTGGCCGACGCGATCTACCGCATCGAGGGCGACAGGCCGGAACTGTTCGTCAAGGATGCGCTGCTCGCCTCGCCCAACGGCGTGTTCGCCGATGGCGACAGGCTGATCGTCGCCTCCTGGGGCAAGGGCATCAACAAGGCCGATTTCAGCACCGCCGAGCCCGGCGGCCTGCTGTCGGTCGACTTCGCCACCAGGAAGGTCTCGCCGCTGCCCGGCGCCCAACAATTCGCCGATCTCGACGGCGTCGTCGCCATCGGCGGCACCATCTTCGCCACGGCCTACATGACCGGCACGCTCTACAGCTACAAGGCCGGCGGCGCGCCGGAAGCAGTGGCGCAGTTCAAGCCGGGCAGCGCCGACATCGGCACGGACGGCAAGCACATCTTCGTGCCGCTGATGGGCGAAGGGGAGATCGTGGCGATTAAGATCGACTGAGAGCATCGTGAACGGCGCCGGTCGGGATTGGACCGGCATATCTGCGGCACTGCCATCTGGTCCTGCCGCTCACTCCGGATTATCCGGCTCCGATCCGTCACATGGGCGAAGCCGTGAAGACATCCAGCCTCAACGGCGCCGTTTCGCCGACGATCCCTGTGCTCATATGCGCGCTCGCTATTTTGCTGCTGTCCGGCATGGATGCGGCCATGAAGTCCCTGGCCATCGCGATCGGCGTCTATAACACGCTGCTGTGGCGCAGCGTGGTTGCCACAGTGGTCGCGGGCGCGGCCTGGTCGGCCGGGCCGCGCGTGAAGCCGAGGCTTCCGGTGCTGGGCCTGCATGCGCTGCGCGCCGCGATTGTCGGCGTCGTCCTGGTCTCGTTCTTCTGGGGCCTGGCCAGGCTGCCGCTCGCCGAGGCGATCGGGCTCAGCTTCGTCGCGCCGCTGTTCGCGCTTTTTCTTGCAGCGTTGTTGCTGGGCGAACGCATAAGGCGGCAGGCGGTCTGGGCGTCGCTAGCCGGAATGGTCGGCGTCGCGATCATATTGGCCGGCCAGTTCGGGGCGGCAGGTTATTCGCAAGATGCCCTGCTGGGCACGGCCGCGGTGCTCGTATCGACGGTGTTTTATGCCTACAATCTGATCCTCTCCCGGCAACAGGCGCTGCTGGCCAAGCCGGTCGAGATCATGCTGTTCCAGAACCTCTTCGTCGCAATCATGCTCGGTCTCGCCGCGCCCTGGCTCGCAGTTGCGCTGCCGAGCGATCTCTGGCTCCCCTTGGCCGGGGTGGCGCTGCTGTCGCTCGCCGGACAATTCCTGATGAGCTGGTCCTATGCCCGCGCCGAAGCGCAATATCTGATCCCGACCGAATACTCGGCCTTCATCTGGGCGATCGCGCTTGGCTGGCTCTTCTTCGGCGAGAAGGTAGCCTGGACCACGCTGGCGGGCGCATGCCTCATCGTCGCCGGCTGCCTGATCGCCGCGCGCGCCAATCCAAAGCTTGCCGAGCCGATCGAAGCGGCGGTGTGAGCAGGGCACGGCATCGGCCGGCAAATCCGGTCGCGGCGGTGCCGGTCCTGTTTCCCTATCGCAGTGGCGGCTCAGCGTTTGCGGGTTCTGCGCCGCGGCGGCCTTGAGGCGCACGCCATTGCCGCCGCACCCGCCGGCCTGGTTCTCGCCGATCAGCTCCACGCCCGCCTCGTCGAGCGCCTGGATGACCTGCATCAGCGTGTCGACGACGCCGTCGCCCGCTTCCATGCGCTGGATCGTCGCAGCGAGAGCCCGGCCCACTCGGCGAGTGTCGATGCCGGCAGCCATCGATCAGTCGCTGTCGGCCACGACTTTGCGCCGCTGCAGCAGGCGCGCCGCAAGCCAGCACAGCATGGCCCAGGCGAAGCCCGCGCACCAGCCGGCAAGCACATCGGACGGCCAGTGCACGCCGAGATAGACGCGGCTCGTGCCGACCAGCACGGTGGTGAGCACCGCAAGACCGAGCACGAAGACCTTCGTCCTGCGGTCCGGCAGGAATCGGGCCGCCAGCGAGCCGAGGGTCAGATAGGTCACGGCCGACAGCATCGCGTGGCCGCTCGGAAAGGACAGCGACGTCTCGTTGACGAGATGCGAGACGAGATCAGGCCGCGGCCGGTCGACCTCGAATTTGAGCAGGCTGGAGAGCACTTGCCCGCCTGCCACCGCCGCGAACATGAACAACGCTGTCGAGGATCTGCGGATCAACAGCAGATAAACGATGGTCGCGGTCGTGACCAGCACCAGCACAACGGTGCTGCCGAGCGCGGTGACGTCGCGCACCGCGCCTTCCAGCCAAAGCGGGCCGATCGGGCTGTCCGGCTGCCCGGCATGACGGAAAGCGAGCAGGATTTCCGTGTCGAAGGCGTGCGGGGTCGTGGCGCGCGCCATCTCCACGAGCTCCACCAGCCCCCACAGTCCACCGGCGATCACCAGCCCGGCAAGCAGCACGGGGAATTCCAACCTGTTGAGGAGCGCGTTGGCGATCGGTTTCATGCCAGCCTTTTGATCCCGCTACAGCCGCTGCATATAGGGCCCAAGCGTGATCAGCGCGACGGCGGCGATCGCCAGCACTATGCCGGTCGCTTGCAAGGCGTTGAGCCGTTCGCCGAAAAAGGCGAGCGCCACGACATTGACCGCGACGAGCTGGATCACCGCCGACAGGCTGAACGACACCGACATGCCGAATTCGCGCACCAGCCTCAGCATGATCAGATTGCCGGCCGTATAAAACGCCAGCGTCAGAAGCAGCTTGGCGAGGCTCGGCGCCAGCCCCCATTGCTTGGCCGCTATCGCCGCCAGCACGAACATCAGGGTCGAAATGCAGAGCTGCGCCAATCCCCAGAAACTCACCGCCGTCCCATCTTTCAAGCGCCGCCGCCGAGCCGGCCGCAGCCCTTGTTTCCGAAGCAGGCGAGGCCGTCAAGCCGATCGCCGTCGACCGCCGGCGTTTCGGGGGCCAAGCCAGCCAGCGGCTGCTCAGCCGGCAAATAGCCATTGCGATTCAATCACGGTAGTGTCACGAAAATGTGATCGGCGCGCTTTAGGGGTCGAAAGGTCGAAATCCCAGCCACCTCAAGAAGCCAGAGGAACACCATGACCGTGACCCCTGAGACCCGTTTCCGCACCAGCCAGCTCGAGGACAATGACGGCCCGCCCGTCAACCCGACCGACAACCGCACCATGGGCGAGATCATCGCCGCGCGTTTCTCGCGCCGCGGCTTCCTCATGGGTTCGCTGGCCGTCTCGGCCATCGCCGCCACCGTCAGCCCGCTGGCGCTCGTCGCCGCCGACGAGGCCCGCGCGGCAGAAGGCTCGGCCTTCAATTTCGACGAGCTCGAAGCCGGCATCGACGACAAGCACCATGTCGCCCCGGGCTATGACGCCGACGTGCTGTTGCGCTGGGGCGATCCGCTGTTTGCCGATTCGCCGGATTTCGATCCGCTGAAGCAATCGGCCGAGGCCCAGGCCAGGCAATTCGGCTACAACAACGACTATGTCGGCTATATCCCGATCGACGGCTCGGCCGAGCACGGCCTTTTGGTCGTCAACCACGAATACACCAACCCGCATCTGATGTTCCCGGGGATCGTTTCGATCGTCGAGAAGGACGGAAAGAAGAAGGCCGAGGTGGCGCCGCTCTCGAAGGAGCAGGTCGATGTCGAGATGGCCGCGCATGGCGGCACCATCGTCGAGATCCGCAAGCAAGGCGGCAAGTGGCAGGTGGTGCGCGACGGCAAGCTCAACCGCCGCATCATGTCCACCACCGAGATGGCGCTCTCCGGCCCGGTCGCTGGCCACGACCGCGTCAAGACCAATGCCGATCCATCCGGCACCAAAGTCATCGGCACGTTCAACAATTGCGCCGGCGGCGTCACGCCCTGGGGCACCTATGTGATGGCCGAGGAGAACATCCACGGCTATTTCTCGGGCGAATTGCCGGAAGGCCACAAGGAAGCGGCCAACTACAAGCGTCTCGGCATCCCGGAAGGCGCCTATGAATGGGGCGCGCATTACGACCGCTTCAACCTTGCCAAGGAGCCGAACGAGCCCAATCGCTTCGGCTGGATCGTCGAGGTCGACGTCAACGATCCAACCTCCACACCGAGGAAGCGCACCGCCATGGGCCGCTTCAAGCATGAGGGCGCCGAATCGATCGTCGCCAAGGACGGCCGCGTCGTCTTCTATCTCGGCGACGACGAACGCTTCGACTATATCTACAAATTCGTCACCGCCGGCACGTTCGACCCCAATGACCGTGCCGCGAACATGAACCTGCTCGACGACGGCACGCTGCACGTCGCGAAGTTCGCCGAGGACGGTTCGGTCGAATGGATGCCGATCGTGTTCGGGCAAGGCCCGCTGACGGCGGAGAACGGCTTTGCGTCCCAGGCCGACGTGCTGATCGAGACGCGGCGCGCCGCCGACCTGCTCGGCGCCACCAAGATGGATCGGCCGGAGGACATCCAGCCCAATGCCGGCAACGGCAAGGTCTATGTCATGCTGACCAACAATTCCAAGCGCAAAGCCGAGCAGGTCGACGCCGCCAATCCGCGCGCCGACAATGCCTTCGGCCATATCATCGAGATCGTCGAGGATGGCGGCGACTTCGCCGCCACCAAGGGTAAATGGGAAGTGCTGTTGAAATGCGGCGATCCGTCGGTCGCCGATGTCGGCGCCACCTTCTCGACCGCGACCACCGCCCATGGCTGGTTCGGCATGCCGGACAATTGCGCCGTCGATTCCGCCGGACGCCTGTGGGTCGCCACCGACGGCCAAGGCCCGAAGGCCACCGGCCGCACCGACGGCCTCTGGGCGGTCGATACCGAGGGCGCGGCACGGGCAACCTCGAAACTGTTCTTCCGGGTGCCGATCGGCGCCGAAATGTGCGGTCCGCTGTTTGCGCCCGACGACCAGACGGCTTTCGTCGCCGTCCAGCATCCGGGCGATGGCGGCGAGGACTGGGAAGGCTTTGGCCGCCCGTCCTATTACGAGGATCCGTCGACCCGCTGGCCGGATTTCAAGCCGGACATGCCGGTGCGGCCGTCCGTCGTTGCGATCACGAAGCAGGGCGGCGGCAAGATCGCGGTGTGATGCGCTGAGGTAGCGCAGACGTTGGGGATTGGCGGAAGGCTCCCCAACGTCGTCATTCCAGGGCGGAGCAGGAGCAAAGCTCCGTCGCGGAGACCCTGGGATCCATTCCGTTACCTCGGACGCAGGGTGCAGCGGCGCAGAATTCTGCACCGCCGCGGCGCTTTGAAGTCACGGCATGGATCCTCGGGTCTGTGCTGCGTCGCTACGCTCCTTGCTCCGCCCGTGGATGACGAAGCGATGGCCCACCGTAGCCCGGCACTCACTCCGCGCGTTGAACCATCGCCATGTTCATCACGCTTCTCAGACGGAAGCCGATGGACTCATAAAGCCTGATCGCCGCGACGTTGTTTTCATAGGCGTGCAGGTATGGAACCTCGCCGCGTGCCGCGATCCGGCCTGCCACGAACAGCGACAGCAGGCGGGCGAGGCCGGCGCCGCGGAAATCCGGATGCGTGCAGACGCCGCTGAGTTCCGAGTAGCCGGGCTGCTTCATGCGCTCGCCGGCCATCGCCCCCAGCCTGCCGTTTATCCTGATGCCCCAGAAATCGCCGAGGCTCAGCGCCTCCAGCGTGAAGGGGCCGGGCTTGGTGAGCGAGGCAAGCGCCAGCATCTCCTCGGCATTGTCTTTTGTCAGTTGCCGGACGCGCTCGTCGGACGCCGCCGGCATCGGCATTTCGGCAACCATCTGCACCAGCGTCGCCGTCGAGATCGCGGAAAGTTCCGGCGGCAAAACGATGTCATCCGCCTGGACCAGGACTGCGGTTTCGCCCGGCGGTAGAAGCCCCGCCAGCGCCCGCAGGCTGTCCGCATCGTCGCCGGCGGTGGCGGCGAAAGGAACGATCGACGGGCGATAGCGCCTGGCAAGGTCGCCGCCTTCGGCGAGAGCCTGGTGCCGCGTCGTAAGCGCGCTCCAGACAGGGCGGTCGAGGACATGTCTCATAAGGCGGCCACCTTGGCGTTTTCGGCGCGGCGGTGGAGCGGCGTCGCGGCCAGACGATCCTCGACGGCGGCAAGCTGGCTAAGCAGCGGGCCGGAAAGATCGGCGCACAGATCCGCCACGGCGTTCTCGATGCTTGGCCAGATGTCGCGCTTGGCCCGGTCGACCAGCCGCCTTCCGTCGCGGCTCAGCGAAACGATCCTGCGCCGCTGGTCGTCTTGCGAAGGGTTGACCTCGACCAGACCCAGTTCGGCAAGCAGCGCCACGCTGCGCGTCACGCCCGGCTGCGCGATGCCCAAGGATTGCGCCAGCTCGCCGACCGGCAGCGGCCCCAGCCTGTCCAGCGCGGCGAGCAGCGGGTACTGGCTCGACTGGATGCGCATATCCAGACGGTCGAGCACGCGCTGCGTGTCGGCCTGCAACTGCTCGCCTATGCGCTTCATCCGGCTGCCGAGGCAGAGAAAGCCGAGAGATCGGAGGATGTCTTCCATGGCTGGTTCACCATATATCTATAACTTGATATATAACATTGCATGAAAATGTCAAACCGGGCCTCGCGCACTCATGCTCGGCCGCCGATGGAAGAGACCGCAGCCTTTCGGCCGTTTGCCCTTCATTCGCCGCCAATTGCATCCTATATCGCGCTGATGCGACATGGCCGGCAGCGGTCGCCAGCGATTCGCGACCTGAGGGCGGCAGGTCATCACTTCTTGGCACGCGGAGCTCATGGCGTCCCTGCGCATCTATTTCGATAGGCTTCTCGACGCTGTGGCACCCAAGGTCCCGCGGCGCGACTTGACGGATGCCGAACGCCTGTCGCTGGTGCGCCGTTACGGCGATTTCTCGCTCGCCTATTCGACTGCCGTGCAGCAGAAACTTTCCTATTTCAGCGACGGCGACGGCTACATTGCCTTCGGCACCAAGATGAGCCACCATTTCGCGCTGGGCGATCCGGTGGTCGATCCGGCGGATCGCGCGGCCTATATCAAGCGCTTCGCCGAGGCCGCCGGTGGCCCGTGGTTCGTCCAGATCAGCGCCGACACGGCCAAAGTGCTCGCCGGCCTCGGTTACATGGTCAATCGCCTCGGCATCGACACCAGGCTGCTTTTGCCGGCACATGATTTTTCCGGCAAGCGCAACGAGACCGTGCGCTATTCCGAACGCTGGCTGATGAAGAAGGGTTTTGTCATCGCCGAGGACAGGGGCGACAGGCTGCAAGAGGAAATCATTCAGCTTTCCGCCGACTGGCGCAAGGAGCGCATCATCAAGCGCTGGGAGATGGGTTTCCTCAACCGCCGCTTTTCCGAAGAGCTCGGCGCCGACATGCGCCGCTTCCTCCTGCACAGCCCCGAAGGCCGGCTTCTCGCCATCCTCGACTTCGACCCGCTGTTTCGCGACGGCAAGGTCATCGGCTACACCACCGCCTTCAAGCGCAAGCAGACCGACGCGACGCCGCATGCCGAGATCGGCCTGACCAAATTCGCCGTCGACCGCTTCCGCGAGGAAGGCATCTCGCAGGTGACGCTCGGCCTTTCGCCGCTGTTCGGCATCGAGCCCAGCGGCTTTGCCGAATCGGGCTTCTGGCGTGGCGCCTTCCAGCGCGCCTACAACTCGCCCTGGGTCAACCGCTCGCGCTTCAACCTGCAGGGCCAGGCGGCCTTCAAGCGCCGCTTCCACGGCGTCGAGGAGCCGACCTATATCGCGTTCCGCAAAGGGACTTTCGTGGAGATGCTGGGGCTGCTGCGCCTGCTGAAGGCGATCTGACTAGGCGCTCTTTCCTCACCCAACTTCGTCTACGCTATGCACATGTTCTGTGACTGGCGTGACTGATCGACCTGAGGCTTGATTGCCACGTGGTTCCCCCAATCCGTCGCTGCTTCGCAGAGGGAAAAGGAAGGGCGCCTTTCCTACCCCGTCGATCGGGGAGAGAGGTGGCTCGGCGAAGCCGACACGGAGTGGGGATCGACCAGCGCTACAATAGACAAAGCATGCGCCAAGCCGCCATGCACGCTATCGCCAAAGACCAGGCGCTTGCAAATGTGTGCATGCCGTAGCCCACTTCGTGGGGCGAGGAACTCCGTCAGTTCCTCAACCGGTATCCCGTCTTGAAGATCCACGCCACGATCGCGATGCAGATGGCCAAAAACACCAGCGTCATGCCGAGGCTGACGCCGACGGAGACATCCGCCTTGCCGTAGAAGCTCCAGCGGAAGCCGCTGATCAGATAGACGACCGGGTTGAACAGCGTGATCGTCTTCCAGATGCCGGGCAGCATGTGGATCGAATAAAAGCTGCCGCCGAGGAAAGTGAGCGGCGTGACGATGAGCAGCGGCACCAGCTGCAGCTGCTCGAAGGTCTTTGCCCAGATGCCGATGATGAAGCCGAACAGGCTGAAGGTCACCGCCGTCAGCAGCAGGAAGGCCATCATCCAGAACGGGTGCTCGATCCTGAGCGGCACGAACAAAGCCGCGGTGGCCAGGATGATCAGGCCGAGCATGATCGACTTGGTCGCCGCACCCCCGACATAGGCGATGATGATTTCGAGATAGGAGACCGGCGCCGACAAAAGCTCATAGATCGAGCCGACGAATTTCGGGAAATAAATGGCGAAGGAGGCGTTGGAGATCGACTGCGTCAAGAGCGACAGCATCATCAGGCCGGGCACGATGAAGGCGCCATAGGCGATGCCGTCGATCTCGTTGATGCGCGAGCCGATGGCCGAGCCGAAGACGACGAAATAGAGCGATGTCGAGATAACCGGCGAGATGATGCTCTGCAGTACCGTGCGGAAGGCGCGCGCCATCTCCACCCGGTAGATCGCCCATACTGCACGAAAATTGGGGGCCGCGCGCAGGTTCATGGCTCTTGCCTCAGAAGATTGACGAAGATCTCCTCGAGCGAGCTGTTCTTGGTGTCGAGATCGCGGAACTGGACGCCGGCCGCCTCGAGGTCGCGGATCAGCGAGGCGACGCCTGGACGGTCGCTCTGGTTGTCGTAGGTGTAGGTGAGCTGGTTGCCGTCGTCCGACAGCTCCAATGAATAGCCGGAAAGCCCGTCCGGAACGGCCGACAGCGGCACGCGCAGCTCCAGCGTCATCTGCTTGCGGCCGAGCTTGCGCATCAGCTCGGCCTTGCCCTCGACCAGGATGATCTCGCCCTTGTTGATGACGCCGACGCGGTCGGCCATCGCCTCGGCTTCCTCGATATAATGCGTGGTGAGGATGATGGTGACGCCGTCCTCGCGCAAGCGCCTGACCATCCCCCACATGTCCTGGCGCAACTCCACGTCGACGCCGGCCGTCGGCTCGTCGAGGAACAAGACGCGCGGTTCGTGCGACAGCGCCTTGGCGATCATCAGCCGCCGCTTCATGCCGCCGGACAGTGTGATCGCCTTGGAATCCTTCTTCTCCCAGAGCGACAGGTCGCGCAGCACCTTCTCGACGAAGTCCTTGTTGGGCGCCTTGCCGAACAGGCCGCGGCTGTAGTTCACCGTCGCCCAGACCGTCTCGAAGGCGTCGATCGTCAACTCCTGCGGCACCAGCCCGATCAGGCTGCGCGCGGCGCGGTAGTCCTTGCCGATATCGTGGCCGTCCACCGTGACGCTGCCCGACGAGCGGTTGACGATGCCGCAGACGATCGAGATCAGCGTCGTCTTGCCGGCGCCGTTCGGCCCCAGCAGCGCGAAGATCTCGCCGCGCTCGATATCGAGATTGATTTCCTTCAGCGCCTTGAAGCCGGTGGCATAGGTTTTCGTGACACCGGAGATCGAGATGATGGACGACATGCTGAAATACGGCCGGCTGGAAAAGGTGACCTGATATAGGTCGGATGCCGCCCGGTGCAAGTGAATCGACACCGCTGCTGACAATTCTGGACGTGAGAGCGTCTTTCTATCCGTTTATGGGCAAACATGCCCGGTTCACCCTCCGAAGCTGCGGCGTAGTCGCTGCGGAGGACGGGCAGGCAATGAGGGGCGGCGCTAAACCTGTCGGGTAAGGCGATGGCTGCGCTTTTTCGGGGATGCCTATATCACAACCGCCGGCGCTGCCGGCACCTTCTCCCCGTGGAACGGGGAGAAGGAAATTAGGTCTCCGCCGTCCAAAAGGCGATTTCCTGCGCCTTGGTCCGAAGCTCGGTCTTCAGCCATTGATCGTCGTCGTCGAGATAGCTCCACGGCGTCTTGCCTTCAGCCCGCATCTCGCGGATGTAGGAGCGGTAGCGGTAGTGGCTATAGACCGACATCGCATAGGTGGCATAGGCGGCGGCGAGCTGCCTGTGGCCGCGCACGATTACAAGGTTCTCGTCGTTCTTCTCGCTCGCCGGCGCCGAGAAATTGTGGCTGCCGGTCACCACCACGCAGTCGCTCGAATGCGGGTCGGTCACCAGGATCTTCGAGTGCACGATGGCGTGGCCGATCTGCGACAGGAAGCTGCGCCGGGTGACCTCGGCGATCCACGGCCCGAGCGGCGCGTCGAGACCCTGCGGCTGCGCCACCGCGTAGCGGTCCGGCGTGAATTTCCGGCCGCTGCTCACCAGGTCGATGTCGAGGAAATTCTGCTCGGTACCACCCTCGTCCGCGCTGAGCGTCGAGACCACGCCGCGCACATACATGCCCTTTTCCCGGGCGCGCTGCCCGGCCAGCGTGTGCAGGCCCTGCTTGCCCGGCGTGAACATCAGGAAAAGCACCGCCTGCTTGGCGGAGGTGATGACGTCGCGCAGCGCCGCCATGTCGGCGCCGTTCGAGGTGCGGGTGAACCAAACCGTCGCCTTGACGGCCCCGACCGTGAAGGTCTTGGGCGCGTCGTTGTCGGCGATCAGCGCCGGCGTGAAATTGGCCGGGTCGGTCTTTGGCGGCGAGGCGTCCCTGAGCAGGTCCCAATGCTTGCGGAAATGCGCCGCCACCGCCGCGTCCTCGATCAGCAGGCCGTTGTTGACCTGCGTGCAGAGGCCCGTGGTGCTCCAGTTGGTGCTGCCGGTCCACACTTTCTTCGGCTCGCCGTCTTCCGACACGACGACGAACTTGTTGTGGCCGAGGCCTTTCGATTTCAGCATCCGGTCGATGGTGGCGATGCCGTGGTCGTTGAGGTTCTTGCGCGCGTCCTTGTTGCCGTCGCCTTTTTTGTCGGAGCCGTTGGAGAGGATGAGATGCAGCCGCGGCCCGAGCCCGATCAGCGCCGTCTCCAGCGTCGCGTCGCCAAGCTCGTAGAGCGCGGCATGCAATTCGTCGCCGGCGCCTTGCGTCAGCCCGATCATGCGCAGGCCGAGATCGCCTTCGAGGAAAGCGCGGAATTTCGCGTCGCCATTGGTCTGCAGGCTTTTCTTGAAGGCCGCCGGCGTGAGCTTGTTCTTCGCCATGTAGCGGGCGACGAATTGCGACAGCACCAGGCCGCGGTTGAAGTGGCAGGAGAAACCGCCGCCGGCGTCGGTGGCAAGCGTATGCCAATCCGTCCAGTCGCTCGACACCCCCTTGGTCAGCGGCTTGCCGGGTCCGGCGCTCACCATCGCAGTCACCCGGTAGCGCACGACATTGCCGACATCGGCGGCATGATCGGTCCAGTTGAAGCGCTGGAACGGCCAGACGTCCGACGGCCTGTGGTCGCCCGATTTCGGCTTGTCCTTGGTGAAGCCGACGCGGTTCTCCACCGGCTCGATCTTCTCGCTCGCGCCGGCCTTGCGGCCGCGCTCGAGCAGGAAGCCCCGGCATCCGGCGATGAAGTCGCTGGGCGCCCAGGCGACGAAAGCGTCGTCGCCATTGGTGTAGACGGAAACCTTTATGCTGACGGCCATTTGCCGTTCCTCCGCATCTGTCGTTGTTTCCAAAGCGCGCGGCCCGGCATGTCCGGCCCACCAATGCGGGCAACAGGAATCCGTACCGGAAGCAGGGCTCCGGCTCGGTTGAAACGAATTCTTCGAAAGGGTGACGGCGATGATTATGTGGCGGCAAAAGATTTGATGTCAATATTTAGCAGCGGCAAGTATAATTCTATGAACTGCTTCACACTGTGTTTTGTTTGCCAGCGAAATAGAGGTGGATGGTTGCGAAACACGTGCTCAAACGGCAGGCCGGCCCGGAGCATTCCAGGAAGTGCAAGCGGCTGGCTTGCCGTTTGCCGGTCGGCAGGATTTCACCGTTCCTCCGTGAAATCGGCGCAAACGCCGGGGATTGGCGGAGCCGCCCTGACCTCGTTATCCACGGGCGGAGCAAGGAGCGAAGCGACGCGCGCAGACCCGAGGATCCATGCCGTGACGTATGAGCGCTGTTGCGGTGCAGAATTCTGCTCCGCTGCGCTCTTTGATCAGGGTCACGGCATGGATTCCAGGGTCTCCGCGACGCCGCTTCGCGGCTGCTCCGCCCTGGAATGACGACGTTCGGGCGGCTCCGCCAATCGCCAAGGCATGTCACCTGCCGACCCAGATACACCTGCCGCTCGAGATTCCCCTGCATCAGGAAACCGGCCCGGCCTTCCTCAGCTCTTGCTGGAGGCCAGCACCAGCACCGGCTTCTCGCTGTAGAGCTTGGGGAACAGCGCCTTCAGATTCTCGATCTTGGGCAGGTCGTTGTAGACGATATAAGGATAGGTCGGGTTCAGCGTCAGAAAGTCCTGATGGTAATCCTCGGCCGGGTAGAAGGTCTTGCCGGTTTCGAGCGTGGTGACGATCGGCTTCGGAAACACCTTTGCCTTGTCGAGCTGGGCGATGTAGCTCTCGGCGATCTTCTTCTGCTCGTCATTCTCGGCGAAGATCGTCGAGCGATACTGGGTGCCCCGGTCCGGCCCCTGGTAGTTGAGCTGCGTCGGATTGTGCGCGACCGAGAAATAGACCTGCAGGAGCTGGCCATAGGTGACCTTCGACGGGTCGTAGGTGATCTCGACGGATTCGGCGTGGCCCGTGCGGCCGGTGCCGACAACCTCGTAGACGGCGTTCTCGGCGCTGCCGCCGGTATAGCCGGACACCGCCTTGCTGACGCCCTTGACATGCTGGAACACGCCCTGCACGCCCCAGAAGCAGCCGCCGGCGAAGATCGCCTTCTCGGTGCCGCTCGCCGCCTTCTCGTCCAAAGCCGGCGGCGGGATCACCACCGCGTCCTCGGCCGAGCGGGCCGGGCTCTGCCAGAAGACGGCCGCGGCCGCGCTGAGCACCAGGGCCGCCAGCGCGCCTTTGGCAAGGAATGGCCGCCGCGCGGCTCTCTTTTCAATGCCGGTCATGTTGGGTCTCCTTGTTGTTGCTTCACTATATACGAACGAAGCCGCCACGGGATTCTCACTTTGCCGTGCGGCGGCGTGTAACCGCCGATGGCGCTCCCCTCTCCGTCTCGGCTTCGCCGAGCCACCTCTCCCCCGCTTTGCGGGGGCGAGGAACCCAGGCTTGCGAAGGCCGCGCCCGTTGGCATTCCTCGCCCTCGGCGGCTGGCATTTCCTCGCCCTCGGCGGCTGGCATTTCCTCGCCCCCGGCAAAGCCGGGGGAGAGGTGGATCGGCGCGCAGCGCCGAGACGGAGAGGGGGCTGCGCCGCCCCATGCGATTGCCTCGTCCGCCGGCGACGCGAGCGGATCACAACCTCACCTCACTGAGCGGTGGTGTCCGCAGGCTTCATGGCATCCGTCGTCGCGGGCTTCATCGCGTCCGCCGGCTTCATCGCATCCGTTGCCGGCTTCATCGCCTCGGTGCTCATCGCGTCGGGCTTCATGGCATCGGCCGGTTTCATCGAATCCGTCGCCGGCTTCATGGCGTCGGTCGCCATCGCATTGGCGGGCTTCATCGCGCTGGTCGCGTCATCGGCGCGGGCGCCGGCGACGAAGACCGATGCGGTAAGCGCGACGGCCAGCGCCGGCAGCGTGAGGAATTTGGTCATGGGTCGTACTCCTTGGGTTATGGCGCGCGCGAATGCGGGCCTTGGTGAAGCGTTGCCGCATCCGTGCGGCCCCGCGCGAAAGGAAGAAAATCAGTTGGCGGCGGCGGCCAGGATCGGCCCGCCGCCTGGCGTTTGCACCAGCACCGCGGTGCTCAAGCCGCCGGTCGCCGACGGCAGCGGCAGCGTGGTCGCTTGGCCGTTCCAACTGCCGAGCTTGGTCAGCGCATGCACGACATTGGCATGCGGCAGCGTGCGGCCGGTGTTCTCGCCGCGCGCCACCGGCACCTCGACGACGCCTCTCTTGTAGCGCACCAGCCAGATGTCGGCGCCGCCGCCGGGCGCCTTGCCGGCGCCGATGCTGACCTTGCCTTGGCCGAGCGAAAGCTCCGGACCTTGCGTGCGGCCGCTGCTGGCGATCAGCTTCTGGATCTCGCCCGGCGCCGCCCCCACGCCGTCGCTTCTGCCGTTCACAACCACCTGCGGCGTGAACGGCCCGTCATGGCCGAGCGACGGCTCGTAGGTCACTTGGCGATCGGTGAATTCCTTGCGGCCGAACGTGTCCTTCCAGCCGAGATAGTCCCAATAGGTGACGTTGAACGACAGCGCCAGCACACCCGGCTGGTCCTTGACCTTGATCAGATTGGCGTTGGCCGGCGGGCAGGACGAGCAGCCCTGGCTGGTGAACAGCTCGACCACGGTCAGCGGCTCAGCGGAAGCGGCGCCGAGCGTGGCGGCAAGCATTGCGCCGGCGAGCAGGCTTGTCTTCAATCCGGTCATGGGAAGCAATCTCCGTAGCGGGTCATGCTCCGATTTCGCCGGGGTGGAGGGGTTCGTTACAGGCTCACCGGTTTGTGATCGGGTGGCTTGCTGTTCGGAGATTGGCGAAAGCGGCCGCGACGTCCGATCTCCCCCCTTGTGGGGGAGATCAGCAGCGGCGGCGCCGCGCGTTTTCCCCCACAAGGGGGAAGGAGAGGCGCCATCACTGCGTCAGCACCGTCTCCGACGGGCGCTGGTTGTAGTCGCATTTGCCTTGCACGGTGTAGAAGAAGTCGGCGTTGGAGACCGGAGCCGGCACCGCGTTGCCACCGTCTTCCCAGGCCTGGTAGCCGGTCTGGCCGCAGGGCACGGCGGTGAAGATGTCGACCTTCTGCCCGGTCGCCACTTCGGTCAAGTTGGTCGGGCTGGTGCCGATATAGAGCCGGTTCGACGTGGTCGGATCGTTGGACTTGAGCACCTTCGGATTGCCCGACGGCACGTCCATTTCGAGATAGAGCTGATCCATCTGGCTGACGTCGATCACCGCGCCCGCGCCGTTGGCCGGATAGAACGTGTCGACGCAATAATAGCTCGTGCCGTAATTGTCGGTCTGGATGACGGTGCCGGCGGGCACGGAGTTCTGCAGGCTCTTCAGCGTGCCGGTGGTGCAGACCTGTTTCTGCACCATCGTCGAGGTCGACCCGTTTATAGTGTTCACGACCGTGGTGCCGTAGCCTTTCGGATCGCCATAGCCATTATAGGTGTAGCCGATCGTCATCAGCTTCTGGGGGGTGGTCTGGCCGAATTTGGTGCCCCACAGCGTCATGGTCTTTGCCCAGTAGCCGGACACCTTCGTCACCTTGAAGGTGGTCTGCACCAGCGCCGGCGTCTTGCGCACCGAGGAGCCGACGCCGACCGGCACCGTGTTGATGCGGACGACCTGCATGAAGCTCGTCGGCATCGGGTAGCTTGCCGTGGCGGTGAAGGTCGCCGTGCCGGTCGCATCGACATTGACGCCGGTGAGCGTCGCCGTACCCTGGCCGCTATTGGCCGCATAGGCCTGCTGCAGCGCCGCCTGCCGGTCGGAGAAGCTTGTCGTGGTGGGCAGCGTGGTGACCGCAATGATCGCAGCATCGAGCGCGTTCTGCATGTCGCTGCGCGTCGTCACCGCCGAGGTGTAGTCGACCGAAAAGCCGACCGCCGCCACCAGCGGGATCGTCAGCAGCACCATCATCGGCATCATCGAGCCGTCGCGGCGGGCGAGAAATCGCCTCAACGCCCCGGCCACCGCGGCCGGACTGAACTTACGGGCAGAGCGGGACATTTCAGGGTCTTCGTCGTCTCAGGCAGCAAGCCTGTTTACCATCCGGGCGCGGAGCATGCGCGAGAGCGGTGCATGAATGCTTAAGCGGGTTTGAATATTTCGTGAGCGGGATGTGAAGGGGCGCGGCGCCTCCCCTTCCCCCTTGTGGGGGAAGGTGGATCGGCGCGATAGCGCCGAGACGGATGAGGGGTGTTCCAGCGGAGTGAGACGTTGGCGGACTCCGACTGGATAGGCGGCGCCGCCAAGCTGGAGCACCCCTCATCCGGCCGCTTCGCGGCCACCTTCTCCCACAAGGGGAGAAGGGGAGACTGCCCCGCCGCTTGCCCCTCAACCCCGCCCCTGCTAAAGCGCGCCGCATGACGACGCCGCTCGACCATATCCGCAATTTCTCCATCGTCGCCCATATCGACCATGGCAAATCCACGCTTGCCGACCGGCTGATCCAGCTCACCGGCGCACTGGAGGAGCGCGACATGAAGGAGCAGGTGCTGGACTCGATGGATATCGAGCGCGAGCGCGGCATCACCATCAAGGCCCAGACCGTGAGGCTCAACTACCGCGCCAAGAACGGCGAGGATTATGTGCTGAACCTCATCGACACGCCTGGACATGTCGACTTCGCCTATGAGGTGTCGCGTTCGCTGGCGGCCTGCGAGGGCTCGCTGCTGGTGGTGGACGCGAGCCAGGGCGTCGAGGCGCAGACGCTGGCAAACGTCTACCAGGCCATCGACAACAACCACGAGATCGTCGTGGTGCTGAACAAGGTCGACCTGCCTGCGGCCGAGCCCGAGCGCATCCGCGAACAGGTGGAGGAGGTGATCGGCCTCGACGCCTCCAACGCCGTGCTGATCTCGGCCAAGACCGGCCTTGGCGTGCCGGACGTGCTGGAGGCGATCGTCCATCAGCTGCCGCCGCCCCGCGAGGGCGACATCAACGCGCCCTTGAAGGCCATGCTGGTCGACAGCTGGTACGACGCCTATCTCGGCGTCATCGTCCTGGTGCGCATCATCGACGGCGTGATGAAGAAGGGCCAGACCATCCGCATGATGGGCACCGGCGCGAAATACCTCGTCGAGAGGACGGGCGTGTTCAAGCCGGCCCGCGTCAATGTCGACGAGCTCGGCCCCGGCGAGTTCGGCTTCTTCACCGGCTCGATCAAGGAAGTGGCCGACACCCGCGTCGGCGACACCATCACCGAGGACCGCCGCCCGACGCAAAAGGCCCTGCCCGGCTTCAAGCCGGCGCAGCCGGTGGTTTTCTGCGGCCTGTTCCCGGTCGACGCCGCCGATTTCGAGGATCTGCGCGCCGCCGTCGGCAAGCTGCGCCTCAACGACGC
The DNA here is from genome assembly GCF_029625735.1 of Mesorhizobium sp. WSM4935. NCBI lineage: Bacteria > Pseudomonadati > Pseudomonadota > Alphaproteobacteria > Hyphomicrobiales > Phyllobacteriaceae > Mesorhizobium > Mesorhizobium sp. WSM4935. Next base: position 86,870 of record NZ_JARTVR010000014.1, on the reverse strand, counting down.
CAGCTTCTCCTACGAAATGGAGACCTCCGCCGCGCTCGGCTTCGGCTTCCGCTGCGGCTTCCTCGGGCTCTTGCATCTGGAGATCATCCAGGAGCGGCTGGAGCGCGAGTTCAACCTCGACCTCATCGCCACCGCGCCGTCGGTCGTCTACCGCATGAACCTCATCGACGGCACGGTGAAGGAGCTGCACAACCCGGCCGACATGCCCGACGTGGTCAAGATCGCCTCGATCGAGGAGCCGTGGATCCGCGCCACCATCCTCACCCCCGACGACTATCTCGGCGGCATCCTGAAACTCTGCCAGGACCGGCGCGGCATCCAGGCCGACCTTTCCTATGTCGGCAAGCGCGCCATGCTGACCTACGACCTGCCGCTCAACGAGGTGGTGTTCGATTTCTACGACCGGCTGAAGTCGATCTCCAAGGGCTACGCCTCCTTCGACTACCACCTGACCGACTATCGCGAGGGCGACCTGGTGAAGATGTCGATCCTGGTCAATGACGAGCCGGTCGACGCGCTCTCCATGCTGGTGCACCGCTCGGCCGCCGAAAAGCGCGGCCGCGCCATGTGCGAGAAGCTGAAGGAGCTGATCCCGCAGCATCTCTTCAAGATCCCGATCCAGGCCGCGATCGGCGGCCGCATCATCGCCCGCGAGACCGTCTCGGCGCTGCGCAAGGACGTCACCGCCAAATGCTACGGCGGCGACGTGACCCGCAAGCGCAAGCTGCTCGACAAGCAGAAAGAGGGCAAGAAGCGGATGCGCCAGTTCGGCAAGGTGGATATCCCCCAGGAGGCGTTTATCCAGGCGCTGAAGATGGGGGATTGAGCGATCCCACATAGCCGGTCGACCGACCAATCGACATTGATCTTGCGATAATCTCGGGGAGGGGAATGCGTATCTACCGGTTGACTTCCGATGGCCAAAAGTGGCCGCCGGCCCAAAAAGACGGCCTGTTCGTTCTCGGGGACCCTGAAGCACGAGAGATCAAACACCACAAAAAGAACGAGGTCCTTGTTCGAACGGAAGAAGAAGCAATTCGCCTGATCCTCAAAGGTTTCTCCATTCGGATTGAAACGAAGACACGGCCGTCCCTTGTTCGACGCAATATCTTCGTAGATGGAAAGCGAGTTAGCTGACACGCGAAACTTGACGCTGAGCGGATTCCAGTTCGGCAGTGCTACCTCCCCGGAGACGTTCATCCAAGCGCCGCTGCGAGGGGAGCGGGAGACCGGACCACTATATTCCGTCTTGGACACACTTCCGTCGGACACGGAATTTCTGGCACTTGTTGGCATCCCTCCCCCACGTCTAACAATCGATACGAGATAGACGTTGGCCGCCCTTTTGGTTAAATAGCACAATGACGTGGCCGACTCTTTCTTGGATAACCTGAGTGACTCAACACTCTCCGAAATACAGTCTGAGAGCCCAAGACATCTTAAGGTATCTCACGGCCAAGCGGCTAGAAGAGAAGTGGCGGAAGAAAACCAGGTATGACCTGAAGAGGCAGGTTTTCCCAGATCCAGTAGAATATCTCGACGTTCAGGCAAGCATAGACGCCGTAATTGCACGGATACGGTCGTCGATCCGCAGAGGGAATTTCGGCGTAAGTCAGCCCCGGCGCTACCATGTCGAAAAAACCCTCGGCCTGTGCCGCTTGATGGTTCAGACTTCCGTTGAGGCTGCGATCATACTCCAGTGCCTATCTGACAAGCTCTACAGCGACATAAAAAAACAATCTCCGTCTAAAAATGCGTTTTTCGAACCGCAAGATCACAGCTTTAAACCGACCGACGATCAGGAGTACGGCACGTTCAAGTCGTGGAAGAAGTTTCAAGAGAAGATATTGAACTTCCGAGACGAAAACAAATTTGTAGTGGTAACCGATATATCAAACTATTATGACTTCATCGATCTTGTGCAACTTAGGAACGTAATTACGTCCTTTGTAAAGGTTCATGAGTCGCTTTTTGACTTTTACCTCCACATAATTTCTGCACTCGCTTGGCGGCCAGATTTCATGCCTCCGCGCCAAATCGGTTTGCCGCAGATTGATCTCGACGCGCCAAGACTGCTCGCTCACTGCTATCTGTTTGAGTTGGATCGTTTCATGGAACAGCGCTCCCAAAAGAACTATGCGCGATTCATGGATGACATCGATGCCGGCGTGGACACGATCGAAGACGCAAAGAAGTTGCTTCGAGACACTGACCTAGTACTGCAGTCCCGTAGCCTAAGGTTGAATGCCGGTAAAACGCGAATCTTGACTGCCAAAGAAGCCTATTCGCATTTTAGAGTGCGGGACAACCGCTTCTTAGAACAGCTCGAGACGCGGCTGATTGCAATGACTGCGGACGGCGAATCTATCGAACCAAAGTTCAAAAAGTTGTCAGAGCTCTTCGAGCGATTTTACAAGAAAGGCTACTTTAAAATAGGGAATGGCGAAAAGATAATTAAGCGGGCGATTGGTATGTATAGTAAGTTTTCTGCAAGAGTTCCAGATATTTTGTTTGAGTATTTTATTTCCTTGCATCCCAATTTACGCGAACCGTCACTGCGGAACCTAGGTCTATGCGGGATAAGGAAAGTCGACTTCGACCGGATCAAGGGTGTATTCGAGAGAGGATTGGTCTGTGATGATTACTTTCGCTTAGTTCTAGCAAGGCGTCTGGTGGAGGCCAAAATAGAATACGATGGGACGGAAACAGAGTCACTAAAGGCGATTCTCGCTTATTTCCCCAAAGACGATTTCTGTTCTGTTTACGCAGCGATTTGGATTCTTTCTCGTTTCGGATCGGCCAAGACCATATTCAAATATCTTAAAGACACGGAGTTCATTTGGACGAATGATGAATCTCTATCGCGATTGGTGGGTGGAATGTGGCCGCGGCTTCGAGAAAATACGGACGAGGTATCGACCTATTACATCTATCTTACGGAACGATTGCTACCCAAAGGTGTAGAGCTGCTTGAGTTTCACAAGGATTTGGAAGGAGAGGCGCTCAAATACAAGCGTATCAGATCTGTTGTTGGAGCGAGAAACGACAGTGTTCCACTCAAATGCACACACGAAAAGATGTTGGTTCTCCGGTCTGTGCTGAGAAGCGCGTCGATTGCAGAGAGTGATAAGATGAAGCTCGCCAAGACACATTCGTACATCATGGCGGAGAGGAGCTATGCGACGGGAGGGATCATATAATCATATAACAGGATCGCGGACGTCGCACGTGTGACGTCCTCCTCTTCACCCCCAATCCACCGCGTTGTATTCTCTCCCCGGCTTGGGGAGTCATCACATGCGCTCCACCTCTAACACCGTCGCCGCGATCGGCCTCGCCATTGGCGGCGCACTGGGCATGGCGGTCACGTTCGTTGCCAGCGATGCGCTGCGCGAGACGCTGTGGACCATCCATGGCATAGTCGGCGCGGCGGCTCTGCTCGCCATGAAATACCGGCGGCTGCGGGATGACCTGGCCGCGGCCGGGGTCTTCACCGGCCCACCTACACGCTGAGCCGGCAACATGGCCGCGCCGCTCGAACTCCGCAACAGTGCGTCGGGAAAGATCCTGCCCGCCGTCGGGCCGTTCCTGATCGGCGGCATCTTCGGCTTCGGCGCGCTGCAGGGCGTCGCTTCCGGCGCGGATGGCGGGCATGTGCTGTGGATCGCGCTGCTCGGCGCCGCCTGCCTGGCGCTCGGCGTCTTCATCGCGCGCGGCGCCTTCGACACTTCGGTCAAGGTCGTGCTGGACAAGGATGGTTTCCGGGATCGCCGCGCCGGCGACGTGCTGGTGCCGTGGAGCAAGGTGAAAAGCGTGCGCCTCGCCGCCGGCGGCAAGGGCGCCGCGATGCTCAATTTCGAGCTCACCGAGGAGCCGCCCGACGCCATCCGCTATTCCTCCGCCAACGCCTTCGGCCTGATGCCCTTCGGCCGGAACATCGTGCATATGGAGATCTCCTCGCTCGACGTGCGGGGCCAGGACCTGGTGGACGCGGTGAAGACGTTTGCACCGCATGTGGTGGTGAGGTAGGGCGCGGCTCCCCCTTCTCCCCTTGTGGGAGAAGGTGTCGCCGAAGGCGACGGATGAGGGGTGTTCCAGCGGAGTGAGGCGGTGGCGATGCACACTTCTGTGGCGAACGCCCTTGCCAAGCTGGAGCACCCCTCATCCGTCTCGGCGCTGCGCGCCGAGCCACCTTCCCCCACAAGGGGGGAAGGGGAGGTCGCGCCTAGCCTCCACCCGTGCTCTACTCCTCCGGGGGACCTCGCCATGATTCGCGCTCTGCTCGCCTTCCTTCTCCTCACCGCGCCGGCCTTCGCCGCCGACATGTCGGTGTTCGTGCGCAACCAGCGCTCGGACGGCGTCGCGCTGGAGCTGTTCAGCCGCGACAGCCAAAAAGTCTGGCCGGGCGACGACAAGGTGTTCCTCATCCGGCCGAAGGCGCGGAAGTCCGTGCCGATCTCCTGCGAACCGGGCGAGCATATCTGCTGGGGCGCCTGGGTGAACGGCGACGATTCCATCACCGCCGGCGTCGGTCCCGACAACGACCAGCCCTGCGACACCTGCTGCTTCATCTGCACCGAGCATTCCACCGAGACGGTGGACCTGGCGGAGTAGCGTCTTCCCCCTTCTCCCCCTGTGGGAGAAGGGGGCTCGGCGCGCAGCGCCGAGACGGATGAGGGGTGTTCCAGCGAAGTGCGACGCCGGATGTTCAAGTCCACAACATCGGTTAATCTCGCGCTATGCCCCACCAGCCCGTAGCTCCAGCCAAACGGAATTTCGCCCGTTCGATGCGGCGCGAGCCGACTGAGGCGGAAGATCGCCTGTGGCAGGAGCTGCGCGGGCGCCGTCTGGATAACATCAAGTTCCGACGGCAGGCGCCGATCGGCCGCTTCGTGGCGGATTTCCTCTGCGCCGAGGCTCGGCTCATCGTCGAAATCGACGGCAGTCAGCATGCGGAGTCGCGCCACGACCAGGAACGCGACGCGGAATTGAAGGCGAGAGGATTTCGCGTGCTTCGGTTCTGGAACGACGACGTTCTGAAAGAACTCGATGCGGTGTGCGATACCATCATCGCTTATGTTCGGGATCAAAGTCTGCAGCCTTGGCGGTAGTGGTGCATCGGCCTCTTTGCCAAGCTGGAGCACCCCTCATCCGTCTCGGCGCTGAGCGCCGAGCCACCTTCCCCCACAAGGGGGAAGGGGGAGCTTGTCGCTTGACGCCCCTCTCACCGCCGCCCTAGCCTTGCTCAACCCACCAGGAGGAGAGCCCCATGGCAGGCACGGTCGAAAGCGAGAAGATCGACATTTCCTTCAGCGGCAAGCGCTGCATCCATTCGCGCAATTGCGTGCTCGGCAACCCGCATGTCTTCGTGCCCAACGCGCCGGGCGAATGGATCCACCCGGAGGCGGCGAGCGTCGAGAAGGTCGTGGCGCTGGCCGAAAACTGCCCGTCGGGCGCCATCACCTACAACCGCAAGGACGGCGGACCGCAGGAGAGGCCGCCCGTGGTCAACACCGTGCGGTTGCGGGAAAACGGCCCGCTGGCGGTGCATGCCGAGATCGTGCTGGGCGAGGAAACCTTCTTCCGCGCCACGCTCTGCCGCTGCGGCCTGTCGCAGAACAAGCCGTTCTGCGACAACAGCCACATCAAGGCCGGCTTCACCGCCACCGGCGAGCCGCCGCTGAAAGAAGCGCAGGTGCTGGAGGCGCGGGATGGGCCGCTGAAGGTGACGCCGACCAGCAACGGGCCGCTGAAGGTCGAAGGCAATCTCGAGATCGTCACCGGCACGGGGCATACGATCGCGCGCACCACCAAGGTCTTCCTCTGCCGCTGCGGGCATTCGGCGAACAAGCCGTTTTGTGATGGGTCACATAAAAGGGTGGGATTCGTGGGGTAGGCGTCGAAGCTGCCAATCTCCCCCCTCGTGGGGGAGATGTCCGGCAGGACAGAGGGGGGCGCCGTAGAGCGCGAACCTTAACAATCACCGAGCAATACAAATGCCCCATACACCGCTGCCGCCAAAACAGCGCGCCAACGCCAGATCAATGCGCAAGGTGATGACAGCAGCCGAGTTGAAGCTTTGGAACGAGCTTCGTGCCCATCGGTTGATGGGCCTAGGCTTCCGGCGCCAGTTTCCGATCGCCGGATATATCGTAGACTTCGCTTGTCCGCAGAAGAAGCTCGTCGTTGAGGTCGACGGGTCTCAGCACGGAGAAGCTGATGCCGTTGCAGGCGATGAGGCGCGGACAGCGCGACTGGAGAAAGAGGGCTGGACCGTTTTGCGATTCTGGAACGACGATGTCATTCGGGACATCGATAATGTTTGCCAGCATATCGTGATCGTGACCGGGCTCGGAAGTCCGTCCGAATAGCGCGACCAGGTCGGCGGGACAGCGCCCCCCTCTGCCCTGCCGGGCATCTCCCCCACGAGGGGGGAGATTGGCTAACCTCCTTGGCCCATCCCTCCCTTCTTTATCCGCCAGCCGGTATCGGCTAAGGGCTTCGCAACAAAGCCCTCGACCCCGGACTGCCTGCAAAATGACCGCCAAGCCTCACCCCCTCTTCCTCGGCATCGACACCGGCGGCACCTATACCGATGCGGTGCTGTGGTCGGAAGAGGGCGGCCCAAAGGGCAAGGTTCTGGCCAAGGCGAAGTCGCTGACCACGCGCCACGATCTCGCCGTCGGCATAGCCGGCGCGGTCGACGCGGTGCTGGAGAAATCCAGGAGCGATCCTGCCTCGATAAAGCTGGTCTCGATGTCGACGACCCTTGCCACCAATGCGCTGGTCGAGGGCCAGGGCGGGCGCGTGGCGCTGGTGATGATCGGCTTTTCCGAGGCCGACCTTGCCCGCGACGGGCTGAAGATGGCGTTGGGGACCGATCCGGTGGTGTTCTGCCCCGGCGGCCATGACGTGCACGGCAATGCCGCCAAGCTCGACCTTTCCAGCCTCGAGGCCTCACTTCCGGAACTGGGCGGCTCGGTGTCGGGCTTTGCCGTCTGCGCCTATTTCGCGACGCGCAACCCGGCGCATGAGCTCGCGGCCCGCGACCTGATCCGCGAGAAGGCCGGCCTGCCGGTCACCGCCAGCCACGAGCTTTCGGCCAAGCTCGGCGGGCCGCGCCGGGCGCTCACCACGCTGCTCAACGCCCGCCTGATCTCGATGATCGACCGGCTGGTCGCGGCGACCGAAGGGTTTCTGGCCAAGCGCGGCATTGCAGCACCGCTGATGGTGGTGCGCGGCGACGGCGCGCTGGTCTCGGCGGCCTTCGCCCGCCAGCGGCCGATCGAGACGATCCTCTCCGGCCCGGCCGCCAGCCTTGTCGGCGCCCGCCACATGACCGGGCTGGACGACGCCATGGTGTCGGATATCGGCGGCACCACGACGGACGTCGCCGTGCTCGATCAAGGCCGGCCGCGGCTCGATCCGGAAGGTGCCACCGTAGGCGGCTTCCGCACCATGGTGGAAGCGGTCGCGATGCGCACCTTCGGCCTCGGCGGCGACTCCGAAGTCACGCTGGAAGACGGGGCGCTCGAGCCGAAAATCCTGCTCGGGCCGCGCCGCCTGGTGCCGCTGGCGCTTTCCGGCATGGTGCATGGCGAGGCGGTGACGTCGGAGCTGGAACGGCAGCTGCGCGCCCCCAATCCCGGCCGCATGGACGGGCGCTTTGCCCTGCGCACCGGCGTGCCGGACCGGCTCGCGGCCGGCCTCACCGGTCCGGAAGCGAAGCTCTACGAGACGATCGGCGCCACGCCTCTGGCGCTCGACCGGCTGCTGTCGTCGAACGCGCAGAATGCCACGCTGAACCGGCTGGTCGCGCGCGGGCTGGTGCATATCTCGGGCTTCACGCCGTCGGACGCCGCCCATGTGCTGGGCAAACAATCGAACTGGGATGGCGCCACCGCTCGCCTTGGCGCCGAGCTTTTCGCCCGCCGCCGCGACGGCCGCGGCCAGACGATCGCGGCGACGCCGCAGGAGATTTCGCAGCGCGTGCTGACGACGCTGACCCGCTGGTCGGCCGAATATATCCTCGAAACCGCCTTCGCCGAGGACGGGCTGGACGGCGCGGCGACCGTTGCGCATGCGCTGGTGCAGCGCGCGGTCGACGCGCATCCCGGCATCGCCCGCTTCACCGTGGCGCTCGACCGCCCGGTCATCGGGCTGGGCGCCTCGGCGCCGCTGCATTATGCCGGCCTGCCGCCGCTGGTCGGCAATGGCTGCATCGTGCCGGAGGACACCGATGTCGCCAACGCGCTCGGCGCCGTGGTCGGCCAGGTGCGCGTCTCGGCCGAAGCCCGCGTCAGCCAGCCGAAGGAAGGCCTGTTCCGGCTGGCGTCGGGCCAGACGGTGCGCGACTTCACCGAGGAGGACAAGGCGATCGCAGCGGCCGAAGCCGATGTGCGCGCGATCGCGGCCGAGCGCGCGAAAGACGCCGGCACCGACAGCGCCGAGATCGACATCGCCACCGAGTTCAAGGTCTCGACCATCGAAGGCCAGCGCATGTTCATCGAGGCGCATGTGGTTGCCGTGGCGTCGGGGCGGCCGCGGATTGCGGTGTGAGGGCGCTTGGTTCCTCGCCCCCGCCAGAGGCGAGGGAGAGGTGTCCGCGAAGCGGACGGAGAGGGGGCCTTCATAGGGCGCTCCCCTCTCCGTCTCGGCTTCGCCGAGCCACCTCTCCCCACTTGGTGGGGCGAGGAACCTTGATCTTGAGGCGCCGCGCTCGTTCGCGCCCGACGCCAGTGTTAGAATTGGCGCCCGCCGCGCCTCCCTACACCCTAAGCTGAATTGACCCCGCAACCCCAAACATGTCAAAGGCCCCCGCTAACAAGGCCAAAGCCACCTATCTGGAGACGTGCAGATGACCGACCGCATCGAGATCGCCGGGTTGCGGATCGCCCGGGAGCTCCATGACTTTGTGGCCGGGGAGGCCACGCCCGGCACCGGCATCGACCCGGAGAAATTCTGGACCGGCTTTTCGGCCATCGTCCACAACCTCGCGCCGAAGAACCGCGCGCTGCTCGCCAAGCGCGACGCCATGCAGGAAAAGCTCGACGGCTGGTATCGCGAAAACGGCGCGCCGGTCGACATGGAGGCTTACAAGACTTTCCTGAAGGAGATCGGCTATCTGGTGCCGGAAGGGCCGGCCTTCAGCGTCTCGACCGAACATGTCGACCCCGAGATCGCCGTCGTCGCCGGGCCGCAGCTCGTCGTGCCGGTAATGAACGCGCGCTATGCGCTCAATGCCGCCAACGCCCGCTGGGGTTCGCTCTATGACGCGCTCTACGGCACCGACGCCATTCCCGAGACGGGCGGCGCAGAGAAGAGCAAAGGCTTCAATCCCGTGCGCGGCGCCAAGGTGATCGCCTGGGCGAAGGATTTCCTCGACCAGTCCGTGCCGCTCACCACCGGCAAATGGGCCGGCGTCAACGGACTGTCGGTGGCGAATGGCGCGCTGAAAGCTGGCGAGGGCGCCGGCGCCACGACGCTTGCCGATCCAAGGCAGTTCGTCGGCTATCGCGGCGATGCCGCCACGCCGGAAGCGGTGCTCCTGGTCAAGAACGGTCTCCACATCGAGATCGTCATCGACCGCGCCAACGAGATCGGCAAGACCGATCCGGCCGGCATCGCCGACGTCCTCCTCGAAGCCGCGTTGACCACCATCCAGGACTGCGAGGATTCGGTCGCCGCCGTCGACGCCGAGGACAAGGTCGTCGTCTACCGCAACTGGCTCGGCCTGATGAAGGGCGATCTCGCCGAAGAAATCACCAAGGGCGGCAAGACTTTCGTGCGCAAGCTCAACCCGGACCGCAGCTACACCTCGCGCGGCGGCGGCGCGCTTACGCTGCCCGGCCGCTCGCTGATGCTGGTGCGCAATGTCGGCCACCTGATGACCAATCCGGCGATCCTGGATCGTGACGGCAACGAGGTGCCGGAAGGCATCATGGACGCCGCGATCACCGCGCTGATCGCGCTGCATGATATCGGGCCGAACGGGCGGCGCGCCAACTCCCGCGCCGGCTCGATGTATGTGGTGAAGCCGAAGATGCACGGGCCGGAGGAGGTCGCCTTCGCCGTCGAGATTTTCGACCGCGTCGAGGCGCTGCTCGGCATGGCGAAGAACACCATCAAGATGGGCATCATGGACGAGGAGCGGCGCACCACCGTCAACCTCAAGGAGGCGATCCGCGCGGCGAAGGAACGCGTGGTGTTCATCAACACCGGCTTCCTCGACCGCACCGGCGACGAGATCCACACCTCGATGGAAGCCGGCCCGATGATCCGCAAGGGCGACATGAAGCAGGCCGCCTGGATCTCCGCCTATGAAGCCTGGAATGTCGACACCGGTCTCGAATGCGGGCTCGCCGGTCATGCCCAGATCGGCAAGGGCATGTGGGCGATGCCGGACCTGATGGCGGCGATGCTGGTTGAGAAGATCGCCCATCCCAAAGCCGGCGCCAACACCGCCTGGGTGCCCTCGCCGACGGCCGCGACCCTGCACGCCACGCATTATCACAAGGTCGATGTGCACGCCGTGCAGGCGGCGCTGAAGAGCCGGCCGAAGGCGAAGCTCGACGACATCCTGTCCGTGCCGGTAGCCGTGCGGCCGAACTGGACGCCGGACGAGATCCAGCGCGAGCTCGACAACAATGCGCAAGGGATACTCGGCTATGTCGTGCGCTGGATCGACCAGGGCGTCGGCTGCTCGAAAGTGCCTGATATCAACGATGTCGGCCTGATGGAGGACCGCGCCACGCTGCGCATCTCCTCGCAGCACATCGCCAACTGGCTGCGCCACAAGGTGTGCTCGGAGATCCAGGTCCGGGATTCGCTGCAGCGCATGGCGGCGATCGTCGATCGCCAGAATGTCGGCGACCCGTTCTACCGGCCGATGGCGCCGGACTTCGACAAGTCGATCGCCTTCCAGGCCGCCTGCGACCTGGTGTTCAAGGGGACAGTCCAGCCCAACGGCTACACCGAGCCGGTGCTGCATAAGCGGAGATTGGAGCTGAAGGCGAAGCTCGGCACGGCCTGAACGGACTGCCGGGAGGCGATTGCCCAAGGGCAAGTCTAGGAAAGGTGCGTAGTGGTTTCCGTCCGGAATTGCGTAGAAACAAATACTAGGGTCAGCGATTCCGAAAGCCGCTCCAGCGCCTCACGTCGGAGCAGGATCGGCATTGGGCCGGCCGCATGGCGGCAGTTCTCGTCTCATGCTCGCTGGACCGCGCGCGACATGAACACATCCGTGTGCCTGACCTGCTCCGGCGTTTCGCGGAAGGGCGGGCAGGGCCGGAAGCCGAACGATTCGTACACGGCAATGGCGCTCTTCATATAGAAGGTCGTGTGGATCAGCGCAGTGCGGCTTCGGCCCTTCGCGATTTCCGCCAATGCGGTTCCCATCAGCGCGCGGCCGATCCCCCGTCCGCGAAACGATGCGTCGACGAAGAACTTGTGAAGCTCCGTGGCATTGTCATCGAATGGGTCGAAGGCAAGGCAGCCGGCCGGCATACTGCCTAAGCGCGCGACAAAAGCCACGGCTGCCGGTGTGTTGAATTTCGCGGCCAACTCCTCGCCGCTGGTTTCGGGGTGAAAAATGGTCTTTACGTCTTCCGCCGAGACACCGTGGGGCAGCGCCGCTTCGGCATCCCATTCCGCGAGTTTGCGGTACAGCCCGGCCAGGATGTCAAAATCTTTAGCGCCGCGCGCCGGTGAAACGGAAATCATCCCCACGCCCCCGGTTGAATCCGCGCCATCATAGCATGCGCGGTCGCTTGGCGCGAAAACCGCGCGGCCTGGGCATTTCAATGAAGGTCTACGCCGCCTGCGCCATCCGCTCGGCACTCATGCGATAGGAAATCGCCTCGGCGAGGTGGATGCGGCCGACGGTCTCGCTGGCGTCGAGGTCGGCCAGCGTGCGCGCCACCTTCAACACGCGGTGATAGGCCCGCGCCGAAAAGCCAAGCTTTTCGCTGGCATCCTTGAGCAGCGTCAGGCCGGCGGCATCGGGCTTGGCGATCTCCTCGATGATCGAAGGCGGGCAGTGCGCGTTGGTGGTGGCGGCAGCACCCAGCCTTTCCAGCCGTTCGCGCTGCATGGCGCGCGCACGCGCCACGCGCTGCGCCACGGAAGCGCTCGTCTCCGCCTTGTCCGGCCGGATCAGGTCGCTCGCCGAGACCGCCGGCACCTCGATCCTGAGATCAATGCGGTCGAGTAGCGGGCCGGAAATGCGTGCCTGGTATTCGGTGCGGCAGCGATCGCCGCGCAGGCAGCGATAGCCGGGCTCGCCCGACATGCCGCAGCGGCACGGATTCATCGCCGCAACCAGCTGGATGCGCGCCGGATAGGTGACACGATGGTTGGCGCGCGCAATCATGCAGTCGCCGGTTTCCAGCGGCTGGCGCAGCGCATCCAGCGTCTGCGGCGCAAATTCGGGCAATTCGTCGAGGAACAACACGCCATTATGGGCGAGCGAGGCCTCGCCCGGACGCGCGCGCAGTCCGCCGCCCACCATCGCCGCCATCGAGGCGGAGTGATGCGGCGCGCGGAACGGCCGCCGGTCGGTCAGCTTGCCTTCGGCGAGCTCGCCGGCGACGGAGGCGATCATCGAGACTTCCAAGAGCTCCTTGGGCGCCAGCGGAGGCAGGATCGAAGGCAGGCGCTGCGCCAGCATCGACTTGCCCGCGCCGGGCGGCCCGACCATCAGCAGGTTATGGCCGCCGGCCGCCGCCACCTCGAGCGCCCGCTTGGCGCTTTCCTGGCCCTTGATGTCGGCGAGGTCGGGCAAGTCGCGCGCGGCGAGCTGGATGCCGGCTTCGGGGCGCGACAGCACCTGCGTGCCGCGAAAATGGTTGGCGATGGCGATCAGGCTGCGCGGCGCCAATATATCGAAATCCTCGCCGGCCCAGGCCGCCTCCGGTCCGCAGGCGAAGGGACAGATCAGGCCCTTGCTCTCCGCATTGGCGCCGATGGCCGCCGGCAGAGCGCCAGCCACGCCCGCGATGGTGCCGTCGAGCGACAATTCGCCCAGCACCACGTAACCGGCCAGCATGTCGCCGGGAATGGCGCCCAGCGCCGCCATCAGGCCGAGCGCGATCGGCAGGTCGTAATGGCTGCCTTCCTTGGGCAGATCGGCCGGCGCGAGGTTCACCGTCACCTTCTTCGAGGGCATCGACAGGCCGGATGCGTGGAGCGCGGCCTGCACGCGCTCCCGGCTCTCGGCCACCGCCTTGTCCGGCAGGCCGACGATCTGCATGCCGACCTTGCCCGGCCCGACCATCACCTGGACATCGACCGGCAAAGCCTCGATGCCCTGGAAAGCCACCGTGCGAACCCGCGCCACCATATGTCTCAAGCCCCCGATACCGGCTCGCATTGCCCTGCGATCACGCCGCGAGTGAAATCAGGCTAGACAACCACAGATTTTCGCTTTGAGCAAGAACATTACGAGAACACAAGCAACTGCGCATCTCGTTACGGCGCGACAGTCGAACCTTGCCGCGGTGACGGAGCCGTCGAGAACATCTTGGCCAAGCCTCGTAGATGGGGCTTTGTAAATCGGCGGCGGTAATAGTGGATTGCCAGGGCGGAGGACCAGTATTTTTTCCGCAACCCCATAAGGCCAAGGATCATCTTTCGCCTGCGGGCGGATTTCAGAACCAGTGTACCTGCCGGGATATCCAATCCCGACATGGTTCTGTAGAAATTGAAAACATCCGCAAAAGGCACGCGGCTGTAGCGCCAAGGCTTGGCCGATCCCGCATAATGAATCACCTTGGGAAGCCGCCGTTCGATTTCCACATACCGCTCTGAAAAGAAATTCCATTCCCTGCCCAGGAAAAGAACTCGACCGCGCACGACCGTATTCAAGGCTGTCTGGTCGAGGTATCGCGACTTGGCGGTCTCGCGAACCTTCGCAAAGATCCGGTCTGCAATACCTTCCTGGCGCCAGGCGACAAGATTCATAATCAGAACACCCGAATTTATATATTCATTCCGGGACATTTCGATGTCGTCGAGTTCCTCCTGCTCGACGAAGCCATCAATCACGCCGGCGACCAAATTGTCGCCCAAGTCCGCCGACCAGAGGCCGCCAAGATCGGATACCACCAGCGTATCCGCATCCATGTAGATGGCCTTATCGCAATCAGGCAGTATTTCGGGAATGAGTATTCGGGCATATGCGGCAGTCGTCAGCAGCTTGCCTCTTGTCGGCAGATCGGAAATCCGCCTGGCGTCTGCCTGGACGATCCGACAGTCAATTCCATTTCGTCCACAAAAGCGGCGAAGTTCTATCACGGCCGCCGGTTCTATTCCTGCGTCAATGACGACGAATTTCGCCTCGCGATTATGTATCCAAGCAGAAAAGACGAATAAAAACAGCCCCGGCACAAAGTTATTGTCGCTTGCAGTAACAATTATCATGAAACTGCGACTCCTGAAAAATGAGGAGCCAGGTCCTGCTGCGGTGGATAGAGCGCAAGAGCGTTCCCGGTCATAGGCAGCACGTTGGCAGCTCGCCCCTCAAATAGCTCATCGCCCACCGCAGGCGCGAGGTTCACCGTTATCTATTCGGCGACATCGACAGGCCCAATGCATGGAGCCGCCTGCGTCGTGTCGAAGGATTATCCCCGCTTCCCCTCCACGCAATCCCAGAACAGGCTGGCGATATCCGCGCCGCCGAAGCGCTGCACCTCACGCACACCGGTCGGCGAGGTGACGTTGATCTCGGTCATGTAGTCGCCGATCACGTCGATGCCGACGAGGATGAAGCCGCGTTGCTTCAGCGCCGGGCCGATGCGGGCGCAGATCTCGCGCTCGCGCTCCGTCAGCTCGGTCTTCTCGGCGCGGCCGCCGACATGCATGTTGGAGCGGGAATCGTGCTCGGCCGGCACGCGGTTGATGGCGCCCACCGGCTCGCCGTCGATCAGGATGATGCGCTTGTCGCCCTTGCGCACGTCCTTGAGATAGCGCTGGACAATATAGGGCTCGCGGAACAGCTGGCCGAACATCTCGAGCAGCGAGGCGAGGTTGCGGTCGGCTTCGTGCAGATGGAAGATGCCGGCGCCGCCATTGCCGTAGAGCGGCTTGACGATGATGTCGCCGAACTCCTTGCGGAACGCAGCCACCTCCTGGGGATCCTTGGTGATCAGCGTCTCCGGCATCAGGTCCGGGAATTCGGTGACGAAGATCTTTTCCGGGCTGTTGCGCACCCAGGCCGGATCGTTGACCACCAGCGTCTTCGGATGGATGCGCTCCAGAATATGCGTCGTGGTGATGTAGTTCATGTCGAAGGGCGGGTCCTGCCTCAGCAGCACCACGTCCATCTCGGACAGATCGGTTCGCACCTTCTCGCCGAGCGAATAGTGGTTGCCCTTCTCGTCGCGCACCTGCATCTCCTCGATGCGCGCAAACACCTTGCCATCCCGCATCGACAGCCGGTCGGGCGTGTAGTGGAAAAGCTTGTGGCCGCGCCGCTGCGCCTCCAGCGACAGCGCGAAGCTCGTGTCTCCGGCAATCGACACGGTGGAGACGTGGTCCATCTGGACGGCGATTTTCAGCGGCATCTCGGGTCTCCGGCGAACTCAGCCGCCGATATAAGGAAATCGGCGGCGTCTGCCAATCGTGCTTGCTTGGTGCAGAAGCTTAGCGGTCGAAGACCAGCCTGGAATAGCCGAGGAAGGACAGCGTCATCGCGACGATCGAAGCGATGGCGAGCGCCGCCAGCGGCGGCAGCGCCGGCAGCGCGAATAGGACGGCGCAGTAGACCAGGTAATTGACGATGCTGGTGGCGATGCCGACGCCGCCGTAACGGGCGCCTTCCTGCGCGATGCCCCGGCTCGAAGGCGCGAAGGTGAGATGGCGGTTCACCTGCCAGGTGATGCAGAGCGCGAAGCCGATCGACAGCACGCGCGCCGAGAGCGCGCCGAGCGGCGTCGCGGCAAGCAGCAGCCAGAGCGCCGCCGCGTCGGCGACGAAGCCGATGCCGCCGGCAAGGACGAAGCGGAAGAGACGCCCCACTATGCCGCCCCATAGATCGTGATGGCGTTTCGTTGAATCGCCCTCACGATCTAACTCTTTGTTGGAGCATGAAAACCGGTTCCCACTTTTCGGGACCATGCTCTAAGCAGCCCGAGGCGCCTTGCCCGGCTCGCTCTTCGGCAAGGCCTGCGCCGGCATCCCGCGCTCGGCCCAGCCGGACGAAATCGACAGGTAGAAGATGCGCTTCTGCTCGGCCCGGCCGCGCGACACGGAATCGAGAATGAAGCCCGTCATCATCGAGAGCATGGACAGAAGCAGCATGCCGATCGACAGCACCCAGGTCGGCATGCGCGGCACCAGCCCCGTCTCGGCGAATTCGATGAGCACGGGGATCATCAGGCCGATGCTGGCCGCCAGGAAGAACAGCGCGAAGGTGCCGAAGAAGCGCAGCGGCTGCGTCTCCTTCACCAGCATGGCGAACATCCACAGGATCCTGGCGCCGTCGCGGAAGGTCGACAGTTTGGACGACGAGCCCTCCGGGCGGCGGCCGTAATCGAGCGCCATCTCGCTCACCGGCAGCTTCAGCTGCGAGGCATGCACCGACATCTCGGTCTCGATCTCGAAGCCGCCGGAGACGGCGGGGAAACTCTTGACGAAGCGGCGCGAAAACACCCGGTAGCCGGAAAAGATGTCGGTGAAGTCGGTCCCGAACAGGCCCTTATAGAGGCGGTTGAAGACGCGGTTGCCGAAGGCGTGGCCGTTGCGGCCGGCATCGTCGGTGACGCCGCGCCTGGTGCCCACCACCATATCGGAGCGCTCCGTCTGCAGGATATTGATCAGCTGCGGCGCATCCTCCGGCGCGTAGGTGCCGTCGCCGTCGGCCATCACATAGATGTCGGCGTCGATGTCGGCGAACATGCGCCGCACCACATTGCCCTTGCCCTGGCGCGGCTCGCGCACGACGACGGCGCCGGCGGCGCGGGCTTTGAGCGCCGTGAGGTCCTTGGAATTGTTGTCGTAGACATAGATCGCGGCCGAAGGCAGCGTCTCGCGGAAGCGCCGCACCACCTCGCCGATCGTCAGCTCCTCATTGTAGCAAGGCAGGAGCACGGCAATGACCGGCTCATGGCGGACTGCATGCGGCATGTCTGTCTCCGAACGCCCGACCCAAGCCTCCGGCCGTGCTCATGCCGGCCCCCGTCGAGCCGCTTTACTATTTATTGAAGCCGTTAAGGCTAGGTTTAAACCGATCCTCTCCTTTCAAAGGCAACGGCAATGGGCACAGCCGAGAACGGCGCCGCCACCTGGAAGTCCGACCTCATGCTGGCGCTGCTGGTCGCCCTGTTTGCCTTCGCCGTCAACGCATGGGCCGGCTTTGGCCAACTGACCGATGCGGGCGGCGACAACGACAATCTGCTGCGCCTCGTCGAAGTCCGCGACCTGCTGGCAGGCCAGGGCTGGTTCGACCTGCACCAGTACCGGATGGGGCCGGAAGGCGGCTTCGTCATGCACTGGTCGCGGCTGGTCGACGCGCCGATCGTCGCCATAGCCCTCGCCGCCTCGGCGCTCACCGGCAGCAGGCCGCTTGGCGAGGACGTGGCGCAGGTGCTGTGGCCGGCGCTGCTCTTCTGGTCGACCTTGTTCTTCACCGCCCGCGCCGCGCGCAGCTTCGGCGGCGGCGGCGCGGTGCTGCCCGCCATCCTGATCGGCGCCGCCGGCTATTATTTCATCGGCATCTACGACCCCGGCGCGCTCGATCACCACAATGTCCAGCTGATGCTCACCATGGCGAGCCTCGCTTTGCTGCTCGAGGCGCCCGGGCGGCGCTGGGCCGCGCTGCTATCGGGCCTCTGCGCCGCGCTGACGCTCGCCGTCGGCATGGAAACCGTGCCTTACGTCGCCACCATCGGCCTCTGCGTGTCGCTGCTGTTTGTCATCGATCCAGCCGGCGAGCGGACGATCGCACGGGATTTCGGCCTCGGCTTCGCCGGAGTCGCGGCGCTTGTCTTCGTCACCACCGTTTCGCCTTCTGCATGGGGTGCGGCTCAGTGCGATGCCTTCTCGGTCGCGCAGTTCGTCGTTGCGGCCATAGCCGGCGTGGGGCTGGCGGCGATCATCTCCATCGAGCCGGCCACCGGCAGCTGGCGGCGCCGGCTGGGATCGCTCGCCGCGCTGGGTGTCGTCCTCGGCGTGATCGTGGCGGTGCTGTTCCCGCAATGCCTCTCCGCGCCCTACGCTTCGCTCGACCCGCGCCTCAAGGAACTGTGGCTCGACCATGTCGACGAGGCCCAGTCGCTGTTCACCCTGCTTGTCCGCGATCCGGCGCGTGTCGCAGCGCGTTACGCGACGCCGCTGGTCGCACTCATTCTTATGGCGCTGCATTTCCGCCGCGGCGGCTGGCGGCGGCAGGACAGCCTCGTCACGGCACTGCTCGCCGTCGCTTTCGCGGTCGGCGCCTGGCAGGTGCGCGCCACCACCTTCTCGATCGCCTTCGCGGTCATCCCGCTCGCGGCGTGGATCGCCAAATGGCGGGCGCGGGCCGAAACCAGCTCCTCGCTCGGCGTGGCGCTGCGCCTTGCGGCCGTCTGGCTGGTCTCGATCAACCCGGTCTGGACAGGCGTCGCCGCGGCCGCCTCGGTGGCGTTGGAAAAAGGCAAACCCGTCGCCGACGGCGCCACCACGGACAGGACCTGCGAGAAGAAGGCGACCTTCGCGCCGCTCGGCGGCATGACCGACACCACCGTGCTGACGATCTCCAATCTTGGAGCGCCGGTGCTGGCTTACAGCGGCCATCGCGTCTTCGCCGGACCCTATCACCGCAATGTCGCCGGTAACCTCCTGGCGCTGGACGCCTTTCTCGGCTCGGCCGATGATGCCCTTGCAATCGTCGAGGCGCACCGTGTCGGCCTCGTCGCCATCTGCCCCGGCAATGTCGAGACCATGATCCTGACCCAAAAGGCGCCGCAGGGCTTCCTGGCCGGCCTGCTGCGCGGCTCCGTGCCGGACTGGCTCGAGCCGGTCAGCGAGACCAAAGGCGGCCCGATCGAGCTCTATCGCGTAAAGCAAGCCGGCTAACGCTATGTCGCGAACGATACGAAACGGCCTTTGGACGCACTTGCTTGAACGAAGCTGCATTCCGGGAAAAGCCGGTTCGGCCTTTCCATTGGAAGTTATGAGCGAATAGCTGGGCTGGACCAGCGTTCTTGCCCGAAGCTGAACCGCCGGCGACGCAACCCTGGACGATAGAAAATCGATTTTCCGATACTTTTCCTAAACGCTTTGCTGCCAGTCTCCCCGAAAATACCCAGATCAGAACAGAGGCATGATGCAAACGACGTTTGCTACCGCTCAGTCAGGCAAGGAAAACACGGATCTGGCCTTCACGGATTCGTTGACCGGGCTCGGCAACCATCGTCGCTTTTTCGACAAGGTCGATCGCCTGATCAGCGAGCGCGCCGACGATCCCGCGCCGTTCACCGTCGGCATCCTCGACCTCGACGGCTTCAAGCCTATCAACGACCTGTTCGGCCACAAGGCCGGCGACGACATCCTCGTCCAGGTGGCGATGCGGCTGCGCGCCTCGATGGACGGCCACTCCACCGTCTGCCGCATCGGCGCCGACGAGTTCGCCTATCTTTATCCGATGGTGTTTTCGGAGGAGCAGGCGGCCGAGACGTCGCGCATGCTGATCGAGATCCTGTCGGCGCCCTATGATGTTGGCGAGCGCACCGCCAGGCTTTCGGCCTCGGTCGGGTGCTCGCTGTTTTATTCCGGCGACGAGACCACCGAGATCCTCCTCAACAAGGCCGAGACGGCGCTCTATCACGCCAAGCGTTCGGGCCGCGGCCGCGTCGTCGTCTACACCCGCGAGATGGAGGAAGCGGCCAAGCGCGTCACCCGCATCGAGCAGGCGTTGCGCCGCGCGGTGTCGGCCGGCGAGGTCGAGCCGCATTTCCAGCCGATCGTCGACTTGACCAGCCGCCGCACTATCGGCTTCGAGACGCTGGCGCGCTGGACCGACCGCGACCTCGGCGTCGTGCCGCCATCCGTCTTCATCCCGATCGCCGAGGAACGCGGCATCATCGGCCCGCTGTCACAGTTGGTGCTGCGCAAGGCGACCGAGGCGGCGCGCAGCTGGCCGAAGGACCTGTTCCTGTCCTTCAACCTGTCGCCCTCGCAGCTGGTCGATCAGAACACCGGCCTGCATATCCTGGCCATCCTCGACCGCACCGGCTTCGATCCGCGTCGGCTGGAGATCGAGATCACCGAGACCGGCCTGATGACCGATCCGGCCTCGGCCGAGAAGATCGTCGAGGACCTGCGCCGCGTCGGCATCCGCGTCTCGCTCGACGATTTCGGCACCGGCCAGTCGTCGCTCGGCCGCCTGCGCGAGTTCCATTTCGACAAGCTCAAGATCGACCGCGCTTTTGTCTCGTCGATTCTCGACGACCGGCCGTCGGAGCATATCATCCGCGCTATCCTCGCTATGTGCGAGGGGCTTGGCATGGAGGTCGTTGCCGAAGGCATCGAGGACGAGGCGCAGGCCGACCGTCTCGTCCAGTTCGGCTGCGCCGGCGGACAGGGCTATCTGTTCGGCAAGCCGGCCGATGCCGACGCCACGCTGGGCTATCTGCGCGATTCCTATCGCGGCGCGCTGCACGCCAAGGCGATCTGACCCGGCTTTTCGACGGTTCGGAAGACCGGCGGCCGCTATCGTGGCGACGCGCCGATCATTTGTCTGACATTTAGGCCGGAACTCCGACGTTTCTCCCTTGCTCCCGCGCTTTGTCTGGCTAGGATGCGCGCCGGCCAAAGGGAGAAGAGATCATGATGCCATCGGCACGTTTCGCCGACCTCGACGGCGCCTCGGTGCTGATCACCGGCGGCGGCTCCGGCATCGGCGCGGCGCTGACCGAAGGTTTCATGCAGCAGGGCGCGAAAGTCGCCTTCATCGACATAGCCGACAAGCCAAGCACCGCGCTTGCCGACCGGCTGGAGAAAGAGCTCGGCCGCCGCCCACTCTACCTCAAGGCCGACCTGCGCGACATCGAGGCGCTGCGCGGCGCCGCGGCAAAGGCGGCCGAGGCACATGGCGATGTGACGGTGCTGGTCAACAATGCCGCGCTCGACGACCGTCACGCCGTGGAAGACGTGACCGTCGAGTTCTGGGACAACAATCTTGCCATCAACCTGCGGCCGCATTTCTTCACCGCCCAGGCCGTGGCGCCCGGCATGAAGCGCGCCGGCGGCGGCTCGATCATCAATTTCACCTCCACCTCCTATCTGATCAACCACCCCGATATGCCGGCCTATACCGCAGCCAAAGCGGGTATCCTCGGCCTGACCAAGGGCCTCGCCGGCAAGCTGGGCGCCGATCGCATCCGCGTCAACGCGGTGGCGCCGGGCTGGGTCATCACCGAGCGCCAGCGCGAGCTCTGGGTCACCGACGAGGCGCTCGCCGCCCATGTCGCGAAGCAATGCATCAAGGACGTGATGCAGCCCGACGACATGGTCGGCACGGTGCTGTTCCTGGCATCGGATGCCTCGCGCATGCTCACCGCGCAGATGCTGATCGTCGATGGAGGCTTCCTGTGAGCGCGGCACCCGCGGTCGCCGCGCTCGACTGGGGCACGACGAGGCTCAGAGCCTGGCTGCTCGACGGCTCCGGCAAGGTGCTTGCCGAGCGGCGCGGCGACGACGGGCTGATCACCGCCCGCGAAAAAGGTTTTTCGAACGTGCTGGAAGGCCATCTTGGGGCCATGGGCGCGCCGGAGACGCTGCCCGTCATCATCTGCGGCATGGCCGGTTCCCGGCAGGGCTGGATCGAGGCGCCCTATGTCACCGTGCCGGCGCCGATCGGCGCCATCCTGCGCGGCGCCGCCCGCATAGAGGGCTCGCGCCGCGACATCCGCATCGTGCCCGGCCTGGCGCAGCGCCTGGCCGACGCGCCGGATGTCATGCGCGGCGAGGAGACCCAGCTTGCCGGCGCCGGTTTGCCGGCAAAGGGACGCCATCTCGTCTGCATGCCCGGCACGCATTCGAAATGGGTCGCGGTCGAGGACGGCGCGGTCGGAGGTTTCGGTACCTGGCCGACCGGCGAATTGTTTTCCGTGCTGGCCACGCACTCGATCCTGAAACATTCACTCGGCGAGCATCCCGCCCCGGTTGCCGCGGACAGCCCGTTCTTCAGGCGGTGGTGCGAACGAGCCCTGGGCGAAGGCGGCGATGTCACCTCGAAACTGTTTGCCATCCGCGCCGCCGGGCTTCTGCAGGATCTTAAGCCCGCCGATGCGGCGGCATGTCTATCAGGACTGCTGATCGGCGGCGAGATCGCTTCGGCAAGGCGCCGCTACGGTGCCAGCGAAGCGCCGGTCGTGCTGGTCGCCTCCGGCGCGCTGGCCATGCTTTATGGCGCGGCGCTTGGCATTGCCAACCTTGCCTTCCGCACGGTAGACGCCGATGAAGCGGTCCGCGCCGGTCTCGTCGAGGCCGCGCGCGAGATCGGCATGATTGGAGGCGCTTCATGAGCCAGACCGCACCCTTCCCGAAGCTCAAGCGTGGGCTTGTCGCCATCCTGCGCGGCCTGAAGCCATCGGAAGCCGTGGCGATCGGACGGGCGATCCACGACGCCGGCATCGAGGCGATCGAAGTGCCGCTCAATTCGCCGGAGCCGTTCGTTTCCATCGCCGATTTGGTCAAGGCGCTGCCCCAAAGCGCGCTGATCGGCGCCGGCACGGTGCTGACGGGGGCGGATGTCGACGCCTTGCACGAGGCCGGCGGCAGGTTGCTGGTCAGCCCCAACATCGATGCCGAGGTCATGGGCCGCGCCATGCATCACGGCATGGTGACGATGCCTGGCGTGTTTACGCCCACCGAAGCTTTTCAGGCGATCCGGTTAGGGGCCTCGGCGCTGAAATTCTTCCCGGCCAGCGTGCTGGGCGCCGGCGGCATTGCCGCCATCCGCGCCGTGTTGCCGGCAACGACGCTGATCGGCGCGGTCGGCGGCGTTTCCGACAAGGACTTTGCCGGCTACAAGGCGGTCGGCGTCAGCGTCTTCGGCTTGGGGTCCAGCCTCTACAAGCCGGGTGCAACGGTCGAGGAGGTGGCGCAGCGCGCCCGGGCCGCGGTCGCCGCCTGGGATGAAGCCTTCGGGGGATGACGATGGACGGCGTTTCGGTTTTTTCGGACCACATCTGCGAGCTCGGCGAAGGCCCGAGCTACGATCCCGCCACCGACACGCTGTTCTGGTTCGACATCGTCAACGGCAAGCTTCTGGAAAAGCCGCTCGCCGGCGCGTTGAAGATCCATGATCTCGGCGTCATGGCCAGCGCCATCGCCGTCATCGACGACGAGCGCCAGCTGATCGCCACCGAGACCGGCCTGCAGGTCAGGGACGTCAAGACCGGCAGACTGACGCTGCACACGCCGATCGAGGCCGACAATCCGCTGACGCGCTCCAACGATTCGCGCGTGCACCCCTGCGGCGCCTTGTGGACAGGCACGATGGGCAAGGGAGAGGAGAAGGGCGCCGGCTCGATCTACTGGTTCTTCAAGGGCGAGCTGCGCAGGCTGTTTTCCGACATCACCGTCTCGAATTCGATCTGCTTTTCCGAGGATGGGACGATCGCCTATTACACCGACACCGCGACCGGGCTGCTGATGCGCGTTGCCTGCGACCCCGCAACGGGACTGCCCAACGGCGAACCAAAGGTGTTCGTCGATCATCGCTCCTCGAAAGGCTATGTCGACGGCTCGGTCGTCGACCGCGACGGAGTGCTGTGGAACGCCGTCTGGGGCGGCAGGGCGGTGAAGGCCTATGCGCCGGACGGCACGCTGCTGCGCGAGATCGCCATGCCGGTGACGCAGGCTTCCTGCCCGGCCTTTGTCGGCGCCAAAGCCGACCGGCTGGCGGTCACCTCCGCCTGGAAAGGCAAGGACGAGAAGCAGCGCGCGCTCGATCCGCAGGCCGGCATGACTTTCCTGCTCGACATTCCGGTCAAAGGCCGCTTCGAGCCGCACGTGCTGATCGCTTAAGACCGTCCAGCACTATCAGGCAATCGCCCTGGCCCGGTCGGTTTCCCGCAAGCCGGCCGCTGCGGCCATGCGATGGTAGCGCCTGATTTCGCCCGGAGCATTCGATGCCGCAGCCGACGCTGGTCCTTGTCTACGAACCGGAAAAGCCCTGTTTCGACCGGCTCGTCGCACAGGGCTACCCGACAGAGCGCGCCATCGAGATTTCCTCCTATCTGGCGCAGTCGACCGACCTTAAGCCGGGATTTGGCCGGCTCGCCGCAGCTTGCGAAAAGCGCGGCCTCGCCTTCAAGCCCGTCGAACTCGACGACGCGGCGGTTGTGCTGGCAAAGGCCGATCCCGCAACGACGCTTGTCTGGACGCTGACGGACGGCATTGCTTATTTCCGTGGCGGCGCGGCACCAGCGCTCGCCCGCCTCAACGGCCTGCGCACCATCGGCTCCGACGATTCGCTTTTCGCGCTCTGCCAGGACAAGCTTCGTTCCGGCGCCGTGCTCGGCGCGCTGGGCCTGCCGGTGCCGGCAGCGGGCCTCGCGCGCAACGGCGAATGGCTGGCCGAGCCGCCCGCCTCGCCCAAGGGCTGGTTCGTCAAGCCGAACCGCCTCGGCGCCAAGATCGGCATCTGGCCGGATTCGCGCATCACCGATCTCGATCATGCGCTGGAGCTTAGCCGGCGGGTTTTTTCGCATTACCGCGACGATGTCGTCGTCCAGCCCTATGTCGCCGGCCGCAACGTGCGGGCGAGCTTCCTCGGATTGAAACCCGAAACCGGCGTCGAAGCTTTGGGCACCTTCTTCGTCGATTCCGGCGGCGATTTTCAGACCATGGCCGACTCGATGGCGCTTTACGGCGAAACCGGCCAAGCCGCGAAGAATACGGGCACCTATGTCGAGCCGGAACTTGAGGCCGTCGGCGCCAGTCAGCCGGAGGCGGACCGGAAAATCCGTGCCATCGTGCAGAAACTGATAAGCGGTCTCGGCCTGAAAGATGTCTTTTCCGTCGACTTCCGGGTCGAGGCCGACGACACGGTGCACCTCATCGAATTCGAAGTCTGCCCCGGCCTGCCCTGTTTCGATTTCCGCGACTATTGCCGCAAGCAGTGGGGCATGGAACTCGCCGATGCGATGGCCGAGGCGGCGGCCAACCGATTTTACCGTTAGATACCCTCGACCAGCACGATCTCGCCGTCGGCTACTTTCTGGCGGATGGCGACGGCGCGCTGGTACTCCGGCGAGTGGTAGCAGTCATGCGCCGCCGCAAGCGACTCGAACTCGATGATGACGTTGCGAGCGCGCCCCGGCCCTTCGGCCTTTTCATGCTCGCCGCCGCGCGCCAGGAACTTCGCGCCGAAGCGGTCGAAAGCCGGCTTCGCTGCGGCGACGTAATCCTTGTACCCCTCCGGATCGCGTACATCGACGCGGGCGACCCAATATCCCTTTGGCATGCTGTTCTCCTGTTTGTTTCGCGAATGAGGCTTTCAGGCGGATTGCATTTCGGCGAGGATCGCTTCGGCCGCGGCGCGACGGTCCGGCGCGGCGACGATCGGCCGGCCGACGACCAAGTGGCTGGAGCCGTTGCGGATCGCCTGGGCCGGCGTCACCACGCGTTTCTGGTCGCCATGGTCGCTGCCCGACGGCCGGATGCCCGGCGTCACCACCGCCATGTCGGGGCCGACGATGCGGCGCACCGCTTCGGCCTCTTCCGCCGAGCAGACGATGCCGCCCATGCCGGCATGCAGCGCCTGTTCGGAGCGCCTGAGCACCAGCGTGTGCGGGTCGTATTCATAGCCGGCGTCGATCACGTCCTGCTCGTCCATCGAGGTCAGCACCGTCACGCCGAGCAGACAGAGTTCGCTGCCCTTGGCCGCCTCGACAGCCGCTCTCATGGTTTTGGGATAGGCGTGCAGCGTCAGCATCGAGACACCCATCTTGACGATGTTCTCGACGCCCTTGGCCACCGTGTTGTCGATGTCGAGCAGCTTCATGTCGAGGAACACTTTGGTGCCGCCGCTGGCGAGCTCCCGCGCGAAGTCCAGTCCGCCGGCGAAGGCGAGCTGATAGCCGATCTTGTAGAAGGAAACGGCGCCTTCGAGCTCGCGCACCGTTCTTTCGGCCTCCTTCAGCGTCGGCAGGTCGAGCCCCACGATCAGCCTGTCTCGCATCGTATCGGCCTCCGCGAAATTGATCATGCCTCGATCCGGGTGGACAGCATGCGCGAGGTTTCGATCAGTGTGCGGCATAGGCGCTCCATCGATTGGTGTAGTCTGGCGTCCCTGAATTGTCCGTCCTCGGCGAAGGCTTCCCCGGCCCCGGAGACCGAGCATTCGGGCGTGATCACCTCCATCTGGCAACGCACCAGCACGGCGCGCAGATGGTTGATGCAACGTATGCCGGCGAACTTGCCTTCCGACGACGAGCAGAGCCCTACAGGCTTGCCGGCCAGCGGCCTGAAGGTGCGGCTGCCCTCGCGCCGTACCCGGCTCACCCAGTCGATCGCGTTCTTGAGCAATGGCGGGATCGAGCCGTTGTATTCGGGCGTCGCGATGAGCAACCCGTCATGCGCGGCGATCTGACGGGCGAGCTTGACGGCGTTCTCCGGGATGCCTTTTTCCTTTTCCAGGTCCTCGTCCATGATCGGCAGCGGATAGTCGCCGAGCGAGATGCGCGTCACCTCCGCGCCCTGCATGGCCAGTTCCTTCTGCGCCACATCGGCGGTCCGGCCGCTATAGGCGCCGCTGCGCACCGAGCCGGCGAAGACGAGGATTCGTGAGATTACTGCCATTGGCTCGCTTCGCTAGGGGAATAGGGGAGTATGGGAGTAGGGCAGTAGGGCGCGAGCGTGGAAGCTGAACCGTTCATCCCCTATTCCCCTACTGCCTTACTCCCCTACTCCCCTATCCCTAGTGCGCCGCGCGCCGGTAGATCCACAGCTGCGTCGGCGGGATGTTGCGGAAGATGAAATCGAAATGCTCGACCGTGTAGTCGCCGCGTCCGGCCGGGATCGGCGACAGCGGGCCGTAGGTCAGCTGCACGATCGGCCGTCCGGCGGGAATGCGGTCGAGCAGGCTTTCGATGTAGGCGATGCGCTGGGCGACCGGGAAATTGAGCAGCGGCACGCCGGAGACGACCGAATCGAACACCAGGTCGCGCTTGTCGCCGAGCGTGGCATCGAGATTGAAGGCGTCGCCCTCGATCACGTTGACTCCGGGATAGAGCCCGCGCAGATGGCGCACGAAGTCGGTCGAATATTCGACAGCGTAGAGGTTTTCGGGCTTCACGCCCTGGGCGAGGATGGCGCGGGTGATGACGCCGGTGCCGGGACCGACCTCAAGCACCGGCAAGCCCGATCTCGGATTGACGATCGACGCCATCTTGCGGGCGGTGATGGAACTGGTGGGAACGATCGAGCCGACCGTTTTCGGCTTGTCGATCCAGCCTTTGAAGAACTTCAGCTCGTCGTCGAATTTTTCGGCCAGCGCTTTGCGCAACCCGGGACTACGTGCCATCACGAGCTCTCCTCAATGCTCAGCCCCCGATCCGCTACTTAGCAGGTGGGTGGGACAAGGCAAGGCGTCAAGCTGGCATAAGGTGTTGACGACGCTTGGGAAGCGGTCCGCCCCTTCCGACGCCGTCCCGCGACCGTGACGATCAGTTTTCGCCGAACGACTCGAAGAAGTCCTTCATGCGCGCGAAGAAGCCGCTCGACTGGGGCGAGTTGTCCTTCGAGGAGAGCTGCTCGAACTCTTCCAAAAGCTCGCGCTGGCGGCGCGACAGGTTCTGCGGCGTCTCGACCGCCGTCTGGATATAGAGGTCGCCGACATTGGGCTGGCGCAGCACCGGCATGCCCTTGCCCTTCAAGCGGAACTGGCGGCCGTTCTGAGTGCCTTCCGGCACTTTCACCTTGGTCTGCGTGCCGTCCAGCGTGGTGACCTCGAAGGAGCCGCCAAGGGCGGCCGTCGTCATCGAGATCGGCACCTTGCAATAGAGATCGGCGCCGTCGCGCTGGAAAAATTCGTGCGGCTTGACCGCCAGGAAGATGTAGAGGTCGCCGGACGGTCCGCCGCGCAGGCCCGCCTCGCCCTCATTGGCAAGCCGGATACGTGTGCCGTCCTCGATGCCGGCCGGGATGTTGACCGACAGCGAGCGCTCCTCGGTGACGCGGCCCTGGCCGGCGCATTTCGGGCAGGGATCCTTGATCGTCTGGCCGCGGCCCTGACATTGCGGGCAAGTGCGCTCGATCGAGAAGAAGCCTTGCGTGGCGCGCACCTTGCCGTGGCCGTGGCACATGGCACAGGTCACCGGCTGCGTGCCGGGCTTGGCGCCGCTGCCGGAGCATTCCGAGCAGGATATGGAGGCCGGCACGCGGATCTGGGCCGTCTTGCCGGAAAAGGCCTCTTCCAGCGTGATTTCCATGTTGTAGCGCAGGTCGGCGCCGCGTTCGCGGCCGCCCGACGAACGGCGCTGCCGGCCGCCCATCATGTCGCCGAAGATGTCCTCGAAAATGTCGGCGAAGCCGCCGGCGCCGAAGCCGTGCGCGGCGCCGTTCATGCCGCCCTCGAAGGCGGCGTGGCCGAAGCGGTCATAGGCGGCGCGTTTCTGCGGGTCCTTCAGCGTCTCGTAGGCTTCGTTGATTTCCTTGAACTTGTGCTCGCAGGCACGATCGCCGGGGTTGCGGTCGGGATGGAACTGCATGGCGAGCTTGCGGAAAGCGCTCTTGAGTTCCTTGTCGTCGGCGCCTTTTTGCACGCCCAGCGTTTCGTAGAAATCAGCTTTCATTTTTTCCCGCTGTCCGGATGCTCAATGTCTTCAAGCATTGTTGGCAATTTTTGCCGGCATGGTCTTGGATTTAGGAGCGATGCTTCCCGGATGCTAGTACCAAGCCGGGCGGCTCCGGGTTTTTCCGTCATTTTTTCGGTTAGGGTTGCAAAAAAGCCCGGCTTTGCGCCGGGCTTTTGCACTTATTCGCCGTCAGCCGGCTCAGGCCGACTTCTTCTTCTCGTCGTCCTCGTCGATTTCCTCGAAGTCGGCGTCGACCACGTCCGAATCCTTGGCGGCATCCGCCTTGGCATCGGCTTCGGCCGCTTCCTTCTGCGAGGCCTCGTACATGGCCTGGCCGAGCTTCATCGACGCTTCGGCGAGCGCCTGCGACTTGGCTTCGATATCGGCCGGGTCGTCGCCCTCGGCGGCGGTCTTCAGCGCGGCGATCGCGTCGGAGATCGCGGTGCGGTCAGCCTCCGAGACCTTGTCGCCATAGTCCTTGAGCGACTTCTCGGACGAATGCACCAGTGCTTCGGCCTGGTTGCGGGCCTCGACGAGGGCACGACGCTTCTTGTCGGCCTCGGCATTGGCCTCGGCGTCCTTCACCATCTTCTCGATGTCGGCGTCGGACAGACCGCCCGAAGCCTGGATGCGGATCTGGTGCTCCTTGCCGGTGCCCTTGTCCTTGGCCGAGACGTTGACGATGCCGTTGGCGTCGATGTCGAAGGTGACCTCGATCTGCGGCACGCCGCGCGGAGCCGGCGGGATGCCGACCAGGTCGAACTGGCCAAGCAGCTTGTTGTCGGCCGCCATTTCGCGCTCGCCCTGGAAGACGCGTATCGTCACCGCAGACTGCGAATCCTCGGCGGTCGAGAAGGTCTGGCTCTTCTTGGTCGGGATCGTGGTGTTGCGCTCGATCAGTCGGGTGAACACGCCACCCAGCGTCTCGATGCCCAGCGACAGCGGCGTCACGTCGAGCAGCAGAACGTCCTTGACGTCGCCCTGCAGCACGCCGGCCTGGATGGCGGCGCCCAGTGCCACGACCTCATCCGGGTTGACACCCTTGTGCGGCTCCTTGCCGAAGAACTGCTTCACGATCTCCTGGATCTTGGGCATGCGGGTCATGCCGCCGACCAGGACCACCTCGTCGATCTCGCCCGCTTTCAGGCCGGCATCCTTGAGCGCCGCCTTGCAGGGGTCGATCGTGCGCTGCACGAGATCCTCGACCAGGCTTTCGAACTTCGCCCGGGTGAGCTTCATCGTCAGGTGCTTCGGGCCGCTGGCATCGGCGGTGATGAAGGGCAGGTTGATCTCGGTCTGAGTCGTCGACGACAGCTCGATCTTGGCCTTTTCGGCCGCTTCCTTCAGGCGCTGCAGCGCGAGCTTGTCGGCCTTGAGGTCGATGCCCTGTTCCTTCTTGAACTCGGCCGCAAGATATTCGACGAGCCGCATGTCGAAGTCCTCGCCGCCGAGGAAGGTGTCGCCGTTGGTCGACTTCACCTCGAAGACGCCGTCGCCGATCTCGAGCACCGAAATATCGAACGTGCCGCCGCCAAGGTCATAGACGGCGATGGTCTTGCCGTCCTTCTTTTCCAGGCCATAGGCAAGTGCGGCGGCCGTCGGCTCGTTGATGATGCGCAGCACCTCGAGGCCGGCGATCCGGCCGGCGTCCTTGGTCGCCTGGCGCTGGGCGTCGTTGAAATAGGCGGGAACGGTGATGACCGCCTTCTCGACCTTCTCGCCGAGATAGGCTTCCGCCGTTTCCTTCATCTTCTGCAGGATCATGGCCGAGATCTGGCTGGGCGACTGCTTCTTGCCGCCGGCCTCGACCCAGGCATCGCCATTGTCGCCCTTGACGATCTTGTAGGGGACAAGCTTCTTGTCCTTCTCCGTCACCGGGTCGTCATAGCGGCGGCCGATCAGGCGCTTGACCGCGAAGATGGTGTTTTCCGGATTGGTAACCGCCTGGCGCTTGGCCGGCTGGCCGACGAGACGTTCGCCGTCGCTCGAAATGGCGACGATGGAAGGCGTCGTGCGCGCGCCTTCAGCATTCTCGATCACCTTGGGATCCTTGCCGTCCATGATGGCGACACAGGAATTGGTGGTGCCGAGATCGATACCGATAACTTTTGCCATTGTTCTGGTCTCTCCTCTAAGCAGGCTCTCAGGACCCTTGAAAAAGGCGTTCCGACGAAAGCCCCTGTTCACAAGAAATCCCGTCACGTCCCCGCTTTACGGGGGCCGGACGGCTGGCGCGTATATAAGAACAGGCGATACGAGGCGCAAGCATTCTGCGCAAGCTGTTCATTGTCTCGGCGAGGCCAGGGAAGCGATGCGGCGCGCTTTGCTGCGCGATCGGCGCGAGCCCGCGCTATCGCGTTGTTCCCGCTGCCTTTTTTAGACCCGGCGTCGTTGGCGGCGCTTAGAACCGCCTCCCGGCGGGGGCAGGACTTGTCCGGGCGGGCGTGACTTTCGGTCGCGAAAGAGCGGAAAATCGGTGTTGCGGCGACGCTTCGCGCATCCGGCGGCAAGCTATGGGAGCGCGCTCGGGCAAACCCTGCCGGGCGCGTGGCCCGGCAGGGGATTGCGGGCTTAGAGCCCGTTGTCCTTCAGGATCTTGGCGGCGTTGTCCTTGGTGATCCTTTCCGTCGGCAGCGTGATGGTCTTCTCGACCTTCTCGCCGTTGAGGAACTTGATCGCCTGGCGCAGGCCCTCGGCGCCCGGCGTGACATAGGTGAAGGTCGCCGTCAGCTCGCCCTTGTTCACCATCTGCACGCCTTCGTTGGGCAGGCCGTCGATGCCAATGAACTTGATGTCTTTCTCGCGCCCGACATCCTTGGCCGCGAGATAGGCCCCGTAGGCCATCGGATCGTTGTGGCCGTAGACGAGGTCGATCTTCTCGTTGGTCTTCAGCGCGTTGGCCATGATGTTGTAGGCCTGGTCCTGCTTCCAGTCTCCCGACTGCTGGTCGAGCAGATATTTGATGCCCGGCTCCTTGTCGGTGAATTCATGGAAGCCGTCATGGCGGTCATGCGCCGGCTGCGTGCCCATGCCGCCCCAGATCTCGACGACGTTGCCGGAGGCCTTGCCCTTGCCGCCCAGGAGCTCGACGGCATATTCGCCGGCCGCCCGGCCGATCAGCTTGTTGTCGCCGCCGACGAACTGGGTGTAGTCCTTGGTGTCGACATTGCGGTCGAGCACGAAGACCGGGATCTTGGCGTCGATCGCCTGCTGCACGACGCCGGTGAGGCCGGCCGATTCCTTGGGCGACACCAGCAGCGCGTCGACTTCCTGGCGGATCAGGTTCTCGACATCGGCGACCTGCTTTTCGGTCTTGTCCTCGCCATCGGTGATGATCAGCTCGACTTCCGGGTGCTTGGCGGCTTCGGCGATGATGTCCTTGTTGAACTGGGCGCGCCAGGGCTCGATGGTGGTCACCTGCGAGAAGCCGATCTTCCACTTCTTGTCCTGGGCAAAGGCATCGTCGCTGGAAAAGAGAGCGGTCGTCGTCAGAAGTGCCGCCGCGAAGGTGGCAAGCTTCAGCATATCACGTCGTTTCATGGTCCTGTTTCCTCCGGATTATAGAGACGAGGTCTCCTGTGACGGCCGTTTTGCCGCGGCCGTTTCCTTTTGCGCCGTCCGTCCGCCGGGCAGGCGCAGATAGCTTAAGATGTCGCCGGCGTTGCGCTCCTGCACGAGCACGGTGCCGATGATGATCGCCCCCTTCAGCACCAGCTGAAGGTTCGAATTGATGTTGTGCAACTGCAGGATATTGGAGAGCAGCCCGAAGATCAGCACGCCGCAGAAGGTGCCGATCAGGCTGCCGCGCCCGCCCATCAGGCTGGTGCCGCCGATGACCACGGCGGCGATGGCGTCGAGCTCCAGCCCGGCGCCGGCGTCCGGCTTGCCTTGCCGGTATTGCGCCACGTAGAGCACCGCAGCAATGCCGGCGAGCAGGCCCGACACGGCATAAGTGGCGATCTTGACGCGCCCGGCAGCGATGCCCGAAAGCCTCGCCGCCTCCTCGTTGCCGCCGATGGCGTAGACATAGCGCCCGAAGGGCGTGAAGCGCAGCACCGCGCCGTAGATCACCACCGCGCCGAGGAAGAAGAGGCCCGGCATCGGCACGACGCCGAACACCGGCGAACGCAAGATCTCGAATTCGGCGGTGGCGTTGGAGCCGGTATAGACCGGCAGCACGGCGTTGTTCTGGCCGGCCGTCAGCCGCGCGATGCCGAGCGCCGTCACCATCATGGCAAGCGTCACGATGAAGGGCTGCAGGCGGCCGGCGACGATGATGAAGCCGTTGATGGTGCCGAACAGAAGGCCGACGCAGGGCGCCACCAGAAGCACGCCGAGCACGCCGAACTTGGTCCCGACCTGCGGCAGCAGGTACCACAGCGACAGGCAGCACAGCACCACGCCGACGACGCCCGGAATGACCAGTCCGCGCGCCTTGTCCAGCCGCATATCGCGGCGGGCTTCCGCGCCGGCGCGGGATTTCTCGATGTTGAGCAGGATGAAGCGCGTGGCAAGCGCGCCGAGGCAGAGAGCCACCAGCGCGGTCGTCGGCACGCCGAGCGCCGCCGACGGCGTGAGGCCCGGCACGGTGAGAAGCATGGCGCAGACCACCGAGCAGATAGCCATCAGCGAGCCGACGGAAAGATCGATGCCGCCGGTCAGGATCACCGCCGTCATGCCGGTGGCGATGAGACCGGTGGTCGACACCTGGCGCAGCACGTCGAGCAGATTGCCGTAGGACAGGAAGATGTTGTTGCCCTTGGAACTGATCGGCGAGCCGAACACGCCGATCAGGAAGATGGCGATCAGCCCCCACTAGAGCTTGGTGCGGGAGAGAAGGCTGATGAGGTTCATGCGGCAGGTCTCGTAGCCCGTCTTGATGTGGCAAGTCGCGGCGCGGCAAGCCGCATGATCGCCTCCTCGCTGGCCTCGGCGCGGGACAG
The DNA here is from genome assembly GCF_029625735.1 of Mesorhizobium sp. WSM4935. Classification (NCBI taxonomy): domain Bacteria; kingdom Pseudomonadati; phylum Pseudomonadota; class Alphaproteobacteria; order Hyphomicrobiales; family Phyllobacteriaceae; genus Mesorhizobium; species Mesorhizobium sp. WSM4935. The sequence continues at coordinate 53,143 of NZ_JARTVR010000014.1, read as the reverse complement.
GATTCCGCGCTGGCGGCCCTCCGCCATGACCAGGATGCGGTCGGCCAGATGCAGGAGCTCGGGCAGTTCCGAGCTGATCACGGCGATCGCCAGCCCGTCGCCGGCGAGCTTGAAGATGAGATCGTAGATTTCGCGCTTGGCGCCGACATCGATGCCGCGCGTCGGCTCGTCGAGCAGAAGCACGCGCGGCCGCGTCGCCAGCCATTTGCCGATCACCACCTTCTGCTGGTTGCCGCCCGACAGCGTGCCGGCGGCCTGCTCGATGCTTTCGCAGCGTATGCCAAGCGCGCCAACCGCCTCTCGCGCCAGGCCTTGTTCGCCCGAGCGCGAGCGCAAGCCGAAGCGGGCCAGCGCGCCGACCAGCGGCAGCGCGACATTGTCGGTGATCGAGGCCTTGAGATGCAGGCCTTGCGTCTTGCGGTCCTCGGTCACCAGGGCGATGCCGAGCCGGCGCGCCTCGCGCGGCGAGCCGATCTCGACCGGCACGCCGTCGAGCTTGATCTCGCCGCCGGTGCGGCCGTCGCTGGAGCCGAAGATCGCCTCCAGGATTTCGGTGCGGCCGGACCCAAGCAGCCCGCCTATGCCGAGGATCTCGCCGGCCGCAAGGTCGAAGCCGACGCCGTCGATCACCCTGCGCCAGCCATGCCGGTCGGGCTTGGACAGCGACAGGTCCCTGACCGACAGCACCACCTTGCCGCCGCTGCCGCGCTCGTGATCGGAGGACGCCAGAAGGTCGCGCCCGACCATGGCCGAGATGATGGCGTCTTCGTTCAGTGCCGCCATGTCCTGCGTCAACACATGGCGCCCGTCGCGCAGCACCGTCACCCGGCTTGCCAGATGCATGACCTCGTCGATGCGGTGCGAGATGTAGACGATCGCTACGCCGCTCGCGGCGAGCTGGCGGATGATGCGGAACAGCCGCTCGCACTCGGCCGACGACAGCGCCGAGGTCGGCTCGTCCATGATCAGGATGCGCGCCGATTTCGACAGCGCCTTGGCGATCTCCACCAGCTGCTGCTCGCCGACCCTCAGCGTGCCGACTCGCGCTTCCGGATCGAGCTCGATGCCGAGACGCTGCAGCAGCGCTTTTGCCGCGCGGCTGCTCGCCTTGCGGTCGACGACCAGCCCGGCGATCAGCTTTTCGCGGCCGAGGAAGATGTTGTCGGCGACGCTGAGCTCGGGGACGAGGTTGAGCTCCTGGTGGATGATGGCGATGCCGGCGTCCTCGGCGTCGCGGACACCGGTGAAATGAACCGTCTGCCCATCGAGGGCAACAGCTCCTTCGTAATCCGTGTAGACGCCCGAGAGGATCTTCATCAGCGTCGACTTGCCGGCGCCGTTCTCGCCCATCAGCGCATGCACCTCGCCGGGCCTGAGGTCGAGCTTCACATCGGACAGCGCGGTGATGCCGCCAAATCGCTTGGAAATGCCGGTCGCGCCCAGGACGACGGCTGGACCGTCGGCCGCCATGTTTTCCGTCGTGATGGGGCCAGCGCGCTGCATGGCAAAGGACGGCCTCCCTCCGTCGTCTTCGATTGACCGACGCTAATCTAAACGTTTCGAATGTGTCAAGCGCCTATCTGGCTGCTGAGGATTGATGCAATTCAATTCTTGCGAAAAATGCCGGGTTTACGTAGGTTTAGCCAAATAAGGGTGGCTAAACGTTTCGAAAATGACGGCGTCAGGACGGAAAAAACAGCGGAAATCCACGGCGCCGACCATGCTGCACGTAGCCGAGGCGGCGCGTGTGTCGGTCGCCACAGTGTCGGCATTGCTCAACGGCACGGCAACCGTCAGCCCCGAGCTGACCCAGCGCATCGAGCAGGCGATCCGCGATATCGGCTATAAGCGCAATGCCATCGCCCGCAGCCTGAAGATGGGCACTACGCGCACCATCGGCCTCACCGTGCCGCACATCACCAACCCGTTCTTCACCGATGTCGTCTCGGTCATCCAGCAGGCTTTCGACCGTGCCGGCTATGCCGTCATGCTATGCTGCACGGACGAGGACCTGAACACGCAGGACGAGCAGATCCGGCTTTTGCTCGACCGCATGGTCGACGGGCTGATCGTGGCGCGCGTCGGCGACGGCGGCATTCTGAAAGGCATCGTCGAGGACGCAAATGTGCCGGTGGTGCTGCTCGACCGCCTCTGCGAAGGCGTCGACACCGACGCGGTGGTGCTGGACAACCAGCGCGCCGTGTTCGACGCAGTCACCTATCTGATCCATCTTGGCCACCGGCGCATCGGCTACATCACCGGCACATCCGACATATCCCCCATGCATGACCGCATGATCGGCTACCGCGAGGCGCTGCAGGCGGCCGGCCTGCCGGTGACGGAGGAGCTCATACGCTCCGGCAATTTCCACGAGATCGACGGCTACAACGCGACCATGCAGCTCTTGTCACTGCACGACCGGCCGACCGCGATCTTCTCGGCCAACAATCCGATGGTGATCGGCACCATGAAGGCGATCCGCGATATCGGCCTCAGCTGCCCCGAGGACATTTCGGTCGCCTGTTTCGACGATTTTCCCTGGTCGGACGTGTTCGTGCCGCAGCTGACCACGGTGGCGCAGCCGGTGCAGGCGATCGGCGAGCAGGCGGCAAACCTCCTGCTCGACCGGCTGGCCGGCAACCGCGACGCGCCGCCGCGAAAGCTCGTGCTGAAGGGCCGGCTGATGATCCGCAATTCCTGCCGGCCGCTCGGCCCGGTCGCGCAGAGCGTCAGCGCGTAGGCAAGAAGGAACTCTCGCCAAGCAGTTGCAGCCTGGAGAAGATGTGCTTGCCGCCGGCGATCACTTGCGTGCCCTGGCTGACCACCGTTTTCGGATCGGCCTTGAGCACCCTGCCGCCGGCCTCCTCGACCAGCAGCATGCCGGCGAGACAGTCCCAGGGATTCATGTGCTCCTCGATATAGCCGAGCAGCCGGCCGGAAGCAGCATAGGCAAGCATCAGCGCGCCCGAGGCATTGCGGTAGAAGACGCCGCCCTCGGCCATGATCAGGCTGATAAGAATGACGACATTCTTGGTCGAGGCGCGGTTGGAAAGGCCGGTGCCGACGGCGCCCTCGGACAGCGAGGCCGCATCGCTGGCCTTGATCGGCTTGCCGTTGAGGAAGGCGCCGCCGCCCAGGCGGCCGTAGAACGTCTCGCCGGTCGAGGGTTCGTGGATGACCCCGACAATCGTCTCGCCATTCCTGGCGCAGGCGATCACCACGCACCAGGCGGGAATGCCGCGCACGAAATTGGCCGTGCCGTCGATCGGATCGATCACCCAGACATGACCGGTTGTTCCGGTGACCGCCGCATGCTCCTCGCCGACGATGCCGTCTTGCGGATAGGCCTCGGCGATCGCCGCGCGGATGAACAGCTCGACCTCGCGGTCGCCCTCGGACACCAGGTCCTGATGGCCCTTGCTCTCGACGGCCAGATTGTCGAGGTCGCGAAAATATTTGAGCCCCAGCTCGCCGGCGCGCCGCGCCAGGTCGATGGCGAAATGCATGCGGTTATCGAGGTCATGAGTCACAGCCAGCGCTCACGTTCGAGGAGGGCCCTTAGCAGACGAGCATATCAGAAGCCATGGCGCCGTCAGGCCGCCTTCGACATCGATTTGTGCACGTCGGCGAGGATCTCGAAGGACCGGACGCGCGCCGCGTGGTCGAAGCACTGCGCGGTTACCATCAATTCGTCGGCGCCGGTGCGGCGTATGAAGGCGTGGAGGCCCTGGCGCACCGTTTCCGGCGAGCCGACGACGGCGCAGGACAGCGCCTGGGCGAGCATGGTCTTCGCGACGGAATCGAGATCGCGGTCGTAATTCTCGACCGGCGGCGGCAACTGGCCGGGCCGGCCGCTGCGCAGATTGACGAAGGCCTGCTGCAGCGAGCTGAACAGCAGCCTCGCCTCGGCATCCGTGGGTGCTGCAAAGACATTCAGGCCGAGCATGACATAGGGCTTTTCGAGCTCGGCCGACGGCTGGAAGCGCGTGCGATAAACCTCCAGCGCATGGTCGAGCTCGGCCGGCGCGAAATGCGAGGCGAAGGCGTAGGGCAGGCCGAGAAGCGCGGCGAGCTGCGCGCCATAGAGGCTGGAGCCGAGAATCCAGACCGGCACGGTCTGGCCCTCGCCCGGAACGGCGCGGATGCGCTGGCCTTCCTCGGCCGGCTGGAAATAGCCCATCAGCTCGACCACGTCCTGCGGGAAATTGTCGGCGTTTTCGAGGTTGCGGCGCAGCGCCCGCGCGGTCAGCATGTCTGTGCCCGGCGCGCGGCCGAGGCCGAGGTCGATGCGGCCGGGGAAAAGAGCGGCCAGCGTGCCGAACTGCTCGGCGATCACCAGCGGCGCATGGTTGGGCAGCATGATGCCGCCGGCGCCGACGCGGATCGTCTTGGTGCCGCCGGCGACATGCGCGATCACGACGGATGTTGCCGCGCTGGCAATGCCCGGCATGTTGTGGTGTTCGGCGAGCCAATAGCGCCGGTAGCCCAGGCGCTCGGCATGGCGGGCGAGGTCGAGCGAATTGGCAAGCGACTGCGAGGCGGTGCTGCCTTGCGTGATCGGCGACAGGTCGAGAACCGAAAGGTCCGTCATGGGTCAGGTCTCCACGATGCGTTTTTCCCGCAGCCTCGCCTCGAAGGCGGCGCGGTCGGGAATGACGATGGCGAGCTGGTCCTCCAGCACGTCGGCGAGTTCGGCAGCCGTCGCGATCTCGCGCTGCTCGCTGCGGCCGCCGGCATGATGCGTCGACAGCCGGTTGTTGCGCAGCGCATAGCGCAGGTCGGGCAAGGCGAGCGCGGCGACCAGCGTCGACAGGAAATGCGAGCTTGGATGGGTCGAGAGGAAATGGCTGGCGACCCGGTAGTCGACCTCATAGGCCTCGCTCATGTCGAAGCGATAGAGCGTGCGCCAATCACCGCCGATCTCGGCCTGCAGGCGGAATTGTCCGCCGGTCTCGACAAGGCGGAAGGTTTCGTGCGGCGTCTGCTGCTCCAGCCCGGGTTGCAAAAGCAGCGGCGCCGTCAGCGTCAGGCCGCCGAAGCCGACATCGGCTATGTAAGTACTGCCGCCAAGTTCGATGCGAAGCAGCATATGGCTGCGCGCGGTGACGGCGTCATCCGGCTGGCCCCAAAGCACGCGGGCGGCAAGTCCGCCGACGGTGAAGCCCAGCGCGTCGAGCGCATGCATGAAGATCAGATTGTGCTCGAAGCAATAGCCGCCGCGGCCCTGGCGATAAATCTTGTCCTGCAGCGAAGCCACGTCGAGGCCGACCGAAACGCCCATCAAGGCGTCGATGTTCTCGAACGGGATCGCCCGCGGGTGCGCGGCGTGCAGCGCCTGGAGGGCGGCGAGCGAAGCGTCGGCCGGTCCGTCATAACCGATGCGGGCAAAATAGCCATCGAGATCGAAGTCGCTCATTCGGGAGACAGGTCCGGCTTGATCGGTCCGATATAGGCACTGGTCACCGGTGCCGCAAACGATGGCAGAGGTTTGAGATTGGGCCAGCCTCAGGCCGCGTGATTGTGGTTGTTCTCGGCCGACTCGTCGTCAACGACGGTCGTGTGCTGCGCCGCCAGGAAATTGCCGACCGGGGCCAGGCTTTCGAAATGGTCGCAAAAAACCTTGATGACGACCAGCAGCGGCACCGCCATCAGCGCGCCGACGAAGCCCCACAGCCAGGACCAGAAGGCGATGGCGATGAAGATCGCCACCGCATTGATCTCGAGGCGCCGCCCGACCACCGTAGGGGTCACGAACTGGCCTTCGACGATGTCGCACAACACCACGAAGGCCGGCGCCAGCAGCGCATAGGCGATCGTGTCGAAGCTGATCAGCGCGATGATCGCGACGATCAGGACGGTCATCAGCGCGCCGACATAGGGTAGGAAATTGAGCAATGCCGCCATCGCCCCCCAGACCAGTGGATTGGGCATGCCGAGCGCCCACAGGCCCAGCCCGATCACCGTGCCGAGACTGACATTGATGACGGAGACCGTGAGCAGATAGTGCGAAATCTCGCGCTCGACGTCATAGACGATGCGCAGCGCCCGCTTCTTCTGGCTCATGCTGGTGAAGGACTGGACGATTTTCTCATAGAACAGCGTGCCGGAGGCGAGCAGGAACAGCGACAGCACGAAGACGATGGTGATGGAGGTGCCGGCTTCCAGGATGTTGCTCGCCGCCGAGGACAGGATCCCGGACGGCGCCACCGCCACCCGCTGCACGCCCGGCTCCTGCGACGTCTCGGTCAGCCCCTCCAATTGATGCGCGAGATCCATCATCCGTTCGAGGGGTCGCCGGAACGGCGCCAGCCGTTCCGTCAGCTGTTGGCCGATCGAATAGGAGTTGTTGATGAGGTCGATGACCGGACCGCTGAGCAGATAGCCCGCGGCGGCGAAGATGAAGATCGACAGCAGCACCAGCAGCGTCGCCGAAATAACCTCCGAGATACCGCGCTTGCGCAGGAAACGCACGATCGGCGTCAGCGTCAGCGCCAGCAGGAAGGCCAGCACCACCGGCATGAAGAAGGCACGGGCGAAATAGAGCGCCGCGGTGGTCATCAGAATGAAGATCCCGATCACCAGCGACCGCATCAGGCGCATGTCCGCCCGCGCCTCGGCGCGCGTGTCAGCGCTTTCGGCAACCCTCGCGCCGGAAGCGATCGGTTCGGCTTTCATCGGTTCCCCTCAGGCACCGCGACCGGTGCAATCGACGGGGAAACGTGCTTGCCGCGCCAAGGTTCCGTTAGCCGGTGGTCACAGACGCCCTTGGTGTGCAGCTGCTCAGGCGGCCGGCGCCGGCGCGGCGGATGCCCCCTTAGCGGTCTCCTTGCGCACGATCGGCGCCACCCTGGTGCCGTAGAGCTCGATCGCCTTCATGATCTTGGCGTGCGGCATGGTGCCGATCGCCATCTGCAGCAGGAAGCGGTCATTGCCGAAGATCTTGTGCTGGGCGACGATCTTTTCCGCCACCGCTTCAGGATTGCCGACGAACAGCGCGCCGTTCGGCCCGCGCGCCTGGTCGAAATGGGCGCGCGAGGTCGGACCCCAGCCGCGCTCGCGGCCGATGCGGTTCATCACTTCGGCCTGCGGGCCGTGGAAATCGTCGGCCGCCTGCTCGATCGTCTCGGCGATGAAGCCGTGCACGTTGATGCTGGTGGCAAGCGAGGCCGGATCGATGCCGGCGCGCTTTGCCGCCTCGCGATAGATCTGGAACAGCGGCGCGAAACGGGCCGGCTCGCCGCCGATGATGGCAAGCGCCAGCGGCAGGCCTAGCACGCCGGCGCGAGCGGCCGATTGCGGCGTGCCGCCGATGGCGATCCAGATCGGCAGCTTTTCCTGCAACGGACGCGGATAGACGCCGCGGCCGTTGATCGGCGCGCGCAGCTTACCCTGCCACGTCACCTTCACCTGGTCGCGGATGGCCAAAAGCAGGTCGAGCTTTTCGGCGAAGAGCTCGTCATAGTCCTCGAGGTTATAGCCGAACAGCGGGAAGGATTCGATGAAGGAGCCGCGCCCGGCCATGATCTCGGCGCGGCCGCCGGACAGAAGATCGAGTGTCGCGAATTGCTGGAAGACGCGCACCGGATCGTCGGAGGAGAGCACGGTGACCGCGCTGGTGAGCTTGATGCGCTTCGTGCGCTCTGCCGCCGCGGCCAGCGCCACCACAGGTGCCGAGGCCGCGTAGTCGGGGCGGTGATGCTCGCCGAGGCCGAACACGTCGAGCCCGACCTGGTCGGCCAGCTCGATTTCCTCGATGAGATTGCGCAGCCGCTCATGCGGGCCGATGGCGCCGGGACCGGGCTCCGGGCTGACATCGGCGAAAGTATAAAGACCGAGTTCCATCTGGTTGCGTCCTAAAGGGCGTTCGTGTGGATGTTGCTTGTCGGCGCTAGAGGTAACGATCCGCCCTGCCACCCGCCAGACGCGCGATCTGTGAACAGTGCATCGCCCCATCGCCATGCCGTATCTCTGCGGCAACAAGCCCGGATTTTTCATGGCTGGCATACCGTTTTGGCGCTTGAACTCGCAGCTTTCGCGCGTATGTAAGCCTCGCAAATAGACTGCAGGGAAGTGCACTTGGCTATCTACAGGGAAAAAGACATTTTCGAGCGGCGCAACGCCGCGAACGAGGCAAAGAAGGCGCTGCTCGAGCGCTTCAAGGCAAGACCGGCGGCGGATGATCCGGCCGTGCTCGCCCGCCAGGCCGAACGCAAGGCAATCCTCGAGGCCCGCGCCATCCGCGAGGCTGAAAAGGCAAGACTGAAGCAGGAAAAGCTGGCGCGTGAAGCGGCCGAGAAGGCCGAGCGCGAGGCGATTGCCGAAGCGGCGCGTCTTGCGGCTGAAGCCGCGGCGGCCGAAGAGGCCAGGCGCCGCGAGGCCGAGGAAGCCGAGCGCATCGCGATCGAGCTCGCCGAGGAAGCGGCGCGCAAGGCCAAGCGTGACGCACGCTACGCCGCCCGCAAGGCGCGCGTCGGCAGGACGCCTCCGGGCTTCTCCGCCCGCTAAAGCAATTCCAGGAAAAGTGCGTAGCGGTTTTCCGTTCGGAATTGCGCAAAACCAAGACTTAGAGCGGTTCGGCGTGTGAACGTTGAACCGCTCTAAGTTCGGGTTCGTCGGAACAATAAGGTCAGGGTCGCCGAAAGCGGCCCTGAACGTGTTTGTGCCTGGAATTGTTCAGGCCACCAGTTTGAGGCCGACGATGCCGCAAACGATCAGGCCGATGCAGGCGAGCCGCACCGCGGTCGCCGGTTCGCCGAGCAGCCAGATGCCGAGCAGCGCCGTGCCGACGGTGCCGATGCCGGTCCACACCGCATAGGCGGTGCCGACGGGCAGCGTCTTCAGCGCCAGGCCGAGCAGGCCGAGGCTGACGATCATCGAGGCGATGGTGGGAAGGGTCGGCAGCGGCTTGGAGAAGCCGTCGGTGTATTTGAGGCCGATCGCCCAGCCGATCTCGAACAGGCCGGCGAAGAAAAGAAAGATCCAGGACATCTAAGCGCTCCGTCATTCCAGCATCGGTTGAGATGCTGGGTGTGGCGGGTCGTCCCGGCCGGTTCTTCGGGGAAGCGAGGTCGTCCTCGCCGCTTGGATATAGGGTGCCCCTGTTTCCCGATCAACAAAACGCCGGCAGCACGGCCATGCTGCCGGTTCAAGCGAGGATCGAGCGGGGCCGACCGAATCCGGCCGCTTACTTTTCCTTGATGCGCATCGCCTTGACCGGCGGCGCCTTCGGAGCCGGGGCCGCGGCGGGCTTCTTGGCATCCTTCTTCGGCTTGCGGGGTTCCTTGCCCGCCTTCATCGCACCTTTTGCCATGATTCGCTCCTCCGGTTTGTGGGCAATCCAAGTGAAACAAGAGAAATGCCGGACTGCAAGAGGCTGTGCCGCTTTGCGAAGCCGGCCGGCCGGCTGTCAACCGGTTTCCCTACGCTAGCCGGCTCAAGCGCATAGCTATTGCTTGAACTTCCGATTGCCTGGCGCATTGTCTGTGGAGTTTCAGTGTCCCCTGGGGCTGGGGCGCGTCGGGAGATCGGATGGCAGGACATAGCGGATCGAGACGGGTGATCTACGCCGCGCTCGCCGGCAACCTGGCGATCGCGCTCACCAAATTCGCGGCGGCAGCCTTCACCGGTTCGTCCGCCATGCTGTCGGAAGGTGTGCATTCGCTGGTCGACACCGGCAATGGCACGCTGCTCCTCTACGGCATGCATCGCGCCGCGCGGCCGCCCGACCGCACGCATCCGCTCGGCCATGGGCGGGAGCTCTATTTCTGGAGCTTCATCGTGGCACTTCTGGTGTTCGCGCTCGGCGCCGGCGTTTCCTTCTACGAGGGCGTCATTCACATCATGGCGCCCGAACCGGTCGTCAACGTCAAGGTCAACTACATCGTGCTTGGCCTCTCCTTCCTCTTCGAGGGCAGCTCATGGCTGGTCGCGCTGAAGGAGTTTCGGCAGCAGAAGGGCAAGCAGGGCTGGTTCCAGGCGGTGCGCCGCAGCAAGGACCCCAGCGTCTATACGGTGCTGTTCGAGGACAGCGCCGCGCTGCTTGGGCTCGTCGTCGCCTTCGCCGGCATCCTATCCGCCGAACTTCTCGAAATCCCTGAGCTCGACGGCGTCGGCTCGATCGGCATTTCAATCATCCTCGGGGCGACCGCGGTGTTCCTGGCGCGCGAGAGCAAGGGGCTGCTCATGGGCGAGCCCGCCTCCCCGGACGTGCAGCGCCAGGTCCTGGCGATCGCTCAGGATGATCCGGCGGTGCAGCGGGCGAACGGCATATTGAGCGTCCATATCGGTCCCGAGGAGATCGTCGCGGGCTTGAGCATCGAATTCGAGGATCATCTCACCGCGCCCGAGATCGAAGCCTGCGTCGAGCGCCTGGAAGCAAGGCTCAAGAAGGAAATGCCGCAAATCTCGAGGCTGTTCGTCAAGCCGCAGGCCACTGGCACATGGGAGCAGCGGCGCAAGGCCATGGCCGAGGCTTCGGACGAGAGTTAGGTTGAACGAAGCGAGGTTCGTGAGGAGAACGGCCAATGAAGATCGACGGCGGATGCCATTGCGGCGCGATCACCTATGAGGCGGAGGTCGATCCCGAGAAGACCTCGATCTGCCATTGCACGGATTGCCAGCAACTGACGGGAACGGCCTTTCGCGTGACCGTGGGGGCGTCAGAAGAGCACTACCGGATTACCAAGGGCACGCCGAAGGTCTATATCAAGACCGGATCCAGCGGCGCCAAGCGCGCGCAGGCCTTTTGCGGCGAATGCGGATCGCATCTCTATGCCACCTCGGTTGGCGATGGACCGAAAATCTATGGCATCAGGGTCGGCACAGCGCGCCAGCGCGAGGATCTCGTTCCGAGAAGACAGGTCTGGCACCGCTCGGCGCTGCATTGGCTGCCGGAATTCGAAGGCATGACGACGATCGAGGAGCAGTAGGGCCACATGCCGGGCGGGGCTGTCCTCAGACCTCGGGATTTAGCAAACGCCCGCCGTCGCTTTTGGCCGCCTTGCGGGGCTCACCTGCGCTCGCTCGACACCCTCACCAAGTGAAGGACCACCCCTTCACCCCAAGAGCGTCTTCGTCCTTTTGCTGCCGCCGAGCTTGCGCCAATTGTTGAAGCGGTGCGTGGCGGCGGCGAAGGAAATCTTCATCTGCTGGGCGACGGTGTAGCGCGACTTGCCCTCATCGAACATGCGGTAGCAGCACTCGACGCCTTCCTCGGTGAGCTTGCCGTCGGGCGTCTTGTTGTGCGGATTGGCGGGATCGAACTTTTCGATCTGCTGCTCGACCAGACCCTTGAGGCGCTGCAGGTCGGCCTCGATGCTGGCGATGAGATCAAGAACGGGCTTGGCATCGAATGCGTGCGGAGGCTTCTTGTCCGTCATTCGGTTGGTCTCCTTCAATTTCGGCTGATGCTGCCCATATAGGCAAACATTCGGCAATAATGAAGGGCGGCCCGGACGCGCTGGATCAACCATTCGCGAGCGCATCGACGGCACTGGCGATTGACGCCCGGCAGCCAAGATCCTAGTTTAGAACGATTCTAAACTAGAGTGATCCCATCATGCTTTCCCGTGTTTTCGGCTTCGGCCGCCGTTCCTTCGATTCGCTGTCGGAGCAGGAGATCCTGGCGCTGGCGATCTCGTCCGAGGAGGATGACGGGCGCATCTACCGCGCCTATGCCGATGGCCTGGCGGAAGACTTTCCGCGATCGGCAAAAGTGTTCGAGGCGATGGCCGAGGAGGAGGACGGCCACCGCGATTCGCTCATCGAGCTTTACCGCAAGCGCTTCGGCGAGCGCATCCCGCTGATTCGGCGGGAGCACGTCAAAGGCTATTTCGAGCGCAAGCCCGACTGGCTGGTGAAGCCGCTCGGCATCGAGCACGTGCGGCGGCAGGCCGAGGAAATGGAGCGGCAGGCCTATCGCTTCTATGTCGAGGCGGCCAAGCGCACTACCGACGCCTCGACGCGAAAGCTGCTCGACGATCTCGCCGTGGCCGAGCAAGGCCATGAGAGCTCGGCGCATGAACTGGAGCAGGAGCATGTGCCGGGCACGGTCAAGGTGGAGGAGGCGACGGCCGAGCAGCGCCAGTTCATCCTCACTTATGTGCAGCCCGGGCTGGCCGGGCTGATGGACGGGTCGGTGTCGACGCTGGCGCCGATCTTCGCCGCCGCCTTCGCCACCCATGCGACATTCCAGACTTTCCTCGTCGGCCTCGCCGCCTCGATCGGCGCCGGCATCTCGATGGGCTTCACCGAAGTCGCCTCCGACGACGGCAAGCTGTCCGGCCGCGGCTCGCCGGTGAAGCGCGGGCTGACCGTCGGCATCATGACGACGCTGGGCGGGCTCGGCCACGCGCTGCCCTATCTCATTCCCTACTTCTGGACGGCGACGATCGTCGCGGCGATCGTGGTGTTCTTCGAGCTCTGGGCGATCGCCTTCATCCAGAACCGCTACATGCAGACGCCCTTCTGGCGCGCCGCCTTCCAGGTGGTACTGGGCGGCGCGCTGGTCTTCGGCGCGGGCGTGCTGATCGGGAATGCGTAGCTCTTCTCCTTCTCCCCTTGTGGGAGAAGGGAGAGCCGCGCTTCACCCATTCACCGCCCTACTATCCGCCGGCGCTTCCGCCCTTTCCGTCAGCCCGTAGTCGCGCACCACATGGGCGATGCGCAGACGATAGCCGGCAAAGATGCCGCCGCGGCCGGCCTGCTGCGCCTGGCGGTGCTCCCCGGTGTTGCGCCAGGCCTTCACCGCTTCCTCGTCGCGCCAGAAGGACAGCGACAGCACGCGCTTCGGATCGGTCAGGCTCTGGAAGCGCTCGACCGAGATGAAGCCGTCGATGTTCTCGAGCAGCGGCTTGAGTTCGGCGGCGATGCCGAGATAGGCATCGCGCTTCCCTTCCGCCGGCTCAACCTCGAAGATGACAGCGATCATGCCTCTATTCCTTCCTTGACGGTCACGTCGGTGCGAAAAAGCTGCCTTGGACCATGCGGGCCGGACACCAGCTTCAGGAAGACGCGGTCTTCCTTGAGGATGAATTTCTCGCGCCGCGCGAACTCATAGTTTGCCTTGCCGACCGGGTCGGCGGCAAGCCGGGCGCGATAGGCTTCATAGGCCGCGAGGCTCTCGATGTTGTAGGCGGCGTAGGCCGTGGTGGCCGAGCCTTCATGCGGCGCGTAGTAGCCGATCAGTTCGGCGCCGCAGCGCGGAATGGCTTGGCCCCAAGCGCGCGCATATTGCTCGAAGGCCGCCTTGCCGAACGGGTCGATCTCGTAACGGATGAAGCAGGTTATGGTCATGTCGGTCTCCTGGCCGGTTGGGTTCCGCCATCGATGCTTCGACCGTGATCGAAACATCGCTTGCGCTTCTGTGCTAGGCATCCTCCTGTCAGGAGTGTTTGCCCGGACTGCTTGTGATGGCGCCAGAATAATGCTTTCCTGACGAGAATGCTTCGATGAGTATCGAACCATGCGTGAAGGACCCGATATCGCCCGCATCGCCAGCCTGGTCGGCGACCCTGCCCGCGCCAATATGCTGAACGCGCTGATGGGCGGCACGGCGCTGACGGCCTCGGAACTGGCGCTGGAAGCCGGCGTGTCGCTGCCCACCGCTTCCTCGCATCTGTCGAAGCTGATGGATGGCGGGCTGCTGACCTTGGCGAGCCAAGGCCGCCATCGCTATTACGGGCTTGCCAGCGCGCAGGTGGCCGGCATGATCGAAGCGATCATCGGCGTCGCCGAGGCGGTCGGTCCGAAACGGGTGCGCCCCGGTCCGCGCGATGCGGCCATGCGCGTTGCGCGGGTCTGCTACGACCACCTCGCCGGCGAGCAGGCGGTGGCGATGCTCGACCGGCTGTTCGACAGGAAGCTTTTGCTGCGCGAGGGCAATGAGATCAGGCTCACGTCAGCCGGCGCCTCGCATTTTTCCGCGCTCGGCATCGATACCCAAGCCAAGGCGCGGCGGCCGGTGTGCCGCGCCTGCCTCGACTGGAGCGTGCGGCGATCGCATCTCGCCGGCATGCTTGGCGCCGCCATCCTCGACAAGATCATCGCCGAAAACTGGGCGCGACGCGAAAAGGACAGCCGCGCCGTGGTGTTCTCGCCGAAGGGAAGGCAGGCGTTCGAGAGGGTGTTTCTCTCCTAGGCGGCCAATCTCTTTGTGCTGGCGGGACAGCACGGCAGCTTGGTGCATGCATTGTCCAATGTAGCACTGGTCGACCCCCACTCCGTATCGGCTTCGCCGAGCCACCTCCCCCGATTGAACGGGGTAGAGGAAAGGCGCCAAGTTTTTTGCCGTCAACGCTCGTCCAGTGCTCGCTTCCTTTCCCTCCGGAGGGGGGAAGGTGGCGCTGCGAAGCAGCGATGGATTGGGGAGCCACGTGGCAATCAAGCTAAGGCCTGATCAGTCACGCCCGTCACAAAGATACGGCGCACAGCGTAGACAAAGCGAGGACATGTCCGGCAGGGCAGGAGGGGGCGCGAAGGATCGCGACGCTCGTTGCGCTAGCTAACTCCGCTTCAATGCCTTCCCCAGTTTGAAGAACTCCTTCCACGGATCGGCCTTCTTCAACTGTGCCAGCGTCGTCTTATCGCCAAGCGGGAAGGCGTTCGGCGCGAGGCCCTTCTCGATCTCCGGCCAGGTCACCGGCATCGATATCGTGGCGCCCTTCTTGGCGCGCGAGGAATAGGGCGCGACGGTGGTCGCGCCGCGGCCATTGCGCAAATAGTCGACGAAGATCTTTCCGGTGCGCGCCTTCTTCGACAATGTCGCGGTGTAGCGGTCGGGCGCCGCCTGCTCCAGGGCGCGGGCAAAATCATGGGCGAAATCCTTGACCTCGTCCCACTCCGCCGAAGGCTTCAGCGGCACCAGCACGTGATAGCCTTTGCCGCCGGAGGTCTTGACCAGGTTGGGCAGCGACAATTCGTCGAGCTGCTTGTGGATGTCGAGCGCGGCCTCGCGCACGCGGCTGACGTCGATGCCTTCGTCCGGATCGAGGTCGAAGATGATCTGGTCCGGCTTTTCCAGCTCATCGATCGTCGAGCCCCAGATGTGGACCTCGACCACCCCGTACTGGACCAGTGCCGCAAGCCCGTCGAAATCCTTGATGTAGAGGATCTCCTCGCCATCGGTCGGATCCTTCATCCTGGCGATCTTGTCGCTCATGCCTGGCGATGCGTGTTTCTGGAAGAAACGCTGGCCGTGAATGCCGTCCGGCGCCCGCACCAGGCTTAACGGCCGGTTGACGACGAATTCCTCCATGCGCGGCCAGACCAGCGCATAGTGATCGAGCAGGTCCCGTTTCGAAACCTTCTCGTCGGGCCATAGCAGCTTGTCGGGATGCGAGAGTTTTATCGAGGTCTTGGCCGTTCCGGCCGATTTTGGCGCGGTCTTACCGCTTGCCGCTTTCACTTCGCTCTCGGCCTTGCCGGCTTGCTTCGGCTGTTCCTGCACAACTTCCTCCGCCGGCTTGTCCTCGCGCAGTCCCTGGAACGAGGCGTGGCGGATTATACGGTCGGATGTCCAGCTGCGGAACTCCACCTCGCCGACAAGTTCGGGCTTGACGAAGGTGAGACCCTTGCCCTTGGGCACGGCGGCCGAGAAGGGCGATGTGTCCGTCTCGAGGCTGTCGAGCTTCTTTTTCAAATCCGTCATCACCTTGCCGGAAAAGCCGGTGCCGACGCGGCCGGCATAGTGCAGCTTGCCGCCTTCGTTGAAGCCGACGAGCAGCGAGCGCACGCCCCGCCCCGTCTTGTCCGAGGGCAGATAGCCGCCGATGACGAATTCCTGCCTGAGCGTGCATTTCGACTTGATCCAGGTCAGTCCCCGCCCGCTGCGATACGGCGCGTCGGCGCGCTTCGACACCACGCCTTCAAGGCCCATGCGGCAGACATGCTGCAGCATCACCTTGCCGGGCTCGTGGAAATGATCGCTGAAGCGCAGCGCCGAATCCTCAGGTTGCTTGCCCAACAGTTCAGCCAGCGCCTGTTTGCGCTCGACCAGCGGCTCGCGGCGCAAATCCTCGCTGTCGAGGCGCATCAGATCGAAGACATAATAGATGAAGCGGTCGGCGCGGCGGGCCGACAGGTCCGCCTGCAGCATCGGGAAGGACGACACGCCGCTGTCGGCCAGCACCACGACCTCGCCATCGATGATGGCGTCGCGGCATTTCAATTTGGCCAGCGCCGCGGTGACCGGCCCCTCGAACTTCTCCGTCCAGTCAAGGCCGGCGCGGGTGAGCAGCCTGACCTCGCTGCCTTCGATCTGCGCCTGCATGCGGTAGCCGTCGAACTTCACTTCGTGCAGCCAGTCGTCGCCGGACGGCGCGTTCTTCTCCAGCGTCGCCAATTGCGGTTCGATGAATTCGAGGCGCCTGGCCTGCCCGGCCTTGGTTTTGGCCGGCCTGTTCGACTGCCAGACCTTCGGCTTCTCGCCCTTGGCGGTCTTGCCCTCGCCGATCTCCTCGATGGTCAGTCCGGACTTCACCGATTTCGGCTCCTCCTTGAGAATATCCCCGCCCGGCCGGGCGGCGGCATCGCTGGACTTGATCAACAGCCAGTTGTCGCGCTTCTCGCCGGGGCGGGGCTTCAGCCTGACCAGATGCCAGCGGCCGTTGAGCTTGTGGCCTTCGAGTTCGAAGTCGATATGGCCCTTCTTCATGCCCTTGGCCGGATCGCTATCCGGCGTCCATCTGCCTTCGTCCCAGACCAGGACCGAACCGCCGCCATATTGGCCTTTCGGAATGGTGCCCTCGAAGGAGGCATAGTCGATCGGATGATCCTCGACATGCACAGCCAGCCGCTTTTCATGCGGATCGAGGCTCGGGCCCCGCGTCACCGCCCAGCTCCATAGGACGCCGTCATGCTCAAGGCGGAAATCGTAGTGAAGCCGCGTCGCTGCATGCTTCTGGACGACGAAGATGCCGCCGCCCTGCTTGCCGCGCTTCACCTTGCCGGCCGGCTCCGCGGTTTTCTTGAAATCGCGTTTGGCGTGATACTGTTCGAGGCTGGCCATTGCGGGCTCCTACGCGGACTTGCGCTTCGGCGCGGCCTTGGCCTTCGCCCGTTTGGCCGGCGCCTTGGACGAGGCTTTGCCGGCTTTGTCGTCATCCGCGTTGAGGCTCTTCTTCAGCGCGTCGAACAGATTGACCACATTGGATGGTTTCGGCGATGCCTTGGCCTTTGGCGCCTTTCCGCCAGCCTTCTTGGAGCGGACCAGCTCAAGCAGCGATTCCTCGTACCTGTCCCTGAACTTGGCCGGATCGAACTTCGCCTTCTTCCTGTCGATGATATGCTCGGCCAGCTCGACCATCTCGCCGTCCAGCTTTACGGACTGGATATCGGCGAAGACTCCGGACGCATCGCGCACCGTATCGCCATAGCGCAGCGTCGTCAGCAGCATGCCTTTGCCGAACGGCTCGATCACCGCCGGGCGCTCGCGCTGATAAAGCACGATGCGGGCGAGGCCGGCCATCTTCTTCTCGGCAAGGGCATCGCGAATGACGGCGAAAGCCTCCTCCGACACCTTGTCAGCCGGCGAAACATAGTAGGGCGTGTCGAGATAGACCTGGTCGATCGAGGATTTGTCGACGAAACCGTCGAGGTCGAGCGTGTGCGAGGACTCGATCTGGACCGCCTCGATGTCCTCGTCCTCGATGCGGATGAATTCGTCCTTGCCGATTTCGAAGCCCCTGACCTCCTCATCCTCTTCCAGCGGCTTGCCGCTTTTCTGGTCGACATAGACACGCCGGACCCGGTTGCCGGTCTTGCGGTTGAGGATGTGGAAGGACACCTTTTCGGCGTGGGTTACGACGTTGCTCAGTTCGATGGCGCAGGTGACCAGTGAAAGCTTGAGATAACCGCTCCAGGCGGGGCGCGGCGCCATGACGAACTCCTTGAGGCATCGGGACAAACCGAAACGGCCGGAACGCCGCTTCGGTTCCCGGACATGAAGGCCGACGCACGGCGCACCGGCCTTACACGAGCCCTGCTACTCGGCCGCCTGCAGGTTGACCTTGCTTTCGGCGATCTCGGTGAGCTTGCGGTCGGTCGCCTCTTCTTCCTTAAGGTTCTTGGCCAGCACGTTGGCGCAGTCGCTGCGGCCGAGCTGCTTGGCCCAGGCGATCAGCGTGCCGTAGCGCGTTATCTCATAATGCTCGACGGCCTGCGCGGAGGCGATCAGCGCGGCATCGAGGACCTCCTTGTCCTCGACGTCGCCGCTGACTTCATCGGCCTCTTCGAGGATGCCGTCGATGGCCGGGCAGTTGACGGTCTTGGCCTTCACGCCGTGCAGTTCGAACACCTGCTCGACCCGTTCGATATGACCCTTGGTCTGGGTGAGATGCTTCTCGAAGCCGGCTTTCAGTTGCGGATCGGTCGCCTTGTCGATCATCTTCGGCAGCGATTTCTCGATCTGCTTCTCGGCATAGTAGATGTCGCGCAGCGTGTGGATGAAGAGATCGTCCAGCGTCTTGATATCTTTCGAAAAGAAGCCCATGGCGGTTTACCTTTCCTGTTTCGCTTTGTGTGGAAGTTGCGCGGCGGGCAGCCGTCAACACGGCGGGGTTCACCCGACCTTGCAGGGTCAACGTCGCCTTTCGTGACAGGTTCCTGGCCGCCCGGGCGTGCGAAGGGAAATTTCCGGTCGTCGGGCAAAGATGAAACAGAAGCGCCGCCAAGCGACATCGGAACGAAACATATGTGATGCAAAAGTCACATGGAGCGGAAAGGCGACGAAAGGCACCGAAACACCGCGAATCAGCCGCAATCCGGCCATGATGCAACGACTTTCGGACCAGAAATTAACATCGCGTTCACCGACTATTCACGCCTCGACGCTATGCTCTCGAACAATTCGGACGGGACATCCGAAAGCGGGACAGGGACAGGTAAAATGAACTTCTGGAATCATATCGCCGGCTACGCCGCCGCCATTCGCGAATTCGTCGCGCCGACCTACCGGCCGGAGCGCTACTACATGCGCGGCCCGGGTCCGGCCTGCGCGCGCCGCGGCAACTCGCTGGGCGTCAGCGCGAACTGACATGACCCGCCTGCGCGCCCACCACAGCCGCATCTGCCGGCCGGCCGCCGACCAGCGCGCCACCACTTATCGCGCCGAGCGCCTCGTGCTCGCCGCCGACTGGCGTGGGACAACGCCCCGACTTTGACGCCGCCGCCGGCTGGCTTAGTGTCTAAAGGCACAAGCAGCCGGGGCCGCCATGACCGACCTGCCCGAACGTCCCACCTTGCCGCGCCAGGCCTATGACGAGCGCCAACCGCTGATCGTCTTCGACGGCGTCTGCGTGTTCTGCTCGGGCTTCGTCCAGCTCATCCTCAGGCTCGACCGGGAAAAGCGCTTCCGCTTCGCCACGGCGCAGTCCCCGCTCGGCGAGGCGCTGTTTCGCAGGCATGGCCTGCCGACCGACGATTACGACAGCAACCTCGCCATCATCGACGGCGCGGCCTTCACCAAGCTCGACAGCTTCGTCGCGGTCATGGCCGCGCTCGGCTGGCCGTGGCGCGCGGCGAAGGCGCTGCTCATCCTGCCGCGGCCTCTGCGCGACTGGCTCTACGACCGCGTCGCCAGGAACCGCTACGCGCTGTTCGGCCGGAAGGGCAGTTGCGAGATACCTTCGGCCGAGTTGCGGGAGCGGCTGATCGGCTGACGGCGGGGTGGCCGGGCTGATCGTGCGCTACCGCGGCTGGCTCGAGCCGGCGCATGGTTCGAGCACGGTGGGTTCGCCGGCCGTCTCGCCCAGTTCCCGGCAGCCCGAGGCCGTGCACAGCGTCCAGCCTTTCCCGGTGGCGCCGGACGCCGCGAGCACGAGACGCGGCTGGGGTCCGATCCGCGGCACATAGATCCACCAGCCGTCCCGCAGCACCGCGCCCTCGGGCGGCTCCATGCCGGCGCCGGAGCCCTTGACCCGCGCCTGCACCAACTGCAGTCCGGCCGGCGACACTTTCCAATCCTCCTGCCAGCGTATCCGTTCCACCGAATGCGTCCAGGAGAGCGTGAAGGCGGCGACGGCGAGCGTCACCGTCTTGCCGGCGGCGAGGATGCACAGGCTCATGCGGCGCCGGCCGTGGGCATCCGGCGGGCACGCCAGCAGTGCCAGGCGATCCACGCCAGCCCCAGCACCCAGCCGGTCTCGTCGGTGAGCGGCAATGCGGCCACCAGGAGCAGGCCGGCGCAGAAAGCGATCAGGCGCTCCCACAAGGCCATGCGGCGGGCGAGGAAGCCAACGGCTGCGGCGCCCCAGAGCACAATGCCCGTGCAGGCCTTGACGACGATATAGGCGACCTCGACGGGATAGCCGAACGAGGCGGCGATCGGGCCGGCGTCCTGCAGCATCAGCGCCGGCGTGTAGACGGCCATGAACGGCACGACGAACCCGGCAATGGCGAGCTTGGTCGCCTGGATGCCGATTTTGAATCCGCTTTCCTTCGCCATGGGCGCGGCGGCGAAGGCGGCAAGCGCCACCGGCGGGGTGAGATCCGCCATGATGCCGAAATAGAAGACGAACATGTGGCTCACCACCAGCGGCACGCCGAGCGACAGCAGCGCCGGGCCGGCAAGCGAGGAGGTGATGATGTAGTTCGGGATCGTCGGAATGCCCATGCCGAGAACCAGGCAGGTGAGCATGGTCAGCACCAGCGACAGGAACAGATTGTTCTCGCCGATGGAGATGATCCAGCCGATGAAGGTGGAAGCGATGCCGGTGAGCGTCAGTGTGCCGATGACGATGCCGACGATGGCGCAGGCGATGCCGACGGGGAGCGCGTTCTTTGCCCCTTCGGCAAGCGAGTCGACGCAGATGCGCAGCGTCTCGCGCCCGCCCTTGAAGGCAAGGCAGGCGACGACGAGCGCCGCGATGACGAGACCCAGCACGTTGACGCCGAAGCGCAAGAAGGACGCGGCGGCAAGCCCGAGCGCCAGCCAGAAGACGAAGCGAAAGGCGAGCGGTCCGATCAACGCCGCCAGCGGCGTGCCGAGGATGAGCACGATGGTCAGCGCGAGGCCCATCGTGCCGGCGAAGATCGGCGTGTAGCCGGCAAACAGCAGGTAGACCAGCACGGCGAGCGGCAGCACGAGCGGCCAGTGCTTTCGCACGGCTTCCCACGGATTGGGAAGCTCGGCCTTGGCCATGCCGCGCAGGCCGGCTTTGCCGGCCTCCAGATGCACCTGCCAGAAGCAGGCGCCGAAATAGAGCAGCGCCGGGATGATCGCCGCCTTGACGACCTCGGCGTAAGGGATGTTCAGCGTCTCGGCCATGATGAAGGCGACGGCGCCCATCACCGGCGGCATGATCTGGCCGCCCATCGAGGAGGTCGCCTCGACCGCGCCGGCAAAGGCGGAGCGGAAGCCGAAGCGCTTCATCAGCGGAATGGTGAATTGTCCGCTGGCGACGACGTTGGCGACGCCCGAACCGGAGATGGTGCCCATCAGCGCGGAGGACAGCACGCAGACCTGGGCCGGGCCGCCGCGCCATGACCCGACGAGGCCGAGCGCGAAATCGTTGAACAGCGCGATCATGCCTGCACGTTCGAGGAAGGCGGCAAAGACGACGAAGATGAAGATATAGGCGGCCGAGACATAGACGGGCGTGCCGTATATGCCTTCAGTGCCGTAGGCGAACGTGTCCACCAGCTGCGCGAAATCATAGCCGCGATGGATGAAGGGCGGCGGCAAATGATTGCCGACGAAGCAAATAGGCGAGGAAGATGAAGGCGGTGATCGCGAGCGGCAGGCCCATCAGCCGCCGCGCCGCCTCGAAGACCAGCACCACCAGAGCCGAGCCGACGATCAGGTCCGGCGTGGTGAGGAAGCCGGAGCGGCGGATGAGATCGGCATAGAAGACCCAGTTGTAGAGGCCGGTCGCGAAGCCCAGCACGCCGAGCGTCCAGAATGCGGTTTTCGCGGCCAGGCCGGTGGCGCGCAAGTTGGCGATCAGGGCGAAACCGAGCAGCAGCAGGAAGCCGACATGCATGGCCCGCACCACCTGGCTGGGCAGGCTGCCATAGGCGGCGATGTAGATCTGGAAAACGGAGAAAGCGACCGCGATGAGGAAGGCCGCCTTGCCGGCGAGGCCTCCGCCGAAGCCGGGCGGCAGCCCTTCGACCTGTTCTTCGGCGACGGGAGAAAGAACGGTCGGGGTCTCGGTCATTGGCGGGTTCCTGGCGGGCAATACCGTCTCCGTTGGTGGGAGGCAAACCGCGTATGGCGCTCCCCCTCACCCAACCTCCGCTTCGCTCGGCTGACCTCTCCCCGAGGGGAGAGGAGGCGGTCGGCGTTGGCGCCGGTCTCTTCTCCCGGCGGGGAGAAGGTGGCCGCGAAGCGGCCGGATGAGGGGCTGGCGCTGCGCTATGCGATAGCCCTTCCTCGATGGTGAGGCCTACTTGAGCAGACCCTTCTCCCTGTAATATTTCTCCGCGCCGGGATGCAGCGCCACCGGCATGCCGTCCAGCGCCTTGGCCGGATCGATCGCCTTGGCGGCGGCATGGGCGGCGGTCAGCTGGTCAAGATGCTCGAACAAGAGCTTGGTTATCTGATAGGCGGTGTCGTCGGAGACGTCGGCGCGGGTGATGAGGAAATTGCCGACCGCGGCGGTCGCGACGTCTTCCGTCTGGCCTTCATAGGTGCCTTTCGGGATGACCACGGACAGATAGGGCGCCCCAATCTTGGCGACCTCCTCGGCCGGCACGGCGACGACGTTGATCGGAACCGAGGTCGCGAGATCGCGGATGGAGGCGACGCCGAGGCCCGCCGACTGCAAGGTGGCGTCGAGCTGGCGGTTCTTGATCAGCTCGACCGACTCGGCGAAGGGCAGGTATTCGACCCGCCCGAGATCCTCGTATTTCAACCCCGCCGCGGCGAAGATGGCGCGCGCGTTGAGCTCGGTGCCGGAGGCGGGCGCGCCGACGGACAGGCTCTTGCCCTTGAGGTCGGCGAGCGTCTTGATGCCGGAGTCCTGGCTGGCGACGATCTGGATGTAATTGGGATAGATCGCGGCAATGCCGCGCAATTTGTCGAGCTTGCCCGGGAAGCCGGCCTCGGTGTTGCCTTCGGCCGCCATCTTGACCGAATCGCCGAGCGCAAAGGCGATCTCGCCTTTGCCCTGCTGCAGGAGGTTGAGGTTCTCGACCGAAGCCTTGGTCGCCTGAACCTGCGTGCGCGAGCCCTCAATGCCCTTGCCGTAAATCTCCGAGAGGGCGACCCCGAGCGGATAGTAGACGCCCGATGTGCCGCCGGTGAGCACATTGATGAACTCCTGCGCCCCGGCCGACACGATGCCGAGGCCGAGCGACAGTGCCAAGGCGCCGGCGGCAACAAATTTCGTCCTGAAATCGAGCATATGGTTTCTCCTCCTGAAACGGTCGCGCCGCCTCCCCGACGCGAAGCTCGTGAGTTTAGACGGGAGGAGCCAAATGCCAACCCGCAATTGCAAACCTTTCTGTTTGATCATGATCCTTTCCAAAAACCGGAATCCACTTTTTGGGATCATGATCTGGACGAACGGTTGAGCGGCGGCGAAGGCGCCGGCTTGCGCTCGACTGCCTTGGGGAGGAAAGATTTTTCCGACGCCTGTCGAAATCGGCCGATGCCGCACGACATAGGTCGGCACGCGACGATGCGGCCTTCAGAAACGGGAGAAGACCATGCGATACATGCTTTTGATCTATAATGACGAAGCCGCGATGGCGAACGCGCCAAAAGAGCAGACCCAGCAGACCCTCGCCGCTTACGGTGCCTATACCGAGGCGCTGAAGAAATCCGGCGCGTATATCGCCGGCGAGCGGCTGCGCCCGACCCAGGCGGCCACGTCGGTCCGGCTCACCGGCGGCAAGACCAATGTGCTCGACGGCCCCTATGCCGACACCAAGGAGCAGTTGGCGGGCTTCTACATGATCGAGGCGGCCGATATCGACACGGCCATCGAATGGGGTGCGCGCTGTCCCGCGTCCAGCACCGGCACGGTCGAGGTGCGGCCGATCTGGGAAATGGCCGAGTATATAGCCGCCGCATAGCGAAGCCTGTGATGGATGATCGCTCGGAAATCGCGCGGGCGGCGGCCGAAGCGGCCGCCCGGCGCAGCTACGGCAAGCTGGTCGCCTGGCTGGCGGCGCGCACACGCGATGTCGCCGGCGCCGAGGACGCGCTGGCCGACGCCTTCGCCGCCGCCCTCGAAAGCTGGCCGCGGACCGGCGTGCCGGCGCAGCCGGAAGCGTGGCTGCTCACGGTGGCGCGCCGGCGCGACGTGGACGCCGTGCGGCGGCGGCTGACCGGCGAGGCGGCGCGCGATCACCTGAAGCTGATCGCCGAAGAGATGGAGGCGCGCATGAAGGGCGAGGAGCTGCCCGACGACCGGTTGCGGCTGATGTTCGCCTGCGCCCACCCGGCGATCGAGGCAAGCGTGCGCGCGCCGCTGATCCTGCAGACGATCCTCGGCTTCGACGCCGCGACGATCGCCTCGGCATTCCTGATTTCGCCGGCGACGATGGGCCAGCGGCTGGTGCGGGCCAAGGCGCGCATCCGCGAGACCGGGATACCGTTTCGCGTGCCGGAGCAGGCGGAGCTGAGCGAACGGCTGGATGCGGTGCTTGAGGCGATCTACGCCACTTTCGCCGAAGGCTGGTCGGATCCGACCGGCACCGATACCAGGCGGCGCAACCTCGCCACCGAAGGCATCTGGCTCGGACGGCTGGTCGCCTCGCTCATGCCGGGTGAGCCGGAGGCGCTCGGGCTGCTGGCGCTGATGCTGTTCGCCGAGGCGCGCCGCTCGGCAAGGCGCGGCCCTGAAGGAGACTTCGTTCCTTTGGCCGAGCAGGACAGCGCGCTCTGGGACGATCGCCTGATCGACGAGGCGGAAGCGCTTCTCGTGCGCGCCGCGCAAAAGGGCGTCATCGGCCGCTACCAGCTCGAAGCCGCCGTGCAGTCCGCCCATACAGCGCGCCGGCGTGGCAGCGGCACCGACTGGACGGCGATCCGACAGCTTTACGATGCGCTGCAAGCCGTCGTCGGCTCGCCGGTGGTGGCGATCAACCGCGCGGTGGCGATCGCCGAAACCGAGGGCGCCCCGGCCGGATTGGCGGCCCTTTACGTGCTGGGCGAAGACAAAAGACTGCAGGACTACCAGCCCTATTGGGCCGCCCGCGCCGGGCTGTTGGCAAGGCTCGGCAACATCAAGCAAGCGGCAGAGTCCTACGACCGGGCGATCGGCCTCGAGCGCGACGCCGCGCTGCGGCGTTTCCTGCAGGGCGAGAAGGCGAAGCTTATCAGGGATTAGCTTTCGGGCCACATCTCGTGCGAGGCGTTCAACTTTTGCATCAGCTCGTTCTCACGCAGCCTCGCCCACAGGCGCTCGACGTTGGGCCAGGCGCTGCGGGCTTTCTCGGCCTCAGGATGCCAGGCCACAAGCATGACGAGGTAGATGTCGGCAAGCGACAGCGTGTCGCCGGCCATCCAGTCGCGGCCGGCCAGCGCCCGGTCGAGAATGGCAAAGCCGCGATGCATTTCCTCGACCGCCGCCTGCTTCACCGCCTGCACACCTTCGCCATCGGCGGTGTAGCGGTGCGCATAATAGAGCCGCAGCACCGCCGGATAGAGCACCGACGACATGAAGGCCATCCAGCGCAGGAAATCGGCGCGGGCGGGCGAGCCCGCTTGCGGCGCAAGACGCGCTTCAGGGTGACACTCGGCAAGCAGGATGCAGATTGCCGCGGATTCGGTCAGCGAATGACCGTCCGGCAGCGTCAGCACCGGCACCTGGTTCAGCGGGCTGATGGCAAGGAAGGCCGGATCGGGCGGATCTTTCTTCGGCACATCGATCTTTTCGAAGGGCACGCCGGCCATGGCGAGCGCCGCCTCGACGACGAAGCCGCCGCTGTTGGGGCGCGTGTAGAGCTTGTACATGAAATTCTCCCGCCGGCCGATTGGGGCCGGTGGGGATATGAGCCGGAAGCGGCGCTTGCCTCAAGCCGCCGACGAAGGCCAGCGCCGCCTTTTCAGCGGTCCAGTCTGTTCAGGCCCCCAGCCCGTCGAACAGGATGGTCGAGAGATAGCGCTCGGCGAAGGAGGGGATGACGACGACGAGGTTCTTGCCCTTGTTCTCCGGCCGCGAGCCGATGACGATGGCCGCCTGGAGCGCGGCGCCCGAAGAGATGCCGACCGGCACGCCTTCGAGCCGGGCGACAAGGCGGGCGTTGGCGACAGAATCCTCGTTCGAGACCCTGACGACCTCGTCGTAAATTGAGGTGTCGAGGATTTTCGGCGCGAAGCCGGCGCCGATGCCCTGGATCTTGTGCGGGCCGGGCTGACCGCCCGACAGAACCGGCGAGGCTTCCGGCTCGACCGCGACGACATGCAGCGAAGGCTTGCGCTTTTTCAGCACCTGGCCAACGCCGGTGATGGTGCCGCCGGTGCCGATGCCGGCAACGAAGATATCGACCTCGCCATTGGTGTCGTTCCAGATCTCCTCGGCCGTGGTGCGGCGATGGATTTCGGGATTGGCGGGATTCTCGAACTGCTGCGGGATGATGGCGTTGGGCAGCGTCGCGGCGAGTTCGTCGGCCTTGGCGATGGCGCCTTTCATGCCTTTCGGGCCTTCGGTCAGCACCAGCTCGGCGCCGAGCAGCGCCAGCATCTTACGGCGCTCGACCGACATCGTCTCCGGCATGGTGAGGATCAGCTTGTAACCCTTGGCGGCGGCGGCGAAGGCGAGCGCGATGCCGGTGTTGCCGGAGGTCGGCTCGATCAGCGTGGTCTTGCCGGGCGAAATCTTGCCGGCCTCCTCCAGCGCCTCGATCATGGCGACGCCGATACGGTCCTTGACCGAAGCGATCGGGTTGAAGAATTCGAGCTTGGCCAGAAGGGTGGCGCCGATACCCTTCTCCCTGGCGAATTTGTCCAGCCTGACCAACGGCGTGTCGCCAATCGTCTCCGTGATCGAATTGAAGATGCGGCCGCGGCCGGGGACGCGCGCGGAGGTGACGGGCTTGTTCATTGGTTCGCTCCCAAGGCAATGGCACAGGCTGACAGAATAGGGCTTTCAGCCGCGCAAGATAGGCCGAGGCTGGAAAATATCCGAGTGGGGCGGCTGCTCAAAAGCGTCCGCGACCGGAAATGCATTTTCCGCCACGACGCGTTTCAGGAATGGTTTGGCTGAAATCAAAGCGATCACGCACCAAGGTGGGTTGAGATTCAGGTCAGGCCGAGCCGAGAAGGGTGGATTCCGAGAACCGGAGCGGAGCGTACTTGAAGTACGTGAGCACCGGAAGCGCAGGAAGCCTTCCTTCACAGGCCGGCCTCACCTGAATATCAATACACCTTATTGGCGGGCCGCGATGGCGGCAGCCGCCCCCATCATGAAACCGGCGGCGGTGCGGTTCAGCGCCTTCAGCGCGCGCGGCGATTTCAGGAACCAGCGCGCCTTGGCGGCCAGCGCCAGGTAAGGCACCAGCACCACGAACAGAACGACCACGGTAAGCGCCGCAAGGATGGCGTAGTCAGCGAGCGTGATCGTCTTTACGTCGACGATGGTCGGCGTGATGGCGAGGTAGAAGATCATCGTCTTGGGATTGCCCAGCGTCACCGTCAGCCCGGCGATGAAGCTCGACACCAGCCCGCCCTTGGCCTTCCGCGCCTCGACGGTTTCGGGCGTGATGCCGCTGGTCCAGAAGCGCCAGGCGAGGAAGGCGAGATAGGCGACGCCGGCCCATTTGATGGCGAGGAAGACCACGCCGAAGGTCTGGGCGACGAAGGCGAGCCCGAGCACCACGGCGGTGAGATAGGTGAGATCGCCGAGCATCAGGCCGAACGACATGGCGAGCGAGGAGCGGAAGCCGGAGCCGAGCGCGCGGGCGACCAGCGCCGTCACGCCGGGACCCGGAATGGCGGCGGCGACGCCGAGGGCTGCGCTGTAAGCGAGGAATCCGGTGAGTGTCATGGTTCTGGGGCCTGGCGTATGATCCTGAAGGGATCGATGAGGTGCGCGGCTTCTACCATGATACCGGGTGGAGGGTAATTCCCTCAGGGCGGGATTTGTTGCGCCAGCTCGGCCGGGAGGTAGTTCCGGCACGGTGTTTGGCCGGTCGCGCCGGCGGGCGCGCCTTGGAGATTGGCCGAGCCGGCCGAGCCTCGTCATTCTAGGGTCTGCGCGCGTCGCTTCGCTCCTTGCTCCGCCCTAGAATGACGAGGTGGGGAGGCTTCAGCCAATCGCCAGCGTTTGCCCTGATTTCATGGAATGAGCGGGAATGTCTTGTCTTTCGACGACGGCAACTTTCAAGGCCCTCTGTCGAACAACTACCCACCATAAGTAATGCGCCAGATCGTGCCGTTGCCGTCCTCGGTCAGGATCAGCGCGCCATCCGTGGCCACGGCGACGCCAACCGGCCGGCCCCAGACCGCGTCGTCGGCTATGACGAAGCCGGTGGCGAAGTCCTCATATTCGCCGGTCGGCTTGCCGTCCTTGAATCTCAGCCGCACCACTTTATAGCCGGTGCGGACATTGCGGTTCCATGAACCATGCAAGGTGACAAAAGCATCGCCCTTGTACTCGGCGGGGAAGTTGCCGCCTTCGTAGAAGGCGATGTTGAGCGGCGCCGAATGCGCCTGGATCAGCACATCCGGAACGGTGACCTTGCCGGCGAGATCGGGGCGCACTCCCTCGTGGCGCGGGTCCTCATTGTCGCCGATGTAATACCAGGGCCAGCCATAGAAGGCGCCTTCCTTCACCGCGGTCGCATATTCGAAGGGGGTGTTGTCGCCGAGCTCGTCGCGCTCGTTGACGACGCACCATAGCGCCCCTGTCGCTGGCTGCACGGTCATGCCGGAACAGTTGCGCAGGCCGGTGGCGATCGTCCTGCGGTTGCTGCCGTCGGGGTCGAAGGCCAGCACGTCGGCACGGCCCTGTTCCGAGCCCCAGGCCTCGCCCAGCGGCTGCGATTTTGCCCATTCCTCGACACCGCCCTTCGGCCTGGCGCCGATATCCTCGGCGATGTTGGAGCCGGAGCCGACCGACAGATAGAGCGTCTTGCCGTCGGGCGAGAAGGCGATGTCGCGCGTCCAATGGTGGCTGGCGGGAACCTTGGCGACGATGGTCTCCGGCTTGCCGGACGCTTCCAGGTCGCCGTCGCGATAGGAGAAGCGGACGACGCTGTTGCTGTTGGCGACATAGACCCATTGCGGCTTGTCGCCCGGCGGGTAGAAGGCGATGCCGTAGGGCCGGGTCAGGCCCTTGGCGAAGATCGACTTCTGCGCGGGCTTCGCGCTGCCTTCGGCCAAACGATAGACGCGGACCTGGTTCGCCCGGCTGTCGGCGACGAAGAGGTCGCCATTCGGCGCCACGCGCACGACGCGGGGATTTTCGATGCCGGAAGCGATCAGCTCGGCGGAGAAACCGGGCGGAAGCTTTGGCTTCGCATCCTCGGGGCGGTCAGTCACGCCGCCGCCATTGGAGGCCGATTCCGTCACATCGGGTTTCGGCAAATCCTCAGGTTTCAGCAGCCGGCGCACGCCCGGACGGTCGGCCTTCCAGTCGCCGAAGGCCTTTTCGCCGCGGAGCAAGGGGCGATTGTCCTGCTGTGCAAAGGCACCCGTCGCAAAAACCAGCGCGAGGCCCGCAAGGCCGGCGATCCGCATCATGATGTCCTCCGTCGTCTGCCAACGCGCCTTACTCGATCAGGCGCCCAGAGACAGGACATATCGGGCAAACGACCGAAAAGAGAAGCTTGCGCATGCGGATTTGTCGGAACGTCGGGCTCAAGCCTCTTCGGCATCCAGATCGTCGTCGAGCCTCTTTTCCAACTCGACGAGGTCGGCCGGCAAGGGAAGGCCCATGGCGCGCATTTCCTGCAATTTCTCGCGCAGCTGCTCCTGGATCTCGTGCTCGTCTCCGGGCTGGTTGATCATTTCCTGAAGCAGGAGGTCGATCTGGGCCTTGATTGCTTCCAGTGCCATCTTTCTTGCCCTCCTTCCGGAATGCTATCTGAGCATGCGCGAAATCAGCTGCGCCGTATAGTCGACCATCGGCACGATGCGGGCGTAATTCAGGCGCGTCGGGCCGATAACGCCAAGCGCGCCGACGACGCGGGCGTCCTTGTCGCGATAGGGAGCGACGACCAGCGACGAGCCGGACAGGGAAAACAGCTTGTTCTCCGAGCCGATGAAGATGCGCACGCCCGGCCCTTCCTCGGCGAGGTCGAGCAATTGCAGCAGCCCGTCCTGCGTTTCGAGATCCTCGAACAAATGGCGCAGCAATTCGAGATCCGCCTGGGCGGTGACGTTTTCGAGCAGGTTGGCGCGGCCGCGCACGATGAGACGCGCCGGCAGGCCGCTTTCGGCGCCGGCCCAGACCGCAAGGCCCTTTTCGACCAGATCCTGCGACAGCGTGTCGAGGGCCGCCCTGGTCTCTTCCTTGATGCGGGCAATCTCGGTCCGCGCCTCGGCAAGCGTGCGGCCCCTGATATGGGCGTTGAGGAAATTGGAAGCCTCATGCAGCTGCGAGACGGTAATGCCGGCCGGCAGGTCGACGACGCGGTTCTCGACATCGCCGCTCTGCGACACCAGCACGGCGAGCGCCTTGGTGGGCTCCAGCTGGATGAATTCGATGTGCTTCAGCGCCACTTCGTTCTTGGCGGCAAGCACCAGGCCGGCGCCGCGCGACATGCCGGACAGCATTTGGCTGGCCTCGGTCAGCATATGCTCCAGCGTGGCGCCCGACCCCGAGGCGCGCACCTGCGCCTCGATGACGCGACGCTCCTCGTCGGTCAGGTCGCCGAGCTCCATGAAGGCATCGACGAAGAAACGCAGGCCGGTCTGCGTCGGCAGCCGCCCGGCCGAGACGTGCGGCGCGTAGATCAGCCCCAGATGCTCGAGGTCGCTCATCACGTTGCGGATGGTGGCCGGCGACAGCGACGAGGGCAGGATGCGCGACAGGCTGCGAGAGCCGACCGGCTCGCCGTCGCGCAGATAGGAATCGACGATCCGCCGGAAAATATCGCGCGAGCGCATGTCGAGTGATTGAAGGACGGGCGACTGAAGCCCGGGATTCTGGGACGTCGGATCGACTGGTTTGTTCATTCCGGCGAGAAACCTCCTGTCGAAAAGATATAGACTTAAGCCACGGCGGCGCAACCCGGTGCCGCGTTCGCGGTTCCCGGCCGTTTTCCTTTGCGCCATGCCGCGCATGCGTCTACAAGCCGCCGACGAATCCGGGAAAGAACAGAAAGAGCCTCGATGCGCCCCTCCAAACGCCAAGCCGATGAAATGCGCGCCATCTCCTTCGAGCGCGGCGTGTCCAAGCATGCCGAAGGCTCGTGCCTGGTGAAGTTCGGCGACACGCATGTGCTGTGCACGGCGAGCCTTGAGGAAAAAGTGCCGGCCTGGATGCGCAATTCCGGCAAGGGCTGGGTGACGGCCGAATATGGCATGCTGCCGCGCTCGACCGGCGAACGCATGCGGCGCGAGGCCTCCGCCGGCAAGCAGGGCGGCCGCACGCTGGAGATCCAGCGGCTGATCGGCCGGAGCTTGCGCGCCGTGGTCGATCTGCAGGCGCTGGGCGAACAGCAGATCACCGTCGACTGCGACGTCATCCAGGCGGATGGCGGCACCCGCACCGCCTCCATCACCGGCGGCTGGGTTGCGCTTTACGATTGCCTGCGCTGGATGGAAGCGCGCCAGATGGTGAGCGTTTCCAAGGTGCTGAAAGACCATGTCGCGGCGATCTCCTGCGGCATCCATGACGGCCAGCCGGTCATCGACCTCGATTATCTGGAGGATTCCTCGGCCGGCACCGACGCCAATTTCGTCATGACCGGCAAGGGCGGCATCGTCGAGATCCAAGGCACAGCCGAGGGCGAGCCCTTCTCCGAGGAGCAGTTCGCGGCGTTGATGGGCTTGGCCAAGAAGGGCATTTCGCGGCTGGTGAGCCTGCAGCAGATGGCGGTGGCGTAGGTTTCCATGAAGCCCTCCGCGATCCTTGAATCAGCCCTCTACGTCACGGACCTACACGCCGCGGAAGCCTTCTACCGCGACATTATCGGCCTCGAGGCGCTGGGCAAGGTCGAGGGACGTCACGTCTTTTTCCGCTGCGGCGACGGCGTGCTGCTTCTCTTCAACGCCGAGGCGACGAAAATCCCGCCGGCGCCTGACGCGAGGCTGAAGGTGCCGCCGCACGGCACGGCCGGGGAGGGGCATCTCTGCTTTGCGGCGAGCGCCGATGAGATCGCTGCGTGGCGCAAGCATCTCGCCGCCAACAACATCGCCATCGAAAGCGATTTCGAATGGCCGCAGGGCGGGCACTCTATCTATATCCGCGACCCGTCGGGCAATTCGATCGAGTTCGCCGAGCCAAGGATCTGGGGTTTCTGATGCATTCCTTTCATTCCCTTGGGGAGAAGAAGATCGTCGTCGCCAGCCATAACGAAGGCAAGCTGCGCGAATTCGCCGACCTGATGGCGCCGTTCGGCTTCGAGGCGAAATCGGCCAAGGAATATGGCCTGGCCGAGCCGGACGAGACCGGCACCACCTTCGAGGAGAATGCCTATATCAAGGCCTATGCGGCGGCCAAGGCGACCGGTCTGCCGGCGCTGTCGGACGATTCCGGGCTCTGCGTCGACGCGCTCGGCGGCGCGCCCGGCGTCTACACCGCCAACTGGGCCGAGAGGCCGGACGGCAGCAGGGATTTCGGCATGGCGATGCAGAAGACGGAAAACGCGCTGCAGGAAGCCCGCGCGACCGAACCTTCGCAGCGCAGCGGACGCTTCGTCGCCGTCATTTGCCTCGCCTTCCCGGATGGCGAGGCGGAATATTATCGCGGCGAGGCCGAAGGCAGGCTGGTATGGCCGCCGCGCGGCGCGCTCGGCTTCGGCTACGATCCGGTGTTTTTGCCCAACGGCTTCGACAAGACCTTTGGCGAGATGAGCGCGGAGGAAAAGCATGGCTGGAAGCCCGGCCAAGCGACGGCGCTGTCGCACCGCGCCCGCGCCTTCCAGAAATTCGCGCAGGCGCGCCTGGATTTGGCCAGATTAGGATCGGCATGAGCGCGGTGACGATACCGCTCGACCGCAGCCCCGGCTTCGGCGTCTATATCCACTGGCCGTTCTGCGCGGCCAAGTGCCCTTATTGCGACTTCAACAGCCATGTTCGCCACCAGCCGGTCGACCAGGAGCGTTTTGCCCGCGCCATCGAGACGGAACTCAAGACCATGCGGGGCCGCACCGGGCCGCGCGAGGTGACCAGCATCTTCCTCGGCGGTGGCACGCCATCGCTGATGAAGCCGGAAACGGTGGGCGCGGTGCTGGAGGCGGTGGCGAAGAACTGGACGGTGCCGGCCGGCATCGAGGTGACGCTGGAGGCGAACCCGTCCTCGGTCGAGGCCGAGCGTTTCCGCGGCTATCGCGCCGCCGGGGTCAACCGCGTCTCGCTTGGCGTGCAGGCGCTGAACGACAAGGATCTGCGCTTCCTCGGCCGGCTGCACAATGTCGAGGAGGCGCTGCACGCCATCGGCCTCGCACGGGACATATTTCCCCGCCTCTCCTTCGACCTGATCTATGCGCGGCCCGGCCAGACGCCGGAGGCGTGGGAAGCGGAGCTGGAGCAGGCGATCGGCTATGCCGTCGACCACCTGTCGCTCTACCAGCTCACCATCGAGGAGGGCACGCCCTTCCACGCGCTATACGCGGCGCGGAAATTCACGCTGCCCGACAACGACCATGCGGCCGATCTCTACGCGCTGACGCAGGAGGTGACGGCGGCGCATGGCCTGCCGGCCTATGAGATTTCCAACCACGCGCGGCCGGGCGCCGAGAGCCGGCACAACCTCACCTATTGGCGCTATGGCGAATATGTCGGCGTCGGCCCGGGCGCGCATGGCCGTTTCGTCGAGAACGGCCGCCGCACGGTGACGATCGCGGAAAGGATGCCAGAGACCTGGGCCAATCTGGTCGAAGCCAAGGGCCATGGCGTCACCGGCGGCGAGATCCTGACGCGGGCGGAAGAGGCCGACGAATTCCTGCTGATGGGCTTGCGGCTCGCCGAAGGCATCGACCTGCAGCGCTACGAGGCGCTCTCGGGGCGCGGCCTTTCGAGCGCACGGCTTTCGGTGCTGCAGGAGGAAGGGCTGGTGGCGCCGGTCGGCAACGCAAGGCTGCGCGCCACGACCGCCGGCATGATCGTCCTGGATGCCGTCGTCGCCGATCTGGCAAGGTGAGCTCGTGCCTTCGTCATTCTCGGGCTCGACCCGAGAATCTATGCCGTGATCTACGCGAAGGGCGCAGCGGAGCAGTATCTGCGCCGATGGTGGCGCTTCGATGTAACGGCATGGATTCCAGGGTCTGCGCGCGTCGCTTCGCTCCTTGCTGCGCCCTGGAATGACGAGGCGCGAGATGGCGAAGGTCGCGAATTATTCAGGCGTCGTGCTTCTGACGGTGCTTGCCGCGCTGCTTCTCGCCATGCGCCTCGTCGTGGCGGACAGGCTTCGCATCGGCCTTGTCGCGGCGTGCGCCGGGTTGGGCGGCGATGGTGTGTGAATGGATGCCCTCGCGGGCGGTCTTGCTTTCAAGCCGGCTTATGAAAATGTCGAAGCGATTGGGCATCGTTCGGTCCTGCCTCCTCCCGGGGAATCAGGGGTTAAATTCGCCGTTGCGGGTTTCGTTCCGCACTGTGGCGAAGGCATGGCGATTTCCTTAACCCGACCTCACGTTTTGCAACGAAGCGTCAGCCATGCGAAACAGGGTTGGCTATGAGGGGCATCCGGTGACCGGCGACAAACGCAGCTATCTGATCGGGCAGAGCGAGATCGCGGCGCGGGCGCTCCAGCCGGCGCTCTATCTGGTGGCGACGCCGATCGGCAATCTGGCCGATATCACGCTGCGCGCGCTGGAGACGCTGGCCGGCGCCGACATCGTCGCCTGCGAGGACACGCGCGTCTCGCGCGTGCTGCTCGAACGCTATGGCATCCGCCGCCGCACCACCGCCTATCATGAGCACAATGCGCAAGAAGCCGGGCCGAAGCTGATCGAGGCGCTGGCGGCCGGACAGAGCGTGGCGCTGATCTCGGATGCCGGCACGCCGCTGGTCTCCGATCCCGGCTACCGGCTGGTCGGCGAAGCGCTGGAGCGCGGCATCCGCGTCGTGCCGATCCCAGGACCTTCGGCGGCGCTCGCCGCGCTGACCGCTTCCGGCTTGCCCTCCGATGCCTTCCTGTTTGCCGGCTTTCTACCCGTGAAGACCGGGCAGCGGCTGACCAAGCTGGAGACGTTCAAGGCGGTGCCGGCGACGCTGATCTTCTTCGAATCGCCCAGACGGCTGGCCGAGACGCTTGGCGCCATGGTCGAGGCGCTCGGCGGCGGTCGCCAGGCGGCGATCGGCCGCGAGCTGACCAAGGCCTTCGAGGAGATGCGAACTGGAACGCTGGCGGAGCTCGCCGACCATTATGCGGCCGCCGACACCCCGAAAGGCGAGATCGTCATCTGCGTCGGCCCGCCCGAAGCGGCGGAAGATCAGCCGGGCGACATCGACCGGCTGCTTTTGTCGCTCGCCGCCGAAATGCCGGCCTCCAAGGCTGCGGCGGAAGCGGCGAAGATGACCGGCGGGCAGAAACAGGCGCTCTACCGACGGCTGATCGAGCTCAAGGACAGACCATGATCCCGAAAAGTGGACACCGGTTTGTGGGAAAGATCATGGTCAAACAAAGAGACGCCGGCGATGGCTGAACGCACGGTCGTCCATCGGCGCAAGGCCTACCAGCGCGGCCATCGCGGCGAATGGCTGGCGGCGTTGGCGCTGATGCTCAAAGGCTACCGCATCCTTGCCCGCCGCCACCGCACCAGGCTCGGCGAGATCGACCTGATCGCCAGGCGCGGCGACCTGGTGCTGTTCGTCGAAGTCGAGGCGCGGCGCACGCTGATCGAGGCGATGGAAGCGATCGGCCGCGAATCGGAGCGCCGCATCGAGGGCGCCGCGGATCTGTGGCTGTCGCGGCAGCCGGATTATGGCCGGCTTTCGATGCGTTTCGACATGGTGGCGGTGCTGCCCTGGCGCTGGCCGGTGCATGTCGAGAACGCGTTTTATGGGAGGAATTGAGGTCTGCTCAACGGCGATAGGCTGGCGGGACAGCGCCCCCCTCTGGCCTGCCGGCCATCTCCCCCACTTGGGGGGAGATCAGATGTCGCCGCCGCTTTCGCCAATCGCCAACATTGCAAGAAGAGTGCCGCGGGCGAAACTGCCAATCTCCCCCCTTGTGGGGGAGATGCCCGGCAGGGCAGAGGGGGGCGCGAAGGAACTCGACGAAGCAGTAAGAGAGCGACCTCAGCTCACCCCCAAACCATCAGCGCCAACAGTCCAACGGTCCCCACCAAAAGCCGCCACCAGCCGAACAGCGCGTAGCCTTTGCGCGAGACGTAGTCGAGCAGGAAGCGCACGACGATCAGCGCGGCGACGAAGGCGGCGATGAAGCCCACCGCGATGATCGGCAGGTCGGCCGAGGTCAGCACATTGCGGTTCTTGAAGAGATCGAAAGCGAAGGCGCCGACCATGGTGGGCATGGCGAGGAAGAAGGAGAATTCCGCCGCCGCCCGCTTGTCGACGCCCATCAGCAGCGCGCCGACGATCGTAGAGCCCGAGCGCGAGGTGCCGGGGATGAGCGACAGGCACTGGAAGAGGCCGATCTTGAGATAAACGCTCAACGGGAAGCGCTCGACATCGTGATGGACCGGCTTGAAGTTGATGCGGTCGACGACGAGCAGCACCACGCCGCCGATGATCAGCATGATGCAGATCAGCCTGGGCGATTCGAACAGGATGGTCTTGATGAAATCATGCGCCAGCGCGCCGATGACCGCGGCGGGCAGGAAGGCAATCAGGATGCCGATGACGAAATGCCGGGTCTGCGGATCGGTGGGCAGCTTGACCAGCATATGCCAGAGCTTGCTGAAATAGACGCTGAGGATCGCCAGGATCGCGCCGAGCTGGATCAGGATCTCGAAGGCCTTGCCGGTGGAATGGAAGCCCAGGAAATGGCCGGCAAGCAGGATGTGGCCGGTCGACGACACCGGAATGAACTCGGTCAGGCCCTCCAGCAGCCCAAGCAGCAGCGCTTCGACGATGGTCTGGCTTTCCATGGCAACCTCTGCTTTCGGATGGCGGCTAAGGGAAGGGTTTGCTTGTAATGGGGCGGAAGTGCCCCTATAGGTCGCAACACCATGACAGTCCCTGGAATCGGGCGGCCAAGACTTACCGGCGCTGACACCGATTCGCCAGTGTGGCAATCCGGAATTCGCCGCACTCGGAGCAGCGCAATGAGCGAATTCCGGATTCTGAGCCACACTGTCAACTTCGAGTTCTAGTGTGGTTTTGGATTTGAAGTTCCTGGACGCTGATGCCATTGAGGGTACAGGAACTTCAAATCCACCACACTAGTGCGCCCTATCATCGCGGAACCATGCTGACGCTTTTCCATCATCCCATGTTCGCCACCTGCCGGTTCGTCCGCCTCGCTTTCGGCGAGTATGGCGAGGAGCTGGCGCTGATCGAGGAGAAGCCGTGGACGCGGCGCAAGGAGTTCCTGGCGCTGAACCCGGCCGGCACGCTGCCGATCCTGCTGGCCGAAGGCGACGTGCCGATCGTCGGCGCCATGGTGATCGCCGAATATCTCGACGAGACGCGCGGCGTGCTGAAGCGCGACAAAAGACTGTTCGCCGAGGACCCGATGCAGCGCGCCGAAATCCGCCGGCTGACCGACTGGTATCTGGCGAAGGCCGAAAGCGAGGTGACCCGGCATCTGGTGCGCGAGCGCGTGCTGAAGCCTGTCATGCCGGAAACCGCCGGCGGCGGCTCACCGGACTCGGCGGCGATCCGCGCCGCCCGCGCCAACATTCGCCAGCACATGAAATACACCAATTGGCTCGCCGGCACGCGCCATTGGCTCGCCGGCAACAAGGTGACCTATGCCGACCTCGCCGCGGCGGCGACGCTTTCGGTGCTCGATTATCTCGGCGAGATCGACTGGCGCGAACATGGCGCCGCGCGCGAGTGGTACACGCGGGTGAAATCACGGCCGTCGTTCCGGCCGCTGCTCTCCGACCGGGTGCGCGGCCTTTCGCCGGTATCGCATTATGCGGACCTCGACTTCTGAAAGACTGCGCGCGCTGATCGACGCGGAGGCGCGCCGCGCCGGCTTCGAGGCGGTCGCGGTGACCCGGCCGGACGCGATCCCGTTGGCGCCGGCAAGGCTCGCCGAATTCGTCTCGGACGGTTTCCATGGCTCGATGGAGTGGATCGCCGAGACGCTTGAGCGCCGGGCCGAACCCTCGACGCTGTGGCCGGAGGTGCGCTCGATCATCGTGCTCGCCATGAATTACGGCCCGGACCGCGATCCGCGCGATGTCCTCGCCAAGCCCGACCGCGGCGCGATCTCGGTCTACGCGCAAAACCGCGACTATCACGACGTGATGAAGGGCCGGCTGAAGGAGATCGCCGGCAAGATCGTCGCGCGCGCCGGCGGCGACGTGAAGGTGTTCGTCGACACCGCGCCGGTGATGGAAAAGCCGCTGGCTGAAGCGGCCGGGCTCGGCTGGCAGGGCAAGCACACCAATCTGGTCAGCCGCGCGCATGGCTCGTGGCTGTTCCTCGGCACGATCTTCACCACGGCCGAGCTGGAGCCGGACAAAGCGGAGATCGACCATTGCGGCTCGTGCCGCGCCTGCCTCGACGTCTGCCCGACCGGTGCTTTCCCGGCGCCCTACCGGCTCGATGCGCGGCGCTGCATCTCCTACCTCACCATCGAGAACAAGGGGCCGATCCCGCACGAATTCCGCCAAAAGATCGGCAACCGCATCTATGGCTGCGACGACTGCCTGGCCGCCTGCCCGTGGAACAAGTTCGCCAGCGCGGCATCCGAGGTGAAGCTTGCCGCGCGGGACGATCTGCGCGAACCGCCGCTGTCGGAACTGCTCGCGCTCGACGAGGCAGGCTTTCGCTCATTCTTCTCGGGCTCGCCGATCAAGCGCATCGGCCGCGACCGTTTTATCCGCAATGTGCTGATCGCCGCCGGCAATTCGAGCGACGCTTCGCTGACGCCCATTGTGCGTCGCCTGCTCCATGACGGCTCGCCGCTGGTGCGGGGTGCGGCAATCTGGGCTCTGTCGCGACTGCTCTCCGACCGCGAATTTGGCGACCTCGCCGCTAGCGCTTCGAAGACCGAAACGGATGCGGCGGTCCGCGAGGAATGGTTGGCGGCTTTGGCCGTGAAGGCCGATTGATGGAGGTTCATCGATGAGCGAAAGACGCTTCTTCATCTTCGGCGCCGGCTATTCGGCCAAAGCTTTCGCGCGGGCCAACGCCCAACATGCGCCGGTCTCCGGCACGACCCGGGCGCCGGAGAAGTTCGAGGCGCTGCGGTCGGCCGGCATCGAGCCCGTGCAATTCAACGGCGCGCTGTCGCCCGAGCTCAGCGATGCGCTCGCCAAGACCACGCATCTCATCGTCTCGGTCGCTCCCGACGAGGCCGGCGATCCGGTGCTCAACGCCGCCGGCGATGCGCTTCGGGGAAAGATGCCGGCGCTGGAGTGGATCGGCTATCTCTCGACCGTCGGCGTCTATGGCGACCATGGCGGCGCCTGGGTCGACGAGACCAGCGACTGCCGGCCGGTGTCGAAGCGCTCGACGATGCGGGTGGCGGCCGAACAGGAATGGCTGACGCTTGGCCGAGAGACCGGCAAACCGGTGGCGATCCTGCGGCTTTCCGGCATTTATGGGCCGGGTCGCAACGCGCTGGCCAATCTCGACGACGGCACCGCAAGGCGGCTGGTCAAGCCGGGCCAGGTGTTCAACCGCATCCACTGCGACGACATCGCCGGCGCGCTCTGGTATCTCGCCGACAACAACCTCGGCGGGATCTTCAACGTCACCGACGACGAGCCGGCGCCGCCGCAGGATGTCGTCGCCTATGCCGCCAAGCTGATGGGGGTCGCGCCGCCGCCGGAAATTCCCTTCGAGACTGCCCAACTTTCGCCCATGGCGCGGTCTTTCTATGGCGAGAACAAGCGCGTCGCGAATCAGGCAATCAAGGCGGCCGGCTACCGCTTCCGGTTCCCCAATTACCGGGTGGCGCTGGAGCGGATGTGGGCCGAGGGCAACTGGCGGGACGGCGAGCCGCGCAGCCCGATGAGAGGATGATGCCGAAAGTGTGAAGGGGTGTTCGGACGACACCGTCTTCCAACGCTTTGATCGATGCGGGACGGGCGGCGTGTTATGATTCGTTCCTGACCGGGCCGCTTGGCCACGCGGCAAAGGGATAGACTGGAGAGGGACCCAGCCTGATGAATTTGCGATCGCTGCCCGACCGCAAGCCGTTCCTGACCGCCGCCCTGGCGCTTGTGGCGCTCGCCGCGCTGGCGGCGGCGGCCATTTCGGCCGAACCCCGCGCGAAGGAGCTGTTCGGCGCCCGGAAACTGCCGGCCGTGGCGCCTGCCCAATCCTTCGGCTTCTACTCGAAAGGCTGCTTCACCGGCGGCGTGGCGCTGCCGATGGACGGCCCGACCTGGGAGGTGATGCGCCCCTCGCGCAACCGGCGCTGGGGCCATCCGGCGATGATCGCGCTGATCGAGAAGCTTTCGCGCGATGCCCAGGCGGATGGCTGGCCGGGGCTTCTGGTCGGCGACATCTCGCAGCCGCGCGGCGGACCGATGATGACCGGCCATGCCTCGCACCAGATCGGGCTCGACGCCGACATCTGGCTGACGCCGATGCCGAGGCGGCCGCTGACCATCGCGCAGCGCGAGACCATGAGCGCGACGCTGATGGTCAACGAGAAGACGCATCTGGTGAAGGACGCGCTGTGGACGCCCGCGCACACCAGGCTTTTGAGACGCGCGGCGAGCTACCCTGAGGTCGAGCGCATCCTGGTCAATCCCGGCATCAAGAAGAAGCTCTGCGACACCGTCACCGGCGACCGCTCCTGGCTGCGCAAGATCCGCCCGTTCTGGGGCCACGACTATCATTTCCACATGCGCATAGGCTGCCAGCCGGGCTCG
Organism: Mesorhizobium sp. WSM4935; assembly: GCF_029625735.1. Lineage (NCBI taxonomy): Bacteria > Pseudomonadati > Pseudomonadota > Alphaproteobacteria > Hyphomicrobiales > Phyllobacteriaceae > Mesorhizobium > Mesorhizobium sp. WSM4935. Next base: position 12,124 of record NZ_JARTVR010000014.1, on the reverse strand, counting down.
CCCTTCTGCAAGGGGCAGGAAGCGACGCCGAACGACGATGGCTGCGGCAAGCCGCTGGCCTGGTGGTTCACCGAGGAGCCTTGGCGGCCGAACAAGAACCCGGACGCCCCCAAGGCGCGCGACCTGATGACGATGGCCAATCTGCCCAAGCAATGCCAGGACGTGGTCAATGCACCGGACGCACCCTCGTTGGAGGCAGTGACCTATCACGGCGGCAGCGCCGCCGCGGTCGGGGTGGCCGAACCGCAGCCGACCGAACCGGCGCAAACGATCTCCAGCGGCGACGCCGTGATCCCGGCGGCCGCCAGCGCTTTCGCGCCGACGCCAAAGATCGGCATTCCGCTGCCGAGGCCGAGACCCGGGAACTGAGGCCCAAGCGGGCTTCCCCTTTGCGGGGTCATGCGCTAGTCAATCGATTGAAATGGCGCACGGCGCCGCAACGAGGACGATCAAGAGCATGGCAGGCGAAGACGAGAAGGGGCTGCGGTTTCCGGTCCTGATCGGCGACATTGGCGGCACCAATGCGCGCTTCTCGATCGTGCTCGACGCCAATTCGGAAGCGACCGAGCCGCATATCGTCCAGACCGCCAACTTCAAGACCATCGACGAGGCGATCCAGGCGGCGGTGCTCGACCGTTCGTCCATCCAGCCGAATTCGGCGATGCTGGCGATCGCCGGGCCGGTCGACGGCGACGAGATTCCGCTCACCAACTGCCCATGGGTGGTGAAGCCGCGGCAGATGCTCGCCAATCTGGATTTGAGCGAGGTCGTCGTGCTCAACGATTTCGAGGCGCAGGCGCTGGCCGTGGTGGCGCTCGGCGAAGAGCATATGGAAAAGATCGGCGGCGGCACGCCGGAACCCCATGCGAGCCGCGTCGTGCTCGGCCCCGGCACCGGTCTTGGCGTCGCCGGGCTGATTTACGCGCTCAACCACTGGATCCCGGTGCCGGGCGAGGGCGGGCATATGGATATCGGCCCGCGCACGCCGCGCGATTTCGACGTGTTCCCGCATATCGACAAGCTGGAAGGCCGCATCTCCGGCGAGCAGATCCTGTGCGGACGCGGGCTGGTCAATGTCTACCGCGCCGTGGCCAGGACGGACGGCAAGCCGATGCCCTTCACGACGCCGACCGAGATCACCGCGGCCGCACTCGCCAGAACCGACGCGGTGGCCGAAGAGGCGCTGAAGCTGTTCGTCACCTGCCTCGGCCGCACCGCGGGCGACCTGGCGCTGGTGTTCATGGGCCGCGGCGGCGTGTTCCTCACCGGCGGCATCGCGCAGAAGATCGTGCCGGCGCTGAAGGAAGGCAATTTCCGCGCCGCCTTCGAGGACAAGGCGCCGCACAGCGCCCTGATGCGCGAAATGCCCGTATATGTCATCACCCATCCGCTGGCGGCGCTGCTCGGGCTCGCCGCGTACGCCAGGACGCCGTCGCTTTTCGGCGTCAACACGGCGGGGCGGCATTGGAGGGTGTGAAGCCGCTCAGTCGTCTGGACAGGGCCAATGTCGGCGGTCTGGATGTCGGCCAGCTTCGTCATTCCAGGACGAAGCAGGAGCGAAGCTCCGTCGCGGAGACCCCGGAATCCATGCCGTGACCTAAGCCGTGGAACGCAGCGGAGCAGAATTCTGCGCCGCTGCAGCGCTCGCAAGTCACGGAATGGATCCCTCAGGTCTACGCCGCGTCGCTTCGCTCCTTGCTCCGCCCGTGGATGACGAAGCCACGGGCGTTTCAGCTGATCGCCAACCTGTGCGCTTTGGGTCGGGACCCCAGGCTGTCCCGGGCCGCGACGAAGTTTCGCCATAGGCAAGCCGTAGCCGGGACGCTAAGAGGGTGCCGGAACGCAGCCCTGTCCGACGAGAACAACGAAGCGCCCCTGATTTGACCGTCCAAACGTCCCTCAAACTGAAAGTCCAGCCCGCCGAGGTCAGCGCGGTGCTGCGCCGCATCCTGGCTGAAAACGGCAAGGAATATCGCTGGACCTATGTCGTTGCCGTCACCTGCCTGCTGATTGTTTCCGGCACCACCGCCTTCACGGCGTGGATCATGGCCCCGATGATCAACCAGATCTTCTACGAACGACGCAGCGACATGATCGTCTGGATCTGCGCCGGTTTCATGGCCGCGTCCCTGCTGCGCGGCTTCGCCGGCTACGGCCAGGCCGTGGCGCTGGCCAGGATCGGCAACAATCTGGTCGCCCGCTACCAGAAACGCAGCTTCGACCATCTGATGAAGCTCGGCGTCGAGTTCTTCAACGAGACCCGTTCCGGCCGGCTGGCGGCGCAGGTCAACGAGAATGTCGGCGGCATTCGCGACCTGCTGTCGCTGACGCTGACCTCCATCAGCCGCGACGCGGTCTCGCTCGTCGCCCTTGTCGGCGTGATGATCTACCAGGATCCGGTGCTGTCGCTCAGCTCGCTGCTGATCGGGCCGCCGCTGATCTGGGCCGTCATCTACATCACCCGCCGGCTGCGGCGGATCAACCGCGAATCCGTGCTGATCAACTCGCGGCTGAACGGATCGGTGCAGGAGGCCACGCAAGGCATCGCCATCGTCAAGGCCTTCACCCTGGAGGACGAGCTAGCGCGGCGCATCGGCATCATGGCAGACACGGCCGAGCAGCGTAACAACAAGATCGCCCGCGTCTCGGAGCGGCTGTCGCCGATTTCCGAGATTTTGGGCGGCCTCGCCATCACCGCCGTGCTGGCCTATTCCGGCTATCGGGCGCTGGTGCTGGGACAGCCGCCGGGTGCGGTGTTTTCCTTCATCACCGCGCTGATCATGGCCTACGACCCGGCCAGACGCCTGGCGCGCACGCAGGTCGGCATGGAACGCGCCCTGGTCAACGCCCGCATGATCTACGAGCTGCTCGACCTCGAGCCGAAGCAGGGCGACGCGCCCGACGCGGTCGAGGCGAAGGTCACCAGCGGCGAGGTGCGCTTCAACAATGTGACCTTCGGCTACAATCCCGACACGCCGGTGCTGAGGGACCTGAGCTTCACCGCCGCGGCCGGCAAGGTCACGGCCGTCGTCGGCGCCTCTGGCGCCGGCAAGTCGACGATGGTGGCGCTGCTGCAGCGCTTCTACGACGTCGACAAGGGCTCGATCGAGGTCGACGGCCAGGATATCGCCAAGGTGACCAAGCATTCGCTGCGCCAATCGATCGCCTATGTGGCGCAGGCGCCTTATCTCTTCGAAGGCACGATCCGCGACAACATCCGCTTCGGCCGGCTGTCGGCCACCGACGCCGAGATCGAGCAGGCGGCGAAACTGGCGGCGGCCGACGAGTTCATCCGCCAGCAGCCGCAAGGCTACGACACGCCGGTCGGCGAAGGCGGCTCGACCCTTTCCGGCGGCCAGCGCCAGCGCGTCTCGATCGCGCGCGCCATCGTTCGCCAGGCGCCGATCCTCTTGCTCGACGAGGCGACCTCGGCGCTCGACAACGAGGCGGAGGCGCGCGTCCAGGAAGCGCTGGCCCATGTGATGGAAGGGCGCACGACCATCGTGATCGCGCACCGGCTTTCGACGGTGGTCAATGCCGACCACATCATCGTGCTGGAAGAGGGTAGGCTGGTCGAGGAAGGCACGCATGCGACGCTGATGGCCGACCCGCACAGCGTCTATGCCCGCTTCCACCGGATCCAGGGCAAGAAGGGCCTGGGGCTTGTCGACGACGTTAAGGCAAGCCAGACTTCGGCCCAAACTCCGGCGCCGCGCAGCCGCGCCAAGAAAACCGTCAGGAGAAGCGCATGAGTGAAGCCGGCGATATGGGCCTGGTGGTGGTGGGCGCCGCCGGCCGCATGGGCCAGACGCTGATCCGCGCCATCCACACCATGCCCGGCGCGCGCGTCGCCGCCGCGATCGAGCGGCCGGACTCCCCTCATCTCGGCAAGGATGCCGGCGAGCTTGCCGGCATCGGCGTCATCAACGTGCCGATCGTCGACGATCCGCTGCCGGCCTTCGCCAAGGCCGACGGCGTGCTCGATTTCACCGCGCCCGCGGCAAGCGTCGAATTCGCCGGTTATGCCGCGCAGGCGCGCATCGTCCATGTCATCGGCACCACCGGCTGCTCGGCCGAGGACAATGCGAAGATCGCCGCCGCCGCGCGCCATGCGACGATCGTCAAATCCGGCAATATGAGCCTCGGCGTCAACCTTCTGGCGGTGCTGGTCGAGCAGGCGGCGAAGGCGCTCGATCCGGAGGATTTCGACATCGAGATTCTGGAGATGCACCACCGCCACAAGGTCGACGCGCCATCCGGCACGGCGCTGCTGCTCGGCGAAGCGGCGGCGAAGGGGCGCGGCATCAATCTCGCCGACAACAGCGTGCGGGTGCGTGACGGCCATACCGGCGTGCGCAAGGCCGGCTCGATCGGCTTCGCCACGCTGCGCGGCGGCTCCGTCGTCGGCGATCACAGCGTGATCCTTGCCGGCACCGGCGAGCGCATCACGCTGTCCCACCACGCCGAGGACCGGGCGATCTTCGCGCGCGGCGCGGTGAAGGCGGCGCTTTGGGCCCGCGGCAAGAAGCCCGGCCTCTATTCCATGCGGGATGTGCTCGGATTGTCCTGACACAAGCCTGAAGTATTTCCTTCTTACGCAGTTCCGGACGAAACCGTTGGAACTGCTCAACCCCCAAAGAGGAGCTGACATGTCGGGAACTCTCGTGCTCGTGCGCCACGGCCAGAGCGAATGGAACCTGAAGAACCTGTTCACCGGCTGGCGCGACGTCGACCTGACCGAGCAGGGCACGGCGGAAGCGCTCGCGGCCGGCGAGAAGCTCAAGGCGCGCGGCCTGAAATTCGACATCGCCTACACCTCCGCCCTGAAGCGGGCGCAGAAGACCTGCCAGCACATCCTCGACATCGTCGGCCAGAGCGACCTGAAGACTATCCGCGACCAGGCGCTCAACGAGCGCGACTATGGCGACCTCTCCGGCCTCAACAAGGACGACGCGCGCAAGAAATGGGGCGAGGAGCAGGTGCATATCTGGCGCCGCTCCTACGACGTGTCGCCGCCCGGCGGCGAAAGCCTGAAGGACACCGGCGCGCGCGTGTGGCCCTATTACCTGCACGAGGTGCAGCCGCATGTGCTGCGTGGCGAGACCGTGCTGGTCGCCGCGCACGGCAATTCGCTGCGCGCGCTGATCATGGCGCTGGACGGCAAGTCGGGCGAGGAGATCGTCAAGCTCGAGCTCGGCACCGGCGTGCCGGTGATCTACAAGCTCAATGCCGATTCCACCGTGGCGAAGAAGGACGTGCTGGAAGGGTGAGGCCGTTGGGCCAGCCAAGGCGACCCACGAAAAAAGCGCGTTGACACATATCGTTTGCCCGCTTACATGAGCGCCCACCAGCCCAGATGGCGGAATTGGTAGACGCGCACGGTTCAGGTCCGTGTTCCGCAAGGAGTGGAGGTTCGAGTCCTCTTCTGGGCACCAATCATTTTGGGTCGCTTAGATCGGCCCTTTCAAAAAGCCCGCGAAAGCGGGCTTTTTGCGTTGCGATAAGGCCGTGATCAATCGAGAATGTCAAAGTGCGAATTCTCGCTTGCTCCGATATCCATAACAATGTCGAGGCCGTGCGAAAGCTGCGATCTCGGGAAGCAAATGTCTATGACGCCGTGATCGTCGCGGGTGATCTAGGAAGCAATGCCGCGCAAGAAATATTCGACGTCCTCGGCAGCTTCGGCTGCCCCGTTCTTTTCGTGTTTGGCAATTGGGATCGCAAGCTTTCGCACCAACAGGATTTCGGCGGGCAATGTCATCACTTGCATCTTTCTCCCTTTCGGCTGGGCGGTTTCAGCGTAATAGGGGAATCGATCGATGGGATAGATCCAGCCTGGGAAGCCCTCCGCGCTGAAATCGAAGCGAAATCTCCGTCAGAATTGGGCGCTGCGCGAACCGCGTTCAGAGAGCATCAACGACGCCTCCTGGTGAAGATTGCCGCTGACGAAGGTTTTGATCGCACGATCATTGTATCGCATTACCGCCTTACCAGGACGAAGGACTACCTCCCGAACGTGCCGCTCTTTCTGTTCGGCCACAATCACGGCTTCGCGGACAAGACGTGGTTTGGATCACGTTTCGTCAATGTGAGTGCCCTCGATAACAAAGTGACAGTCGTGCCGCATGGCCTGGACCGTCATTCCCCTCAAGACTATCGTTTTATCAATGACGGCAGCTATGTGGTGATCACGCACGATCACACCAAAGAATTCGTCGTCGAGCCGCGCCGCTTTGATCCAGACTTCACGGGCTGGAGACGGATCGAGAAAGAATTCTACTCCGGTGCGCCCGAAGTTCCTCAGTAAGCCGGTCACCTCCCCTTCCGGCCAGTCCCCCGAACAAACCGCTTCAAACCGGTCCGCCCCGGCGCTACGGTCAGCGCCATGGCCCCTTCCGTCAGCCCGACCATCGCCGCCCGGCGCGACCAGATGTTCCCCGTGCTCGCCGATGCGGATATCGAGCGCATGCGCCGTTTCGGCGAGGCACGCTCCTATGCCGCCGGCGAGCAAATCGTGATGGCCGGCACGGTTTCGCCAGGCGTGATCCTCATCCTGTCGGGCAAGGTCGACATCACCCAGGCCAGCGGGCTCGGCCGGCCTGAGCCGATCATCACCTACCGCCCCGGCAATTTCGTCGGCGAGCTGGCGCAGTTGTCGAACCGGCCGTCGCTGGTCAATGCCGAGGCGAACGGGCCGGTCGAGGCGATCGTTATCCCCTCGCAGCGGCTGCGCGATCTGATGGTGCAGGAGGCCAATCTCGGCGAGCGCGTCATGCGGGCGCTGATCCTGCGCCGTGTCGGCCTGCTCGAAAGCGGCGCCGGCGGGCCGGTCGTCATCGGGCCGTCCGGCAATGGCGACGTGCTGCGGCTGCAGGATTTCCTGCGGCGCAGCGGACTTCCCCATCGTGCTCTCGATTCCGACACCGACCCTTGCGCCATGACGCTGACCGAGCGGTTCCATGTCGACCCGCACCATCTGCCGATCGTGCTCTGCCCCAACGGCAAGCTGATGCACAATCCGGGCGAGACCGAGCTTGCCCGCTGCGTCGGCCTGCTGCGGCCGATCGATGCCGAAAAAATCTATGACGTGGCGATCGTCGGCGCCGGGCCGGCGGGGCTGGCGGCGGCGGTCTATGCGGCCTCCGAAGGGCTTTCGACCATCGTGCTCGACTGCCGCGCCTTCGGCGGGCAGGCGGGCGCTTCGGCGCGGATCGAAAACTATCTCGGCTTCCCGACCGGCATCACCGGCATGGCGCTGATGGCGCGCGCCTATAACCAGGCGCAGAAATTCGGCGTCGAGATGGTCATTCCCGACGAGGCGAAGCTGCTTGACGACGCCGGCGACGGCGCCCGCTACCGGCTGGCCATCGGCGACGGCGAGAGCGTGCGCTCCCGCGCGGTGGTGATCGCCAGCGGCGCGCGCTACCGCCGTCTCGATATCGCGAACCTGGCGCAATTCGAGGGCACATCGGTGCATTACTGGGCCTCGCCGATCGAGGCCAGGCTTTGCCGCGACCAGGAGGTGGCGCTGGTCGGCGCCGGCAATTCGGCCGGACAGGCGGCCGTGTATCTCGCGAGCCAAGTGCGCAAGGTGACGCTCTTGGCGCGGCGAGGCAGCCTCCACGCCACCATGTCGCGCTATCTTGTCGAGCGCATCGCAGCGCAGCCCAATATCGAGGTGCTGACCGAGACAGAGGTACTGGCGCTGGAGGGCCATGACGGCAAGCTCGAAGCGCTGCGCTGGCGCAACCGGGCGACCGGCGAGGAGACGAGGCGCGCCATCCGCCATCTCTTCCTGTTCATCGGCGCCGACCCGAACACCGACTGGCTGGCGAATTGCAATGTGGCGCTCGACGCCAAGGGTTTCGTGCGCACCGGACCGGACGTGGCGCCGGACCATGGCTTGATGGAAACGAGCCGCGGCGGCGTGTTCGCCATCGGCGACGTGCGCTGCGGCTCGACCAAGCGGGTCGCGGCCGCCGTCGGCGAGGGGGCGCAGGTAGTCGCGGCACTGCATGCCTATCTGGCGCAAAATGGTGAAGCGGCGAGGAGAGCGTGATGGATGAATGCAGGCATACGAAGGACATCAAAAAGGTCACGCCGAGCGCGCTGGGCTGCGAGGAATGCCTGAAGAGCGGTTCCTGGTGGGTGCATCTGAGGCTCTGCCGCATCTGCGGCCATGTCGGCTGCTGTGACGACTCGCCCAACCGCCACGCGACAAAGCATTTCCATGCCACGCAGCATCCGATCATCGAAGGCTACGATCCGCCGGAAGGCTGGGGCTGGTGCTTCGTCGACGAGGTTTTTGTCGATCTCGAGGGCGATACCACGCCGCAGAACGGACCGATCCCGAAGTTTGCCTGAGGCAAGCCGACCGGGCGACGTTTCTTCAGCGTACCGAGCCCGTCACGGTCGGATCGACGGCGTCGGGCACGGATTTGCGCTCATTGCCGGCAAAGATGCCGATGAGGAGAAGGCTGAGCACAACCGGCACAAACAGGATGGCGACGCGCGCCTGCACGTAAAAGATGGCACGCCATTCGTTTCGCTTTTCGTCGTTCATCATGCTCGCTCTGTCTGCGCCTCCCGGCGAGGGGACATAGAGACGAAGCGTTAAACATCTCCTTCCGATTCCGTTAACGGGCGGATTTTGGCTCAACCACCAGCCCGTAGGCAGGTAATGACAGCGTCATTACGACCTGCTACTATCAAACCATGAAACACGAATCTCCAGACGAGGCTTCCAAGAGGAGCACGCTCAATATCCGCATCAAACCGGAGGAGCGCGGCCTGATTGACGAGGCTGCGCGCGCACTTGGCAAGACCAGGACGGACTTCATCCTCGATGCCGCCCGGCGCATGGCCGAGGACACGTTGCTTAACCGGACGCTCATCAAAGTCTCGCCAGAGGCTTATGCGGAATTTCTAGCCTTGCTCGATGCGCCAGCCAAACCCAACGAACGGCTCGCCAAGCTGATGAACGCACCTCTGCCTTGGAAGAACAAGTGACGTTCCGGCCCCCGGTGCCGCTGGACCGCAGCCACGACCTATCCCCATTCTCATCCGGCGTTCCGGTTCTCGATGATTGGCTCAAGCGTCGGGCGTTGGCCAATCAGGATAGCGGCGCGACGAGGACTTTCGTTGTCAGCCTGGATACAAGGATCGTTGCATACTACGCGCTCACCTCCGGCAGCGTCATTGCGAGCCAAGCGCCGGGCCGTTTCCGCCGCAACATGCCAGATCCAATTCCGGTTGCCATTCTTGCGCGGCTCGCAATTGATACCTCCTACCAGCGCAGTGGTCTTGGGCGTGCGCTGGTGCAAGATGCTTCCCGCCGAGTGATGAATGCGGCGCAGTCGCTTGGCATTCGCGGCGTCTTGGTTCACGCGATCTCTGACGAAGCGCAAACCTTCTATACGAAGCTGGGGTTCAGCCCCTCGCCTTTGAACCCTATGACACTGATGGTTTCGCTGGCCGATTTGCGTCAGACGATTGCCGAACCGAATATCTGACCGTATCAAACCACCAGCGTCCAAACGCCCGCCGCAGAAACGCGCGCCGTTTCCCCGCACCGGCTCGCATGCGCCGTCACCGCTCTCTCGGCCGGCCAGGCAAGAACGCGGCCGATACCCCTGCGCGGGGGCGGGCAGCGACATCATCGGCTTCCTCGCGATCAATACGCGCGAAGCGGAGTCCCCATCTCGAAGCCGGTATAGTCACCCGCCGCTTAAACAGCTTTCAGCGCAAACAACCGGCCGCCGGCCGGCACGACATCGTCGATGCCGGCAAGGCGCAGGCAGTGCCAGGCCATGGCGTGATTGGAAGAGGTGACGGGAATGCCGATGCGCCGTTCCAGCTCCGCCACCGCCTCGGCGACGCGCAGGCTGGTGCAGGAAATGAAGATCGCGTCCACCCCCGGCACTTGAGCCATGCGCTCGGCCGCCGCCTCGATCGAGGCGAGCGAGATGCGGGCGGCCTCGCGGTCGTCGCGGCGGTCGAATGTGGCGACGGCTGATATGTCGAGGCCGCGGCCGGTGAAGTAGCGGACCAGACCCTGGTTGATCTCGGGCGCGTAAGGGGTGAGCAGCCCGATGCCCCTGGCGCCCAATGCCTTGAAGGCGGCCAAGGCGCCGGTGACCGGCGTGGTGCAGGCGACGCCCGGCCTGGCCTTCCTGATCTCGGCGAAGACGGCCTCCTCGCCGAGCGTCATGGTGGCCGAGGTGCAGCCGAAGCCGACGACGTCCAGCGGAATGCTTGGCAGGATGAGGTCGACGGTGGGCGCGATGCGCGGGCCGATGGCGCGCAAAGTGTCGGGCGTGATGTCGTTGTCGTTGAAGAGGCGCGCCTCGTAGAAGGCGACGCCCGGAATGCGGATCAGGGCGCGGAACTCGTGCTCCAGCGTCTGGTCGGTGGCGAGGATCGCGAGACCGATCGCCGCGCGCGAGGCGAGGCCGCCGTCGATCTCGGATGGCAGCACGCCCAAGTCAACAGGCTTGCGATCGACAGGTCCCGAAGATTGAGGGCGGGTAGCGGCCGCGCTGACAGACATGGCATTCCCTTTCCTGGTCGATCCCGTTCGGGGATCATGCTCTCAATTCAAAAGTCCATCCATGGAAATCGCCGGCTTGCGGCCGGCGATCAGGTCGGCGGTGATGCGGGCCGAGCCGTGCGACATGGTCCAGCCGATATGGCCGTGCCCGGTGTTGAGATAGAGATTGCGCAAGCGCCGCCGGCCGAATTCGGGCAGGTTGTTGGGCGTCATCGGCCTGAGGCCCGCCCACATCTCGGCGCGGTCATAATCCGCGCCTTCGGGATAGAGCTCTTCGGTCACGCCCTTCATGAAGGCGAAATCGGCCGGCTTGTGGCTGGTGTCGTAGCCGGCGAATTCGGCTGTCGCGGTGACGCGCAGCCGGTCGCCGAAGCGCGAGACGGCGACCAGATTGTGCTCGTCGATCGCGGCGATGGTCGGCGGCCGCGGCCGGTTGCCGATCGGAATGGTCAGCGAATAGCCCTTGATCGGATAGATCGGCAGGCTGATGCCGACGGTCTTCGCGATCAGCGGGCTGTAGGAGCCGAGCGCCAGCACATAGACATCGCCCTTGACCGCGCCCGTGTCGGTCGTCACCTGCGCGACGCCGTCCCCGGAGGTCTCAATGCCGGTGATGGTCGTGCCGGTGCGGATCTCGCCGCCGCGCTCGACCACCTTGGCGGCAAGCGCGCGGGTGAACTTCGCCGGGTCGCCGGTCTCGTCGGTCGGGCAATGGATGCCGCCGGCGATCTTTTCCCTGGCGGAAGCCAGCGCCGGATCGAGCGCGACGATGGCGTCGCGGTCGATCACCTTGATCAGCTGGCCGTCGGATTCCAACAGCTTCATATGCTCGACGCCTTTGTCGAGCGCCTGCTGGCTGCGATAGAAATAGAGAATGCCGCGATCGTTGCGATCGTACTCGATCGCCTCGTCGGCGACGACCTCTTGCAGCACGGATTGCGAATAGGCGGCGAGCCGGTGCTTGAGCAGCGTGTTGCGCCTCGCCTTCTCGGCCGTGCATTCCATCAGGAACAGAAAGGACCAGCTGTAGAGCCGGGGATCGGCCGACAGCTTGAAGCGCAGCGCCTGGTCCTTCAGCACCAGCGATTTCAGAAGGATCATCGGCGCCCTGGGCGACGACCAGACGAAGGAATGCCCCGGCGCGATCATGCCGGCATTGCCCCAGCTGGTCTCGGCGGCAACCTGGGACTGGCGCTCGAGGATGACGACCTCATGCCCGTCCTTCTGCAGCTGGTAAGCCGTGGTGACGCCGACCACGCCGCCACCCAACACGATCACGCGCATGGCGCCTCCCGAGATCGCAAGTTGGCTCACTGTAAAGTGTAAGCTGCAGTCTGCAATGGCACACACGCAGAGATGTCGGCGGGACAGCGCCCCCCTCTGGCCTGCCGGCCATCTCTCCCACTTGGGGGGAGCTCAGATGTCACGCCGGCTTTCGCCAATCGCCAACATCGCAGAGATGAGCGGGACACTGGAAATGCCAATCTCCCCCTCGTGGGCAGGGCTATCGCATATGGGTCAGGGCGTGGATTAGATAGTCATCATTCCAGGCGCATTTCTTGATGCGATGGCTGA
>NZ_JARTVR010000013.1:0-177169 GCF_029625735.1 Mesorhizobium sp. WSM4935 | reverse complement strand
GCTGGAAATGGCAGTCTCTCCCTCGCTCGACTGCCTGCCCAAAGAATCCTTTCTCAGGCTAACTTCAAGTCCCAAAAGCCATATGCGATTCCCCTGCGCTTTGCCGGGGGCGAGGAAAGGCGCTGCGCTCAGCCCCTTCTCCCCGTCAGCGTCATGTCGAAATCGACGACGTTGGAATAGAGCGGCGTGCCGACATCCATGCCGTAGCGCGACCTGAGCACCTTGCCGGTGACGTGGAACTTGATGGTCCCGCCCGTCAGCCCGCCGAGCTCGGCCTCGAATTTCTCCGGAAACGTCTTGCCGCGCGCCGTCAGCCGTCCGGTCACCACGGCCGTCGTGTCGCCGGTGCGCGTCACGTTGGTGGAGCGGAACTGGATTTCCGGATTGTTGGCCGCGTCGAACACCGCGTCGGAGCGCAGGAAGGCGTCGATGCGGCCCTGCCCGGTGCCGACGCTTTCGGGATAGATGGTGAGGTCGACCTTCGAGCGGCCGACATCGCCACTGTCGATACGGATCGTGCCCTTGAAGCGGCCGAAGGCGCCATCGAAGCCGCCGCCGCCGGCCTTGCCGATGGTGAAGCGGATCGAGGAGCCCGACGGGCTGATCGTGTAGCTGCCGGCGGCGTCGCTGAGCGCCACCGCGGCAACGGCAGGCACGGCAAGGCAAGCGGCAAAAGCCGCCAATCCGAGGATGCGCGTGTTCATGGGTTTTTTCCTTCCGCAGATACGCCTTTTTCTGCGTTCTCGCGCCACCAACGAATGATGGCGCGGTTCTATTCCCTGCCTGACGAAGGCGTGATCATGCGCGTCAGCACCGTGTCGCGCAGCAGGAAATGATGGCGCAGCGCCGCCGCGATGTGCAGCGCCACCAGCGCGATGCCGGCATAGGCGAGATACCAATGCGCGGAAGTCCAGAACCCTTCCGCGGCGTCGGATTCGGTTAGCGGCAGATCGGGCATCACGAAGAGGTTGAACGGCATGGTCGGGATTTCCAGCGTCGACACCGAGATCAGCGCCCACCCGGATAGGGGCAGTACGATCTGGAAGGCATAGAGCGCGAAATGCGCCAGCGGCGCGGACTTGCGCTCCAGCGTGCCGACCGAAGGCGGCAGCGCCGGCGTCGCATTGCCGAGCCGCCAGGCGATGCGCAGGATGACCAGGCCGAGCAGCAGGAAGCCGAAGGATTTGTGCAACTGGATCAGCTCGAAGGACGCCCGCTGGCTTGTCGTGCGCATCATGACGACGCCGAGCGCGAACTGGCCGATGAAGACGATGCCAATCAGCCAGTGGAGGAGGATCATCGCCCAGCCGTAGCGGGTGGGGGTGTTGGTGAGGGATTGCATGGGAGGCGAACGAAGCCGGCGCCGGCTTTCTTCCGGGAGCATTACCCTCCTCAAAGGGGGAGGGTGGGGCTCACCCACTCACCTTGAAGAAATCCACGAACGCCCGGAGCGCGGGCCGCATCTGGCGGCGGCTCGGATAATAGACGAAGAAGCCGTCGAAGGACGGGCACCAGTCCTCCAGCACCCGGATCAGCGTGCCGTCGGCGAGCGGCGCCCGCACATAGGGTTCGAAGACGAAAGCGAGACCGGCGCCGTCGACCGCCGCCTGGGCGATTAGATGATCCTCGTCCAGGATCAGCGGTCCTTGCGCCGCGATCTCGATTTCCTCGCCGTCCTTCTCGAACTCCCAGCGATAGAGAATGCCGCTGGAGAAGCGGAAGCGGATGCAGCGGTGGTCGGCGAGGTCGCGCGGATGGCGCGGTTTGGGCATGGAAGCGAAATAGGATGGCGCGCCGACCACCGCGCCGCGGATATCTGGCCCGATCCGCACCGCGATCATGTCGCGCTGCAGGCTCTCGCCGAGCCGCACGCCGGCGTCGAAGCCGCCTTCGACCACATCGGTGAAGCGGTCCTCGATGACGATCTCCAGCACGATATCGGGATAGGCGGCGGCAAAGGCGCCGAGCCGCGGCGTCAGCACCAGATGCGCGGCGGTGCGCGGCACGCTGAGCCGTAAATTGCCGGCTGGCCGGTCGCGCGCCTCGACTGCCGTTTCCAGCGCGAGATCGATCTCCGACAGCGCCGGCCGCAGCCGTTCGAGCAACTGCGCGCCTTCCTCGGTCGGCGCTACGCTGCGCGTGCTGCGCGCGAGCAGCCGCACGCCGAGCCGTGCTTCCAGGCTCGACACCGCATGGCTCACCGCCGAAGGCGCGATGCCGAGCTCGCGCGCGGCGCCGCGGAAGCTGGCGCATTGGGCAACAGTGGCGAGCACGGCGAGCTGCGAAAGGTTCGTCCGATTCATTGTTCTGTATTATAGAGCAAGCCGTACAAAAGAGAACTGATTATCGAACAGGATGTCGAGCGCTATCTCATGCCCATCGCAACAAGGAGACGCGTGATGAAAACCCGCAAACTTGGAACTGAACTCGAAGTCTTCCCCGTCGGCCTCGGCTGCATGGGCATGAGCTTCGGCTATGGCGGCCAGCCGGAGGCGGAAGCCATCGCCACGCTGCGCCGCGCCGTCGAGATAGGCGTGACCTTCTTCGACACGGCCGAAGTCTACGGTCCCTTCGAGAACGAGATCCTGCTCGGCAAGGCGCTGAAGCCGGTGCGTGACGAGGTGACGATCGCCACCAAATTCGGCTTCAAGATTTCCGAGCACGGCTCGGGCACCGACCGCATGGTCGGCGTCGACAGCCGCCCCGAGCACGTCAAGGCGGTGGCGGAAGCCTCGCTGAAGCGGCTCGATACCGACGTGATCGACCTCTATTACCAGCACCGCGTCGACCCCAACGTGCCGATCGAGGACACGGTCGGCGCCATGGCCGAACTGGTGCGCGAAGGCAAGGTGCGGGCGCTCGGCCTGTCCGAAGTGAGCGGCGCGACGCTCCGCCGGGCGCATGCCGTGCATCCGATCGCCGCGGTGCAGAGCGAATATTCGCTGTGGAGCCGCGATCCCGAGGATGAAGTCTTCTCCGTTTGCCGCGAGCTCGGCATCGGTTTTGTCCCCTACAGCCCGCTCGGCCGCGGCCTGCTCACCGGCACGATCGCCAAGCCGGACGCGCTCGGCGCCGGCGATTGGCGCCTGACCCTGCCGCGCTTCCAGGCCGAGGCGATGGCAGCCAACAACGCGGTCATCGCGGTGCTGGAGAAAATGGCGGCCGAGAAGGGCGTGACGCCGGCGCAACTGGCGCTCGCCTGGGTGCTGCACCAGGGCGATTTCATCGTGCCGATCCCGGGGGCAAGGAAGATAAGGCACCTGGAGCAGAACACGGCGGCGGCACAGATTGAGTTGAGCGCGGCAGAAGCGGCGGCGATCGGTGACGCGCTGTCGCCCGACAAGGTGGTCGGCAAGCGCTATACGGAGGAGCTTTTGGCGCTGGTGAATGGGTGACGCTAGGCATTCGGATATAGCAAGGGGCTGGATCGTACGATCCAGCCCCTTGCTCATGGTTACGCGTACTGAATGAGAACCCAGACCACTGCCTTTCCCTTGTACGGGGGGAAAGTATTGCCCTTTGCAAAGGGTCCAGTCGTGGAGTCGCGAGGATCATCCACTTTCCAAACGCCGCTTTCCGGGCAGGTTTCACCAGTGCGCTTTTTGGTGCCAAGAGGCACCTTGGTTAAGCCATAAAGGCTCATCGCTTTGTCCTTCCGTTGTGGACAACAAAGCCGAGGGTTGACGCGGCGAATCAGCCGTGATTCAGTGATCACGTCTTCAAACGAGACCGGCCCAGCGCCCTCGGCGGGTTATTGCTGGGTCTGACTAGAGGTCGGCCGCAGAGGGCAATCTGTGGTCGACCGATTCCTTTAGTCAGCACTCAAACAGAAACATGATTCCCTCTTTTGAGTCCATCTGGGCATCACGATATTTTGTAGGACGCTGACAAGGACCCACACTATCTTGTGAACTTCGGCGCTCTCTGCTTGCAATTTAAGCGAATCGTGTCCGCGGCGAAGCTGCTAATCACCCGCTTGCGGGCCCTTGGCGGGAGATGCCCGGCAGGGCAGAGGGGGTGCTGTCCCGCCAATCTTTCTAATGTTTACCACGGCACAACCTCAATCTCCGGCCAGTACTCCCTGGCACGCTTCCCCTTCGCCTCATGCGTCCGCTGATTGTCCAGCGCCCGGTTCGGCGTGATCCGAAACGAAAAAACGTCATCCAGCCCGAACGGCGCCACCAGCTCCAGCCCGCCGCTCTCGGCGTACCGCACCCCGAGCGCATGCGTCTTCGACGCAAAATAGCTCACCGACTCGCTCGAACTCGCGTATCGCGGGCATTCCTGTCCGAATTTTTCCGGATACCACAGGTGCACACGCGCCTGGTTGCGCACCTCGACCGGCAGCGGCAGCCCGTCAAAATGCGCCGCTGCCCGGCGGATCACCGCATCCTCCGCTTCATAGGAGAGGTCGGCATCGTCGAAATAGAACAGGTCGACATCCTTGATGCCGTAGCCCGGCGGCTTGCCGGTCAGATGGTTCCAGACGCTGTTATAGAGCGCACCGGACACCACCAGCCAATCCGGCAGAGCGAGCTGGCGCACGCGCGCCAGCGTGTCGGCCAACAGCGGGTCAGCCGCGACGATGGCGAGGAAGGCCGCGCGTTGCTCTTCGAAAGGAAGGCCGGAGTAGCGGAGATGGTGCATCGCCCTTTGGAAGGCGATTCGCCCTGTTCCGGCAATCCCAAGAAAGCGTTACGCCCTCAGTACGCCGCCCGTCTGCTTGTTGACGTTCTCGACGATGCGTTTTGCGAGCGCCTCGAAATCCTCGTCGGTCAACGTCTTTTCGACCGGCTGGATCGAGACCTCGATGGCGATCGACTTCTTGGCGGCACCGAGCGAAGCGCCTTCGAAAACGTCGAACACCGAAACGCCGGTGACCAGCTTCTTGTCGGCGGCCAAAGCTGCCCGCACCAGCGTGCCGGCTTCCACCGTCCTGTCGACGACGAAAGCAAAATCGCGCTTCACCGCCTGGAAGGGCGAGAGCTCGAGCTTCGGCTTGGTCCGCGTCGGCTTGGCCTTCGGCTCCGGCACGGCGTCGACGAACACCTCAAAGCCGCAGAGCGGACCGGAGGCGTCGAGCGTTTCCAGCGTCTTCGGGTGGAATTCGCCGAACGTGCCGAGCACGGTTTTCGGGCCGAGCTTGATCGTACCGGAGCGCCCGGGGTGATACCAGGCCGGGCCGCCGGGCTCGATCTGCAGCCGGTCGACCGGCGCCCCGCAGGCTTCGAGCGCCGCAATCGCGTCCGCCTTGGCGTCGAACACGCCGACCGGCCCGGCATTGCCGGCCCAACTGCGGCCCGAGCCGTCGAGCTTGGCGGTGCCGCGCCTAACACCAGCGGCGACGCGCCGCTGCTGATCGGCCATGTCGCCCTCATACGTGCCGGAGACTTCGAACAGCGCCACATCGCCGATGCCGCGGTCGGCATTGCGCTGCGCGGCCGCGATCAGCCCGGGCAGCAACGAGGGCCGCATGTCGGACATGTCGGCGGCGATCGGGTTGGCGAGTTTCAGGCCGTTCTGGCCGCCACCGAACAGCTCGGCATGTTTGGCCGGGATGAACGACCAGGTCACGGCCTCCATCATGCCGCGCACGGCGAGCGCGCGCTTGGCCGAACGGGTGCGCACCTGCAGCGTGGTCAGGATCTTGCCGTTGACGGCGTCATGCGAGGTCAGCGGCTGGGGCGCGATGTTGTCGACGCCATGGATGCGCATCACCTCCTCGACCAGATCGGCCTTGCCGTCGACATCCGGTCGCCAAGAGGGCACCTTCACCTTGACGACGTCGCCCGAACCCTGCGACTCGAAGCCGAGCCGGGTCAGGATGTCCAGCGCCTCGGCCCTGGGCACTTCGATGCCGGTCAGCCGCTTCACTTCCGACAGCGGGAAGGTGACGACCTTCGGCTTGTGGCCGGCATAACCGGCAACCTCGATTTCAGAAGGCGTGCCGCCGCAGAATTCGAGCACCAGCTTGGTCGCGAGCTCTATGCCCGGCACCATGAATTCCGGGTCGACGCCGCGCTCGAAGCGATAGCGCGCGTCGCTGATGATGCCGAGCGCGCGGCCGGTGCGGGCCGTGGTGATCGGGTCCCAGAGCGCCGATTCGATCAGCACGTCGGTGGTGTTCTCGTCGCAGCCCGAATGCTCGCCGCCCATGATGCCGGCGATCGATTCGACGCCATTGTCGTCGGCGATCACGCACATTTCCGGCGTCAGGGTGTATTCGCGCCCGTCGAGCGCCAGCACCGTCTCGCCTTCCTTGGCGCGGCGAACCACAAGGTTGCCGGCGACTTTCTTCGCGTCGAAGACATGGAGCGGCCGGCCGCGGTCGAAGGTGACGTAGTTGGTGATGTCGACCAGCGCGCTGATCGGCCGAAGCCCGATGGCGATCAGCCGCTGCTGCAGCCATTTCGGTGACGGTCCATTCTTGACACCCTTCACCAATGTCAGCGCGAAGCCTGGGCAGAGCTCCGGCGCCTTGATCGTGACTTTGACCGGGCACAGGCCGTCGCCGGCATGCGGCATGATCCCGCCGCCGGTGAGGCGGCCAAGCCCGCTCGCCGCGAGATCGCGCGCGATGCCGTAGACGCTGGTCGCGTCCGGCCGGTTCGGCGTCAAATTGATCTCGATGACCGGATCGTCGAGATGCGCGTAGGCCGCGAAGCTGGTGCCGACCGGCGCGTCCTCGGGCAAATCGATGATGCCGTTATGCTCGTCGGAGATTTCCAACTCGCGCTCGGAGCACATCATGCCGTGGCTTTCGACGCCGCGAATCTTGCCGACCGAAAGCGTCACGTCGATGCCGGGAATGTAGGTGCCGGGCGCCGCAAAAGCGCCGATCAGGCCCGCGCGGGCGTTGGGCGCCCCGCACACCACCTGGACCGGCGGCTTGCCGTCGCCGGTGTCGACGGTGAGCACCCGCAGCCGGTCGGCGTCGGGATGCTGCACCGCCGTCAGCACCTTGGCGATGACGAAGGGCTTCAGGCCGGACTTGTCGTCGACATGCTCGACTTCGAGGCCGATCGCGGTCAGCCGCTCGACGATCTCGGCAAGCGAGGCGTCGGTCTCGAGATGGTCCTTGAGCCAGGAGAGGGTGAATTTCATGACTGTGTTCCGTCGGGTCTTTGTTCTTCGGGCCGGGCTACGCTGGTCTTCAGATGTCTGGGCAGATCGTCCGGCATGTGCAGGAAGGGCAGTTGCTCTCGCACATAGGCATGCAGCGTCGGCTTGAAATAAGCCGGCATGTCCATGGCGCTGAGCATGAAATAGATCCGGTTGTCGAGCCGCCGGTCGGTATAGGCGATCGGCGAGCCGCAGATGCCGCAGAAGGACCGCTCCACCGGGCCGTTGCGGTAGCTTTTCAGCGATTTGCCGTTGAGCGCGACCTGGTCGGCCATGAAGCCGACAAAGGCCGACACCGGCGCGCCGCTGGCGCGCCGGCAATCGCCGCAATGGCAATAGCTGATGTGATGCGGTTCGGCTGACGCCTCGAACCGCACCGCGCCGCAACGGCAGCCGCCGGTGTGAGGTGCCGTCATGCAGACAGCCCCCCGAACAGCGTCGGCAGGTCGAGCGGCCGGAAGCCGTAATGCGACAGCCAGCGCACGTCGGCGTCGAAGAAGGCGCGCAGGTCCGGCATGCCGTATTTCAGCATCGCAATGCGGTCGATGCCCATCCCCCAGGCAAAGCCTTGATATTCGTCGGGATCGAGCCCGCCGGCGCGCAGCACGTTCGGATGCACCATGCCGCAGCCAAGGATCTCCATCCAGTCGGAGCCTTCGCCGAAGCGCACTTCGCCCGGACGCGAGCGGTCGCACTGGATGTCGACCTCGAGGCTGGGCTCCGTGAATGGGAAGAAGGACGGCCGGAAGCGCATCTTGACCGACGGCACCTCGAAGAAGGCCTTGCAGAACTCCTCCAATACCCACTTCATGTTGGCGACATTGGCTGACTTGTCGACCACCAGCCCCTCGACCTGATGGAACATCGGGGAGTGCGTGGCGTCGGAATCCTGCCGGTAGGTCTTGCCGGGGATGACGATGCGGATCGGCGGCTTCTGCCGCTCCATGGTGCGGATCTGCACGGGCGAGGTGTGCGTGCGCAACAGCTTGCGCTCGCCCTTCTCATCCGGCTGGAAGAAGAAGGTGTCATGCATCTCGCGCGCCGGATGTCCCTCCGGGAAGTTCAGCGCCGTGAAATTGTAATAGTCGGTCTCGATGTCCGGCCCTTCGGCGATCGAGAAGCCAAGATCGCCGAAGATCGCCGCGATCTCGTCGATCACCTGGCTGATCGGGTGGATGCGGCCGCGCTCGGCCGGCGACTGGCGAACGGGGAGCGTGACATCGACTTTCTCGGCGGCGAGCCGGGCGGCGATCGCAATATCCTTCAGTTCCGCCTTGCGCTGGGTGAGCGCTTCGGTGATGCGGATTTTCAAGCCGTTGATCGCCGGGCCCTTCACCTGCCGCTCCTCGGCGCTCATCGCGCCCAGCGTCTTCAGCATCTCGGAGACCGAGCCCTTCTTGCCCAGCGCCGAGACGCGCACCGCCTCGATCGCCGGTTCGTCGGCCGCGGCCGCGATGTCGGCCATCAGCGAAGCTTCAAGGGTTTCAAGATTTCCAGCGGTGGCGTTCACGGCGAAACTCTCTCGATTGGAGACCGGCATTCAGCTTGCGTCACCGTCTGGTAACGCGGGTGCCAGTTTGGTTACAGCGGGCATAAGAAAAAACCCGCGCTAGCAGCCCTGCCAGCGCGGGTTTCCCATCAGAATTGCGAATGCCTGGGAAGCGCTGGCTTAGGCGACAGCGCTCTCAAAAGCGTTCGGCGTGGTGTTCTTCAGATATTCGAGCGCGACCTTGGCCTTAGCGACCAGGGCGGCGAAAGCCTGCGGCTCGTGGATGGCCATGTCCGAAAGGATCTTGCGGTCGATCTCAATGCCGGCCTTGTTGAGGCCGTCGATGAACCGGCCATAGGTCAGGCCGTGCTCATGCGCCGCTGCGTTGATGCGCTGGATCCAAAGCGCACGGAACGAGCGCTTGCGGTTCTTGCGGTCGCGGTAGGCATACTGCAGCGACTTCTCCACCGCCTGCTTGGCGATGCGGATGGTGTTCTTGCGACGGCCGTAGAAACCCTTGGCGGCTTTCAGGACCTTCTTGTGCTTGGCGTGGGCGGTGACGCCTCTCTTTACGCGTGCCATGTCATGATCTCCTTAAACGTTGTCCAGGCCGAGGCGATTAGAGGCCGTTCGGCAGAAAATTCTTGATGACCTTCTTGCCGTCCGGTTCAGCCAGAACCATCGTGCCGCGGGCATCGCGAATGAACTTGTTGGAACGCTTGATCATGCCGTGGCGCTTGCCGGCGGCAGCCGACAGCACCTTGCCGGTGGCAGTAATCTTGAACCGCTTCTTGGCGGCCGATTTGGTCTTCATCTTGGGCATTTTGCTACTCCGTATTGGTGGCGCACCATCGCGCTTCTTTTCTCGCTTCGGGCCGACCAAAGCCCGAAAAGCAAATGAAACCGCCACGGCATGCCCTGCCGGGCGGTTTTCGTCTTTTGCTCTGCGTATCGTGCTTTCCGTAAATCGGAGACGATTTCCGGGCCGATACGCGGAACGGCGGTCCTATAGATCAAAGATGGCTTGTGCGCAACACCTCAAGCCGTGCGGCGCTGTGTCCCCGGCTAAGGCAGTGTAAACCACACCGGCAGCATCCCCGACTGCTGCATGCCGTCGATCAGCTCAAAGGCGGGCAGCGCCACCAGGAACACCAGCCCGTCGAGCAGCGTGTTCAAGAGCAGACGCGGTTTGAAGCTGCCGGTATCGCCTTCCTGGTAGAGCGTCAGGTTGGGAAAGAAGCGCGGCACCCTGGCGAGATAGGCCTCGTAAGGCGCGCCGAGCACTTCCTTCAGATAGCGCTCCTCGCGTAGGATGACGATGTGGAAGGCGCCGGCGCAGAGCAGCGAAAACAGGATGATGCCGCTGAAGGAGCCGATCTGCGCGCCGACGCCGGCGGCAGCAACGGTCGAAAAGAGATAGAGCGGGTTGCGGGTGATCGAATAGGGACCGCCGGTGACCACTTCGGCCGATTTGCGCCCGCCTATATACAGCGTCGACCACAGCCGCCCGACGATGCCGAGAAAGATCAAAAGCACGCCGAACATCTCGATCGACTCATGCACGGGCGTGTCCGGCGGAAAGGAAGACTGGCCGAACAGCAGCGCGCAGAACAGCACCACGATCAGCACCGCCAGCACGATCCGGCGCATGTGCTGATAGCCGCCCAACCCTTCGTTCTGGTTGTCGGTCGGGACCTTCACTTCATCGACCATGACCCATCCGATCGTCGCTGGCGATCGGATTGAAAAACAGGCGCCCCGCCGATCGTCGGGACGCCGTGCCCGGCAATTCGGGCGGATTTTAGAGCGGGATGGAAAGAGCCCGGCAACTCTCGAAACCGTGATGGGCGCGACGCTTGGCGGCCGCGTCCTCCCGGTCAGCGCGGCGCCAGAACCATCATCATCTGGCGGCCTTCGAGCTTCGGCTCCGCCTCGACCTTGGCGATCGTCGACACTTCCTCGCGCACCTTGTTCAGAAGCTGCATGCCAAGCTCCATATGCGCCATCTCGCGGCCGCGGAAGCGCAGCGTCAGCTTGACCTTGTCGCCTTCCTCGAAGAAGCGCCGCACGGCCTTCATCTTGGTCTCGTAGTCGTGGCTGTCGATGTTCGGGCGCATCTTGATCTCCTTGATCTCGATGACCTTCTGGTTCTTGCGCGCTTCGGCCGCCTTCTTCTGGTTGGCGTATTTCAGCTTGCCGAGATCGAGGATTTTGACGACGGGGGGCTGCGCGTTGGGCGATATCTCGACGAGATCGAGCCCGGCCTCTTCGGCCAGCAGCAGCGCTTCGTTGATGGAAACTTCGCCACGGTTCTGGCCGTCGGCGTCGATAAGCTGGACCCGGGGCACCCGGATGTCTCGGTTGGAGCGCGGCCCGTCCTTGGTGGGTGCCGCTGCTTTGAAAGGTCTGCGAATGGTCGTGGTCTCCTCGGCCGTTTCGTTCAGGGTTTTAGACAAAAATAGGTGGACGCGCCTATGTGGTGAGCGCGCGGCCGGAGTCAATAGCATAGCCGCGCCGGAAAATCACCTGCTGTCCGGCAATTGTCTGCACCAAGCAAAGAATGCCGCGAGCACTTTTCGTTGAACCCCGGCTTGTGCCAAAAGACCGGCCGAAAGGACAAGCTCATGGCCGCCAGCGCTCCGGTTTTCATCGATGTGGAGGGGTCGAACATCGCCGTCAGGCAGGCGCCCGGCACAGCACCCGGCGTGGTCTGGCTCGGCGGCTACAAGTCCGACATGCTGGGCACGAAGGCCGAGACGCTTGCCGCCTGGGCCGCTCGCGAGGGTCATGCCTATCTGCGCCACGATTATTCCGGCCATGGCGAGTCGGGCGGCGAATTCGCCGACGGCACGATCTCCAGATGGCTAGCCGAGAGCCTTGCCGTCTTTCGCCGGTTCAGCAAGGGCAAGCAGATCCTGGTCGGCTCCTCGATGGGGGCGTGGATCGCGCTGCGCATGGTGCAGGAACTGCGCAAGGCCGGTGAAGACCGCGTCGCCGGACTGGTTCTGCTAGCACCGGCGCCGGATTTCACGGTCGAGCTGATCGAGCCGGTTCTGACCAAGGCACAGAGGCGCGACCTCTCGAAAAAGGGATTTTTCGAGGAGCCGTCCGACTATTCCGGCGAGCCTTATATCTACACGCGCGCGCTGATCGAGGACGGCCGGGCCAACCGGGTGATGACCGGGCCGATCGACACGCATTGCCCGGTGCACATCCTGCAGGGCCTTGCCGATCCGGATGTGCCGTCCGGCCATGCACTGAAGCTGGCCGCGATGCTGCCCGCCGATGACGTGACGCTATCGCTGATCCCGGACGGCGACCATCGTCTGTCCCGCCCGGAGGATCTCAATATGCTCGAACGGGTTGTCGGCGACATGGTCAGGCGGGCCGCCTGACCGATGCGCATCTCCATCCCGATATCCGCCTTCGTCGCGGCGATCGTCGGCTTCGGCGGCACGCTGGCCCTCGTCATCGCCGCCGCCAAGGCGGTCGGCGCCACGCAGATCGAGACCGCCAGCGGCGTCACCGCGATCTGCCTGGCCATGACGATCGAATGCCTGTGGCTGTCCTGGCGCACGAAAATGCCGGTCATCACGGCCTGGTCGACGCCAGGCCTGGCTCTGATCGCGGCCTCCAGCGGTTTCACGATGTCGCAGGCCGTCGGCGCCTTCATCGTCACCGGCGTCCTTCTGGTCGCCACCGGCCTGTTCAAGCCGTTGACCCGGCTGATCGCGAAAATCCCCGCCTCGGTCGCGTCCGGCATGCTGGCCGGCATCCTGGTCAGCTTCGCCGTCAACGCGGTGAAGACCATTCCGGCCGATCCCTGGCTGATCCTGCCGCTGATCGCAGCGTTCTTCGTCATCCGCCTGTTCAATCCGGCTCTGTCGGTGCTTGTGGTGCTGATCGGCGGCGGCCTCGCCGCTTTCCTTACCGGCCGCGTCGGCAGCCTGCCTGTGCCGGAACTGTCGACATTGACATTCATTGCGCCGCAATTCACCGCCTCGGCGACCATTGGCCTCGCCTTGCCGCTCTATCTGGTCACCATGGCTTCGCAGAACCTTTCCGGCCTCGCGGTGCTGCGTGCCGCGGGCTATCATCCGGAGCCCGGTCCGCTGATCGGCGTCACCGGTCTGTTTTCGCTGCTCTCGGCGCCGTTCGGCGCCGCAACCACCAATCTTGCGGCCATCTCGGCGGCAATCTGCAGCGGCCCCGATGTCCATCCGGACCCGGCCGAACGCTGGAAAACCGGGCCGTTCTACGCGCTTGCCTATCTCATCTTCGCGATCTTCGGCGCCTCTCTGGTGGCGATCTTTGCCGTCCTGCCGCAAAGCCTGATCGTGCTGGTCGCCGGACTCGCCTTGACGGCGCCCTTGGCCAACGCCATGTCGATTGCGCTGAAAGACGAGGCCGAACGCATGCCGGCCACCGTCACCTTCGCCGTGACGGCTTCGGGGCTCACGCTTTTCGGCGTCGGCGCGGCATTTTGGGGGCTGGTTGCCGGAATGGCAGTGCTTTTCCTGGAAAAACTCAAAAAGCGATAATCATTTCAGGCGCTTCGCCGGTTTTGGCTGGCCTTGCCTTGAATAGCCGATTTCGCCTTCCCATTTCGATTCCACGCAGCCGGTTAGGCTGTCTCCAACGGAAGGATTGGGAGAAATGAATACGACTGCATTGATCCGTCCGGCCTGGACGCCGGCCACCATCGCGCTGATGGTGATCGGCTTCATGGTGTTCTGGCCGCTCGGCCTCGCCATGCTCGCCTACATCATCTGGGGCGACCGGCTCGAAGGCTTCAAGCGCGACGTCAACCGCGCCACCGACGGCATCTTCGCCGGCTGCCGCCGCGGCTCGGACAAAGCGGCTCGCTGGGGTCACGGCTCGTCTCGCACCGGCAATGTCGCCTTCGACGACTGGCGCGAGAAGGAGCTCGAGCGGCTCGCCGAGGAGCGCCGCAAGCTCGACGAAATGCTCTCGGAGTTCGACGAGTATGCCCGCGAGCTACGCCGCGCCAAGGACCAGGAAGAGTTCGATCGTTTCATGGCCCAGCGCAACAAGCCGACCGCGCCGACCACGACGACCGGGCCCACCGGAGCGACGGGGCCGAATAGCGGCAAGGGCTCGAATCTCCTTGACGACTGAGGCTCAACCATAGGGCCGCCCCCACATGCGGCGTCGCGCAAGCGGCGCCGTTTCTTTTTTGTTCTCCATGTAGCTTTACTCCACTGGCCGTTTCTCTCGAATCGCGTATCGTCCAGCCATGACCCTCGGCTTCTTTCGCAATCTGACCAAGCCAAAGCCCACGCCTGTCGTGGAGCGAGAACATTGCGTAGCCGGCCGCACGCTGCCGCTGAAGATCGTCGAAAGCGCCAGGGCCAGGCGGCTCACGCTGCGCATCGATTCCGGCGGTCAAGGCCTGCGGGTCACCGTGCCGCCCGGCCTGCGCCGGGGCGAGGTGGAGAAATTCCTCGACCGCCATCAGGACTGGCTGGAGCAGCGGCTGGCCAAGGTGCCGACGCGGCCGCAGGTACGCCCCGGCATCAGGATCCCGATCCGCGGCGTGCCGCACCGTATCGTGCATGAGCCTTCGAGGCGCGGCACCGTCACCGTCTCGCGCGACGAGCGCGGTCCGCTTCTGATCGTGCATGGCGAGCGCATCCATCTGCCGCGCCGCATCGCCGATTATCTCAAGCGCGAGACGAAGAAGGAGATCGAGAAGCTGGTGGTGAAGCACACCGAGGCGATCGGCAAGCGCGCCAAGGCGATAAGGTATAAAGATACCTCCAGCCGCTGGGGGTCATGCACCTCGGAGGGCAATCTTTCCTTCTCGTGGCGCATCATGATGGCGCCGCCGGCGGTGATAAACTACCTCGTGGCGCATGAGGTGGCGCATCTGAAAGAGATGAATCACGGCCCGAAATTCTGGAGGCTGTGCGAGAAGCTCTGCCCCGACACCGACCGCTGCAAGGACTGGCTGAAGCGGAATGGTGGGGCGTTGCAGGCGATTGTGTTTGAGTAGGTGAGCGGATGGCTGCAGTGCGAAGAACGCCGCCACTGCTAGCGTACGTAAACGCTGGAGATTAGCTGAGCCATCTCAGCTTCGTCATTCTAGGGCGAAGCAAGGAGCGAAGCGACGCGGCGCAGACCCTAGAATCCATGCCGTGACCATTGACGGTAGGCGCCTCGGAACGGCATTTTATTCTCGATCGCTGCACCTTTCGGCCGGCGTAACGGAATGGATCCTAGGTCTGCGCGCCGCTTCGCGTCGCTCCGCCCTAGGATGACGCCGCGTGGTTGCCTCGCCCTACGAAACCCATCAATCGTCATTCGCCGCGTTCAGCTCCTCCGGCCGCAATCCCTCCTCGCCCTGATGCGGCCAGGGCAAGAAATCCCGGTCGAAGGCATCGCTGCCGAAATAGTCCAGCGCCCGGTGCGCCTCGGCGCCGTTGAAGTCGGACTTTTCCATCAGATGCGCGATCACCTCGCGCGCCTGCGCGATCTTCTGCTTCAGTTCGGCGACGGTTCGGTCGGCCATGAGTGTCTGCTCCCGCCTGTGGCTCCTATATGAAGGTAGCGTTTTCCGAAGAGCCGGCAACAGCATGCTTTTTCTCGACTCTTTTCCCGTTTCGTGCCAATCCCGCGCCATGACGCTCGACATCAAGATCTGCGGACTGAAAACCGACGCCGCAATGGCCGCTGCCCTTGCCGGCGGGGCCAGCCATGTCGGCTTTATTTTCTTCGCCAAGAGCCCGCGCTATGTCGAGCCCGCCGAAGCCGGGCGCCTGCGCGAAGCGGCGCGCGGCAAGGCCAAGGCGGTTGCCGTCACCGTCGATGCCGATGATGCTTTCCTCGACCAGATCGTCGCCAAGATGCAGCCGGACATGCTGCAGCTGCACGGTTCGGAAACGCCCGGGCGCGTGGCGGAACTGAAGGCCCGCTATGGTCTCCCGGTCATGAAGGCGCTGTCGGTCAGCGAGGCGGCGGATCTGGACCGCATGAACTCTTTCGTCGGGGTCGCCGATCGCTTCCTTCTGGATTCCAAGCCGCCGAAGGGATCGCAACTCCCGGGCGGCAACGGCGTCGCCTTCGATTGGCGCGTCCTTGCCGGCCTTGACGCAGGCGTCGATTACATGCTTTCGGGTGGGCTCAACGCCGCCAATATCGGCGATGCCCTGAGACAGGCAAACCCGCCCGGTATAGACATCTCGTCGGGCGTGGAAAGCGCTCCAGGCGTCAAGGATCCGGCGCTGATCGAGCAGTTTTTCCGGGCCGCCAGGGCCGCGCGCGACGACCGCGCCGCCTGAACAGCCTAACCCGAATATGTCCCGGAAAGGTGGAATCCGGCTTTCCGACAAGGACGTGTTCAAAACATAAGATGCCAGGAGATCGGCGATGAACAAGCCGGCAATGCCCAATTCCTTCCGCACCGGGCCCGACGAGCAGGGCATGTTCGGCATTTTCGGCGGTCGCTTCGTCGCCGAGACGCTGATGCCGCTGATCCTCGATCTGGAAGAGCAGTGGAACAAGGCCAAGAACGATCCCGAATTCAAGGCCGAGCTGCAGAACCTCTCCACCCACTATGCCGGGCGGCCGTCGAAGCTCTATTTCGCCGAAGGACTCACCAAACATCTCGGTGGGGCCAAGGTCTATTTCAAGCGCGAGGACCTCAACCACACCGGCTCGCACAAGATCAACAACTGCCTCGGCCAGATCCTGCTGGCCAAGCGCATGGGCAAGAAGCGCATCATCGCCGAGACCGGCGCCGGCCAGCATGGGGTCGCCTCGGCAACTGTGGCTGCGCGCTTCGGCTATCCCTGCGTGGTCTACATGGGCGCCACCGACGTCGCCCGCCAGAGCCCCAACGTGTTCCGCATGCGGCTGCTCGGCGCCGAGGTGCGGCCGGTCACCGCCGGCCACGGCACGTTGAAGGACGCCATGAACGAGGCCCTTCGTGATTGGGTGACCAATGTCGAGGACACCTATTACCTGATCGGCACCGCCGCCGGCCCGCATCCCTATCCCGAGCTGGTGCGCGACTTCCAGTCGGTGATCGGCTCGGAAGCGCGCGCCCAGATCCTGGAGCAAGAAGGCCGGCTGCCGGATGTCATCATCGCGGCCGTCGGCGGCGGCTCCAACGCCATCGGCCTGTTCCATCCCTTCCTCGACGACAAGGATGTGCGCATCATCGGCATCGAGGCCGGCGGGCGCGGCCTCGACGGCGTCGAGCATTGCGCCTCGATGAATGCCGGCAAGCCCGGCGTGCTCCACGGCAACCGCACCTATCTGTTGCAGAACTCGGACGGCCAGATCCTCGACGGCCATTCGATCTCGGCCGGCCTCGATTATCCGGGCGTCGGCCCGGAGCATTCCTGGCTGCGCGATTCGGGCCGCGTCCAGTATGAGCCGATCCTCGACGACGAGGCGCTTGAGGCTTTCCAGCTCACCACCCGCGTCGAAGGCATCATCCCGGCGCTGGAATCCGCGCATGCCATCGCGCATGCGATGAAGATCGTGCCGAAGATGGACAAGGACCAGATCGTCATCGTCAATCTGTCCGGCCGCGGCGACAAGGACGTGCACACGGTGGCCAACATGCTGGGCATGGAGATCTGACAATGACCACGCGCATCGACCGCCGCATGGCCAAGCTCAAGGCCGAAGGCCGCCCGGCTCTCGTCACCTATATCATGGGCGGCGACCCCGATTACGACACCTCGCTGTCGATCATGAAGGGGCTGCCTGCCTCCGGCAGCGACATCATCGAGCTCGGCATGCCCTTCTCCGATCCGATGGCCGACGGGCCGGCGATTCAGGCCGCGGGTCTTCGGGCGCTGAAAGGAGGCCAGACCTTGGCCCGCACGCTGAAGATGGCATCCGAATTCCGCGCCGGCGACGAAGAGACGCCGATCGTGCTGATGGGTTACTACAATCCGATCTACATCTACGGCGTCGACCGTTTCCTCGCCGACGCCAAGGCCAGCGGCATCGACGGCCTGATCGTCGTCGACCTGCCGCCGGAAATGGATGAGGAGCTTTGCATTCCGGCGCTGAAGGCAGGCGTCAATTTCATCCGCCTAGCGACGCCGACCACCGACGACAAGCGCCTGCCCAAGGTTTTGGAAAACACCTCCGGCTTCGTCTATTACGTCTCGATGACCGGCATCACCGGCTCCGCGCTTGCCGACACCGCCAAAGTCTCGGCCGCGGTCACGCGCATCAAGGGTCACACCGCGCTGCCGGTCTGCGTCGGCTTCGGCGTCAAGACCGCCGAGCAGGCGCGCGTCATCGGCGCCTCGGCCGACGGCGTCGTCGTCGGCACGGCGATCGTCAACGCGATCGCCAATGTGCTGGGGCCCAAGGGCGAGAAGACAGCCGACCCGGCCGAAGCCGTCGCCACTTTGGTCAGCGGGCTTGCCCAGGGCGTCCGTACGGCCCGCCTTGCCGCCGCCGAATAGCCTGACTAATTCTTCGCGGCGCAAATTCCAGCCGGAAAACCGCCACAGACTTTTCCTGGAATAGCTTGAAGTTCTTCCAGGACAGGGAGCCGAAGCCATGAACTGGATCACCAATTACGTCCGCCCGAAGATCAATTCGATGCTTGGCCGGCGCACCGACATGCCGGAAAACCTCTGGATCAAGGATCCCGAGACCGGCGAGATGGTCTTCCACAAGGATCTCGAATCCAACCAGTTCGTCATCCCGTCCTCCGGCCATCACATGAAGATCTCGGCCAAGGAGCGGCTGAAATATTTCTTCGACGACGGCAAATACGAGGTGCTGGAAAACCCCAAGGTCGTCCAGGACCCGCTGAAGTTCCGCGACGAGAAGCGCTACACCGATCGCCTGAAGGAGGCGAAGGCCAAAACCAGCCTCGAGGATGCGATCCTCAACGCCGCCGGCACGATCGACGGGCTGCCGGTCATCGTCACCGTGCAGGACTTCGCCTTCATGGGCGGCTCGCTCGGCATGGCCGCCGGCGAGGCAATCGTCCACGCTTTCGAGGTGGCGCTGCAGCGCAGGCGGCCGCTGATCCTGTTCGCCGCCTCCGGCGGCGCCCGCATGCAGGAAGGCATCCTCTCGCTGATGCAATTGCCGCGCACCACGGTTGGCGTCGACCGGCTGAAGGAAGCCGGCCTGCCCTATATCGTCGTGCTGACCAACCCGACCACGGGCGGCGTCACCGCCTCCTATGCCATGCTGGGCGACGTCCACATCGCCGAGCCGGGCGCGCTGATCGGCTTTGCCGGTCCACGCGTCATCGAGCAGACCATCCGCGAGAAGCTGCCCGACGGCTTTCAGCGCGCCGAATATCTGATGGAGCACGGCATGGTCGACATGGTCGTATCGCGGCTCGAGATGCGGCCGACCATCGCGCGTTTGCTGAAAATGCTGCTCAAGATGCCGCCGGCCGACAAGCCGCTCGAGCCGGAAATCCTGCCGCCGGCGGTGGTCAGCGCCGAGGCGCGGCCGCCAGCCTGAGGCGATATCATCGGCCGGCGCGACATTGTTCGCCGCGAACCATGATTTGCGCCGTCCGTTGTGTGCTGTAGCCTCTTGATGCGCATGACCGTTCCGAGACCGATTCCCGGTCTCTGGGTTAGGCGTTAGGATTCCGCCATGACAACGCTTTCCGCCGAACGCGAAATCGAACATCTGATGACGCTGCATCCGAAAGGCTTCGACCTTTCGCTGGACCGCGTCACGCGGCTGCTCGAACGCCTCGGCAATCCGCAGGACCGGTTGCCGCCGGTCATCCACATCGCCGGCACCAACGGCAAGGGCTCCTGCGCCGCCTTTTCGCGCGCGCTGCTGGAGGCGGCCGGCCACCTCGTCCACGTCCATACCTCGCCGCATCTGGTGAACTGGCACGAGCGCTACCGGCTGGCGGCCGAAGGCGGCGGCAAGCTCGTCGACGACGACGTTTTCGCCGAAGCCATTGCGCGCGTCGCCAAGGCCAATGCGGGCCAGACGATCACCGTCTTCGAGATCCTCACCGCCGTCACCTTCATCCTGTTCTCGGAGCATCCGGCGGAGGCGGCGATCATCGAGGTCGGCCTTGGCGGCCGCTTCGACGCCACCAATGTCATCAAGCGTCCGGCCGTTTCGGTGATCATGCCGATCTCGATGGATCACGAAGCCTATCTCGGCGACCGTGTCGAGCTGATCGCCGCCGAAAAGGCCGGCATCATGAAGCGCGGCTGCCCGGTGGTGATCAGCGCCCAGGAAAGCGAGACAGCGCTTCAGGTGCTGATCGAGACGGCCGAGCGGCTGGATTGTCCGACCGTGGTCTATAGCCAGGATTTCCTTGCTTTCGAGGAAAACGGCCGCATGGTCTACCAGGACGAGGACGGGCTGATGGACCTGCCGCTGCCGCGGCTGCCCGGTCGGCACCAATACGCGAATGCCGCCGCGGCGATCGCCGCCGTCAAGGTGGCCGGCTTCGAGATCGGCCATCGCGCCGCCGAGCGGGCAATGACCCATGTCGCCTGGCCGGCACGCATGCAGAAGCTGACGCAGGGCAAATTGGTGGATCTGGCGCCGAAGGGCGCTGAGATCTGGCTGGACGGCGGCCACAATCCCGGCGCCGGCATCGTCATCGCCGAGGCGTTGGCCGAGCAGGAGGAGAAGAATCCGAGACCGCTGGTCCTGATCTCCGGCATGATCAACACCAAGGACCAGACCGGCTATTTCAGCGCCTTCAAGGGGTTGGCCCGTCATGTCTACACCGTGCCGGTGACCAACAGCGAAGCCGGCGTGCCGAATGACGAGCTGGCACTGCGTGCCGAAGAGGCCGGCCTGTCGGCGGAGCCGGTCAGCTCCGTCGCCAACGCGCTGATGCTGTTGCGCGACTCCTGGGACGGCCCGGCGCCGCGCATCCTGATCGGCGGCTCGCTCTATTTCGCCGGCGCCGTGTTGGCCGAGAACGGCACGCCGCCGACCTGAGCAATTCCCGGAAAAATGCGCAACGGTTTCGGCGGGGGCCGAAAGGAGCCGGCCATGATCAAGGTGAAGCAACTCGCTCATGTCTGCATCTTCGCGCATGACCTGGAGGCGACGCGCCGCTTCTACCGCGACGTGCTCGGCATGGACACAAGGTTCAATTTCCTGCGCGACGGCAGGATTTTCGGCTTCTATCTCGACTGCGGCGGCCGCAGCCATGTCGAGGTCTTTGAAAGGAACGAGGCGAGCTACAGCGACCGCGATCAGATCAACCACTTCTGCCTGGAGGTGGAAGATATCGACGCGGCGATCGCCCATATCCGGTCGAAAGGCGTCGAGGTCACTCCGAAAAAGCTCGCCTGCGACGACACTTACCAGGCCTGGATCAGCGACCCAAACGGCGTGAAGATCGAGCTGTTTGAATACACTGCACAAAGCGCGCAATTCGTCGGCCGCGACTGCGTCGCCGACTGGTGACCAGTTCAGCTGATTGACCGGTCCGAAATTCGGCTAGACAAAGGGATTTTGAAAAGGTTGCCGTTTGTCTTGGTGCAGGATTTTCCATTCATTTGCGTGAAATCAGCGCAAACGCCGGGGATTGGTCGAGAGCCGCCCCCAACCTCGTCATTCTATGGCGGAGCAAGGAGCGAAGCGACGCGGCGCAGACCATAGAATCCATGCTTTGACCTGGAAGCACCGCCACGGTGCAGAATTTTGCTCCGTTGCATGCCTTGGCGAAGGTAACGGCATGGATTCTAGGGTCTCCGCGACGGAGCTTCGCTCCTGCTCCGCCCTAGAATGACGATCGCGATGGGCGTTTCGGCCAATCTCCAACGCATGCCGCCTGTCAACGCAAGAGCCGACCAGTCAAAATCCCTATGCAGTGCCACTAGAGTTCGCGGCCTTCGCGGATAATTTTATCCAGATCGATGTCGGCTCCGCTGCTTGCAACCAGTCGAGCATAGAAGCTGGATGCGGGTTCGCGGCGTGCTTCCTGAATCTCATAGGACTCCAGCGCGCGTTCGATCACATCAGCCATGGAACGATTCTCGCGACGCGCAAGTCGATGAGCAATTTCCCATGCTTTTGCGCTACGGACTGAGAGTTTTGGTCCGGCCATTTCGAACTCCGCTTGCCGGAAATAGATACCGACAGAGCTTAGCCATCAAGATGGCAGGTGATGGCTAGCCAACAGCCTACTTCAGCTCGATCTCAATGAAAGCATATTCGCCGTCATTGGCGTTGATGACGTCGTGCTCGACGCCTTCCCGGCGGAAATAGGGCGCGCCCTGCTTCATCTCGGCGAAGGATTCGCCGTCCTTCGTCACCAGCTTCACCTTGCCGTCCATCAGCGGCACCACGACATAGTCATGGCCGTGGCGGTGCCAGCCGGTGTTGGCGCCCGGCGCGAAGCGGTACTCGGTGACGATGACGCGCTCATTGTCGACGTGTACTGTGGCCTTGGCTGTCCCGGTCATGGCGCTCTCCCTTTTTCTGAAGCAAAGAGTATGACGTGCCTGCATGCGAGGGCCAGAGCGCGTCGAGCGATGACGCCAAAGAAAAAGCCCGGCGCGATTGGCCGGGCTTGTCCTTGAACTTTTCGAATCGGCTCAGGCGAGGCTGCCGTTGATCCAGTGCGACAGCGCCGTCTTGGGCGCCGCGCCGACCTTCATGTCGGCCACTTCGCCGCCCTTGAAGATCATCAGCGTCGGGATCGAGCGCACGCCATACTGAGCGGCGAGCTCGGGGTTCTCGTCGATGTTCAGCTTGGCGACCTTCACCTTCGAGCCGAGTTCCTTGGCGATGTCTTCCAGCGCCGGGGCAATCATCTTGCACGGGCCGCACCATTCCGCCCAGAAATCCACCACGACCGGCTCCTTGGCGTTGAGCACATCGGCCTGGAAATTGCCCTTGTCGACCTTGACGGTGGCCATGCTGAAATCCTTTCGAAAACTCGGGTTGCACCAAATGTGGTGGTTGTGGCGGCGATGTTCAAGCAGTTCTTGTGTCACGCTCCCGCGAGTCGGGCAAGGGCATCGTCCATGGCCTTGGCCGGCAGCTCGATCAGGCGCGGCGCCTCGGTGAAGAGCAGCGCCGCTGTCACCTCTCGCCCCGGATAGAGCGGCTGAAGCAGCGCCCGGTAGAGCGCAAGCTGCAGCACATAGGCAGGCGGCACTTCCGTCAGGTCTTTGGGCGCCGGCCGGTTGGTCTTGTAGTCGACGATCGACACCTTTTCCGGGGTGACGGCCAGCCGGTCGATCTTGCCGGAGATGGAACGCAGCCTGCCTTTCACCTCCAGGCTGCCCATGATCGCGACCTCGGCGCGTGACGACGGCGAGAACAGTGCGCCGAAGCGGCCGTCGGACAGGATCGCAAGCACGGCGTCCAGCGCCCTGTCGCGCTCGTCCGCTGGCCAATCGGCACCAGCGCGCGTCAGGTAGAGCTCGGCCGCGTCCCGCCTTTTCCCTTCGGCGATGCCGGGCAGCATCTGCAGCAATTTGTGCAGGGCCAGGCCGCGCACCACCGCGAAGCCGGGCTCGGCGGCGGCATCGAGTACCGGCGAGCGCGTGTCGGGCGCAGCATCTTTCGCTTCCTCGATCAGCGCCGAGGCGCCGGAAGGCGAAAGCGGCCGCGGCAGCTCCTCACAGGGCGGCAGTGGCCGGAACAGGGTTTCAGGCAGCGGCGCCGTGTGCTCGAACGGCCCTGCCTCGTCGGTGCCGGTCAGCGCCACCGGCGGCAATTTGGTCATGTAGAACCGGTGCACGGCCACCTCGGCCGTCGCCGGATGCCGCCGCTCGGAACTCTCGGGCGCGCCGAGCAGCGCGCGGCTGACGATCGAATGCCAGGTGCCGGGGCTGGGCTGGCGCTTGCCGTGATAGCCGCAGACGATCAGCCGGTCCTCCGCGCGCGTCATGCCGACATAGAGCAGCCGCCGGTACTCGTCGTCCGCCAGTTCGCGCGCTCGGATCGAGGCGGCCTTCGAGACGCCGTTGGCGACATCGCTGGCCGAGCGCCACAGATAGCCCTTGCCCTTCCATTGTGTCCCCGAGCTCTCGAACGGCATCAGCCGCGGCAGATGCTGGTCGCTGAACGGCGCCGAACCGCCATCGACCAGGAAGACGACCGGGGCTTCGAGGCCCTTGGCGGCGTGCACGGTCATGACCCGCACCTCGTCGCGCGTCTGGTCCATCTCGCGCTTGATCTCGGGACCGGCGTTTTCCAGCGTCGACAGGAAGGATTCCAGCCCCGGCAGGCCGGTCCGCTCCTCGGCCAGGCAGAAGTTGAGGAATTCGTCGAGGATGTCGCCGGCTTCGGGTCCCAGCCGCGCCGTCATCTTGCGGCGCAGCCCGTCACGCGCCAGCAGGGCGGCGTAGAATTCGAACACAGGCTTGAAGGCCACTTCGGTGGCCCAGCCATCGAGCCGGCTAACGACAGCGGCCAGGGCAATATCTTCGGCCGAATGCTGACGCAGCGAGGCAAGCAGCGACTGGCCCTTCGGCCTTTGGCCGGCAAGCGCCAGCAACGCCTCCTCGGAGACCTCGAAGATCGGGCTGCGCAGCACCGCGGCCAAGGACAGATCGTCTTCCGGCTGGATCAGGAAATGTCCAAGCGCGATCAGGTCCTGCACGGCGATGTGGCCGGGCAGGCTCAGCCGGTCGGCGCCGGCGACCGGGATCTGCCGGTTCTTCAGGCTGCGCGACAACGCATGGACGAAGCGGTCGCGCTTGCGCACCAGCACCAGGATGTCGCCGGCGGTCAGCTTCCTGCCTTTGCCTTCGATGACCTCGCCGCTGCGCAGCCAGGTCTGGATGGTGGTGGCCACATGCTCGGCGACGCGCACCGCGGGCGCGCTGGCATGGTTGACCGGCAAGGTCCAGTCGTCCGGCTCCTCGACCATTTCGGCGCCGATCGAAGGCCACACCTCGACATAGCCCGGCGCGTCGTTGCGGATCGCCTTGTGGCTCAAAGGGTCTGGATCGTGGCTGATGCCGCGCCGCACTTCCGGTTCGGCGAAGACGCGGTCGACCGCGGCCAGCACGTCGTCGCTCGACCGGAATGACCAGGTGAGCTTGAGATTGGCGAAAGCGGCTTCGGCGTCGCGCACACGGCCCGCAAATAACAGCCGGCTTTCGGCGAAGGAGTCCGGCGCTGCTCCCTGGAAGGAATAGATCGACTGCTTCTCGTCGCCCACGGCGAAGATCGTGCGCGTGACCGCCTCGCGCTGGCCGAGCCCGGCGAAGAACTCTTCCGTCAGCTTCTTCACCACCTCCCACTGGTCGGGGCTGGTGTCCTGCGCCTCGTCGAGCAGGATATGATCGATGCCCTGGTCGAGCTTGAACTGCACCCATGGCCCGGCATCGGGCCGTGACAGCAGGCTCACGGTGCGGGTGATGAGATCATTGAAGTCGAGGAAGCCCCGACCGCGCTTCAGCTGCTCGTAGCGCGCGATCAGCCAGCCGGCGACCGTGAGGGCCGCCGCTGTCCCTTCCAGCATGCGGAACAGCGCCAGCCGGTCGGTTACTTCGAGGATCGCCTTGGCCGCGGCGAGGTAGCGATCGGCCAGGTCCGGCAGCCGGTCCACCAGCGTCTTCTTGAAGATCTTGGGCGGTTCGTAAGGATCGCCGTCGGCCTTGAGAAAGGCCTTTGCCAGGAGCCGCAGCCGGCGGATCGGGTCGGCTTCGGCGAATGCCCCTCGCGCGTAAGGCATGACATTGTTCAGCACCTGCCGCGCGTCGGCGGCTTCGGCGGCCTGTGCGAATTCGGCGAACTGGCCGGGGGCGAAGCCAGGCAGCGGCCAGAGCGAAGCGGCGATGCCCTCGGCCGTCTGTCCGGATCTGAAGCCGAATTCGGCGAACAGCGGCCGGAAGTCCCGACCCTTGCCGACCTTGGCGATGAAATCGCGCAATTCGTCGCGCTTGCCGACGATCTCTGCAAGCAGCGTATCGAGCCCGAACTCGCCGCCGCGCTCCAGCACGGTGGCAAAGGCTTCCGCCAGCCCTTCGACGCCGGCGCCCGCGCCTGAGATCATGTCGCGGCGGGCCTCGCCAAACAGCGAGGCCTCCATCTGCGGATCGAGCATCTCGAAATGCGCCGGGATGTTGGCTTCGAGCGGGAACTGGTGCAGCACCGATTCGCAGAAGGCGTGGATGGTCTGGATCTTCAGCCCACCCGGCGTTTCGAGCGCCTCGGCGAACAGCCGGCGCGCGCGCCGCATCATGTCGCGGTCCGCGCCGCGGCCGTCCAGCGTCGCGATCCTGACCGCCAGCTCCGCATCGGGCAGCGCTGTCCATTCCGACAAGGTCGAGAACACGCGGTTCGACATGTTGGCGGCGGCCGCCCGCGTATAGGTGAGGCACAGGATCTTCGACGGATCGGTGCCGTTGAGCAGGAGCCTAATCACGCGCTGCGCCAAGACATGCGTCTTTCCCGAGCCGGCATTGGCCGACACCCAGGCGGAATAGGCGGGGTCTGAAGCGCGTGCCTGGCTGGCGGCGGTATCGGCGGGGATCGGATATTTCATCCTTCCGCCTCGTCTTCGCTGGCGCCACCGGCCGACCACTCCAGCACACGCGCCAGATGATCGTAGTCGCCCTCGGCTTCGCCCTCGCGGAAGGGAAGGGCGCGCGACAGATAGCCGGTGGCCGGGTCGGCATAATGGAAAAGCAGCCGCTCCAGCCGCGCCCAGGCTTCCTCGGAGAGGTCATTGGCGGTGCGCGGCTTGCGGTTATATTCGAGGATCGATTCTTCGAATACCTCGCCATTCGGCTTCAGCCGCACGAAGGCAAGCTGCGACGGTTCGCGGATGCCCAGCTCCCTGAAAGCGCCGCGCCTGAGCAATGCGCCTTCCAAAGCCAACTGCGGCGACAGCAGCGTGTGTGCCTGCGCTTTCGAAGGCGAGGAGCCGGTCTTGTAGTCGAGAATGTCGGCCATGCCGCCGGCCAGCAGGTCGACGCGGTCGGCATAGCCGGACAACGTCACGCCGGTGCGGCCCACCACCGTCTTTTCGGCGCGCTCCTCGGCATAGCGCCTCGTGACGGCATCGGCGCGGGTATGCTCCCACTCGATGATGTTTTCGGCCAGCTTTTCGAAACGCGGCCACCAGATGGCCTCGATATCCGGCGGAAGCTTTGCTTCGGCAAAGCAGAGACGGCCAGCTTCAATGAGGCTGGCCAGCGCGTTCGGCGCCCTTGGATCCTCGATCCGCCGCGAGAACAAATGCAGGATCTCGTGGAACAGCGTGCCGCGTTCGGCCGCGCCCGGATCGCGGATCAGCGGCTCGAGCGGCATCAGGCCGAGGATGCGCCGCGCATAGACCGCGTAGGGGTCGCGGCGCAAAGTCTCGATCTCGGTGACCGAGAAATGCTGCGGGCGCATGCTGAGCGGCGGCTTCGGCTGCGGGCGAGGAGCAAAATCCTTCTTCTCGCCGGCATCGAGCGCGCGCGCCCAGGCAAGCAGCGCGTCGCCGCGCCCGCGAAGCGCTGCCGCCGGTTCCTTGCCGATGAAGGTCAAGATGCGCTGCAGCCAGCGCGACGGCACCGCCGGCGCGTCACCCGAGCGCGCTGACCGTGTCAGCACCACTTCCGCCGCGCCCATCGCCATCTGGAAATCATGCGCGGCAAGGCCGATGCGCCGCTCCGGCGGTTCGAGGTCGATGCCTGTCTTCATCAGCCGCGACATGAAGCGGTCGCTCTCGGGCTTGCGCGGCCACACGCCTTCATTGAGCCCGCCGATGACCAGCGTGTCGACATTCTGCAATCGGGCTTCCAGCGCGCCCCAGATGGCGATGTTGCGGTCGGTGCCTTGCGCCGGCTTCACCGTCTCGGGCGCGATCAGCGCCTCCATCACGTCCGGCCACTCCGAAGCGGCGAAGGTAAAGGGCGAGGACGCCGCCACCAGTCCACGCAGCAGTTCGGCGAGCTTTTCGCCGGCGTCGCCGGCATAGAGCTCGGCCAGGCTGCCGTCCGCCGCTCGGCCCAGATCCTCCAGCGCGACGACGCTCGCGCTGGTCAACGTGGCGATGTCGGCGTCCTTCTCATCGCGCATCGCAGTGAGCGGCGAAAGCGCTTTGGTAAGGCGGCTAAGCATGCCGTGCGCCTGCTCGATGCCGCGCACGGTGAGACGCGAAAACCAGAAGGGCTGGCGGATATCACCGCTCAGCTCTGCCAGCCGAGTCTCGAAAAGCGCGCCGAGCGATGCGATATCGGGCCGGCCGGTGCCGCCGCGCAGCGCCACCAGCTCGACGAGTTCGGCCGCCTTGCGCACGTTTCGGCGTTCGAGGCCGAGCCCAAGCAGCGGATGCTTGAGCAAGGCAAGCAGGCCGACCGGATCGCCGGGCCGAAACGCGGCGCTCAGCGCCAGCCTGAGCAGGCTGGCCGCCGGCGTGTTGATGAGCGGCGCGCCGCCGGAATCGTCGGCAACGACGCCGAAACGCAGAAGTTCCGCCGAAACCCGCCGCGCCAGCGCGCGGTCGCCGGTGACGAGCGCCGCGCGTTTGCCCGGAGCCTCCACGGCGCGCTTCAAGGCGATGGCGATAGCCGCCGCCTCGTCGCGCTCGTTCGCCGCTTCCACCAGCGTCACGCCGGCAAGCGCCTGTTCGACATCGTCTGTCGTGAAGCGCGGCCGTGTCTCGGTCCAATATTCGGTGGTTTCGGCCGGCCGCAGCGCCTCGCCGACAAGGGCCGCGCGCAACTCGAGCGGCGGCGGCGCGGCGATCACGTCCTCTACATCGCGGCGCGGAATGCCGATGCCGCCGATCAGCTTGGCGAGGCCGTATTGCGGGTGGCCGAGCGTTGCCGGACGCGCGCCGGGCGCCGTGATCGCCGCGAAGGATGCATCGTCCATCTCGCGATCGAGCCCGGGCAGCACGACGGCCCCGTTGGGCAGACCGGCGATCACGGCAAGCAGTTCCGCCGTGGCGGGAATGGAGCCTGTCGAACCGGCGGCGATCACCGGACCGGCCGGCGGATTGCGCTTCAGCCTCGCCGCTTCCAGGCGGATCAGCGCGCTCCGATGCGCGGCGGGATTGGAGCGGTTGCGCTCCTTGAGCAGTTCCGGCCAATTGTCGGTAACGATGCCGAGGAAATCGAGCGTCACCTGCCACCAGCCGGCAAGGTTGCCGGTGACCAGCGTCGCGAGCTTTGCCCAGTCTGTGCCTTCGGTCTCGATCTCGTCCATCAGCCGGGCAAGGTCGCGCGCCAGCCAGATGGCGTCCGCGGCCGAGGTCGGCACGACGAATTCCTCGTTGAACCGGGCCCTGACATGGTCCGGCAGGCTTTCCTTCCAGGCGCGCACCAGCGGCGCAAGCAACAACAGCCGCTCCTGCGCGGCGATCGGCGGCGCGAGGTCTATCGCCGGCGCTGCCTCGGCGTCGAAGGCCGCCTCGTCTTCGTCGAATTCGCCGAGCGGCCGCACCGTCGGCAGGATGGCTGATCGTTTTCCGAGAATCTCTACGAAGGCGCCGCGCAGTGCCCGCGCGGCGCGGCGTGTCGGCACATAGATGGTGACGTCGGCCAGCGCCAGCGGCTCGCCATCGAAGCGGAAGCCGGGGATCAGTCGCCCGTCGAGCAACGCTCCGGCCAGCGTCGGCAGGAACGGCGCTCCGGGCGGGATGGAAAAGACGCGGCGCGCGCCGCTCAT
Organism: Mesorhizobium sp. WSM4935; assembly: GCF_029625735.1. Classification (NCBI taxonomy): domain Bacteria; kingdom Pseudomonadati; phylum Pseudomonadota; class Alphaproteobacteria; order Hyphomicrobiales; family Phyllobacteriaceae; genus Mesorhizobium; species Mesorhizobium sp. WSM4935. The sequence goes on along the minus strand of NZ_JARTVR010000013.1, from coordinate 147,984 downwards.
ACCGCTTTCGCGAGCGCGCCGGCAACCGCCGCCTCGGCGGCGGGAATGGCGTCCGGCGTGCCGACGGTGATCCAGCGTCCATGCATTCTCATGCCGAACAGGCGCCCGGCGGCGATCGCCTTGTCGAAATAGACATTGAGCGAATGCGAGCCGGTGGGCGCGTCCTTGAAGATGCGCGGATGGACGATGGCGGCGCCGGCATAGATCAGGCCCGCCGGGTTGCCTTTCGAGCGCGTGAGCGCGCCGTCGGATGCAACCAGGAAATCGGTGCCGACGCAGTGCCCGGTGGCTGAGTCGAGATCGGTGAGCATCAGCAGAATATCCATTCTGGCGGCGTCCCATGCAAGGGCAAGACGCTCGAGGCTGGGCTCGCCTTTGTCGATCCAGAACGTATCGGCGTTGATGATGTAGAAAGGCGCAGTGCCCAGAAGCGGCAGCGCCTTGACGATGCCGCCCGCCGATTCCAGCAGCGCCTCGCGCTCGTCGGAAATGACGATCTTCGGTGCACGCCTATGGGCGACATGGGCGACGATCTGCTCGGGCAAATAGTGCACGTTGACGACGGCCTTGGCGATTCCGGCGGCTTCCAGGCTGTCCAGCCCCCAGTCGAGCAGGGTCTTGCCGGCGATTTTCACCAGCGGCTTCGGCATCGTGTCGGTGATCGGCCGCATGCGTTTGCCGAGTCCGGCCGCCAGCACCATCGCGGTCGTGGGCTTCATGCGACCCGTTCCTCGAGCAGGCCGTGGGCCATGTAGAATTCCTTCAGGCTGGCAAGCGCCGGATGCGCCAGCGCCCGCCTCAGATAGTCGCGGATGCGCGGCAGGTGCTTCAGATAGTAAGGCTTGCCGTCGCGCTTTTCGAGCCGCACGAAGATGCCGAGGATCTTCGAATTGCGCTGCGCGGCCATGATCGCATAGGCCTCGGCGAAACCGGCCTGGTCGAAAGCGCCGGCGTTGCGCCTGGCCTCGACATAGGCGGCGACCGTCCGCCGCTCGATCTCCGGCGGGACAGTGACACGCGCATCCATGGCTAGAGAGGCGACGTCATAGGCCGCCGGCCCGATCAGCGCGTCCTGGACGTCGACGATGCCGAGCCGGTCGAGGCCGTAACGCTCCGCGCGCCAGATGATGTTGGGCGAATGGAAATCGCGCAGCATCAGCGTATACTCACGGCCCGCGAGCCGGTCGAGCACGGCGTTCCATTCCTTATGGTAGCCGGCCCGCAATTCATCGCTTGCCGGCTTGCCGGTGATCATCGGCACATACCAGTCGACCAAAAGGTCGGCCTCGATCAGCATGGCTTCCCGATCGAAGGGCGGCACGTCGTGGACCACGCCGGGCGCCGCTTCCATCCGCGTGGGCCAGGCCTTGCCATGCATCATGGCAAGCAGCTCCGCCGCCGCCTCGTAACGTTCGGCGATAGGCTGGCCGTCGCCGCTCAAGAAACCTTCCGAACCGAGATGTTCGAGGAGCAGAAAGCCCTGGTCGAGGTCCTGGGCGTGGATTACCGGCACGCTGACGCCGGCCGCGAGCAACGCCCGGTCGATGGCGACGAAGGCGCTGACGGATTGCGCCGTATGGGCGATCACCGCATAGGGCTTGCCGTCGCGCACCGGCGGCCCGAGCACGAGGCGCGGCGAGTTCATCAGCACGCGCGGGGCTTGGCCAGGCAACGAGACGATCTCGTAGGAGCGAGGGGAGGCGTCGCCGACGAAATAGCTGCGGCTGGATTCGCCCCAGCCGGCTGTGGCCAGGAAATCGCGCATGGCAAGCGACCGCGCCGCGCGATCATAGGTCGGTCCCTGTCCCGACAATCGCGCCACGCGGCCTTCGCCCTGTTCGGCAAGCTCGACCCACAGCGCGTTTGCCGGCAAGCGGTCTCCGGCCCGTTCCGGCCATTCGATGAGCGCCGCGCCTTGGCCGAGCGCGTCCTCGAGGCCGAGCTCGTCGAGCTCGTCCGGCGCGGAGAGGCGGTAGAGGTCGAAATGATGCACCGGAACGCGCGTCTCGTAGCTCTGCACCAGCGTGAAGGTCGGGCTCGGCACTTCGAGGCTGTTATCATCGGCAAGCGCCCGGATCAGCGCGCGGGCCAGCGTCGACTTGCCGGCGCCGAGATCGCCTTTGAGCGCGATCGCGTCGCCGGCGCGCAATGCCATGGCGAGGTCCTCGCCAAGCCTTGCCGTTGCCGCCTCGTCGGCGAGAAAACGCTCCAGCACCATCCCTGTCATATAGGCCGCGCTACTCGGCCGCGTCGCGGATGCCGGCCGGTGTATCCGGGATTCCGGAAGGCTTATCCGGGAAGGTGCAGATCACCGTCGTGCCCTTGTCCCGGCCGGTCTCGATGCGCACGGTTCCGCCATGCAGTTCGACGAAGCTCTTGACGATCGACAGTCCGAGCCCCGCGCCGCGTCTTCGCCCGCCATTGGCGCGCGGCTCGAAGCGGCGGAAGACCGATTCCAGCACGTCCGGCGGCATGCCCGGGCCATCGTCATGCACCGAGAACTCGACGCCGTCGGCCAGCCGGCGGCAGGTGAGCCGGATCGTGCTCGCCTCCGGCGCATAGTTCGCCGCGTTGCTGAGCAGATTGTAGAGGATCTGGCGGATGCGGGTCTCGTCGCCATGGAAGCTCGCCGGCGCCTCCGCTGCGTCGATCTCGAGCTTGATTTGATGCTCGTCCAGCCGGTCGGCGACCAGCTCGGCGGCCGCGGCGATCGTCCGGTCGATGTTCATCTCGGAGATGTCGAGCTGCATGATGCCGGCATCGACGGTCGCCAGGTCGAGGATATCGTTGACGATGGTGAGCAGCACCGATGACGACGAGCCGACATGCTCGACATATTCGCGCTGCTTCGGCGTCAGCGGCCCTGTCGCGGGCAGCGACAAAAGCTCGGTGAAGCCGATGATGTTGGTCAGCGGCGAGCGCAGCTCATAGGACACGTGCTGCACGAATTCGTTCTTCAGCTGGTCGGACTTCTCCAGCGCCTCGTTCCTGTCCTTCAGCGCTCGTTCGACATTCACAGTGTCGGTGACGTCGACGAAGGTGATCATCACCTGGCCATTGGGCAGGTGGATCACCGCGTAGCGCAGCACGTTGCCGTTCATCAGCTCGATCTGGCCGCGGCGGTCGCGGCGCTCGTCGTCGAAGCCGGTGATCGCGGCGACGAAGCCGCCCCACGGGCTGTTCGCGGCCCGCTGGTCGCACAGGTCGCGGATCGCCGAAACATGGATGTTCGGCTTGACCGCTTCCACGGTCAGTCCCCACAGCGCGACGAAGGCCGGATTGGACAGCCGCAGCCGCCCGTCCGGACCGAACACCACCACGCCCTCGGCGAGGTTGTCCAGCGTCTCGCCCTGTACCCGCACGGCGGTCTGGTAGCGGCTTTCGAGGTCCATCTTCTCGGTCAGGTTCTCGAACACCCAGGTGACGCCGCCTTTCGGCTGCGGGTTGGCCACCACGCGGATCGTCTTGCCGTCCGGCAGATGCCACCAGTGCTCCTGCGATTCGACGGCGCGGTAGGCGCTGAGCAGGTTTTCCTTCCAGCGCCGCCATTCCGGCTGCTCGGCGATCCTGCCTTCGCTGCGCAGCCGGTCGAGCAGCAGCGTGTTGGAAGGAGCGCTGAGCAGGAAGCCCGAATCGAGACCCCAGAGCTTCTGGAAGGCCTGGTTGAAGAAGCGCAGCTTTTCCTCGGTGTCGAAGATCGCCACCGCGGTGTTCAGCTGGTCGAGCGTGTCGGCATGGCTGCGCACGGTCCGTTCATATTCGGCGCGGATCGTCTCGGCGGCGCTGGTGTCGCAGGCAAGCCCCGCCGAGCCGTCGGCACCGGCGAAGTCGGTGACCGCGAACATTCGTCGGTCGCCTTCGATCACCGTGGAAAGCGTCTGTTCGAATACCGGGCGTGTCTTGTGCTGCTCGGCGATCTGCTCGCGCGCCTGGCCACCAAGGAATTCCTTGGCGTCGCGCACGGCCGCGGCCGGGCTTTCGGCCTCCACCGCTTCGGCATAGGCGCGGTTGACCCATTGCAATCGCCCGTCCGCCCCGCGCAGCCATGCCGGCATCCTCAACGCGTCGAGCAGGCCGATCAGGGTGTCGTAGTCGGCGCTGAGCCGCTGGTTCTCGATCTTCAGCCTGGCCTGGTTGCGCAGCGTCTCCGACAGCGACACGAAGCGCAACAGCACATGCGCCGCGCTCTTGCGGCCATGCACTTCCAGCGGCACGCCGGCCTGCGTTTCTATGATGAGGTCGAAGGCCTTCCCCTGTTCGCGCACCGCCGCGACCGCGTGCTCCAGCGCCGCCGCCGAACGCGGCATCAGCCAGCGGCCGAAGGCGAGGAAGGCGGACCTGTCGTCGGGCGCGCCGCTGTCCAGCGGCAGGCTGCCGATGAGCTCGGGTTTCTTGTTGTCCGTGGCCCAGACGACGACGCGCTGGTCGCGCAGGTTGAGCAGCGCCTCGGAACGCTGCAGCGCCGCGTTGACGTCCGCGATGCGTGCCCGGAGCTGGACATTCTGCGAGGCGGTGCGCGTGCGCTCGCGGATCAGGAAGATGGCCGAGACAAGTGCTGCGCCCATGACGCCGACGAACATGGCGAGCTGCATGACCTCGACGGTGCCGACCGGCGCCGCGGCCTTTCCCGGAAGACCTGTCTCGGCATGGGCGGCAAAAGCCAGCAGCGGGCCGGCCAGCGCGGAGGTGGCAAGAAGCGAGCCCAGCCGCAGGCGGGCACGAAAACCGCCGCCGCTCGCGGCGGGGCCGGCCTTGTTCGAAACCTCATGGCCGCCGGAAACGGCCGTTCCCGCGCGTGGCGGGTAATCCCCCGGCATGTCTTGGTCCTCTTCGCCGCTTGAATGCAAGACCGCCCTGAATGCGTCCCCGGCCCAAAATGTCCCCGGACCGCGAATCACAACAATAACGCCTGCCGGAATCGGCGTGAAGAATCATTGGCGCAAAAAATAAAGCCGGGCGGAAAGTCAACCACCCGGCTTCAATATCTGGTAGATAATTTCGCTTTGGTTAATAGCGATAGTGTTCCGGCTTGTACGGGCCCTGCGGCGTCACGCCGATATAGGCGGCCTGCTCGCTGGACAGCTCGGTCAGCTTGGCGCCGAGCTTGTCGAGATGCAGCCGCGCCACCTTCTCGTCGAGGTGCTTGGGCAGCACATAGACCTGGTTCTGGTATTGGCCGTGCTTGGTGAAGAGCTCGATCTGCGCCAGCACCTGATTGGTGAACGAGGCCGACATGACGAAGCTCGGATGCCCGGTGGCGTTGCCGAGGTTGAGCAGGCGTCCTTCCGACAGAAGGATCATCCGCTTGCCGTCTGGGAAGGTGATGAGATCGACCTGCGGCTTGACGTTGGTCCATTTCAGATTGCGCAGCGACGCCACCTGGATCTCGTTGTCGAAGTGGCCGATATTGCCGACGATCACCATGTCCTTCATCGCCCGCATATGGTCGAGCGTGACGACATCCTTGTTGCCGGTGGTGGTGATGACGATGTCGGCGGTGGGAGCGGCGTCTTCCAGCGTCACCACCTCATAGCCGTCCATCGCCGCCTGCAGCGCGCAGATCGGGTCGACCTCGGTGACCTTGACGCGGGCGCCGGCGCCGCGCAGCGACGCCGACGAGCCCTTGCCGACGTCGCCATAGCCGCAGACCACCGCGACTTTGCCAGCCATCATCGTGTCGGTGCCGCGGCGGATGCCGTCGACGAGCGATTCCTTGCAGCCATATTTGTTGTCGAATTTCGACTTGGTGACGGAATCGTTGACGTTGATCGCCGGGAAGGGCAGCAGGCCCTTCTTCTGCAACTGGTAGAGGCGGTTGACGCCGGTGGTGGTCTCCTCGGTGACGCCGCGGATCGCGTCCCGCTGCTTGGTGAAGAAGCCGGGCGAGGCCTTCAGGCGCTTCTTGATCTGGGCGAACAGGATCTCTTCCTCTTCGCTGCCGGGATTGGACAGCACATCCTCGCCGGCCTCGGCGCGCGCGCCGAGCAGGATGTACATGGTGGCGTCGCCGCCATCGTCCAGGATCATGTTGGAGGTGCCGCCATCGGCCCACTGGAAGATGCGGTCGGTGTAGTTCCAGTAATCCTCCAGCGACTCGCCCTTGACGGCGAAGACCGGGATGCCGGCCTCGGCGATCGCGGCGGCCGCATGGTCCTGCGTCGAGAAGATGTTGCAGGAGGCCCAGCGGATGTCGGCGCCCAGCGCCTTCAGCGTTTCGATCAATACCGCCGTCTGGATGGTCATATGCAGCGAGCCGGTGATGCGCGCGCCCTTCAGCGGCTGCTTGGCGCCGAACTCCTCGCGGCAGGCCATCAGGCCCGGCATTTCGGTTTCGGCGATCTCGATCTCCTTGCGGCCCCAGCCGGCAAGTGAGATATCGGCGACCACATAATCCTTGCTACCCGTCATGGCAGTGCTCCGGTGTGATTTTTTCTCAAAGGCGCGCCGGCGCCGGGAAGCGCGAGCAGGGCGCGATTGCCGGCTTGACTAGCAGATCGGTCGCCGGACGACAATGGGACATAAAGAAATCTTTATGCGCGCATGTCTTTAGTGGCGCGGTGCATGTCGCCCACAAGTGTGTTGCGGTTTGGGACAACGACATGCACCAAAAACAAAAAGATCAGAGTTCCTCGCCGAAACGCGAGGCGACCAGCTGCTCCAGCGCGTCCATGGCCGGCACCGCTTCCGGGCCGCTGGCGATGACGCGGATCGAATAGCCCGGGCTCGCCGCCAGCATCATCAGGCCCATGATCGAGGTGCCGCCGACCTTCACGCCGTCCTTCTCGACATGGATGGTGGCGTCGAAGCCGCTGGCGACCTGGACGAACTTGGCTGAAGCGCGCGCATGCAGGCCGCGCTGATTGATGATCGGGAACTCCCGCACAACCTCGTCCGTCTGCGGCGCCGATGCGTTCATTTGCTGCTCAGGAGCTGGCTGGCGACGTTGATGTATTTGCGGCCCGCCGCCTGCGCTTCGTCGAGCGCGGCGGCCATGTTGTCGCCCTTGCGGATCGAGGAGAGCTTGATCAGCATCGGCAGGTTCATGCCGGCGATGACCTCGATGCGGCCGGATTCCATCACCGAGATGGCAAGGTTGGATGGTGTGCCGCCGAACATGTCGGTGAGCACGATGACGCCGGCGCCGGTGTCGACGCGCGCCACCGCGTCGACGATATCGGCCCGGCGCTGCTCCATGTCGTCGTCGGCGCCGATCGCCACGGTTTCGAAATTGTCCTGCGGCCCGACGACATGCTCCACGGCATGCCGGAACTCGGTGGCGAGTTGACCGTGCGTCACGAGCACGAGTCCGATCATTCTCTGGTGGCTCCCGTCATCGCCGCTTCACAGGCGTATCTTATGTTCGCCGGCCATTCCAGGCGGCGGGAGCGCTATCTTGTCGACGCACGGCCGGTTGACAAGCCCAAAATTGCGGCGGCCCAGACCATTTTGACGCATCGCAGCAAAAAACCCCGGGGCGGATCATGAAAAAGGCTGGATCGACAGCCGCGCCATCAGCATGGGCAGCGCGGCGGTGACATTCTGCCGGGCGACGTCGATGCGGGGCAGCCTGCATCCGGCGATCGTCTCTGTGGCTTGGTCCTGCAGGCGCGCCAATGCGGGCGGTTCGACAAGCCGAACCACCAGATCGATCACGGCGGCCGGCTCGAAGGCCAGCGGCCGCGGCCCGATGCCGTGCACCTCGCAGAGTCCGGCGATGCTTGCCGGCGCGCGGCACACCAGCCGGCCGCCGTGAGCAGTCGCAAACAACTGGTCGTCGCCGACCAGCCGGGAAAACAGGCCGCGGGTGCGGCAATGATCGATAAGCGTCAGCGCCAGCGTCGTCTTGCCGGAGCCGGACGGCCCGGTGACCAGCACGCCCTGCTCGCCGATCAGGAGGGCCGTCCCATGCATGTTGCGAGGCTTCGTGGCGGTGTCCGGCATATTCGGTTCGGCGGTCAGCCTTCCGCGGGCAGCATCACCACGAAGCGCGCGCCCTTGATCTCGCCGGGCTTGGTGCCGGGGATGTTCTCGGCCGTCAGGGTGCCGCCATGCGCCTCGACGATCTGGCGGCTGATCGACAGGCCGAGGCCGGAGTTCTGGCCGAATGCCTCGCCGGCCGGCCGGTCGGTGTAGAAGCGTTCGAAGATGCGGTCGATGTTCTCCACCCGGATGCCCGGGCCGTTATCGTCGACGGTGACGATGTTGAACTTGCCGGCGCGAGCCAGTGAGATCGCGATATGCCCATGCTCATCGGGCACGAAGGAGCGCGCGTTCTCGATCAGATTGGTGATGACCTGGCCTATTCTGAGGTCATGGCCGACAACGAAGAAGCCTTTGGCGCCGGGCGGCAGCTTTGCCACCTTGAACTCGATCTCGACTGCCTTCTTGTTTCGCGTGGTCTCGCGCGACACGGCGACGAGGTCGGTGATGAACTTCTTCAAATCGACGGTGGCGGCGTCCTCGCGCGCCAACTCGGCGTCGAGGCGGGAGGCATCGGAGATGTCGGTGATCAGCCGGTCGAGCCGCTTCACATCGTGCTGGATGATCTCCATCAGACGCGCGCGAGACGTGTCGTTTTTCGCCAAAGGCAGCGTCTCGACCGCGCTGCGCAGCGAGGTCAGCGGGTTCTTGAGCTCGTGCGAGACGTCGGCGGCGAAGCTTTCGATCGCCTCGATCCTCGCGTACAGCGCATTCGTCATGTCGCGCACGGCAATGGACAAATTGCCGATCTCGTCCTGACGGTCGGAAAAATCGGGGATTTCCTCGCGGCTCTTGACGCCGCGCCGCACCCTGACGGCGGCGGCGGAAAGCCGGCGCAGCGGGTTGGCGATGGTGGACGCCAGAAGCAAGGACAGGATCGCGGTGACGAGAGCCGCCACCCCGAACACGCGCAGGATCGCCTTGCGCTCGGCCGCGACGATCTTGTCGATATCGCCGCCTTCAGTGGACAGCATCAGCACGCCGAGCACGGCACGGAAACGCTGGATCGGCACCGCGACGGAGACGATCTGCTCGCCCTGCTCGCTGACCCGCACGATGGTCGAGGGGCTGCCGGTCAGCGCCTTGACCACTTCCGGGAAGGCCGCGCCATTGCCGCCGGGCTGCTCGTGATAGACCGGCAGGTCCTTGTTGCGGAAGAAGTCGAAGATGAATTTCTCGACCCGTTCCAGAAGGTCCGGCTGCTCGTCCTCGACCGGAGGCAGGTCGTAGCGCAGGATCTGGCCGCGGGAATAGAGATGGCGCGAATCGAGCAGCAGGTTGGCGTCGCGGTCATAAATGCGGGCGCGGGTGCGGGTCGGCGAGATAAGGCGCCTGAGCACCGGCGCGACGCGTTCCGGATTGATCGGGAAATCGAGATTGTCGAGCTGGTCGGAACCCGGTCCAAGGCTCTCGCCGGCCTGCAGCTCCAGTAGCTTTTCCGGGTCGATGCTGATCGAGTCGGTCTCGACGGTCGCCGAGGCCGCGATCGCGCCGGCGATGATCTCGCCCTGCGTCATCAAACTTTCGACGCGCGCGTCGATCAGCCCGTCGCGGAAGGTGTTGAGATAGAGGATGCCGGTGACCAGCACAGCGAGGCCGGCCATGTTGAGGAACAGGATGCGCCGCGTCAGGCTGGAGAAGATGTGGTGGCCGAGAAATCGGCGCATCGGCACCGTGAATTTCGACACGAAGGCGGGCACGATCCGCGGCGGGCGCTTCGCCGCGCCCGCCCGTCTGCCTCGCTCTACTTCCACTGCCATCGAATAGCAGGCCCTGCTTAATTAGTGAGTAGGCAGTAGGCAGTAGGGAATTGAGAAATGGCTGGCTGACCGTGGCTATGCATGAGTGGCCGCTCGCACCATTCAAAACTGACTGCCGACTATTCCCTGCTCAGTACTGCCCATTCATGCTTCTCGGAACCGGTATCCGACTCCGTAAAGGGTCTCGATCATTTCGAAGTCGTCGTCGACGGCCTTGAACTTCTTGCGCAGCCGCTTGATGTGGCTGTCGATGGTGCGGTCGTCGACATAGACCTGCTCATCATAGGCCGAATCCATCAGCGCATCACGGCTTTTTACCACGCCGGGGCGCTGCGCCAGCGAATGCAGGATGAGGAACTCGGTCACCGTCAGCGTCACCGGCTCGCCTTTCCAGGTGCAGGTGTGCCGCTCCTGGTCCATCACCAACTGGCCGCGTTCGAGCGAGCGGGCTTGCTGGCTGGGCGCCTTGGCGGCTGCCTCGCGGGCGCTGGTGCGGCGCAGCACCGCGCGCACCCGCTCGACCAGCAGGCGCTGCGAGAACGGTTTGCGGATGAAGTCGTCGGCGCCCATCTTGAGGCCGAACAATTCGTCGATCTCGTCGTCCTTCGACGTCAGGAAGATCACCGGCAGGTCCGATTTCTGCCGCATCCGGCGCAACAGCTCCATGCCGTCCATGCGCGGCATCTTGATGTCGAGGATGGCGAGGTTCGGCGGCCGCGCCGCCAGCCCTTCCAGCGCCGACGCGCCATCGGTGTAGGTTTCGACCCGATACCCCTCGGATTCGAGCGCGATCGACACCGAGGTCAGAATGTTGCGGTCGTCGTCGACAAGCGCGATTGTTGCCATTTCAAGCGGCTCCCTCATGAGCTGTCCCTTCTGTCGTCGAGAAGGGGCTTTTGCAGGACAAATTGGGTACAAAATGTGGCACGGGCCCTGTCCGAAGTCACGGGCGGCCTGCCGCTACACACGATCGCACCCGTATGGGATTGGACGAACCAAGCCTGCCAATCCTTTGGGCAACCTCGTAGTTTTTTGCACATATAAACGATTTAAACAACTTTCAAATTTTTTAAATCGATTAATGATTTGATATCATTCGGCTTTTCTGGTTCTGAACTTGACAGCCCTGTGCGGGCTTCGGGAAACCTCCCGTCACATGCGGCCAAATCCAGAGAGGAAATTTGATGTCGGAAGCCGGCAAACGCAACCCCGACTGCGCCATCGACGCGATCGGCCTGAAGACCACGGGCATGGTGCGCTACAATTTCGGCGCGGCCGCACTCTATGAGGAAGCGATCCGGCGCGGCGAAGCGAGGTTGACCGCGCAAGGCGCGCTGGTCGCAGAGACCGGCCAGCACACCGGCCGCTCGCCGAAGGACAAGTTCGTCGTGTACGACGAGGCGACTGGCCCGCATGTCTGGTGGGACAACAACAAGGCAATATCGCCAGGTGAGTTCGAAACGCTGTTTTCCGATTTCAAGGCCCATGCAGCCGAAAAGGACCTCTACGTTCAGGACCTGGTCGGCGGCGCCGACGCCGACCTCAAGCTGCCGACCCGGGTCGTCACCGAATTCGCCTGGCATTCGCTGTTCATCCGCAATCTCCTGATCCGTCCCGAAGCCCCGGAGCTCGAGCGTTTCGCGCCGCAGATGACGATCATTGACCTGCCCTCCTTCCGCGCCGATCCGGCGCGTCACGGCACCCGCACGGAAACGGTGATCGCGGTCGATCTCACCCGCCACATCGTGCTGATCGGCGGCACCTCCTATGCCGGCGAGATGAAGAAGTCGGTCTTCACCATGCTGAACTACCTGCTGCCGGCGAAGGGCGTGATGCCGATGCATTGCTCGGCCAATGAGGGGCCGGACGGCGACGCGGCGGTTTTCTTCGGCCTGTCCGGCACCGGCAAGACGACGCTGTCCGCGGATCCGTCGCGCACGCTGATCGGCGACGACGAGCACGGCTGGGGTCCGCTCGGCATCTTCAATTTCGAGGGCGGCTGCTACGCCAAGACGATCAGGCTGTCGGCCGAGGCCGAACCGGAGATCTTCGCCACCACGCAGCGCTTCGGTACGGTGCTGGAAAACGTCGTGCTCGACGCTGGCCGCGTTCCGGATTTCAACGATGGCAGTCTCACCGAGAACACGCGCTGCGCCTACCCGCTGGACTTCATCCCCAACGCCTCGAAGACCGGCCGCGCCGGCCATCCGAAGAACATCATCATGCTGACGGCGGACGCCTTCGGCATCATGCCGCCGATCGCAAAACTGACCCCGGCGCAGGCAATGTACCACTTCCTGTCCGGCTATACCGCCAAGGTTGCCGGCACGGAAAAGGGCGTCACAGAGCCGGAGGCAACCTTCTCGACCTGCTTCGGCGCCCCGTTCATGCCGCGCCATCCGTCCGAATACGGCAATCTGCTGCGCGAGCTCATCGCCAGCCACGGCGTCGACTGCTGGCTGGTCAACACGGGCTGGACCGGGGGCGCCTACGGCACCGGCCGCCGCATGCCGATCAAGGTGACGCGCGCCTTGCTGGGCGCCGCGCTCGACGGTTCGTTGAAGTCGGCCGAGTTCCGCACCGACGCCAATTTCGGATTTACGGTGCCGGTCGCCGTTCCAGGTGTCGACAGCGCCATTCTCGACCCGCGCTCGACCTGGGCGGACAAGGCCGGTTACGACCGCCAAGCCGCGAAACTGGTCAACATGTTCGCGACCAATTTCGAGAAGTTCGAACGCCACGTCGACGCCACCATCCTCGGCGCCGCGCCGCGCCTGCAGGAAGCGGCGGAATAATCGGCGTCTCTTTCCCTCCAGGCCCGGCTTGCGCCGGGCCTTTCCTTTTTGCCGCCGTCGCGTCATGAGTGCGTGCATGGCAACTGACGACGACATCATCATCACCGGTGAAGCGGTCATTCGTGCGGGCGACCTGCATGAGGATTTCATCCGTTCCTCCGGTCCGGGCGGCCAGAACGTCAACAAGGTGGCGACCGCGGTGCAGTTGCGCTTCGACGCGGCAAACGCATCCGGCCTGTCCGAGCGCGTGCGCGAGCGCGCCCTCAAGCTTGCCGGCCAGCGCGCCACCAAGGACGGCGTCATCGTCATCGAGGCCGGCCGCTTCCGCACCCAGGAGCAGAACCGCGCCGATGCGCGGGCGCGGCTGACGGCATTGATCGCCAAGGCGGCCGAACCGCCGCCGCCGCCGCGCAAGAAGACCAGGCCGTCCAAAGGCGCCGTGGAGCGCCGCCTGAAGAGCAAGGCGGGCCGGTCGACGGTGAAGAGGCTGCGCGGCCGTGTCGACAGCGACTGAGAACAGCATAGCGGAACGCGAGCGGCCGCTTTCGGGTCGCGGAGCGGTTCCTTCGGTGGCATGCTCTCCGGCCAATTGATCGGATCGACCCAATGCTCGTGCTCCCCAAAGGCGTCCGCCACATGCCGGGTTACCTCCAGCGCCCGGCCCAGGGAGCGCTGGTCGAGGAGATCAGGCGCGTCGTGCAGGCGGCACCGCTCTACGTGCCGGCCATGCCGCGCACCGGCAAGGAGATGAGCGTGCGCATGACCAACTGCGGCGCGCTTGGCTGGGTGACCGACAAGGAGCGCGGCTATCGCTACCAGCCCACGCATCCGGTGACGGGCGAGCCCTGGCCGCCGATCCCGGAAGCCTTGCTGCAATTGTGGCGCGAGGTCTCGGCCTATCCGCACCCGCCCGAGGCCTGCCTCGTTAACTTCTATGCGGCGGATGCCAAGATGGGCCTGCATCAGGATCGCGACGAGCAGGATTTCGCCGCGCCCGTGGTGTCGGTCTCGCTGGGTGACGACTGCCTGTTTCGGGTCGGCCAGGACAGGCGCGAAGGCGGCACGAAGTCGTTCAGGCTGAAGAGCGGCGACGTCGTCGTGCTCGGCGGCGAAGGGCGCCTCGCCTTCCACGGCGTCGACCGCATCTACCCCGCGACGTCGGCGCTGCTGAAGAATGGCGGCCGCATCAATCTGACGCTGCGGCGGGTGACGGTGCCTGGCTGACCATATTTGGGCAACGCGATCTTAAGGACACAAGGGCTACAAACACGGTTGCGAAACCGAGGTCGCCATGCAACCGGACTGGATCAGGACCAGAAGCCTCTTGGACGTGGCCATAGTCACGGTCGTGTCGATCATCGCCCTGTGGATGACCGAATTCTACCTGAGCATGTTGTGGAACCTCGACGACCGAGGGTTTTCCGAACTTTCGCACAGGCTCCCCTACTGGGACTTCACCAATCTCTGGGCTGGTTCCCGCATGGCCATCGACGGCCATGTTGCTACCCTCTTCGACGTGGATGCCTACCGCGCGGCGCTGCGCGTCATGTTCTCGCCCGACCTTCCCAATCAGGAATGGAGCTATCCGCCGAACATCCTGCTGCTCGGCGTTCCGCTTGCCACTTTGCCGATCCTGCCTGCCTATCTGATTTGGACGGTCGGGACCGTGCTGTGTCTGTGCTTGGCGATACGGCCGCTGAAGCTCGGGACGGCCCTGGAACTGGCCATTGTCTTCAGTCCGGCCGTTATCTGGAACTCGGTGTTCGGCCAGAACGGCGCGTTGACCGCCGCCTTGCTGATCGGAGGCCTCGCCGTGGCACCCAGGCGTCCGCTGCTGGCCGGGGTCCTGTTAGGCCTGCTGACGATCAAGCCGCATCTCGGCATTCTCGTGCCCTTCTGCCTGCTCGCCAGCAGCAATTGGCGCGCCATTCTCGCGGCCCTCGGCACCAGCGTCGTGATCGCCGTCGCCACCGGCCTGTTCTTCGGCTTCGATGTCTGGCGCCTGTTCCTGACTGAAACCCGTCCGCTGATGACGGCGATCATGGAGGCGCCTTACCCGCAACCTTATCAGTATAACGCGATAACGGTGTTCTTCACGGCGAGAGCCGTCGGCCTTGGGCTGACCGCCGCCTATGGGGTGCAGGCGGTCGCGACCGTCGCGTCCATCGCCGCGGCGATCTGGCTGTGGTGGCCGGGGCGCGCGGTTTCGCATCAGGAACGCGTGGTGCTTACCGCCGTCCTTGCGATCCTGGCCACGCCCTACGGCTACACTTACGACACGATCAGTGTGGCCGTAGCGGTCGCGATGCTCGCCGCGACGGTTTCGAGACCGCCTCGGCTGATATTGGCGATTTGCTGGCTCGGGCCTTTCGTCGTGCATTTTTTGACCTGGGGCGGATATTGCGTCGCTGTCCTGAGCCCGCTGTTTCTTGCCGCGTGGATGCTGCACTCGATATGGGCGAGAGGCCCGAAGGCTGAACTCTCGGTCGAGCCATCCCCAGCCTGAGCAATTCCAGGATCCGTGCGCAGCGATCGACTCGGTGGCTTCGCCGCGGCCTTCCGTCGGCCCGTAGGAAGCATGATGAATAGCCATAGCAATTTGAGGCTGCCGCGAGTCCTCGTGCCTGGCTAATTCTGGCATTGCGCAGCAGCACTCGCACCTCGCCCTGCGCCCACCACGCCATCAAAGGCATCAGCGGGAGGAAAAGCGCGATGCCGACATGCTCACGCTCGCTGAAGCGTTGCCGGGACAGGAAGGAATGGCGCGTTCATCGCTGGTCAGCCCACAGATCGGCCGCGGACATAGAAAGATTGGGTCAAGACGACTTAAGGACTGCTTCTGGAAGACATGCTTTAAGCGTCAATTGGTCTGGATTAGCCAGTGCCGCCCTAATTGCGTTCGGCGATATCGTTGCGGACGAGCAGGGTTACCAAGGCGTTCTGATAGAGCAGACGATAGTCCTGCAAAGCCTTTGCGATCAGGGGGCTGTGACGCAACGGCGCCGTTGCGTGCGGCTGCGTCAGATGCAGCTTTACCGGTACGTCCGGTCCTCCGGTTCCGTCATCGGCAACGATATCGGGCCGTTTCGTCGCCAACTCACTGGCGATCGCCTGCGTGTAGTCCGCCCGCAAGGCTTCGAGCCTGAGCCGCGTCGCGGCGTCCGGCCCGGACTCGATCAAGACCTGGGCATCATTGACCATCCAGCCGGAAGGGTGGCGCCCAATCATGCGAGCGCCGGCCATCCGGGCGAGCGGATGGCCGATCTGCAGCGCCGAGCCGATCGATATCAAGGTCGGGTGATCGGCGATCCGGTTGATGGCGGCCGTCGCCTCGTCGAGAGCATCACGCGATTCGGCGAATGCCAAGCCTTGCCGTGGCGCGACGGTCGTCAGGAGCAAAAACAGACCGAACCCGACACCCGCCTTTGCCAGCGCAGGCAAATCGCGCTGTGGCCGCAACCGGAGGAACTGGAGCACAAACGCCAACATGCCGAGCGTCAGGAACGGCATCGCGTGATAATTCCAGCCTTTGCCCATGACGATAAAGCCAGGGACATAACCAACACCTGCCAGCAGCAGGATCTTCGCATCGCGATGGGGCCGGTCAGGGTAGGCCATGGCCAACGTTGCCGCGGCCATGGCCACGAAAATCTTTACCGGCAAGAGCATCAACATATCGACGACCGGCAAGCGCATCGGCAAATAGACCTCGCGCAGCAAAGGCAGGACGTCGGTGAAGAAGGGCTGCATGAAAATCACAAGCGCCACCAGATAGGCCACGGTCAAAACAGCGCCGAAGACATTCTCGGTCGTCAGCAGAGGCCGTGCCGAGCGTCGCTGCCGGGCAAGGACCAGCACCGGGGCAGCCAGCGCCAGTACGCTGAAGGGCGGTTTGATCATGACGAAAATCGCGGCGCCAAGCCCGGCGGCAAGCCGCTCGGCCGTGCTGCCGGCGCGGAAATCTGCTGTCCGGTCGCGTGCCGCAAGCAGCGCCAGCCAAGGCAAAAGGCAGATGACTGCGATTTGTTCGCGCTGGCCGAAATCCGCCGGCGACAGCGCAAGCAGAAGAAACACCAGGACCGGAACTGCCCAGACGAATCGCGCCAGCGTGTGGTCGGCACGTACAAGAATTCGAGCTGAAAGCCAGACCGAACCGATTGCCAGCACTGCCATGCCGAGCCCTAACCAGAGCTCCGCCGAAAGCCCGGTCAACCGCTCAAGAATCAGGAATGGCAAATAGAGCCAGGTGGAAAAGGGAGGATTGGCCTCGGCGACGTCCACATAGAGGCGTTCGCCGTTCAGCACGCGGTCGCCGACGGTCAGCAGCCACGAGACGTCGACATTGCCCGGCAAGACGCGCGAGACGACGACCGCATAGAGGGCGATCAACAATGTTGCGGCAGCCGGCAGGCCAAGACGAAATGCAGTTCCGGCCTGACGGGGCCGCAGATCGGCCTGATCGTCCGAAGCGACCAATGGCGCATCCATGCCGGGAGCCTCAATAGCAATACAGCGTTTGTGGCTCAGTTTCTAACGGACCGGCAGTTAAGCGCGCTTTAACCGGCAGCCTGGACGTCCTCGACGAGCGTCGACCGGGTGCTAAAAGCTGCCGCAGCGCCGCCTCTTCGACCAGATGGTTGGCGCCATTGCGCAGGATGAGGTCGGCGCGCCCGCGTCGGCACGATGTTCTCGCGCAAATTCTTCAAATTGATGTTGGCCCACAGGCCTTCTCCGATGGCGCGCATCGGCGGCCATCAAGGCCGCCGCACCAGGTTCTGGTACCTGCCGCCCTACTTCCCAGACCTCAATCCCATCGAACAGGCGTTCGTCCCGAAAGGCCGACCACGGATCACTCTGCCTGGGTGGCCCCCGCATTGCGCAGCAGCACCTGCACTTCGTCATTCTCGGCAATCTGCTGGTAGCCTCGCAGGAAGTTGACGTAGTCCTGCCACCGGGCAAGCTCCTCATTCCAGTCCCTGTCGATTTTCTCGACGATTATCATGGCGGGCTGTTGGGCTTCGAGCTCGGCGAGCTTGCTCTCGATATAGCGATCGGCGATATGCCGGTAGTGGGATGCCGCGTGTTTGTCGCCGTCCCGGCTTGCGACGGCCGAAAGATAATGCGCCGATTCACCCAGCCAGTCGTTGCAATGGCGTGAAATCCATGTTCCGCCGAGCATGCGGGTAAGCGGATGGCCCCCCGAGATGTCGGCGCCGACAAGGGCGACGGTCGGCCGATGAGCCGCAGCCCTGAGCTTGGCGACAAACTCTGCACTGAGCTTCTGTGTCTGCATGAACGGAATCGCGGCCGCGGCAATGATGGCAACCAGCAGTATCTTGCGCCCCGGCTCCATCGCCGTGTCCGGCGACCTGTATGGCGCCGGGGCAGCTTGCGCCACTCTCAGCAGCAGGGCCGCCAGAATCAGGCTGAAGGCCGGAAATGCGTGATAGGGCCAGCCCTTTCCCTGATAGATCAGCGGCACGGTCGCAGCCAGCGAAGCAAGCGTGAACACGATGACCAGCGGCGACAAAGGCAATCCCGGTCGAACAAAGCGCAACGTCACAAGCGCGACCATATAGATCGGCACATAGGTCGTCAGCAGCGCCTGCATGTTCTGGACCCGCATATAGGTGTCGGCCAGCATCGGGTAGACCGTGCTTAGAAATTCCGGATGGAAATACTGCACGGCAACGACATAGGCGACGCAAGCCAGGCCGGTAGTCCAGTATTCGACGGCGAAAAGCGTCCGGATCGACCGGCGGCTCCAGGCCGCGTAGAGAGCCGGAAGGAGCACGACCAGCGCGTAGTAGGGCTTTACCAGAACCAGCACGCTCCCGCAAAGCCCGGCAAGAACTGCCGTCGGAGCGCTTGGCACGCGTCCTTCGCGCGGCGCCGCGCGCCACGCCGTCAGCACCAGCAGCGGCAAAAACAGCGCGATCCCCAACTGTTCCCGCTCGGTGAAAGCATTGCCCGGGAAAATGACAAGCAGGGCCAGGAACAGGGGCAACATTCGAAACAGCGCGCGGTTCTCGGCGAGACCGGCCCGCCCGGCGAGCAGCGCGGCGAAACCTAATCCCGCCAGGCAGATCGCATAGCTGTAGACATGAATCGCCACTTCCGGCGAAATGCCGACTTCTTGCGCGAGCGCCACGGCCGGCATGAACATCCAAGGCGTGAAAGGTGGATTGACTTCGAAAATGTCGACATAGAGCCGTGATCCGGCAAGCATCTTCTCGCACAGGGTGATCACCCAACTCGTGTCTGGTATGACGCCCCATCGCATCTGCCAGGGAATGGCGGCTGCCAGCACCAGCAGGCAAAGACTCACAGTCCATGCCCGAGCGTTGCGCACCTCGCCGATCGGCGCTTCCGCTGTCGGTCTGTCGAGGACGACGGTCATCGGCTCACTCCTCCGGGGCAGAGGGGGGCTTCATGACCAGTGAATAGACCGGGGTCTTGCGGCCCGCGGCACTGCCCGCATTGATCACCGGTTGCCTCCCGACACCCGCTGGAGTTTGGCTGGCAACACTAGCCGGGATTGCCTAAGGCGCCGTTAAAGGGCCTCACAATTTCCTTAACGCCACTTCCTCGACCAGATGGTTGGCGCCCTTGCGCAGGATGAGGTCGGCCCGCGCCCTTGTCGGCAGGATATTCTCACGCAGGTTCTTCAGGTTGATGTTGGCCCACAGCCCCTCGGCGATGGCCCGCGCGGCATCCTGGGAAAGCTGCGAATAGCGATGGAAGAAGGAGTCCGGATTGCGGAAGGCGGTTTCGCGCAGCCGCATGAAACGCTGGATGTACCATTGATGGATCAGCTTCTCGTCGGCATCGATATAGATGGCGAAATCGAAGAAGTCGGACAGGAACGGCACGATCTTGCCGTCCTTCGGCAATTTGCCCGGCTGCAGGACGTTGATGCCTTCGAAGATCAGGATGTCCGGCCGGTCGATGGTGACGAACTCGCCCGGAATGACGTCATAGGTCAGGTGCGAATAGACCGGCGCCCGGACGCTGCGTTGCGCCGACTTGATGCCGGACAGGAACCTGAGCAGCGCGCCGACGTCGTAGCTCTCGGGGAAACCCTTGCGCTCCATCAGGTTCTCGCGGCGCAGGATCTCATTTGGCAAGAGGAAGCCGTCGGTGGTGATGAGATCGACCTTCGGGCTCGACGGCCAGCGCGCCAGAAGTTCCTTCAGCACGCGCGCCGTGGTCGACTTGCCGACCGCGACTGAGCCCGCAATGCCGATGATGAAGGGTGTCTTGATGACGTCCTGCGCCTTGAAGAAGGCCTGGCGCTGCCGGAACAGCAGTTGGCTTGCCTCGACATGAGCAGAGAGCAGCCGCGACAGCGAGAGGTAGATGCGTTTGACCTCTTCGAGGTCGACCGGGTCGTTGAGCGAGCGCAGCCGGTCGATCTCGTCTCCGGTGAGCGTCAGCGGCGTGTCGGCGCGGAACTGCGACCATTGCTCGGCGGAGAAGAATCGAAAGGGGGAATACTTCTCGGTCGGAGCCAGCTGGTCCATCGGGTTCCTGCCCTCCTCGCCGTCAGCCCGGAGCCATCAACCGTGAGGCCGGGACGCCTTTTCGGCGATGCCCGAGCGGCCGGTGCGGCCCTCGAGCTCCTTCAGCACGTCGTCCAGCGGAATGCCCGCTATGCCGAGAACGACTAGCCAATGATACAGAAGATCCGCACTTTCCGAAACGAGAGCCTGGCGGTCGCCGCGGATGGCGGCGATCACCGCTTCCACAGCCTCCTCGCCGAGCTTCTGGGCCGCCTTGTCCATGCCCTTGGCGAACAGCTTCGCCGTCCATGATTCGGGGTCGCCGGAATGGGCGCGTTGGTGGATGATCGTTTCCAGCTCGGTGAGCGAAAATTGAGCCATAGCAGTGGTTTAAGTCCGATGGACGGTCGAGTCCAGCCGCATCGGCAGGCCGGCCTTGGCCATGTGCGCCTTGGCCTCGGCAATCGTGTAGGTGCCGAAATGGAATATCGAGGCGGCCAGCACTGCACCGGCATGGCCGTCGCGGATGCCTTCGACGAGGTGATCGAGCGTTCCGACGCCGCCCGATGCGATCACCGGCACGCGCACGGCATCGGCAATCGCCCGGGTGAGCGCAATGTCGTAGCCGGCCCTGGTGCCGTCGCGGTCCATCGAGGTCAAAAGGATCTCGCCGGCGCCGCGCTCGACCATGCGCGTGGCGAAGTCGACGGCGTCGATGCCCGTTTTCTCGCGCCCGCCATGGGTGAAGATCTCCCAGCGGTCGGCCTCGCCGGCCGCCGACACCTTTTTGGCGTCGATCGCCACGACGATGCACTGGTTGCCGAACTTGTCGGCCGCTTCCGCGACGAAATCCGGGTTCTTCACCGCCGCGGTGTTGATCGATACCTTGTCTGCGCCGGCCAGAAGCAGCTTGCGGATGTCGGCCACCTGACGCACGCCGCCGCCGACGGTGAGCGGCATGAAGCACTGCTCGGCCGTCCTGGCGACCACATCGAAGATTGTCTCGCGGTTGTCGGACGATGCGGTGATGTCGAGGAAGCAGAGTTCGTCGGCGCCTGCAGCGTCGTAGGCCTTGGCAGCCTCGACCGGGTCGCCGGCATCGACGAGATCGACGAAATTGACGCCCTTGACGACGCGGCCGTTCTTGACGTCGAGGCAAGGGATGACGCGCGCCTTGAGCATCACTTGGCCTCCAGCGTCGAGAGCAGGTCGACCACCAGCTCGCCGACCAGCGGCGGCACGTCGCCCTTGGGGTCGAAGGCCGGGTCGTAGGCGGAGATGGTGAGGCCGGGGATGCTGAGCGGGCCGGCAAGACCGCACATCGCGCTGCGCACCTGCTCCGGCGCGGGACCGCCGGGCGTGGTGTAGCGGTTGGCCTGCAGCTTCTCGGGATCGTGCACGTCGAGGTCGACATGCATGTGGACCTGGCGTGCGCCGTCGGCCTTCAGTCTTTGCGCCGCGCTCTTCCAGTCGGGACATTCGGTCCGGATGATCGGCAGCTTTTCCAGCAGTTCCTTTTCGGCAACGTCGAGGTCGCGCGCATTGACCAGAACGCAACGCGCCGGATCGACCGGCTTGAAGCCCGGGATCTGCGCCGCCATCGATCGCCAGCAGAGGCCGAGCACGGTCGCCAGCGCCATGCCGTCGAGAAAGCCCGTTGTGGTGGTTTCCGGCGTGTTGAGGTCGCCATGCTGGTCGGCCCAGATGATAGCGTCGGAGCCGGCACCTGCCACGGCGCCGGCGGCGGTCAGGCAGTTGCCGGCCAGCACGATTGGAAACCGCTTCTTGTCCAGCGCGATGCGGACTTCGCCAGAAACGGCGTTGCAGACGGCAAATCCGGTGCCGATCTCGCGCTCTTCTTCGTCCTCGACCACCTTGCCGATCTCGTTCACCTCGACATCGTGGCCGGCGAGCTTCAGCGCCTCGGCCAGCCCGCCCGAAATCAGCGCGTCGGGACCCTGGCCGCAGCCGCCGTGGAAGTGGCCGCTGTCATAGGATGCCACGATGATCGAAATGTTCACTGTTCTGCCTCCGCCCGCTCGCCGCGCAGGATCGCCAGCGCCTCGGCCGGATCGATACGTCCGTCATATAGGGCGCGGCCCGAGATCGCGCCCTCGAGTTTCTGCGCGTCGGGCATGGTCATGCGCACGATATCGGCGATCGAGGCGAGACCGCCGGATGCGATCACCGGAATGGACACCGCCTCGGCGAGGCTGATCGTCGAATCCCAGTTGATGCCGGAAAGCACGCCGTCGCGGTCGATGTCGGTGTAGATGATGGCGGCCACACCCACGCCCTCGAATTTCTTGGCGAGCTCGATGACGCCGAGCTCGGAAGCCTCGGCCCAGCCTTCGACTGCGACCTTGCCGCCCTTGGCGTCGATGCCGACGGCGATCCTGCCGGGAAAAGCTTTGCAGGCTTGCTTGACCAACTCCGGCTCGCGCACCGCGACCGTGCCGAGGATGACACGGGCGAGGCCGCGATCCAGCCAATCCTCGATCTGCGGCAGGGTGCGGATGCCGCCGCCGAGCTGCACCGGGTTCTTCGTCGCCTTCAGGATGGCGCCGACCGCCGCCGAATTGACGCTCTGGCCCTTGAAGGCGCCGTTGAGGTCGACGACGTGTAGCCACTCGAAGCCCTGGTCCTCGAAGGCCTTGGCTTGGGCTGCGGGATCGTCGTTGTAGATGGTGGCGGTGGCCATGTCGCCGTGCTTCAGGCGCACGCATTGGCCGTCCTTGAGGTCGATCGCCGGAAACAGGATCATGGATCAGGCGCCCTCGACGATGACGAAATGGCCGGTAGAGCTGGCAAGCCTGTATTTCGACGCCTCCTGATACTCCGGCGAATGGTAGCAGGCTACCGCCGTGTCGTAGGAATCGAACTCCACCACCACATGACGATTCCCCGTCGGCGTTTCGGGGTTCTCATAGCGGCCCGCCCGAACGATGAACTTCGCCCCATATTTGGCGAACGCCTTGGCGTTGGCTTCGATGTATTTCTTATAGACTTCCTGGTCGCGCACGTCGATCAGCGCGATCCAATAGCCCTTCTTGCTCATGTCAGGGCCTCCATTTCAGGAAATTGGTGATCAAGGCCAGGCCGAGCGCCTGGCTCTTCTCGGGATGAAATTGCGTGCCGGCAAGATTGTCGCGTGCCACCGCCGCCGTCACCGCGCCGCCATAGTCGGCGGTCGCCACGATCTCGGCCGGGTTCTTCGCGTCCAGATGATAGGAGTGAACGAAATAGGCATGCAGCCCTTTCGGCCCGGTCTCGATGCCGGAAAACAGCGGGTGCTTGCGTTGGAGCTCGACCGTATTCCAGCCGATCTGCGGGATTTTCAGCGCCGGATCGGAGGGCTGGATCTCCTTGACGTCGCCGGTGATCCAGCCGAGGCCCTTGGTGACGGTCTTTTCGAGGCCGCGTTCCGACATCAGCTGCATGCCGACGCAGATGCCGAGGAAAGGCCGCCCCTTGGCGATTGCCGCCTCCTCCACCACCTCCCACATGCCTGCCACCGCGTGCAGGCCGGCGGCGCAATCGGCATAGGCGCCGACGCCCGGCAGAACGATACGGTCGGCCGAACGCACCCGCTCGGCATCGGCCGTCAGCTCGATCGTCGCGGCAAGGCCCGCCTCATGCGAGGCGCGCTCGAAGGCCTTGGTGGCCGAGCGCAGATTGCCCGAGCCGTAGTCGATGATGGCTACCCGCATGTCAGGGCCTTCCAGGCGTGTGGGTCAGGCCGAGCGCCATGCCTGTCTGTGGCGGACGTGCGTGCGATGCATCCGGCACGATGCGCGGCAGGGCGGGCTGGGCCTCGCTCTCCTCGCCGGCTTCCAGCGCATGGCGCGTCTCGGCATCGGCGAGATTGTTGGCCTCGACCACGCTCCATTCGCGCCAGCCGCGCCGGCGCAGCGAAGCGATGCGCAGGTTCTGGCCTTCGAAGCCGATATAGAGCGAGACCAGCAGCGACAGCAGCGATCCGGCCCCTTCGAGCCCGAGCCTCTCGCCGGCGACCGACAGGATCGCCATGACCGCGAAGGTCAAGGCCGCCTCGACCCACAGCCGGTGCCAAGCGAGCCAGAGCGGCGCGACCAGGAAACCCAGCCAGGTGAAGCTGTCGCGCACGAAACTTGCGTCCTCGGCGTTGTTGCCGGCCGGCGGCGCCATCACGACATAGATCGCCATCGGGCTATCCTTTCAGGGATCCCTTGGTGGACGGCACCGCATCGGGCTGGCGCGGATCGGGCTCGAGTGCTGCGCGCAAGCTGCGCGCCACCGCCTTGAAGCAGGTTTCGGCGATGTGATGGTTGTTGGCGCCGTAATGGTTGGTCACATGCAGCGTGATGCCGGCATTCTGCGCCAGCGCCTGGAAGAACTCGCGCACCAGCTCCGCGTCGAAGGTGCCGATCTTCGGCGCCGAGAAGCCGACGTTCCAGACCAGGAAAGGCCGGCCGGAAACGTCGATCGCCGCCCTGGTCAGCGTCTCGTCCATGGCAAGGTCGATCGAGGCATAGCGCATGATGCCGCGCCGCTCGCCCAGTGCCTTGCTCAGCGCCTGGCCGATCGCGATGCCGGTGTCCTCGACGGTATGATGATCGTCGATATGCAGGTCGCCCTCGGCCTTGACCGTCATGTCGATCAGCGAATGCCGCGACAGTTGATCGAGCATATGGTCGAAGAAGCCGACGCCGGTCGAAATGTCGGATTTTCCCTTGCCGTCGACATGGATCGAGACCGAAATCTCGGTTTCCTTGGTCTTGCGGCTGACTTCGGCCGAACGCGTCATCGGTTTGTCCTTGTTGCCCCGTTCGGAGGCGCCGGGGCTTGAAAACGAAAGCCTTCTATCAGCATGATCCGGCGATTGCCAGTTGCCATTCCGGCCGCTATCGGCCGCGGCCGAGCGGCGGTTTGCAATCGTCGGCCCTATGCATACATATGGCCGATCAAACCTACTCGTACCGCGCCAATCGCCTTTTCAAGGGATAGCGCGAATCGGAGCTCAAGATGTCGAATGAACTCACCATGCACGCCACGACCATCATCAGCGTGCGCAAGGGCAACAAGGTCGTGATCGCCGGCGACGGCCAGGTCAGCCTTGGCCAGACGATCATGAAGGGCAACGCCCGCAAGGTGCGCCGCATCGGCAAGGGCGGCAGCGTCATCGCCGGCTTTGCCGGCGCTACTGCCGACGCCTTCACCCTGCTCGAGCGGCTCGAAGCCAAGCTCGAACAATATCCGGACCAACTGACGCGCGCCTGCGTCGAACTCGCCAAGGACTGGCGCACCGACCGCTATCTGCGCCGCCTGGAGGCCATGATGCTGGTCGCCGACAAGTCGGTGTCGCTGGCGCTGACCGGCAATGGTGACGTGCTGGAGCCCGAGCATGGCGTCATGGCCATCGGCTCCGGCGGCAACTACGCGCTGGCCGCCGCCCGCGCGCTGATCGACACCGACAAGGATGCCGAGGAGATCGCCCGCAAGGCCATGCAGATCGCGTCCGACATCTGCGTCTACACCAACAACAATTTCGTCGTCGAAACGCTCGATGCCGCTTGAGCCGGCCGACCATGATCCCGAAAAGTGGGAATCGGTTTTTGGACAAGATCATGGTCGAGCAGGAACATAGCTACGATTTTCGGCCGGTCACGGAGAAGGATCTGCCGATGATCGCCCGATGGCTGCGCGAGCCGCATGTCGCTGAGTGGTGGGACGATCCGGACAAGGAAATCGCCGACATCCGCGAGCATATGGATTCGGTCTCGGTGGAGCCGCTGATCGTTGAGCTGGACGGCAGGCCGATTGCCTATCTGCAGAGCTACGATCCGCATATGGAGGACGACCATCCCTATGCCGACCAGCCCTTCGGCACGCTGGGCATCGACCTCACAATCGGCCTGCCGGAACTGGTCGGGATCGGCCATGGCTCGGCCATCGTGCGCCAGTTCGTCGAGGAGCTGTTCGAGGAAGGCGCGCCGCGCGTCATCATCGATCCGCATCCCGACAATGGCCGCGCCATCCGCGCCTATGAGAAGGCCGGCTTCAGGCCGATCGGCCGCAGGCATTCGCAATATGGGGACGTGGTGCTGATGGCCGTCGATGCGGCCGAGGACGATGAGAATCTGGGGGACTGAGGCAATGACCGCATCCGGAGGGGACAAGACGCTTTCCGCCTACGAAGACAGCTGGCGCATGGGCCTGCTGCTCGTGCTCGCCCTGATCATCTTCCAGGCGGGCGCCTTGTACGGCATGGGGCACCCGCCGATCTGCACCTGCGGCTACGTCAAGCTCTGGCACGGCGTGGTCAACAGCTCGGAGAACTCCCAGCACATCGCCGACTGGTACACTTTCTCGCACATCATCCACGGCTTCCTGTTCTATGCGCTGGCCTGGGCGCTGTTTCCGCGCTCGCCGGTGGGCTTAAGGCTCGCTTTCGCCGTCCTCATCGAAGGCGGCTGGGAGATCCTGGAAAACAGCCCCTTCATCATCGAGCGCTACCGTGCCGGCACCATTTCGCTCAACTATTACGGCGACTCAATCATCAACTCGGTGTCCGACACGCTGTTCATGGCGCTGGGATTTGTGATGGCGCGAAAGCTTCCTATATGGGTGATCGTGGCCCTGGCGCTCATCTTCGAGCTCGGCACGGGCTACATCATCAGGGACAATCTGACGCTCAACGTGATCATGCTGCTGCATCCGTTCGAGTTTATCAGGCAGTGGCAAAGTGGAATTTGAGTAATATGAGCACCTTTTCTCCCCGCGAAATCGTTTCAGAACTCGACCGCTTCATCATCGGCCAGAAGGACGCCAAGCGCGCCGTGGCGATTGCCTTGCGCAACCGCTGGCGGCGCCAGCAGCTGGAAGGCCAGATGCGCGAAGAGGTGATGCCGAAGAACATCCTGATGATCGGTCCGACCGGCGTCGGCAAGACCGAGATCTCGCGCCGCCTGGCGCGGCTTGCCGGCGCACCCTTCGTCAAGGTCGAGGCGACCAAATTCACCGAGGTCGGCTATGTCGGCCGCGACGTCGAGCAGATCGTGCGCGACCTCGTCGAGGTCGCCATCGGCCTGACGCGCGAGAAGATGCGCGAGGATGTCGCGGCGCGCGCCCAGATCAACGCCGAGGAGCGCGTGCTGGAAGCTCTTGTCGGCAAGACGGCGAGCCCGGCGACCCGCGACTCCTTCCGCAAGAAGCTGCGCGACGGCGAGCTTGACGACAAGGAGATCGAGATCGAGGTGGCCGACACCGGCAATGGCGGCATGCCGGGCTTCGAGATCCCTGGTATGCCCGGCGCCAATGTCGGCGTGCTCAACATCAACGACATGCTGTCGAAGGCGATGGGCGGCCGCAGGACCAAGACCCGCAAGACGACGGTGCGCGATTCCTACGCGCTGCTCGTCAACGACGAGTCCGACAAGCTGCTCGACCAGGACGAGGTCGTGCGCCGCGCGCTGGAATCGGCCGAGAATGACGGCATCGTCTTCCTCGACGAGATCGATAAGATCGCCGCCAGG
This sequence comes from Mesorhizobium sp. WSM4935, assembly GCF_029625735.1. Lineage (NCBI taxonomy): Bacteria > Pseudomonadati > Pseudomonadota > Alphaproteobacteria > Hyphomicrobiales > Phyllobacteriaceae > Mesorhizobium > Mesorhizobium sp. WSM4935. The sequence goes on along the minus strand of NZ_JARTVR010000013.1, from coordinate 120,433 downwards.
AGCGACATTTCGGGCGGGCCCTCGCGCGAAGGCGTGCAGCGCGACCTGCTGCCGCTGGTCGAAGGCACCACGGTCGCGACCAAATATGGGCCGATCAAGACCGACCATATATTGTTCATCGCTTCCGGCGCCTTCCATGTCTCCAAGCCGTCCGACCTGTTGCCCGAGCTGCAGGGCCGCCTGCCGATCCGCGTCGAGCTGCGCGCGCTGGAGAAGTCGGATTTCGTCCGCATCCTGACCGAGACCGAAGCGAGCCTCATCAAGCAGTATATCGCGCTGATGAAGACCGAAGGCGTCGAGCTGACCTTCACCGACGACGCCATCGATTCGCTGGCCGGCATCGCCGTCGAGCTCAACGCCAGCGTCGAGAACATCGGCGCTCGCCGTCTGCAGACGGTGATGGAGCGCGTGCTGGACGAAATCTCCTATGACGCACCCGACCGCCACGGCACGACGGTCGCTATCGATGCCGCCTATGTCGAGAAGCATGTCGGCGACCTGTCGCGCAACACCGACCTGTCTCGGTTCATCCTCTGACATATGAGCTTTGATTTCGGGCTGGCCCTGGGCTGGCCCGAAACACAAGGGGGTGTGGCCAAATGGAAGCATCTGGCCACCATTCTTGGTGGCGGGTTGGCGCCTTCTCTCGACTCCGCGGCGCGCTTTACCTAGTTTGCCGCGCATTCGAAAGCGGCGGCGTATGAAGAAACTTATCCTGCTTTTTCTCTGCATGGCCTTGGCGGCGGCGGTGGCAACCGCCAATGCCGCGACCATGGTACCTCCAGGCAACCGCAACAGCGTGCAGCCGGACATCCCCGGCGCCTCTAGCCGGCGCACCCAGGCCACCAACACCACCTTCCAGGCCAAGTACCGCAAGGTCTACGCGCTCTTGCAGAACGACGCCGAGCTGCGCGGCAAGATCAGGAAGGTGGCGGCTGCCTACGGCATCGACCCGATGCATATTGTCGGTGCCATCGTCGGCGAGCACACCTATAATGTCGACGCCTACGACCGCCTGCAGACCTATTACGTCAAGGCGATCTCGTACCTGTCGAGCAAGCTCTCCTTCGCCTATCATGGCGAGGACATTTCGGATTTCATCCAGCGGCCGGAATTCAAGAAATGCTCCGGCATGGACGACAGCTATGATCTCTGGGAATGCCGCGAGCAGGTCTGGAACCATTCCTTCCGCGGCAAGACCGTCGGCGGCGAGGATTTTCCCAACGACCGTTTCGGCGCCACCTTCTTCCAGCCTTATTATGCCGGCCAGACCTTCGGCCTCGGCCAATTGAACCCGCTGACCGCGCTGCAGATGAGCGATCTGGTGCATAAGGTCTCCGGCCTGCCGAAGCTCGATGTCGATGATCCCAACACGGTCTACAAGACCATCATGGATCCCGACCTGACGCTGCCTTACGTCGCCGCGACCATTAGGAAGTCGATCGACGCCTATAAAAGCATCGCCGACTTCGACATCTCGAAAAATCCGGGCATCACCGCCACGCTCTACAATGTCGGCAATCCCGAGCAGCGCGCCTACGCGCTGAAGACCGAGAACGAAAAGCGCCGCGCCGCCGGCCAGCCGGAAAAGCTGCCCGAAGAGAACTATTACGGCTGGCTGGTCAACGACAAGCTGGATGAGCTGAAGACGCTGTTTTAGCGGACCTCACGCCGCCAGCAGCGATTTCAGCTTGACCGCTTGCGAGCCGAGCGCCTTCGGCGCCGGGCTCGCCCGCTTGGCGATCAGCATTTCCGCCAGGCGGATGTCGCGCGCCACCGCGTTGCCGGGGCCGATGCCGCTGGCGGCGACCAGCCTGCCGTCCTCGGCCAGATGGAACAGGATGAAGGCGCCGTCGTCGAGGTCGCGCCGCACGATGCTCTTGCCTTCGTCTGACAACCCGGCGATTTGCAGGGTGAACCCGTACTGATCCGACCAGAACCACGGCACCGCGGCATGCGCCTCACCGGCCCCCAGCATATTCCTGGCGGCCAAAGCGCCCTGTTCCTGCGCGTTGCGCCAGGCTTCGAGGCGCACGCGCCGCCCGCCATAGACGGCGAGCGGGAACGAGCAGCAATCGCCTGCGGCGAAGATATCCGGATCGGCGGTGCGCAAATGCTCATCGACCGCGATGCCGTTGTCGATCGCGAGCCCCGCCTCGGCGGCAAGCGCCGTCACCGGCACGGTGCCGATGCCGATCACCACGAGGTCGGCGGCGATTTTCTGCCCGTCGGCCAGCGTGATGCCGGCTTCCTTGCCGTCATCGGCGATCGCCGCGATCCCCTGGCCGGTGCGGATCGAAACGCCTTCGGCCTCATGCGCCTTGTGGATGATTTCGGCGATCTCGGCCGGCACGCCGCGCATCAGGACGCGGGGCTGCGCCTCGATGACGGTGACGGCGGCGCCAAGCTTGCGCGCCGAAGCGGCAAGCTCGAGCCCGATGAAGCCGCCTCCGATGATGGCGACACGGTTTCCGGCGCTGAGATGAGCGCGAATGGCGAGCGCGTCCTTGAAGGTCCTGAGATAGACGCCGCGGCCTCCAAGGCCTGGCATCAGTAGTTGGCGCGGAACGGAGCCGGTCGCCAGCAGCAGCTTGTCGTAGGGAACGGAAGAGCCGTCCGACAGCTGCACCAGATGCGCGGCGCGATCGATCGCGACGGCCCGGACGGAATGGATATGCCGGATCGCGCGTTCGGCGAAGAGCTCGTCTGTGGCGATCGCCTTGATGGCCGGAGCCTCTCCCGTCATCGCTTCCTTCGACAGCGGCGGCCGTTCATAGGGCAGATGCGGCTCGTCGCCGACCAGCGTCACCGGCCCTTCGAAGCCGAGGTCGCGCAGGGCGAGCGCGGCCCGTCCGCCGCACTCGCCCGCTCCGATGATCACCATCCCCGCCATGCCCGTCATCCGATCCGGATCAGGACTTTTCCGGCATCGACCTTGACCGGATAGGTCTTCAGGTTGACGCAGACCGGCGCGCCGCGCGCGTCGCCGGTCTTGTAGTTGAAGCGGCCATTGTGCTTGGGGCATTCGATGATGTCATCCATCACCAGCCCGTCGGCCAGATGCACCTTTTCATGCGTGCACAGGCCGTCGGTCGCGAAATACTCGTCGTCCGGGCTGCGGTAGATGGCGAAGGTGCGGCCGGCATGGTCGAACCGCATCACGTCCTCTTCGTCGATATCTTCGGCCGCGCAGGCCTCGACCCAGTCGCTCATCTCGTCCTCCTGAAATTCATGGTCGTGGTCGGGCCGCTCACTCGGCCGCTGCCGCCACCGGATTGTCGTTGTGCAGTTCTTCCCGATAGGGCTTCGCCGTCGGCGGCAGCGCGCGCTTGAGGAAATAATCCTCGTTGCGCAGCTGGCGCAGAAAGGCCGGGATCATCTCGCGATACCCGGCAAGGATCGAAGGCGTCGGCGCCGGCAGGTCGTGCTTGATCATCTCATGCAGCCTGGGCAGCGCGTGATAGGGCACCATCGGGAACATGTGGTGCTCCACATGGTAGTTCATGTTCCAGTAGATGAACCGGCTGATCGGATTCATGTAGACGGTGCGGCTGTTGAGCCGATGGTCGATGACATTGTCGGCGAGGCCGCCGTGTTGCAGCAGGCCGGTCATGACGTGATGCCAGGCGCCATAGAGGCGGGGCAGGCCGATTAGCATCAGCGGCAGCCAGGAATGCAGGTAGAGGGCCAGGGCGACGGTCGTGAGATAGATGGCGAGCCAGATGCGGGCCACGCGGATCGCCTTCGGCTGCTCCCGCTCGGGGATGTAGGTCTGTTCGGCGGCGCTGATGACGCCGGCGGCATTGCGCACCATGTCGATCATCGCGTGCCGTGCGTCGAGAATGCCGAAGAAGTTGAGCACCACGCGCAGCAGGTCCGGCGGCCGCATGACGGCGATTTCCGGGTCGCGGCCGACGATGATGGTGTCGGTGTGGTGACGCGTATGGCTCCAGCGCCAGGTCACCGGGTTGCGCATGATCATGAAGCAGGCGAGCTGGTAGACGGCATCGTTCATCCATTGCGTGCGGAAGGCCGTGCCATGGCCGCACTCATGCCAGCGGGAATCGGTCGAGGAACCGTAGAGCGTGCCGTAGACGAAGAAGAACGGCACGCACCACCAGCTGCCCCAGAACCATATGCCGCCCGCGGCGCTGAAGACGAAAGCGGCCAGCCAGATGACGGTGTCGCGGATCGCTGGCTGGTCGGAGCGCTGCATCAGCTCCTTCATCTGCTTGCGCGGGATCTCGGTGTGGTACCACTCGGCCGCGGCCAGCCCGTTCTCGAGCGCGAGCCTGGCGTCTCGCCCGGTCAGGCTGTAGTCGCGCGGCGACGCCGCCGAAGACGTGATTGCCGTCATTGGAGTTCCTCCGCCAGCGCTTGGCGAGCCTCCCCGACCATGCAGGGGCCGCGCATCGCTGAGTTTCGACTTCAGCATAGCCGCAAGGTCTGATAGTCTCAACATCAGAAAGATAGTTTCTATCATTTCCTATCAGATTGCGCTATCCTGAGTCGGATATACGGAGTCGGGCAGGCGAGGAAGCGTTCATGGCAAAGCGGCCGACCATTACCGATCTCGCGCGCGTCTCCGGCGTCAGCGTCGCCACGGTCGACAGGGTGCTGAACAGCCGCCTGCCGGTGCGCGAGGAGACGGCGCGCCGGGTTTACGACGCCGCCACCGAGATCGGCTATCACGCGGCGGGGCTGATCAAGCAGCGCATGCGCCAGGAATTGCCGGAATACCGGCTCGGCTTCCTGCTGCTCAGGGGCAATGATGTCTTCTATGGCGATTTCGCCCGAGAACTCGAACTGGCGGTTGCGCAGTCGCAGCGTTTCCGCGGCGTTGCAACCGTCGAGTTCGCCACGTCCTTGGCGCCGGATGAGATCGCCGCCCAGATGCGCAAACTGGCGGCCAAGTCGAGAGCCATCGCCGTTGTCGGCCCGGACCATCCCAACCTTACGGCGGTCGTCGAGGCGCTGAAGGCGAGGGGCCAGCCGGTCTTCTCGCTGCTGTCGGATTTTGCCGCCGGCATCCGCGAGGGCTATGTCGGGCTCGACAACCGCAAGGTCGGGCGCAGCGCGGCCTGGATGATCGCCAAGGCCGCTAAAAAGCCGGGCAAGGTCGCGCTGTTCGTCGGCAGCCATCGCTTCCACGGCCATGAGCTGCGCGAGATCGGCTTCCGCTCATTCTTTCGCGAGCATGCGCCGGACTTCACCGTGATGGAGACGCTGGTCAACCTCGAGGCCAATGACGTGACGCATGACGCCATGCTCGACCTTCTGGCGCGCCATCCCGATCTTGCCGGCTGCTACGTCGCCGGCGGCGGCATGGAGGGCGCGGTCTCGGCGCTGCGGACGGCGCGCCCGGCCGAGACGCCGGTCGTCATCTGCAACGAGATCAACGCCGTCTCGCGCGCCGCACTTGCCGACAACATCCTCACCATGGTGATCTCGACGCCGCTCGCCGCACTTTGCCGGGAACTCGTCGGGCTGATGGCCCATGCCATCGAAAGCGGCGCCGCTAACGCGCCCGGGCAGACCTTCCTGCCCTTCGACATCTATCTGCCGGAAAACATTTAGGCCCCGGAGCGATGGCGTCGCCATGAAAGAATCCATCAGCCTGATGGATTCTTTCACGATGGTTTGCTTCGATTCGGGCTGAGGTTTCGACGATCGTGGTCCTCGTCACGCCGATAGTGGTCGAAAAACCGGCTGCCCCGGTCGGAATCGCCCTTGACGTTTCCAAAACGAAATGGAATAAATATTTCACTAAATAGGCTTTTTGGTTCTTTCGTTCCGGAGCATCTGTTCGAACGGAGGACGAGGCGCCCCAATCGAATTGGCGACGCCGCATGGCCGCAGGGAGAGATTCCTCGGGCAAACCGGGGATTCCGGTTCAATGGGTGCAGCCGGACACCAAGTGGAGGAGAATAAAATGAAGAAACTTCTTTTGGGCGTCGCGCTTTCGGCGCTGATGTGTTCATCCGCCTTCGCCGCCAAGATCGGCGTTTCGATGGCTCTTTTCGATGACAACTTCCTCACCGTGCTGCGCAACGGCATGATCGCGCAGGCCAAGGGCATGGACGGCGTCGAGCTGCAGGTCGAAGACGCGCAGAACGACGTCGCCAAGCAGCTCGACCAGATCAAGAACTTCGCCGCCTCTGGCGTTGACGCCATCATCGTCAACCCGGTCGACACCTCGGCCACCCAGGCGATGTCGGACGCGGCCGCCGCGGCCAAGATTCCGCTGGTCTATGTCAACCGCGAACCGATCAACGTCGACAAGCTGCCCGACAACCAGGCTTTCGTCGCTTCGAACGAAGCCGAATCCGGCACGCTCGAGACCAAGGAAGTCTGCCGCCTGTTCAAGGAAGCCGGCAAGAAGGAAGCCAACGTCTATGTGATCATGGGCGAGCTGTCGAACCAGGCCGCGGTGCAGCGCACCAAGGACATCGACGAAGTGATCGCTACGCCGGACTGCAATTTCATCAAGATCATCGACAAGCAGACCTCGAACTGGAAGCGCGACGAGGCGCAGAACCTGATGACCAACTGGCTGTCGTCGGGCAAGGCGTTCGACGGCGTCATCGCCAACAATGACGAAAGCGCCATCGGCGCCATCCAGGCGATGAAGGCCGCCAATATCGACATGAAGTCGGTGGTCGTCGGCGGCGTCGACGCCACCCAGGACGCGCTGGCCGCCATGCAGGCGGGCGATCTCGACGTAACCGTCTTCCAGGATGCGGCCGGCCAGGGCGCCGGCGCGCTCGACGCCGCGCTGAAGCTCGCCAAGGGCGAAAAGGTGGAACACAAGGTCTACATCCCGTTCCAGCTCGTCACCCCGGCGAACATCGACAAGTTCTTGAAGAAGAACTGAGACGCGCCCGCGCAATTCCGGGAACCGTGCTCGGTTTCGGCATGGAATTGCGCGAAGACAAACCGCGGAGTGGTGCCGCGACGCATCGGACTGGCTGAAGTCGGCTGCTGATCAAGCGGCGTCGCTCCTCTCCCCTCCCGCCCGGCCGGGCGGGAGAACGGGCGCGGTCATTCGGAGGAAGAAGACGTGTCACAGACATCGCATGGCATTGGCGGGCTGAGCTATGACGCCAAGAAGCGCCCATGGCCGGCCGAGTTCAACGTGTTCCTGGCGCTGGTCATCCTGGTCGGCGCCTTCGAGCTGATCGGCCGCGTCTTCCTCGGCGACAGCTTCCTGTTCAACACCCGCGAGAATGTTTCCGGGCTCTTCAACGAGCAGCGCCTGCAGATCATCATCCTGCAGGTCTCGATCGTCGGCATCATCGCCATCGGCGTCACCCAGGTCATCATCTGCGGCGGCATCGACCTGTCCTCCGGCTCGATCGTCGGCGCCACCGCCATGATCGCCATGAGCTTCGCCCAGGTAGCGACTGTGAACGGCAATCCCAACCCCAAGGCAATGTTCATCGACTATGGCTGGACCGACCTGCCGGTCATCGTGCCGCTGCTTGTCGCGATCGGCTGCGGCCTGATCGCCGGCCTGATCAATGGGCTTCTGATCGCCTACACCCGCATTCCGCCCTTCATCGCCACGCTCGGCATGATGGTCACCGCCCGCGGCATCGCCAAATGGTGGTCGAAGGGCCAGCCGATCTCGTTCCCGACCGACAGTTTCGCCGCCATCGGCAAGGGCCTGATGCCCGTCATCATTTTCATCTCGCTGGCGATCCTATTCCAGCTCATCCTGACCTACACGAAATACGGCAAGCACTGCTATGCCATCGGCTCCAACGAGGATGCCGCGCGCATGTCCGGCATCAAGATCGCCAACCACAAGGTACTGGTCTATGCGATCGCCGGGATACTGGCCGCGATCGCCGCGGTGGTGCTGTCCTCCAAAAACCTCACCGCCCAGGCCGGCATGGGCGTCATGTACGAGCTCGACGCCATCGCCATGGCGGTCATCGGCGGCGTCTCGCTGTCGGGCGGCCGCGGCTCGATCATCGGCACCGTCATCGGCTCGCTGATCTTCGGCGTCATCATTTCCGGCTTCACCTTCCTGCGCCTCGACGCCTATTATCAGGAGATGGTCAAGGGGGTGATCATCGTCGGCGCGGTCGTTCTCGATCAATGGCGCCAGCGCCGCCGCGCGATAGGAGCTTGACCATGTCCGACATCGTTCTGAAGACCGAAAACCTCACCAAGCATTATGGCGGCGTGCACGCGCTGCAGGAGGCTAATTTCGAGCTGCGCAAGGGCGAGCATGTCGCCATCATGGGCGACAACGGCGCCGGCAAGTCGACCTTCGTGCGCCAGATCACCGGCGTGGAGCAGCGCACTAGCGGCAAGATCTGGTTCGACGGCAAGGAAGTGAACTTCGCCGGCCCGATCGAGGCGCGCGAGGCCGGCATCGAGACCGTGTTCCAGAACCTCGCCCTGGCCGACGACCTCGACGTGCCGTCGAACCTGTTCCTCGGCCGCGAGAAGGTGCTGTTCAACCTCGGCCCCTTCTCGATCCTCGACCGCAAGGCGATGCGCAAGGCGACGGAGGCAGCACTTGTCCGCACGGCGGTGAAGATCCCGAACCTCTCCAGCACCATCCGCCACATGTCGGGCGGCCAGCGCCAGTGCGTGGCCATCGCCAGGACGGCGACTTTTGCCTCCAAGCTGATCATCATGGACGAGCCGACGGCCGCACTCGGCGTGCAGGAGACCGCGCAGGTCGAAAACATCATCCGCACGCTGAAGGAGAACGGCGAACCGCTGATTCTGGTCAGCCACAACATGCGCCAGGTGTTTGACCTGGTCGACCGCATCGTCGTCTTCCGCCGCGGCCGCATCGTCGCCAACCTGCGCAAACAGGACACCGACGGCAACGACATCGTCGCCTACATCACCGGCGCCAAGACCGGACAGGCCGAACTCCAGGCCGCCTGACTGGCGCCACGACGGGATCAAACCAATCTCCGCGCCGGAAGGCGCGGATATGCCTACAAACCCACCCCTCGAAGGACATTTCATGACACTCCGCTTCGCTCTTCTCGGCGCCGGCCGTATCGGCAAGGTGCATGCCCGCGCCGTCGCCTCCAACCCGCAGGCCAGGCTGGTGGCCGTGGCCGACGCCTTTGAGAAGGCGGCGACGGAGCTGGCCTCCGCCTATGGCGCTGAAGTCCGCACCATCGACGCCATCGAGCAGGCGAAGGACATCGACGCCGTCATCATCTGCACCCCGACCGACACCCATGCCGACCTCATCGAGCGCTTCGCCAAGGCTGGCAAGGCGATCTTCTGCGAGAAGCCGATCGATCTCGACGTCAAGCGCGTCGAGCAGTGCCTGGCCGTGGTCGAGAAGACCAATGCCACGCTGATGGTCGGCTTCAACCGCCGCTTCGATCCGCATTTCGCCGCCGTGCGCAAGGCGATCGACGACGGCGCCATCGGCGATGTCGAGATGGTCACCATCACGTCCCGCGATCCAGGCGCGCCGCCGCTCGATTACATCGCCCGCTCCGGCGGCATTTTTCGCGACATGACCATCCACGACTTCGACATGGCGCGCTTCCTGCTGGGTGAAGAACCTGTTGCCGTCAGCGCCCATGCCTCGGTGCTCGTGGATAAAAAAATCGGCGAAGCCGGCGATTTCGACTCCGTCAGCGTCATTCTCGAAACCGCCTCCGGCAAGCAGGCCGTCATCTCCAACTCGCGCCGCGCCACCTATGGCTACGATCAGCGCATCGAGGTTCATGGCTCCAAGGGCATGGTCGCGGCCGAAAACCAGCGGCCCGTTTCGATCGAGCTCGCCAACGACAAGGGCTACACCCGTCCGCCTCTGCACGACTTCTTCATGACCCGCTACATCGACGCCTACGCCAACGAGATCGCGTCCTTTATCGCCGCGGCAACCGCGGGCAAGAAGGCGGCGCCGAGCGGCAAGGATGGATTGATTGCGCTGAGGCTGGCCGACGCCGCCTTGCAGTCGGCGAAGACGGGCAAGACCGTCCGCATCGATTGAACGTTGAACTTGATTACAGGAGCACAGCGATGAACGGTTTGGCCGGTCGCAATTCAGAAACGCGCGCCATCGTCACCGGCGGCGCGCAGGGCATCGGTTTCGCGGTCGCCGAAGCTTTGGCCGACGAGGGCTGTCGCGCGCTGGCGCTGATCGGCCGCTCGCAGGAGAAGGGCGACAAGGCGGTCGCAGCACTCAAGAAGAACGGTGTCGACGCGATCTTCATCAGCGCCGATGTGGCCAAGGTTGCCGACTGCAAGCGCGCCGTCGAGACCGCGATCAAGCATTTCGGAACGCTCAACGCGCTGGTCAACGCCGCCGCCACGTCCGCGAGGGGATCGTTGGTGGAGACCACCGAGGAGCTGTTCGACCAGATCTTCGACACCAATGTACGCGGCCCCTTCTTCCTGATGCAGGGCCTGGTCGCGCATCTTCTGGAGCGCAAGGCGCCGGGCTCGATCGTCAACGTGCTGTCGATGTCGGCGCATGCCGGCCAGTCCTTCCTCACGCCCTATTCGACCAGCAAGGGCGCGCTAATGACGCTGACCAAAAATGTCGCGAGCGCCTACCGGAAGAACCGCATCCGCTGCAACGCCGTGCTACCCGGCTGGATGGACACCGAAGGCGAGGCGATCGTGCAGAAGAAGTGGCACGACGCGCCGGACGACTGGCTGGAAAAGGCTGAGGCCGCACAGCCCATGGGCCAGTTGGTGAAACCCGCTCAGCTTGCCCGGCTGATCACCTATATGCTGAGCCCTCAAGCCGGCGTTATGACGGGTTCGCTGGTCGACTATGACCAGAACATTGCCGGCGTGATCGGCGAGTAAGCGGTTTTCCGTCCGGAATTGCGTCAAACAAAGAGAGAGTGACAAGCGCCCGCACATCGATTATATGAGCCGCATGATCCATCTGACCGCCTCGTTTTGGTACTTTTATTACAGCTCGCTGGCGGCGGGAGGATTGCGCTCGATCTGAAAATTGCAGATCAAAATCCGACAAGCCGCCAGACCTGGCGGCTTTTTTGTTTCAGCCGGCAGGTCTCCTAACCAGGAGCAGAAAGCCGTGTTGACCACCACAGACGACCTTCGGGTCAAGGAACTCAAAGTCCTGAGCACGCCGGAAGAGGTGATGTGCGAGATACCGCGCTCGCTCACGGCGACGCGCACCGTTGCCGCTTCGCGCAACGCTATCCATTCCATCCTCACGGGGGCCGATGATCGACTGGTAGTCGTCGTCGGCCCTTGTTCCATCCACGATCCGGTCGCCGCCGTGGACTACGCCAGCCGTCTGGCGGCGCTGCGCGAGACCCTGGCCGACCGGCTCGAGATCGTCATGCGCGTTTATTTTGAGAAGCCGCGCACCACGGTCGGCTGGAAGGGGCTTATCAACGATCCCGATCTCGACGGCAGCTTCAACATCGACAAGGGTTTGCGCATGGCGCGCAACGTTTTGTCGGCCGTCAACAATCTCGGCCTGCCGGCGGCGACCGAGTTCCTCGACATGACGACGCCGCAATATATCGCCGACCTCGTCGCCTGGGGCGCCATCGGCGCGCGCACGACCGAAAGCCAGATCCATCGCGAGCTGGCCTCGGGCCTCTCCTGCCCGGTCGGCTTCAAGAACGGCACCGACGGCAATCTGAGGATCGCCGGCGAAGCGGTGAAGTCCGCCGCGCAGCCGCACCATTTCATGGCGGTGACCAAGGGCGGCCGCAGCGCCATTGCGGCGACCACCGGCAATGAGGATTGCCATGTCATCCTGCGCGGCGGCATCCAGCCGAATTATGATGCCGCAAGCGTCGATGCCGCCGCTGCCGAACTCGGCCGCATCGGCGTCGCGCCGCGGCTGATGATCGATGTCAGCCACGCCAACAGCGCCAAGAAGCCGGAGAACCAGCCGAAGGTCGCGCATGACGTGGCGGGCCAAGTCGCTTCTGGTGACGAGCGCATCATCGGCGGCATGATCGAGAGCAATCTCGTCGCCGGCCGGCAGGACGTCGTGCCCGGCAAGCCGCTCACCTACGGCCAAAGCATCACCGATGGCTGCATCGACTGGGCGACCACCGAGACGGTGCTGCACGGCCTTGCCGGCGCCGTCGAATGGCGCCGGTCAGTGAAGCGCGAAATGCTCGCCAGCCGTCAGGGCGCGGCGTAAGCCGAATGGAGAGGGCGGCGGTCACGCCGCCCTCAACCCTTCCCAGGCTGTGAAGATCGAAACCGCGAACAGCAAAAGTCCCGCTGCCCGTCCGGCAATGATCGTCGCGCCCGGATTATCGACCAGTAAACTCCGGCTGCGCCCGGCGGTGACGGCGAGCCCGCCATAGATCGCTGCCTGCGTGGCGACCGTCAGCAATCCCATGATTGTCGCCTGCATCCAGATCGGACCGTAAGCCGGCTTCAGGAATTGCGGATAGACGGCGAGGATGAAGAGATAGGCTTTCGGATTGATCAGGCAGGTCACCAGGCCTTGACGAAACGCCTTCCAGGCCGAGCGGCTCCCCGTGGGCCCGTCATCGCCGACGGTGATCGAGCTGCGCATCAGCGAAATGCCAATATAGGCCATGTAAGCAGCGCCGGCGACCAGCAGCGGCGTGAAGAGGATCGGCACGAAATGCATGAGCAACCCGACACCGATCGCGCCGTTCAGCGTGTGCACGGCGCCGCCGAGCATGATGCCGGCGGTCGCCGCCAGGCCCCGGTTGCTGCCGCCGGTCAGCGCATTGGCCAGCACGAACAGCATGTCCATACCCGGAACGGCGATGATGCCGAACAGAAGCGCGAAGAACAGCCAGAGGTTTTCGGCATAGCTCATGTCAGTTGCCTATCGCTTCGGCCGCTAGTGCGGAAAAGGAATCTGTTGCTTTTCAAGCGGCTAGACGGCCCTATAGGTCACCCCAACTGACGGGGATGTGTCAGTTGCTTTCCGGCCGGATGGAAAAATGCGCAAGGCCTCGCGCCTGTTCGAGATCATCCAGATCCTGCGTCTGGCCCGAAGGCCGGTGACCGCGGCGACGATAGCCGGACAACTGGAAGTGACGGTGCGCTCGGTCTACCGCGACATCGCCGCCTTGCAGGCGATGCGCGTGCCAATCGAGGGCGGGCGCGGCATCGGCTACATACTGCGTCCTGGCTTCGACCTGCCGCCGCTGATGTTTTCCATCGAGGAGATGGAGGCGATCGTGCTGTCCTTGGCGCTGCTCGAACGCACCGGCGACGACGAGCTCAAGCAGGCGGCAAAGCGGGTCGGCGCCAAGATCGCCGGCGCGGTGCCGCCGCCCTTGCGGCAGACGCTCGATGCCAATGCGCTGCATGCTTGGGGTTTTGCCGCACCCTCCGCTTCCGCCGTCGACCTTGCGCTGGTCCGCCGCGCCATCCGCGACGAGGAGAAGCTCAGCCTCTCCTATCGCGACGAGGCGGGACGGGCGACCGACCGCATCATCCGCCCGGTCGCGCTGATCTATTATGCCGAGACGGCCAACATCGTCGCCTGGTGCGAGTTGCGCCAGGCCATCCGCAATTTCCGCAGCGACCGCATCGAGGACTGCCGAGCGGCGGGCCTGTGGTTCAAGGGCGAGGGCGACCGGCTGCGGCAGGTATGGGTCGACGGCTGGGAGATCAATGCCGCGGGCGCAGGCAACTGAGGCCTCGCCGGCCCCGCGATGCAGCGCTGCGCGGTCGGCGCGATTTCAAGGCACGATGCCGCGACAGGCCCAGGCGACATTGGCGAAAGATCGCGGCCCATCGGACCGGCCGGCCTGATAGGCATCGCGCACGGCGGCCTCGACGCGCTCCCGCTCGGCCGCATCCAGCGTGGTCATGTATTTGCCGAGCGGGCCTTCGCCGGCGCCGATCGGCGCCCAGAAGTCGTCGAAATCCGCATAGTCCATGCGGATCATCAGCTCGGTCTCGGTAACGTCGGCGAGACCCTGCTCGATAAAGGTCCGCTTCATCTCGCCCGGCTGCATCATCGGCTGGAAGCAATAGCGGCTCCGCATCTGGCGCCCGCTTTCGCTGAGCGCCGCGACGGTGTCGATCATCATGCGCATGCCGGTCATGCCGCCGTAATGGTCCCAGACAACGGCCGCGACCACGCCGCCCGGCCGCACGACGCGGCGCATCTCAGCCACCGCCTTGCCGGCCTCCGGCACGAAGTGCAGCACCAGCAGCGCCAGCGCCCGGTCGAACGCATTGTCCGTGAAAGGCAGCGCGGTGGCGTCCGCCTGGCTGATGGTGACGCGCGGATCGGTGTTCCTCTCCTTCGCCGCCGCGACGAAAACCGGCGAGAAGTCGATGGCCTGGATCTCGGCAAGATCGGCCGATTTCGCCAGTTCGAAGGTCAGGCTGCCGGTGCCGCAGCCGACATCCAGGATTTTTTCGCCGCCGGCCAGACCGGCGAAATCGATAAACAGCGGCGCGAGTCTCTTGCTCCAGCGGCCCATCAGCTGCTCATAGCCGGACGCGGCGTGAACGGTGAAGCTTGATGTCATCCCGCCCTCCCTTCGCTGGTTCCCAGCCTAGACCTAGGCGGGAGCCATGCCAAGCGACGAAAGCAGCGTGATCGCACGCAAGCGTGGAGCGGGTCGGCGCTGGCCGGTCCGGCACGTTGCCGCGAACGTGTGCAGAAGCTAATATAGTGCCCGACCCTCGCGGACATTGGGGGACGGGGTGAGCAAGATCCTGATTTGCGGTGGAGGCGTAATCGGGTTGTGCACGGCGGCCATGCTTGGCCGCGACGGTCATGACGTGACGGTCCTCGAGGCCGATCCGGCGGATCAGCCTTCGAGTTCCGTTCAAGGATGGGACTGGGAGCGCCCCGGCGTCGCGCAATTCAGGCAGCCTCACAACCTCAGCTCGCGTTTTCGGATGGTCGCCGATCAGGAACTGCCCGGGCTGACGGATATATTGCTGCGCGCCGGCTGCGTCTGGATGGACTTTTTCGACCCTCGATCGTTGCCTCCGACAATAACGGACAGGGCGCCCCGCCCGGGCGATGAAGCGATGCGCTTCGTCACCGGCCGGCGGCCGGTGATCGAATGGGCCGTGGCCGAGATGGCGCAAGCGGCGCCCAATGTGACGATCCGGCGGGGGACCAAGGTTCGCGAGCTGATCACGGGCGCGTCGGCCATTCCCGGCGTGCCGCATATTGCGGGCGTTCGTACAACCGCCGGCGAAGAGATCCGCGCCGATCTGGTGATCGACGCGATGGGGCGGCGAAGCCCTGCCTGCGAATGGATCGTCGCGGCGGGAGGCCGAAGCCCGAGCGAGGAAGCCGAGGACAGCAATTTCGTCTATTTCACCCGCTACTTCACGGGCAAGCAGCGGCCGCGCCGAAAGGGCCGCCTGCTCACTCCGATGGGGATGTTCTCCATTCTCACGCTGGACGGAGACAACGACACCTGGTCGGTCACCCTGTTCACTTCCGCGAGAAACAAGGCCATGCGGGCTTTGCGCGATACGGCCACGTTCCACAGTGTCGTCATGGCCTGTCCCATGCAGGCCCACTGGCTTGACGGCGAGCCGATCACACATGTCCTGCTAATGGCGGGCGTTCTCGACCGCTACCGGCGGTTTGTCGTCGACGGCCAGCCTGTCGTCACCGGGTTTGCGGCTGTGGCCGACGCCTGGGCCTGCACCAATCCGTCTGCCGGGCGGGGCTTGAGCGTCGGTCTTGTGCACGCGCAGGTGCTCAGGAACGTCGCTCGCCGGCATATCGACGACCCTGCCGAGTTCTCGCGAGAATACGATGCCGAGACCGAGCGCCAGGTCGGCCCGTTCTATCGCAACCAGATCGCCGCCGACCGTGCCCGGATCGCGGAGATGAACGCTCTGGCGGACGGCCTTCCTGTTCCGCCGCCGAATCCGGTCATGGCCCGGCTTTTCGCCGCCGCAAGCGAGGATGCCGAGGTGTTTCGCGGCGTGATCGAGATCGCCATGTGCGTTTCGCTGCCGCAGGACGTCGTCGCCAGGCCGCATATCGCGGCAAAACTGGCCGAGATGGACGGTCGCCCCTTGCCGCCGAATACCGGCATTATCGATCGCGACCGGATGGCATCCCTGCTTGCAGGGTGATCTTCGCAATCCAGGCTGGAACCATCGGAGGCGCCAACGACCGGAGACTTCGCTCAAGCAGGCGTCGTTTTGCCGGCCGAGAGGGCTTCGAATATCTCACCTGTTTCGGCCACGAGCGTCCGCATCAATTCGCCCGCGGGAAGCTCCCTGTTCAGCGCCGCCGCCTGACCATAGAGATGAAAGGCGAAATCTCCCTTTGCCCCGGCGTCGCCGAGCGGAGCGCTGAGCGCGACCATTTGCGGGAAGTCCGGAAGGGGCGTCCTGGTCTCCCCCATCTCCAGGGCATAGCGGGTGCGCCTCGCCCGCGCCGCGCGACCGGTGAAGGCATCGGTGACCATCGTGTCCATGTCGCTCGCGGCGCGGATCAGGGCGCGGCGCGGTGCGTCCGTGCCGGCTTCGTCGCAGGACAAAAAGCCGGTGCCGATCTGCACGCCGCTGGCGCCAAGCGCGAAAGCCGCCGCTATGCCGCGGCCGTCTGCGATGCCTCCCGCGGCAATGACCGGCAGTTCGACGGCGTCGACGACCTGGGGGACCAGCGCCATCGTGCCGACGCCGTCGCCGGGACCATTGGGGACATGCGAGCCCCGGTGGCCGCCCGCCTCCCAGCCCTGGGCGATGACCGCGTCGGCCCCGCCGTCGGCGAGCTTGCGCGCCTCGGCGACATTCGTCGCGGTGCCGATGATCGCGATCCCGGCCTGCTTCAGCCTGCCGATGGCAGCCGCATCCGGAATGCCGAAATGGAAGCTCACGACCGGCGGGCGGATCTCGAGCAGCAGTTCAAGCTTTTCCTCGTCGAAACCCGGTCCGATCGGCGGGAGCCTCCGCGAGGGTTCGTCGAGCGACAGCTCCTCGTAGTAGGGCCGCAACCTGTCGATGACCGCGGTCAGCACGGCGTCGCTGGTATCGGGTCTGGGAAAGACAAAGAAATTGAGGTTGAAGGGCCGCTCGGTCGAGGCGCGCATCTGGCGCGCCACGTTGCGCAGGCCATCCGGCAGCATCGATGCGCAGCCGAGCGACCCGAGCCCACCGGCATTGCTCACTGCGGCGGCGAGCTGCGGCGTCGCCGAGCCGGCCATCGGAGCCTGGATGATCGGATGCTCGATCTTCAAGAGATCGCATAAACGGCGGTTCGGCCACATGAGCGTTTTTTCCTGTCCGGGACGGGACACACTCGCGCCTATCATAAGCCTGTCTCAGGGCCGGGTCACCGCAATTGTGCGGGCACGCTCCCCACGCTCTCCCTTTCCACCAGCGGGCATTCCAGCTTGGTGATGGGATACCGGCCGCGGCCGGGCGTCGGTGGCGTTTCGAGCTGCTCGATCGCCCATTGGCCCATCGCCAGATGTGGCAGGATGGAAGTGGTCAGCGGCGGGAAGAGATGGCGGGCGATCTCCTCGTCGTCATAGCCGACCACCGAAATGTCCTGCGGGATATGCAGGCCGGCTTCCTTCAGCGCCTCGTAGCAGCCGATCGCGGTGCGGTCGTTCTGGCAGAAGATCGCGGTCGGCCGCTCCTTGAGCCCGAGCAGCTTGACCGTCGCGGCATAGCCGGCGCTGGCCGACCAGTCGCCCTCGACCACCAGCTCGGGATCGAACGGGATATCGGCGGAGGCCAAAGCGCGGCGATAGCCCTTGAGCCGGTCTTGCGCGGCCTGCATCCACGGTTCGCCGGTGATTGTGGCGATGCGGCGATGGCCGTGGGCGATCAGATGCCTTGTCGCGCTCTGGCCGCCGGCGATCTCGGAGGGAACCACGGCCGGGAAGGCATAATCGGCGGTGTAGCAGTTGAGCAGGATGACCGGTATGTCGAGGCTGTAGAGGAAATCCGGCGCCGCGATCTCGCGGGTGAAGATGGTCATGTAGATCAGCGCCGAGATGCCGCGCCGCGTCAGCGCCTGGACGGCGCGCGGCTCCATCACCGCGTCGCCCATGGTCTGCGCCACCAGAAGCACGTTGCCGGCATTCCACGAAGCCTGGCGCGCGCCCTCGATGGCGACCACCGCCTCGGGGCTGGTGGCGAGCTGGTCGACCGCGAAGCCGATGACGCCGTCGAGGCCCTCGAACGGCGTCACCGGCGGTCGGAGCGCCGAAAAGACCGGCGGCGCATAGCCCAGCGCCCGCGCCGCCTCGATCACCCGGTCGCGGGTTTGCTGCGACAGCCTGATGCCCGGCGAGTTGTTGAGCACGAACGATACCGTCGCCTGCGAGCAGCCGGCGGCGCGTGCAATGTCGGTCATGGTGACGCGCCCCTTGGGCTTGGCCGCCGGCTTGCGGCGCCTGGAAGCCCCCGGAGAATCGCTGAGTTCCGTCGGTTCGCTCATGATCGTTTCCCAAACCCAGCCGGCTCTAAAGCAAAGGCCGACGACAGCGGCAAGATGGTCGGGCCGGTGCGTTCATCGAGCTTGCAGCTGACTAATATATATTAGCAGACGCAACATGCAAGTCGCGGGCGGCGCCGCGTCGCGACGAAACCAGTCGGACAAGGTCAATAATGCTGACGAATCGGGTATTTTCCGTGCGGTTGCGAGCCTTGCCGCCCTCGCTCTTCACACTCCCAGCGCGTTCTTCGCTCAGCGTCTCCTCCGCTCGAGAGCGCGCGCCTGGCCTCATAACTAATAGTCTTTACTAATAGCGGTTAGCGTTCTACTGTCAACTCGTCGTGACCGTCCGGGCTTCCGTTCGGTGGCGTCAGGTGCGGAAGGACGCTCGCTCGAAACGGCGGCATCGCCGATCCGGGGCTTGCGTCCATCCTCACGAAAATGTCAGACAAATCGGACTATTTACGAACGCCGCATGAGTGTCTAGTGTCTCAACCGCGGCCGGATCGGCACCGTTCTTAAGTCGGCGGACCTTTGCGCCGCACCCTTGAGGAGGAGGGTTGTCCGGGCCGCAGCCGAGACATCGGCGACGAGCTCTACAAGGCAAGTTCTACAAGGGAGGTTGAACTATGAAATCCATGATCCGTAATGCATCTGTCGCCGCGGCAGCACTGCTCATCGGGCTTGCAGCCACGGCAGTAGCCCGGGCGGACGACAAGCCGACGCTGGCCTTCGTCGTCAACGGCGCGTCGGACTTCTGGAAGGCGGCGGAAGCCGGCGTGAAGAAGGCCCAGGGCGAATTGCCCGACTATAATCTCGAGCTCAAATATCCGGAACAGTCCTCGGTCGCCATCCAGCAGCGGCTGATGGACGATCTGGTGACGGCCGGCGTCAAGGGCATCATGGTCTCGGCCGTCGATCCCAAGACCTCGACTGAGGGGCTGAACAAGATCGCGTCGGAAACCGCGCTGTTCACCACCGACTCCGATGCGCCGCAGACCAAGCGCGTCGCCTATATCGGCTCCTCCAACGTCGATGCCGGCAAGCAGGCGGCCGAGATCGCCAAAAAGGCGATGCCGAACGGCGGCAAGTGCCTGGGCTTCGTCGGCCTGCTCGGCGCCGACAACGCCAAGGAGCGCATCCAGGGCATGAAGGACGGTCTCGCCGGCAGCAAGATCGAGCTGGTCGACGTGCGCGGCGACGACATCGATCAGGCGCGCGCCAAGAAGAATGTCGAGGACGCGCTGGTCGCCAGCCCCGACATCACCTGCATGGTCGGCTTCTACTCCTACAACACGCCGCGCATCTATGAAGCGCTGCGCGACGCCGGCAAGCTCGGCCAGATCACCGTCGTCGGCTTCGACGACGATCCGATCACGCTGGGCGGCGTCAAGGAAGGCACCGTCGCCGCCACCGTGGTGCAGCAGCCCTTCGAATGGGCCTATCAGGGCATGAAGCTGATGGCTGCCTACCTCAAGGGTGACAAGTCGGGCATCCCGGAGAACCACCTGATCATCATCCCGACCAAGATCATCGGCAAGGATGACGTCGACGCCTACGCTGCCAACCTGAAGGCGATGCAGGGCAAATAAGCCCAAAACAGTCGCGCCGGCTCAAGCGTCCGCCTTGAGCCGGCGTTCGTATTGACGGACCTGCCAAGGCCCGTCAGTCTGTGGCTACCGGCTGTTGCCCCGTGCGGTAAACTTAGGCGCGATGACCTCTACCGACACCACTCAACCGATCACCGCTCCATTCCTGAGTCTGGATGCCGTGCGCAAAACCTATCCGGGCGTTGTCGCGCTGGACAGGTTCTCGATGGAGGTCCGGCCCGGCGAGGTCATCGGACTTGTCGGTGAAAACGGCGCCGGCAAATCGACGCTGATGAAGATCCTCGGCGGCGTGACGCGGCCGGACAGCGGCACCATCACCGTCGATGGCGCAGCGCATGACGGGCTTACCGTCGAGCAGAGCATCGGCTCCGGCATCGCCTTCGTGCACCAGGAATTGAACCTCTTCGAAAACCTCGACGTCGCCGCCAACATCTTCTTCGGCCGCGAGCCACTGCGCGCCGGGCCGCTGAGGCTGGTCGACCGCGCCAGGCTGCGCGAGATGGTGGCGCCGCTCTTGAAGCGCGTCGGCGCCAATTTCTCGGCCGACACCCCGGTGGCGTCGCTGTCGCTTGCCCAGCAGCAGATGGTCGAGATCGCCAAGGCGTTGTCGATCAAGGCCCGCCTCGTGATCCTCGACGAACCGACCTCCAGCCTGCCGATCGCCGAGACCGAAAAGCTGCTCGACGTCATCAAGGGGCTGAAGGCGGAAGGCATCAGCGTCATCTTCATCTCGCACCGGCTGCATGAGATCGAGCGCGTCGCCGACAGGGTCGTGGTGCTGCGCGACGGCACGCTGGCCGGCACGCTGGCGAAGAGCCAGATCAACCACGACGAGATGGTCAGGCTGATGATCGGCCGCATGCTGAAGGAACGCGAGAAGGCCGGCGAAGCCGCCCGCGCGCCGGGCAGCGTGGCGCTGTCTGCCGAAGCGATCCGCACCAGCACCTATCCGGACCGGCCGGTCAGCATCGAATTGAGGCGGGCAGAGATCCTCGGCCTCGCGGGCCTTGTCGGCTCCGGCCGCACGGAGCTCGCCCGCGTCCTGTTCGGCATCGACGAACGGTTGGCCGGCAGCGTCACGCTCGACGGCAAGCCGCTGAATGTAACATCGGCCGCCGACGCGGTGGCGAACGGCATCTTCCTCGTGCCGGAAGACCGCAAGCTGACCGGCATACTGCTTGACCTTTCGATCGCGCAGAACATATCGCTGCCCAACCTGCCGGCGCATGCCAGGCGCTCGCTGGTCTCGACCGGCGCCGAGCTCGCGACGGCCGAAAAGCAGAAGAAGAACCTCGGCATCAAGGCGCCGTCGGTGCTCACCCGCACCGGCACGCTGTCGGGCGGCAATCAGCAGAAGGTGGTCCTGGCCAAATGGCTGGCCATGAACCCCAAGGTGATGATCCTGGACGAGCCGACGCGTGGCATCGACATCGGCGCCAAGGCCGAGATCTACGGACTGATGCGGGCGCTGGCCGATGCCGGCGTCGCCGTGCTGATGATCTCCAGCGACATGGAGGAGGTGATCGGCGTGTCGGACCGCATCGCGGTCATGCATGAGGGGCAGCTCTCCGGCATTCTCGACAAGCAAGATTTCAGCCAGGAGAACGTGCTCTTGCTGGCGGTCGGCAAGAAGCCGAAATTGCTGCAAGCGGCGGGAGGAGTGCAATGAGCAAGAAGGATCTCGGCCTGCTGATCCTGATCCTTGTGGTCGGTGCGGTGGTGACGGCCATCAATCCGCGCTTCCTGTCGGCGATCAACCTCGCCAACACCTCCAACCTTGTCGCGCTATTCGGCATCCTCTCGATCGGCCAGGCCTTCGTCATCATCACCGGCGGCATCGAATTGTCGGTCGGCTCCCTGATCGCGCTGCTCGGCACGCTGTTCATCGATTTCATCGCGGTGCGCGAGTTGGACTGGCCGCTGGCCTTCGTGGTCATCATCATGCTCGGCGCGGTCATCGGCTTCGTGCATGGCTGGCTGATCACAAGGCTCAAATTGCAGCCCTTCGTGGTGACGCTGTGCGGCTTGCTCATCTATCGCGGCGTGGCGCGCTTCTACACCGCCGACGGCACGGCGGGCTTCGCCTTCGGGCAGAATTTCCCGACGCTCGAATTCCTGACCGCCGGCCGCTCCTACGGGCTGCCGAACTCCTTCATCGCGCTGATCGTCATCGCCATCGTCATGTGGGTGGTGCTGCACCGCTCGGTGTTCGGCCGTTATCTCTACGCCATCGGCAAAAACGAGGAAGCGGCGAAATATTCCGGCATCCGCACGGGCCGGGTGATCATCGCTGCCTATGTCATCTGCGGCGTGCTGACCGCGCTGTCGGCGATCTATTTCGCCATGTACACGCGCTCGATCTCGCCGGCGAGCCACGGCCAGTTCTACGAGCTCTATGCCATCGCCGCGGCGGTGCTGGGCGGCTTCTCGCTGCGCGGCGGCGAGGGCTCGCTGTTCGGCGTCGTCCTCGGCACCGTGCTGCTGCAGGAGCTGCAGAACCTCGTCAATCTGCTCGGCATTCCCTCATCGCTTAACTTCGCGGTGATGGGCGGCGTGATCCTGATCGGCGTCCTGGTCGACCAGCAATGGGGCGTATTCCGCGCCCGGCGCCGGATGATCGAGGCGACGCGCCGCAATGTCGCCGGCGCGCCGGCGGAATAGCTCACTCTTCCGTCCACGCCCGGCCCCGGCTCCGATTGGATCGATGCTCGCGGTTGAGCCGCCGGGCAAGTCCGGATTCGTGGACGAACTGCAACAACGCGTGAAGCGGAAAACAGCCCCTTGTCGCAGAATCGGGGCTGGGCTAAGCAAATAGTATCCGAGGGTTCCAAGAAAAAATTGGGAGAAAGTACCGTGACATCATCACGTTGGATCGCGCTCGCCGCGCTGGCGTTGACCTGCTCGACCCCGGCGATGGCCAAGGACTGGAAGACCGTCACCGTCGCCATGGAGGGCTCCTACGCTCCTTGGAATCAGACGGATGCCAGCGGCAAGATCGTCGGCTTCGAGGTGGACATCCTGAACGACGTCTGCGCCCGCGCGAAGCTCGAATGCAAGATCGTCGCTCAGGATTGGGACGGCGTCATTCCCGGCCTCACGGCAGGCAAGTTCGACATCGTCATGGACGGCATGTCGATCACCGAGGAACGCATGAAAACGATTGACTTCTCGATCCCCTATGCCTCCTCGCCGGTGGCCTTCCTTGCCGACAAGAACGGCCCGCTGGCCAACCTGTCCAACAAAGGCAAGATGATCGATCTGTCGAAGGACGACGCCGAATCCAAGGCGGCGCTCGACACGCTGCGCAAGGAACTCACCGGCAAGAATATCGGGCTGCAGGTGTCGACCACGGAGGCAACCTTTGCCGACAAATATCTCAAGGACGTCGCCAACGTCCGTGAATATAAGACCACCGACGAGCACGACCTCGACCTGATGGCGGGCCGCATCGACGTGGCCTTCGCCGACACCACCTATTTCCTCGGCACGCTGGCCAAGCCCGATGCCAAGGACCTCGAATTCGTCGGCCCGCAATTCAAGGGTGGTCCGATCCTCGGGCCGGGCATCGGCGCCGCTTTCCGCAAGACCGACAAGGACTTGCAGGACATCTACAACAAGGCGCTCAAGGCCGCGCTCGACGACGGCTCGGTGTCGAAATACTCCATGCAGTGGTTCAAGATCGACATTACCAAGTAATGTCGCAACGGGAGCAGCCAAGGCTGCTCCCGTTTTGCATTGAGTGCATGTTGCTCAAAAAGCAGAGCGGTTTTGGGCGAACGACACGCATCAAAGGCAGGCAACCGTCGATGCCTATCTCGGCGCCCGCAGGAGCCGTAAGTGGAGTTTCTCAACGATCTCAAGGACCAGGCATCGACGGCCTATGAGCTGCTGGCCGCCGGCTGGGGCGTGCAACTGCTCTGGGGCATAGGCTGGACGCTGGCCGTCACCGTCGTCTCGATGCTGATTGGTGCCACGCTTGGGTCGCTGGTGGCGGCTGCCAAGCTTTCGCATCGTGGCGGATTGAGATTTATCGGCGAGAGCTACACCACCGTCTTCCGCGGCGAACCGGAACTTTTGATTATCTACCTATTCTACTATGGCGGCACCCAGGTTCTGACCAGCGTGGCGAGGTCGACCGGATCGATCGGCTCGACCGACATCCTGAACATGCCGAGCTTCCTGGGCGGCGTGCTTGCGGTCGGTATCATTTCCGGCGCCTACCAGGCCGAGGTTTTTCGCGGGTCGTTCCTGGCCATTCACCGCGGCGAGCTGGAAGCGGCCCGCGCCTACGGCATGTCGGCCTGGCTGCGGTTTCGCCTCGTGATCATGCCGCAGGTCCTGCGCCTCGCGGTGCCGGGGCTGGGCAATGTCTGGCAGTTGACCATCAAGGATTCGGCGCTGATCTCGGTCACGGGCGTCGCCGAGCTGATGCTCACGGCCAACAAGGCCGCGCGCTCGACGCATCATTCGCTGCTTTTCTACACGCTCGCCGGCATCCTTTACCTGGTGATGACGTCGATCTCGACGCCGATCTTCGACCGGGCCGAGCGCTACACCTCGCGCAGTTTCACGCGGCCGAAGTGAGAGGTGGCGGTGGAGTTTGATTTCTATCTTTCGACCATATGGAGCGTGCTCAAGGCGCTGCCGCTGACGCTCGAGATCTGGTTCTTCGGCATCGCCTTCGGGCTCGTCATCGCCACCGGCCTGACCTGGCTGCGGGCTTCCGGCTACAAATTGGGCGAATATTTCACCCGCGCCTATGTCTTCGTCTTCCGCGGCTCGCCGCTCTTGGTGCAGCTCTACCTGATCTATTTCGGGCTCTCGCAGTTCGATTTCGTCCGCCACAGCCCGATCCTGTGGCCGATCCTGCGCGATCCGATGTATTGCACGATCGTCGCCATGGCCTTGAACACAGCCGCCTATGAGAGCGAGATTTTCCGCGGCGCACTGCGGGCGGTGCCGGTCGGCCAGATCGAGGCGGCCAAGGCGTTCGGCATGTCGGCCTTCACCCGTTTTCGCCTCGTCACGCTGCCGATCGCGCTGCGGCTCGCCTTGCCGGCCTATTCAACCGAGATCATCCTGATGACCAAGGCGACCGCGCTCGCCTCCGTGGTCACCATCATGGAGATGATGGGAACGGCGCAGAAGATCCAGCACGACACGTTCCGGCCGATCGAGGTGCTGACCTGCGCCGGCGTGATCTACCTGCTGCTCAATCTGTCGATCGCCCGGCTGTTTGCCTGGGTCGAATACCGGCTGTCGCCGCATCTGCGTCCCCCGCCCGAGCAGAGCCGGCTCGTCAAACCCGTCCCGGAGGTGTTGTGATGCCGGCAAATGTCGCTGCTGCCACGAAAGCGGCACCGTCCTCCGGCGAGACGCCCGCCATCAGCGTCAAGGACCTGCGCAAGTGCTTTGGCGATCACGAGGTGCTCAAGGGCATTTCGCTCGAAGCGCACAAGGGCGATGTGATTTCCATCCTCGGCTCCTCGGGCTCCGGCAAGAGCACGATGCTGCGCTGTATCAACCTGCTGGAGACCCCGGATTCCGGCGAAGTGCGGGTGGATGGCGAGCTCATCAAGATGAAGCGCGGTCGCGACGGCCACCAGATGCCGGCCGACATCCGCCAGGTGGAGCGGATCCGCGCCAACCTCGCCATGGTTTTCCAGAGCTTCAATCTCTGGTCGCATATGACGGTGCTGGAAAACCTCGTCGCCGCGCCGACACATGTGCTGAAACGTCCGCGCGCCGAGTGCCTGGAACAGGCCGAAGCCTTGCTGAAGCGCGTCGGCATATGGGAGCGCCGCAACTACTATCCGCCGCACATGTCGGGCGGCCAGCAGCAGCGCGCGGCAATCGCCCGCGCCCTGGCGATGAACCCCAAGGTGATGCTCTTCGACGAGCCGACCTCCGCGCTCGATCCGGAATTGGTCGGCGAGGTGCTGCGCGTCATGCGCTCGCTCGCCGAGGAAGGACGCACCATGCTGGTCGTCACCCACGAAATGGGATTTGCCCGCGACGTCTCGAGCAAGGTGATGTTCCTGCACAAGGGCGAAGTGGATTCGGTCGGCGAGCCGAAAGAAATGTTCGCCAGGCCGCCGACGCCGCAGTTCAAGCAGTTCATCGCCAACTTCAACAAGTGAAGACGGACATTGCTCGGCGCCAAGATGTGCCGAGATTCAGGCCGGGCCGAGCCGAAAGTGGTGGCTTCCGAGAACCGGAGCGGAGCGTACTTATGTACGTGAGCACCGGAAGCGCAGGGAGCCGCCGCTTGCAGGCCGGCCTCACCTGAATATCAGCACATCTTAGATCATGTCCGACAGGTCCGAGAACGCCATCGCCTTGCGCAGCACTTCGGCAAAGCGTTCGCCGGCGATTTCCTTGTCGCCGCTGTTGTCGATCGAGGTCACGTCCGGTCCCGTCAGCTTGACACTGGTGCTGCGCGCCAGGCGGGCAAGCACCTCGCCGCGCGATTCGCGGCCGCGCGCGGCCAGCCGCTCGGCGAGGATCTCCGGCGCCGCCGTGATCTCGACAACGGCCAGATTGGCGTAGCGCTCGCGCAGCGCCGGGATCACCGCGCGGGACACGTTGGCGACCGCAACATGGCCGTTCGCCACGGCCCAGTCGACCTCGGCCGGCAGGCCGTAGCGCAGGCCATGCGCATCCCAGCACAACGAGAAGGCGCCGTCGGCCTCCGCTTCGGCGAAGGCGGCATCGGCCAGCGTGTCGTGATCCTCGCTTGCCGTATCGCTCGGCCTAGTGATGACGCGGCGCACGAATTCCAGCCGCGTCTCGCCGGCAAAGCGCGCTTTGGCGTAGGCAATCAGCGTATCCTTGCCGGCACCGCTTGGGCCGACCACCGCGACGAAGACGCCGTGGCGGATCGGCAGGTTCTCGGCCAGCTCGCGCTCGATGAGGGCCGAGACCATCATGCGACCCGGCTGCCCTGGCGCCACACCGTGCGCACGACCGGCACATGGTCGTCCACGCGCACGCGCACGAGGTCGGCACGGCGGCCCGGCTCGATAACGCCGCGGTCGGTGAGGCCGACCGCCTCGGCCGGGTTCTTCGACACCATGGCGACCGCTTGCGGCAGCGAAATCCCTTCGACGACATCGCCGAGGAAGAAGGCCGACTGGATCAGGCTGAAGGGGATGTAGTCTGAGGACAGGATGTCGAGCAGGCCGTCGGCGGCAAGCGTGCGCGCCGAGACATTGCCGGAATGCGAGGCGCCGCGCATGACGTTCGGCGCGCCCATCAGCACGCCGAGGCCCGCCGCCTTCGAGGCCTTGGCCGCTTCTTCCGTCGTCGGGAACTCGGCGACGCGCACGCCCTGCTCGACCGCTTCGTCGACATGGCCGGCGGTTGCATCGTCGTGGCTCGCCAGCACGATGCCGCGCTCATGGCAGGCGGCCGAGATGAAGACACGGTTCGGACCGGAATTGCGGGCCGATTCCGCCATCCGCTTCTCGCAGAATTTCTGGAAATCGCGGTCGGTCAGCTTCAGCTTGCGCTGGTAGTAATAGGCATAGGTCTCAAGATTGACGAACTGGCGCTGTCCAGGCGCATGGTCCATCAGCGAGGCGAGCTTCACCCGCTCGTCGGTCTCGAAATTGGCGAAGGCCTCGAGGCAATCGGGTGCGGAAACCTCGCAGCGCAGGTGGATGAAATGGTCAGCTCTAAGCCGATCCTGCTTGACGCTGTCCTCGATCGCGTCGGCCAGCTTGCGCACATCGTCGGATTTCAGGTCGGCGTCCTCGTCCATGCCGACGCGCAAGGCGTCGAGCACGGTGGTGATGCCGGCCGTCGCGACCTGCGCGTCATGGGCGAGCACGGCGGCGATCGGGTTCCAGCGCACTTTCGGACGCGGCGCGTAATGGCCTTCGAGATGGTCGGTGTGCAGCTCGACAAGGCCCGGGATGATGTAGTCTCCGCTCATGTCCTCGCCGGTGCGGGCGGCCCCCGGCTCGATGGCGGCAATCTGGCCGTCGCGCAACAGAAGCGAGCCCTCGACGATTTCGTCGGGCAGCACGATGCGGGCATTGGTGAGAACGGTTTCGGCGGTCATCTCGGGCGGTCCTATCTCGAACGGTCGGCGATCAAATCAGAGCAATTCCAGGAAAAGTGCTTTGCGGTTTTCCGTCCGGAATTGCGTAAAAACTAAAGACAGGGCGGTTCAGCGTTTCCGCTGATCCGCCCTAGGCGGTTTTGCGGGCCGGGCCGCGGCCAAGCGCATGGTGGGAAAGCACCATGAACGGGGCGCCGGGCTCGCTTTCGACGAACAATGTCAGCGCATCCACCGGCACCGGCTGCCGCAGCACATCGGCAAACAGGCCATCGATCGCAGCACGCAGACGTGGGCTTTCCTCCGGCCCGACGCGCCCCGACAGCGTCATGTGGAAGCGGAATGTGTCGAAGACGTAAGGATAGCCCCATTGGCAGAGGTTGCGGAACTCGTCGGGCTTCAGCGCATCGGGGCTGCGGCGTTCGATCTCGGCCTCGGTCAGCGGCGCGCGGAACCGATCGAAGGCGCGAACCACCTCGCCGGCGAAATCGTTGAGCGGCGCGAACTGCGTTTCCGGCACCAGCGCGAAGAAGCCGTCGATCTGGCCGACGACTAGACGCGGGATAACGACCGGCGGCGTCGCCTCGGCGAAACTGTCGAGCGCGGCGCGCAGCGAGGCTTCCGTCTCGTTTGGCGCCAGCCGGAACGGCGCCTTCAGCGTGGCATGGAACCCGTAACGCCTGGCGGAGGCGGTGTGGAAGGCGACTTCCGCGGCCGACAGATCGCCCACGGCCTCCACCGGCCGCGTCGCCGCGCCGAACGGGTCGCGGCCCAGCCAGTTGGCGGCAATGCGCGCCAGCTGCTCGTCCTGCCCCGGGGTGTAGTAGATGGCGTAGCGCATCGGCGTTCCTCGTCAAGCGCGCTGCGCCCCGAAGGATCATGCGACGCGCTTCAAGTCATTGTTTCGGCAAGTCGTGGACCCAAAAACGCCGGAGCGCTTGCGGCGACATGCACCGGAACCGCTGCCATAGGTGATTTCCATGACGGATTGACGAAGCTTTCATGGGTTTTCGAAGGCAAGTCCAGCACAGAGCTCGTTAGCCGACGATTTTTCCGGACTGGACCAATCCGCCGGTCAGGCCTTCATCAGCCATTCATGCTCGGCCGCGTTGTGGAATTTCCACGTCCGCTTCGGTCCGGCCATGACGTTGAGGTAATAGAGGTCGTAGCCGTGGCATGCCGCGCAGGGGTGGTAGCCCTTGGGCACCAGCACGACATCGCCGTCCTCGATCGCCATCGCTTCGTCCAGCTCGCGCACGCCGTTGCGGTCGGCATCGGTGTAGACGCGCTGGAAGGCAAAGCCCTGCGGCGGGTTGAGGCGATGGTAATAGGTCTCCTCGAGATAGGATTCGGCCGGGAGATTGTCCTGGTCGTGCTTGTGCGGCGGATAGCTCGACGTGTGGCCGCCGGGCGTGATCACCTCGACCACCAGCAGCGAATCCGCCGGTTTGCCCTCGGGCAGGATGTTGGTGACATAGCGCGTGTTGGTGCCCTTGCCTCGCACCTCCTGGCCGAGATCGTCAGGTCCGATGACGCGGACGGGAAGGCCGCCGTTTAAGCCCGGCGCCGAGCAGACGGCGAGCTCCAGCTCGGTGTCGGCGGTCACCGACCAGTCGGTGCCTTGCGGCACATAGACCGACCACGGCTTGCCCTCGAAGGGCGACATGCGCTCGCCCAGCAGGCCGAGGTCCTTGCCGCCGGCCGAGACCTTGCCCTTGCCGGTGACGAAGACGAGGCAAACCTCGCGCTCGCCCGTCTTGCCCGACGCCATCTCGCCCGCTTTCAGCCGATGCAGATCGAAACCGACATAGGTCCAGCCGGCGCTCTGTGGCGTGACGTGGGCGACGTGGCCATGGCCCTTGTCGGCCTTGACGAGAAGTTTCGACATGCTGGCCTCCTTTGGATCATTCCTTCGGCTCGGCCGGAGGCTTCGTCTCCTCGGCCGGCCTGTAGAGATAGAAAAACTGCCACACGGCGTAGCCGGCGAAGCCGAGCGCGATGACGCCCCAGAACGGCGTGCCGGACGCAAACTCGATCACCGACCAAACAAGGCAGACCGCCACGACGGCGATGCGGCGCCAAAGTGGCCGGAAGAAGGGGTGCTCATAGTCTTTCATCACGCCAATCCAGGATTTTGCCCAAGCGCACCAGATAGACCGGGCGCCCCGACTAATCCACTGTTCAGGCCGGAAAGCCTTGCGTCGCCACCGTATAGCCGGCGGCCGTCATCACCCGCATCAGCTCCTTATGGCCGACCTGAGCCATCCTGAGCGGCGGGTTCTTCTTCGGGTCCTGCTCCGCTTCCACCACGAACCAGCCTTCATAGCCGTAGTCGGCGAAGCGCTGGACGATGGCGCCGAAGTCGAGCGAGCCGTCGCCCGGCACGGTGAAGGCGCCGAGCGCCACGGCATCGAGGAAGGACTGTTTCGAGCGGTCCAGCCCGTCGATCACACCCATGCGCACATCCTTCACATGGACGTGGTTGATGCGCTTGTGGTGTTTGTCGATGGCGCGCAGCACGTCGCCGCCGGCTAAGGCCAGATGGCCAGCGTCGAGCAAAAGCGGAATGCCTTCGCCGGAGTTGCGCATGAAGGCGTCGAGCTCCGGCTCGGTCTCGACCACCGCCGCCATGTGGTGGTGGTAGGAAAGCGGCATGCCCTGCTCGGCGCACCATTCGCCGAATTCGGTGACGCGCCGGCCATAGGCCCTCATCTCGTCGTCTGAAAGCTTCGGCTTGGTGGCCAGAGGCTTGGAGCGGTCGCCCTGGATGGAGCGACCGACCTCGCCATAGACGATGCAGGGCGCGTCGACCGCCTTGAACAGGTCGATCATCGGCTGGATGCGGTCCTTGTTCTTCGCCAAATCCTCGTCGACCAGCGTGCCGGAGAACCAGCCGCCGCAAAGCGTCACGTCCGCCTCCTTCAGGATCGGCAGCATCACCTTCGGGTCGTTGGGGAAGCGGCGGCCCATCTCCATGCCGGTGAAGCCGGCCGAGCGCGACTGGCGCAGGCATTCCTCCAGCGACACGTCATCGCTCAGCTCCACGAGATCGTCGTTCCACCACGCGATGGGGGACATGCCCAGTTTGGCTTTCAAGTCGTCACTCCAATGTCGGTTCGTTGTGAGGCCGGTTCAGCCCTGGCGGCTGCCCACGGCTTCCTCATATTTCTTGCGCGCGGCATTGACCTGCGGCCTCGACGAGACCTCCGGCACGGCGACATCCCACCAATGGCCGCCGGCCTCGGTCGAGACGAGCGGGTCGGTGTCAATGACCAGCACGGTGGTCTTGTCGTTCTTCTTCGCCTTGGCCAACGCCGTTTCCAGTTCGGCGATCGACGCCACCTTCTCGGCGACGGCACCTAAGCTTGCCGCATGCGCGGCGAAGTCGACATCGGGCATCACCTCGTGGCGCGCGTCCTTGAGCAGATTGTTGAAGTTGGCGCCGCCGGTCGCCATCTGCAGCCGGTTGATGCAGCCGAAGCCCCGATTGTCGAGGAGCACGATAGTGAGCTTTAGGCCAAGCATCACCGAGGTGGCGATCTCGGAATTGAGCATCAAATAGGAGCCGTCGCCGACCATGACGACTACCTCCTGGTCGGGCTTCGCCATCTTCACGCCGAGGCCCCCGGCGATCTCGTAGCCCATGGTCGAGAAGCCGTATTCAGCATGGTAGGAGCCCGGCGCGCCCGCCTGCCAGAGCTTGTGCAATTCGCCGGGCAGCCCGCCCGCGGCATGCAGCAAGGTGACGCCCGAGCCCATCGCGCGCTGGACCGCGCCGATCACCTGCGCGTCGGACGGATAGGCTGCGTTGGTCGAGGCCGTTACCTTGGCGGCGGCGGCCTGCCACTCCGTCTTGCCCTTCAGCGCATTGTCGGTCCAGGCGCTCGGCGCCTTCCAGCCCTTCAGCGCGGCACCCAGTTCGGAAAGTCCTTCGGCCGCATCTGCGACCAGCGGCAGCGCCCAGTGCTTGCCTGCGTCGAAGACCTGGGTATTGAGCCCGATGATGGTGCGGCCGGCATTCTTGAACAGCGCCCAGGAGCCGGTGGTGAAGTCCTGCAGCCTGGTGCCGACGGCAAGCACGACGTCCGCCTCCTCAGCCAGCCGGTTGGCGGCGGAGGTGCCGGTGACGCCGACGGCGGCCATGTTGAGCGGATGATCGTCGGGCAGCGAGGATTTGCCGCCCTGCGTTTCGCAGACCGGAATGCCGGCGCCCTGCACCAGTTTCGCCAGTTCGCCGGAAGCCTGCGAGTAGAGGACGCCGCCGCCGGCGATCACCAGCGGCTTCTTGGCATTCTTCAGTGCCGCGACGGCCGCGGCCAGCTCATTGCGGTCCGGGCGCAGCCGGCGCGGCGTCCAGACGCGCTCGGCAAACAGGCTTTCGGGATAATCATAGGCCTCGGCCTGCACGTCCTGGCACAGTGAAAGCGTCACCGGGCCGCATTCGGCGGGATCGGTCAGCACCTGCATGGCGCGGTTGAGCGCCGGGATGATCTGCTCCGGGCGCGCGATGCGGTCGAAATAGCGCGACACAGGGCGGAAGCAGTCGTTGACGCTCGCCGTGCCGTCGGAGAAGTCCTCGGCCTGCTGCAGCACGGGATCGGGCAGCCGGTTGGCGAAGACATCGCCCGGCAAGAACAGGGCGGGCAACCGGTTCACATGCGCGAGTGCCGCCGCCGTCACCATGTTCAGCGCGCCGGGGCCGATCGAAGAAGTCGCGGCCATGAAGCGGCGGCGAAAATTGGCCTTGCCATAGGCGATCGCCGCATGCGCCATCGCTTGCTCGTTATGGGCGCGGAAAGTCGGCAATTCGTCGCGGACCTGGTAGAGCGCCTCGCCGATGCCGGCGACATTGCCATGGCCGAAGATCGCCCAGACGCCGCCGAAGATCGGCACCGTCTTGCCGTCGATCTCGGTCATTTGCCGGCTGAGAAAGCGGGTCAGCGCCTGCGCCATGGTCAGGCGGATTGTCTTGCTCATGGTGTTTCCTCCGCAATCCTTCGCCGGTCTTGTTATGCGGCCTTGCGGCCGCGCGCGGCAAGCCACGCCTCGGTCAGCTGCTCGAAACGCGCCGCCATGTCGGCCACCGCCTCGTCATCCGACATTCGGCCGGCCAACCATTGTTCGGCGGCGTTGACGAAGATGGTGCGACCGACGGCAAATCCCTTGACGATCGGCGCGTTGGCGGTTGCCGCGAAGGCCGCCACCAGCTCGTCCTGCGGCGCCTCCAGCCCGAGCAGCACGACGCCGCGGCACCACGGATCGTTCCTGACGATCACCTGTTCGATCTTTGCCCAGGCGCCTGCGGAAGCCTGCGGCTCGAGCTTCCACCAGTCCGGCTTGATGCCCAGCGCATAGAGCTCTTCCAGCGCGCGCGGAATGGTGGTGTCGTCGAGCTTGCCGTGCTTGCCGGCGATGATCTCGACCAGCAGCTCCCGGCCGACTTTCCGCGCCGCCTCGAACAGCGCCCGCAGCTTCTGCTGCTGCTCGCTCTTCAGCGCTTCCGGGTCGTCCGGATGATAGAAGCACAGGCATTTGATGCAGTGGTCGACCGGCCATTCGGCGAGCTGCGAGCCGATATCCTGTGAGAATTCGAAGCGCAGCGGCCGCGACCCTGGCAATTCGACCGGCCGGCCGAGCCAGGCGAAGGGATGGCGGGCGAATTCGAACATCGCGTCGCGGCCATATTTCTCGTCGATCAGCATGCCGTAGCCGTCGCGGCCGGCGGCGACCTTTGCCGCCGCTTTGACGGTCAGCACCTTGAAATCGGGGATGCGCGCAATATCGCCGCCGACCTTGGCGGCAACGTCTTCGAGCTGGACGCGATGGTCGCAGGCTAAAGCCATCAGCGAGGGAATGTCGCGCCTGCGCGTCGTCGCCCAATGAATGTGGTTGATCGCCTCGTCCTTGCGCAGCGCCAGGTGCTTGCTGCCCTGCTTCAGGAAGAACTGCAGCTCCTCGAAGGTCGGATATTCCGGCGCGCAGAGCAGGCGCGACACGGCGAAGGCGCCGCAGGCATTGGCCCAGGTCGCGGCGGTGGCAAAGCTTTCGCCGCCCAGCCAGCCGCGCAGGAAACCGGACATGAAGGCGTCGCCGGCGCCGAGCACATTGTAGATCTCGATCGGAAAACCCCTGCCGACGATGCCGTCCTCGAGATCGTCGCTGATTGGCCCGTCATAGACGATGCAGCCCTTGGCGCCGCGCTTCAGCACGATGGTCGCCGAAGAAATCCCGCGGATCGTCTTCAGCGCGCTCAGGCAATCGTCGGCGCCCGAAGCGATCATGATCTCTTCCTCGGTGCCGACGATGAGATCGCAGTCCGGCAGCACCGTCTTCAGCTGTGCCGAGACGCGGTCGGATTTGACATAGCGCTCGAAACCCTCGGCATGGCCGGCAAGGCCCCAGAGGTTCGGGCGATAGTCGATATCGAACACCACCTTGCCGCCCTTGGCCTTCATCAGTCGGATCGCCTTGCGCTGCGCGGCATCGGAATTGGGCCGCGAGAAATGCGTGCCGGTAACGACCACCGAGCGGGCCGAAGCGATGAAGGCCTCGTCGATATCCTCTTCGGCCAGCGCCATATCCGCGCAGTCGGAGCGGTAAAAGATCATCGGCGAGACGCCTTCGCTCTCGACCGAAAGTAAGACCAGCGCAGTCAGCCGTTCCTTGTCGGTCTTCAGTCCGTCGACCGAGACGCCTTCGCGCCGAAGCTGTTCGCGGATGAAGCGGCCCATCTGCTCGTCGCCGACCCGGGTGAGAAGCGCCGAGCGCAGGCCGAGCCTTGCCGTGCCGACGGAAATATTGGCCGGGCAGCCGCCGACCGACTTGGCGAAAGAGGTGATGTCCTCCAGCCGCGAGCCGATCTGCTGGCCGTAGAGATCGACCGAAGCGCGGCCGATGGTGATGACGTCGAGCGGCGGGTATTTCCCTTCCACGGCTTCGCCCATTCGAACCTCCCATCGGCCTTGTTGTGCAGAGCAGCGTCGTTTTGGACAGCGCGCGCCGGCGATGGCGTGGTGTCGTCAATATGAAATATTAATTCCAATCTACAGTCAATATGGAATGAGCGTTCCCAAGCCGAAAAGCGCTTCTCGGCGAGGCTCAGCCCTTGCGCCGCCGCCCAGCTTCGCGGCGCTTCTCACCCACGGCGACGGTCAGCGCCATTGCCAGCGCCATCGTCGCCGAGATTGAGCGGAAGCCACCGAAATCGGCCTCGGCGACCTCGAACCAGACCTTGGCGAATTGCGCCAGCGGCGAGAAGGACGAGTCGGTGATCGCCACGATCGGCACCCCTTGCTCGGCGATCGAGCGCGTCTCCTCGATGGTCGCCGGCGCGTAAGGCGAAAAGCTGATGGCGATGACGGCGTCGCGCGGCGTGGCGAAGCCGATCATCTCGGCGTTGAGCCCCGCGGCCGATTCCACCAGCTGGTTGCGGATCTTGAGCTTGCCCAGCGCATAGGCGATGTAGGACGCGACCGGATAGGACCGGCGCTTGGCCAGCACATAGATGGTCTCGGCCTTCGCCAAAAGCGCCACAGCCTCCTCGAAATGCGCATCGTTGAGCGAGCGCGAAATGTCTCCCAGCGAGGTGCTGGCGGCGGCGACGAAGCCGTCGAAGATAGCCCGATGGCCGCCGCCTTCCTCGGCCTTGGCGCGCAGCGCCGCCAGCCGCTCGTCATAGGAGGAATTGCGCTCACGCAGGCGCTCGCGGAAAACCTGTTGCAGGCTGGTGAAGCCGTCGAAGCCGAGTTGCTGGGCGAAGCGGATCAACGTCGAGGGCTGCACGCCGGCCGAAGCGGCAATGCTCGCCGCCGTTCCGAAGGCGATGTCGTCGGGATTGTCGAGCGCATAGGCGGCGATTTGCGCGATGCGCTTCGGCAGGCTCGCGCGCCGGTCCAGGATCGTCGCGCGCAGCGTTTCGAAATCACGAGGCAGCCGTTCGTCCATCGTCGCTCCGTCCGCGCGCATATGCTTTGTCCCTCTCCTGCCTCATCATAGCGAGTTCGCGCAAGAACACCATAAAAATGATTTGTATGTTCCATTCGCAGCCAAAATGGACTAATTCATCCATATCGCTATTTCCCGAATCTCGGAGACAATCGACATGGTCGGAGTGGGCCTCATCGGCACGGGCTTCATGGGCAAGTGCCACGCCATCGCCTGGAACGCGGTGGGCACCGTCTTTCCAGATGTCGACAAGCCGAAACTGGTGCATCTGGGCGAGGTGAATGACGAGCTTGCCCGGCGCAAGTCCGGCGAGTTCGGCTTCGCAAAAGGCTCCGGCGATTGGCGCGCCGTGGTCAACGATCCCGACGTCGACGTTATCTCGCTGACCACGCCCAACCAGTTCCATCCCGAGATGGCGATCGCCATCCTCGAGGCCGGCAAGCATCTGTGGTGCGAGAAGCCGATGGCGCCGAGCTTCGCCGAGGCCGAGGCGATGGCGAAGGCTGCGAGAAAATCCGGCAAGGCCGCCGTGCTCGGCTACAATTACATCCAGAATCCTGCCATCCGCCATATCGGCGCGCTGCTCGAGGAAAAGATCATCGGCGACGTCAACCTCTTGCGCATCGAGATGGACGAGGATTTCATGGCCGACCCGGAGGCGCTGTTCTTCTGGAAGCACGAGGCTTCGTCCGGCTATGGCGCGCTCGACGATTTCGCCGTCCACCCGTTGTCGCTGATCAAGGCACTGTTCGGCCGTGTGTCCCGCGTCATGTGCGACATGGTCAAACCCTATGCCGACCGCAAGACCGCTTCCGGCGACCGCCGCGCGGTCGAGACCTACGACATCGCCAGCGTCTTGATGCATCTCGAAAACGGTGTCGCCGGCACGCTCCTGGTCAACCGCTCGGCCTGGGGCCGCAAGGGTCGCATCGCAATCCAGATCTTCGGCTCCAAGGGCTCGATCCTCTACGACCAGGAGCGGATGAACGAGTTCCAGCTTTACCTCACCGCCGACCGGCCGACCGAGCAGGGCTACCGCACCATCCTGGTCGCGCCGCACCACAAGCCCTACGATTCCTTCCTGCCGGCGCCCGGCCATGGCCTCGGCTTCAACGACCTCAAGATGATCGAGTGCCGCGAGCTCCTGATGCGCATCGCCGGCAAGCCGGCCCGCGTCATCGATTTCGACGAGGGGCTGGAGATCGAGCGCACCGTGCATGCCATGGCGCGCTCCTTCCAGGAGCAGCGCTGGATAGACGTGAGATAGGGCAGGCAACACCTCAGAACCGGACCGGCTCGAAGCGGCCGGACTTGGCGGAGGCAAGGGCAGCCTCGCACAGGATCATCGCCTTGCGGCCATCGGCGGCGCCGACCGCCGGCCTGCACCCCGCGGCGAGCGCCTGGATGAAATGGTCGAGCTCGGCCTCGTAGGATTCGGCATAGCGCTCGACGAAGAAATAGAGCGGCCGCTCAGTGGCGATCCCGCTCTCGCCGCTGAGGCTCACCGAAGTCGGCGTGCGATTGCCGGCCTGCAGCATGCCCCTCGAGCCATGCACCTCGATGCGCTGGTCGTAGCCATAGACGGCGCGCACGCTGTTGTTGATGTGGCATTGCCTGCCGGATGCCGTGCGCAGGATGAACATCGCCGTGTCGTAATCGCCCAGCTTCGCATAGTAGGGCAGCACCAGCGAGGAGCCGGTGGCGAAGAGCTCGACCGGCTCCTCGCCCAACAAAAAGCGCGCCATGTCGAAATCGTGGATCGTCATCTCGCGGAACACGCCGCCGCCGCCCGCCAGCGCTTCCTCGGTTTCCGGTTCCGGGTCGCGGCTGGTGATGATCACCTGCTCGACCGCGCCGATCTCGCCGGCGTCGATCCTCTTCTTGACAGTGGCGAAGGACGGATCGAAGCGCCGGTTGAAGCCGATCTGCAGCGCCACGCCGGCCTTCTCGACAGCCGCCAGGCATTCGTCCGTGCGGGCGATGTCGAGATCGATCGGCTTCTCGCAAAAGATCGCCTTGCCTTTGGCCGCGGCCTCGATGATCAGATCGGCATGTGTGCGCGTGGCGGACGCGATCAGCACGGCCTTGATCGACGGGTCTTTCATCACCGTCGCGGTATCGGCGATCTCGGCGCCCGTCGCAGCGGCGATCCGCTCGGCCGCGTCGCGGCGCGGATCGACGACATAGCGCAGGCGAACGCCCGGATGCCGGGCAAGATTTTTCGCATGCACCGAGCCGATCAGCCCGGCGCCGAACAATGCGGCGTCGATCATTTTTCTCTCTTTTCAGTCTTTCAGGAGATGACTGCTTCCGCGCCGGAACCCGGCTTGGTGAAGCGCTCCAACTCCTGCTGCAATTCGCGGATCTCGCGGCCGCCGGCCATCATGTCCAGCACCTCTTTTTCGGTGATGTCGCCCTTGCGGAACGTGCCGAGCGAGCGGCCGCGGTTGAGCATGGTGAAGACATCGCCGATCGGATAGGCGTGGTGGATATTGTGGGTGATGAAGATGACTGCGAGCCCGCGGGCTCGCGCCTGCGCCACATAGCGCAGCACGATCGAGGCCTGGTGCACGCCGAGCGCCGAGGTCGGCTCGTCGAGGATCAGCACCCGGGCGCCGTGATAGACGGCGCGGGCGATCGCCACGCATTGCCGCTCGCCGCCGGAAAGCGTGCCCACCGCCTGCTGCGGGTCGCGCACATTGATGCCGATCTTGCCGAGCTCCTCATAGACGATGGCGTCGGCTTTTTTCATGTCGATGCGCTTTGTGACCCAGGCGCCCTTCACCGGCTCGCGTCCAAGGAAGAAATTGCGGGTGATGCTCATCAGCGGGATCATCGACAGGTCTTGGAAGACCGTGGCGATGCCGGCGTCGAGCGCCTGGCGCGGCGAGGTGAAGGTCACCGGCCGGCCGTCGACATACATCTGGCCTTCGCTCGGCGTGTGCACGCCCGACAGCGTCTTGATCAGCGTCGACTTGCCGGCGCCATTGTCGCCGAGCAGGCAATGCACCTCGCCGGCATGCGCGGCAAAGGACATGTCGCGCAGCGCCGTCACCGAGCCGAAGCGGCGGGTGACGTTGCGCAGTTCGATCAGCGGAACCGGATCGGCCATCAGCGTGCCTCCGTCGCCTTGCGGCGCACGTAATTGTTGACCAGCACGGCAATCAGCAGCATCGAGCCGAGGAACACCTGGAACCAGTCGGTGTCGATGCCGGTGTAGAAGATGCCCATCTCCACCGTGCCAAAGATCAGCGCGCCGAACATGGCGCCGATCGCCGAGCCGTAGCCGCCGGTGAGCAGGCAGCCGCCGATCACCGCGGCGATGATCGCCTGGAATTCCTTCTGCGTGCCGCGCAGCGTGTCGGCGGAGCCGGCTTCCAGCACCTGGATGACGGCGAACAGTGTCGCCGAAAGCGCCGTGCCGATGAACAGCAGGATCTTCACCCGGTCGACCGGCACGCCGACATTGCGCGCGGCCCGGTCGTCGCCACCGACAGCGAACACCCAATTGCCGAAGCGCGTCTTGATCAGCAGCCAAGTGGCGAAGGCGGTCACCGCAACCCACCACAGGATTGACATCGACAGGCCCTGCACCATGGGCGAGCCGTCGGGGCGGGCGGCGATCAAGCCGTGCGAGGCGAGCCAGGCGAAGACCGGCGCGCCGAACTTGCCGCCGAACAGCCAGACCACGAAGCTGCCCTCCTGGCCGTCGGTGATATAGGGTATCTGCGTGCGCCCGGTGACCGTGCGGGTGATGGCGAGCGTCAGTCCGCGCAGGATGAACAGGCCTGCCAGCGTGACGATGAAGGACGGCAGCCTCGTTCGCACCACAAGGATGCCGTTGAGCGCGCCGACGATAATGGCGATGACGAAGGCGATCGCCACCGCAACGGAGATCGAAAGTCCGAACTGGGTGACGCAAAGCCCGATCGTGACGCTGGCGAATCCGATCATGGATCCCAGCGACAGGTCGAACTCGCCGCCGATCATCAACAGCGCGACCGCCGCGGCCAGTATGCCGAGCTGCGCCGAGACCTGCAGGAAATTGGCGATGCCGGCCATCGAGAACAGGCCGCTATTGCCGGCGGTGATGCCGAAGGCGAGGAAGACGATGATGGTGCCGGTGATGGCGCCGAGCTCCGGCCGCCGCATCAGGCGCACCAGGCGTCGCGAAACGGGTTTCGGCTCGGGCGGGTGAGCCGGGTTCAGGGCATCGGTCACGATCGTCATCCCAATAAGCGTCCAGGGCACCTGAGCAAAATCCGAGGCGGCAGGTGAGGCGGCTTCGCCCTGGCTTCCGTCCGGATTTCTTGTCCAACAAGGGCCCGCCGGTGCTCTGTCTTAGAGCGCTGGCGGGCCATTATAGCATCAGCGGATGCCGGCCTTGCTGAGATCGCGCACGGCGGCCGCGTCATCCTTCATGATGAAGGACGGCCCGGTGCGCACGGCGGCTGTCGGGAAGGTCTTGTACATCGCCTTGTTGGTCAGGAAGACGACGGGATAATAGCCCATCATATATTGCTGGTTGTCGATGCCGAACATCATCGTGCCTTTGCTGACGGCATCGAGGATCTCGGGCGACAGGTCGAAGGTGCCGATCTTGTAATTGCCGATCGTGCCGGCATCCTCGAACATCTTGAGCAGGGGCGCGGCGACCGTCGGGCCGAGCGTCAGCACGCCGGTGACATCCGGATGCGCGGTGAGATAGCCTTCGACGCGGCGCGTCACGTCGGTCGGGTCCATGGTGGCCGCGACCACGTCGGAGGAGCCGCCGCTCTTCTTCAGCCCGTCATTATAGCCTTCGCAGCGCTTGTCGAGGCTGACATTGCCGACCTCGTGGTTGATGCAGATGCCCTTCTTGACGCCGGCCTTGGCCATGATCTCGCCGGCCTTGACGCCATTGTCATATTCCGAGCCGCCGCCGACGAAGAGATCGAGGCCCCAGGGCTCCACCGCTTCCTCGCCGCTGTCGATGACCACCACCGGAATGCCGGCGGCCTTCGCCGCTTCCACCGGTGCCTTCAGCGCATCCATGTCGGGAATGGAGACGACCAGTCCGTCGGGCTTGGACGCCGTCGCCGCCTCGATCATGCGCGCCATGCGCACCACATCGAAGGTCTCCGGCGCCTGATATTCGACCTTGACGCCGAGCTGCTTGGCGGCGGCCTGCATGCCGTTCTTCACCACGCTCCAATAGACGTCGTTGGCCTGGCCGTGGGTGACGAAGACGATGCGCACATCGCTTTCCTTCTTCACCTGGGCCGGCGCGGGCAGGATGCCGGCGCCGGCAAAGGCGAGCGAGAGCGCCGCCGCGCCAAGCAGATTTCGCATTCCGGACATCGAGAATAAGGCACTCATAGTGGTTCTCCTCAAGTTATCGTTGTCGTCTCAAGTCTCGGCCTCGACCCTCCCGGTCAGGCCCTTCGTCATGATTCCTGTTTGGAGCATGATCTTTTCCGAACCGTAGGTCAGCGAAGCAAAAACCGGTTTCCACTTTTTGCTTCCGCTGACCTTCGGTTCGGGATCATGCTCGAAAATCCTGGAGCGAGCCGCGGCGGATAGACAATCCCTCCACAAAGGCCATGAAATCCGGGTCAGCAAGCAGGTCGAATTCGTCGATGCGGATCTGCGCCGACTTCGGCTCGATCACCTCGATCTCGCCCGGCGCATTGGCATGCAGGCAAAGAAAGTTGAGCCCTTCGCCGATATCACCGAACAGCGCCTCGTAGCGCGCCCGGGCCGGCTGGTTGCGATGCCAGGGCGTCTCCAGAACCGCGCTTGCCAGCGTTTGGCCGGCCTGCTCCAGCCGCTTGCCCGGTGCGGAGAAGACGCTGTCGTCCAGCGGACCCAGATTGTGGATCGGTCCGTAGACCGAAATGCTTTTCGGAAACAAAGTCGGCAGGCCGTAGTCGATGCCGACCGAAGCGTAGCGGTCGACGAATTCCGGCGAGAACACCGCGCCCATATGCCCGTCAATATGCGTGAGCGACAGCCCTGCGGCCAAGGCCGCGTCGATCTGCGCCCGCATCTCGGCCTCCACCGCGTCCGGCTCGCCCTTGGCGCGCAATTCCCGCACCGAGCGGAACAGATAGCCGTCGCTATCGACGATGCCCGACGCCTGGCTCGCCTTGGTCAGCGGCCGCCAGCGATAGTATTTCTTCTCCGAAGTGAGCGTGATGTGGACGCCAAGATTGAGCGAAGCGTCTGCGGCTCCCGCCTCCGCGATTTCGAGGAACCACGGGCAGGGCACCATCACCGAGCCGCTGTCCACCGCGCCGGCGCGTTTCAGCTTCAGATAGGCGACATTGGCGCCACGGCACATGCCGACATCGTCGATGTTGATGACGACCTTGCGTTCAGCCGGCATGGCGGACCTCCTTGGCGCGCTCATGCACATAGAAGCCCGCGCCTTGGGCGAGCCTCTTCAGATTGCGGTAGCCCAGGGTCGCATAGGTCAAGGGGTGCGCCTTGGCCGGATCCTGCTCGGCCTCCACCACCAGCCAGCCGGAATAGCCCTGGTCGGCGAGGATCTTTAAGAGCGTCTCATAGTCAATCGCACCGTCGCCCGGCACGGTGAAGATGCCTTCCATCACCGCGCCCATGAAGCTCATGTCGGTGTCGCGCGCCTTCTTCAAGATGGCCGGGCGCACATCCTTGCAATGCACATGCACGACACGGCTCACATGCCGGCGCAGCAACTGCTCCGGGTCGCCGCCGGAAAAGGCGCAGTGCCCGGTGTCGTAGAGCAGGCCGACCGCCTCGCCGGTGGTCTGCATCAGCCGGTCGATCTCCTCGTCGGTCTCGACGATCGTGCCCATGTGATGATGGAAGGCCATGCCGACCCCGAAATCGACAAAACGCTCGGCGAGCCGGGTAATCTTTTCGCCATAGACTTTCCATTCGCCGTCCATCAGCTTCGGCCGCTGCGAGATCGGGTCATGGATGGCGCCATGCCGGCCGCGCGAGGTGTCGGCATAGACGACACGCCTGGCGCCGAGGTCCTTGAGCAGCGTCAGATGCGGCCGGATCGCCTCGAACTCCTCGTCCACCTCCTTCTCGCAGATGCGCCCGTCATACCAGCCGGAGACCAGCGCCAGCCCGTAATGGTCGAGGATCGGCCGAAGCGCACGGCTGTCGCGCGGAAACTTGCCGCCAAGCTCGGTGCCGGCATAGCCGGCTTCGGCGGTTTCGCTCAGGCAGGTCTCGAGCGGCGTGTCGCCGCCCAGCTCCGGCACGTCGTCATTGGTCCAGGTGATCGGGTTGATGCCAAGTCGAACGGTCGTCATTGCTCGCTTTCCACCCCGCAGCCGGATGGCTGCGGGGTTCATGGTCTCGGGAGGAGATGGCTGCGATTGCTGGCGGGGCGAAAGCCCTGCCCGTTTCGTTCGGCCGGACGCCCTCCCAGCGCCGTGCCTCACATGTCCTGTCGACGTCTTGCCCCAACGTCAGTGGTGGAAGTCTACCCCGCTCTGTCTCCCTCGCGAGGGCCAGTTTTCGGGAAAATGAAGGAACCAGTTTGTGCGGGGAGACGGGTGTGGCAGGATGGGGGAAGAAAGAACGTAGGTCAGCAAATGTCGATCGCCGGCGGGACAGCGCCCCCCTCTGCCCTACCGGGCATCTCCCCCACGAGGGGGGAGATCGATGTCACGCCGGCTTTCGCCAATAACAAGCTCCGCAGGAAAGAGCGAGGCGGCGAAGCTGCCAATCTCCCCCCTCGTGGGGGAGATGCCCGGCAGGGCAGAGGGGGGCGCGAAGGAACTCGGCCTGGAAGGTCCACACGCGGTAGCACCCACGGCGCGAGATAACCCATGCGCCCACACCCCAAACCGCAGCCCTTCCCGCTCGACATGCTCGCCGTGAACCGCTCGAGCCCCGAGCATCTGTCGCGCCAGCTCTATGACGGCCTCGTCGCCATCATCCGCAGCCGCGCGCTTCCTCCCGGCTCGGAGCTTCCCTCCACCCGCGCCTTGGCCGCCGAGCTCGGCCTTGGGCGCAACACCATCGTCGCCGCCTACGACCAGCTTGTCACCGAAGGCTATCTCGCCAACCGCCAGGGCGCCCGCCCGGTCATCGTCGACCTGCCCGAAGGCCCGCGCGAAACACCGGCCGAGGAACCGCCCGCGCCGCTGCGATCACCCTCGCTGCGTGGCCAGCAGCTGCTCAGCCAGCCCTATCATCACGGCCGGCCGGGGCATGTCGCCTTCCACCCCGGCATGCCGGATGCGCAGAGCTTTCCCTTCGGCGTCTGGGGCCGGCTGGTCGCGCGCCGCGCCAGCCATGGCGGCGAGACGCTGTTCGGCACCTATGACGTCACCGGCCATCCGGCGCTGAAGGAGGCGATCGCCGGGTATCTCTTCTCCGCCCGCGGCGTGCGCTGCCGGCCGGAGCAGATCGTCGTCACCACCGGCGCGCAGGCCGCCTTCGATCTTCTGGCGCGCCTTCTGCTCGACCCCGGCGACACGGTGTGGATGGAGGAGCCCGGCTATTACGGCGCCAAGGCCGCCTTCACCGTGGCCGGCGCAAGGATCCTGCCGATTGCGGTCGACCAGGAGCGCGGCTGGCGCCTAGACCCGCCGGACCCGTTGCCCCGCCTCATCTATGTGACGCCGGCCTGCCAGCATCCGCTCGGCATCACCATGCGCATGGAGGAGCGGCTGCGCCTGCTCGACATCGCCGAGACCGCGAATTCCTGGGTGATCGAGGACGATTTCGATGGCGAATACCGTTTCCAGGGCCGCCCCGTGCCGGCGATCCAGACCATGGATCGCTCCGGCCGCGTCATCTATGTCGGCACATTCGCCAAGCTGCTGTTCCCGGCGCTGCGCCTCGGTTTCATGGTGCTGCCGCCGGAGCTCGCCGGCCGCATCGTCAACGCGCTCTCCACCACCGGCCAGTTCGCGCCGCTGCTCCTGCAGGCCGCGCTCGCCGATTTCATCACCGAAGGCCATATGAGCCGGCACCTGAAGCGCATGCGCCGCATCTACGCCCAGCGCCG
This sequence comes from Mesorhizobium sp. WSM4935, assembly GCF_029625735.1. Classification (NCBI taxonomy): domain Bacteria; kingdom Pseudomonadati; phylum Pseudomonadota; class Alphaproteobacteria; order Hyphomicrobiales; family Phyllobacteriaceae; genus Mesorhizobium; species Mesorhizobium sp. WSM4935. The sequence continues at coordinate 75,455 of NZ_JARTVR010000013.1, read as the reverse complement.
CCAGCTTTTCCGCGACATTGTCAGCGAGCGCCTGCGCGACGAGATCACCCTCTCCCCCGTCGAAGCCGGCATCCAGGTGGTAGGCTATCTCAAGGAAGGCATCGACGACATCAAGGTCAGCCAGGCGGCGGCAAAGAGGGCGATCAACGTCTCGCCGCTGTCGAAATATTTCCAGAACACGGCGCCGACGCAGGGGCTGGTGCTGGGCTACGCGGCGTGTGATGCGGCGCAGACGCGGGACGGCGTGGAGCGGCTGGCGGCGGCGATAGGGGAGGTGCTGGGGTGAGGGGGTGGTCTTCACGAAGTTATCCAAGAGCAGCGTTTGGTAAGAATAGCCGAGCCGCTCTCAGCTTGATCTGGGTTTGTAGCGTCCAAAGCGTACTAAAGGTCGACCTGGCGGGCGCGTGATGCCGACACTTTCAGGCAGGCGATCTCCAGGGCGAAAATGATTACCCCCACTAACTCGGGGGTGCAGAGGCGAACCCAAGGCATAGAGATCGTTGCTTCGAACCAGACCGCAGCTAGATTGAACGGAAAGAAGGTCGGGGATCGCCACTTGTCATAGATCGACGCAAGTGTAGCAATGCTTGCTAAAGAAGCCGGGCCAATCCAAAGGGATTTCGGTATTTTTCGAGGTAATACCGAAATGATCTGCCGGGTCCGAGAAGACAATACTCTTAGGCAGACGGTGGAACAAATCATAGCAACAAATATTAGGCCCCCGCCGGTTGCTTTAAGAAAATCATCCAAAAGCCCTATGATCGAGATCTCAATGTCGCTCAACATGGTCTCCCAAGTTAAGGCATCGGTGCCAAAGCCTCCCGGTGACACGAGTCCAGCAGCGAGATGACTTAGAAGATACCCGAACTGATAAAGATTAACCTGTGGGAGAATTATTGCGACGCAGAGGAACGCGCCCAACGTGCTCGTCGTGCGCCATGAAACCGAGGCTGACAGTGCAGGCGCTCCAGAGACAATCATTGCAATCGCCGTAAAATGGGCGACCACAACGACCGCTGCTACAAGTATGTAGTCTAGCATCCCGCCCCCTTGTAATGGGGTCAAAGGGTTCAATGGAAGGAGGAATGGCAATGCAAGCGACAAGGCGAAATATCGGAGCTTAGGAGTAGCCAATCTTTGGGTGTCGCTCAACAGGGCAATACGCTCGGAATTGGAGATATGCGTCAAATCTGGCGAAAGGACAGAGTGTCGAATGTCAGCTGGAGAAGACGGTTTGACGCTGGAATCCGCCGAAAGCGAACGGGCGAACCCGGCAAGTCCATCGGTCCAAAGGCCGGCGCATGCATCTGCGCGAATCTCGATGAGCGCTGTGATTAGCGCGGCGCTGCGTCGAACGATGACATCGGCGAAAATTGGGACAAGCAATACGAGCGCCGCAAATGCGACTACGGCAACCTCATAGCAAACTAGATCGAAAAGTGTCGTGTAATTTACGACAGCTGCGATTCCAGCCATCGCCGCAGGCAAAAGCACACTGATTTTCGCGGCACCTAGGGCTCGATGTGCAGTTGCTACAAAACCTTCTATGGAACGTAGACGTGGTCCGTCATGAAAGACGAGATGCGCCATTTCATGTGCGAGTATCCCAATTGCTATAGGGTCGCGTCGTATCGCACGCTCCCAAAGTGCTGAACTTACATGGATTTCCTTGAAATTGCTGCGGTCATTGGCGCTGGCCATCACATTGAAGTTGGCAAACCACATTACGGTCGGAGGAGGTTGGGCAGCCGCCCTGGGCAACAGCTGCCACAGGTCTGATACGATGCTAGCTAACGCACCTCCTGCCTGACCAGTTAGTGCACGCAGGCGGCGCTCACCTCTGACAAGTGATGGATTGCGACTTAGAATGGAGGGCACCCAGCCGACCGCCAAAGAAATAATGCCGCTCGCGACCAACTGGCTCCACCAGTGCTCCTCTGCCCATTCGCCAATCCAATGCAGGTTGGTCGAAATGGCTCCGATCAGATGCACGGTTAAGTAGAGCGCAAGAGCGATTACTGTCGCGGGTAGTATGACAATAGCGGTCGGCAGAACCACGACCCAAAGAAGCACTTTTTGCGCGGCGATCTCGATCGAACATGCTTCGACCAAAGCATGAGCAGCGGTGTCTTCCGCCGCGCAATCTTGCGCTTCAGGCTTTCGCGATCTCACTTGGCATACCGGGCTGGTGCAGCGCAGCTAATAGGCCCTCCGTTTGCGCTTCGGAAAGGCCTTGCCTGACGGCCTCAGCTCGTAGAAAAGTCTCAAAATCGGCTCTAGCGCTCTCGTCGACCCTCGACCATCGCCCCCTCACGAGGGCCTTAACCTCGTCCGCAGTAACGTCCGCCAACTGGCCAGCGGCCTTGTCTGTCAACTTCTTCAGATACGCTGCCCAAAGCTGTTTGCCCGCTTCAATCAGGATCGGGATTACAACTGCGCCAACGATCTCGGCACCGAAATCGCCGCCCCTTCGATCGAACTGCCGCATGGCTGCCAACTCTCTCTCGAGGTCGCCGCTCCCTCGCACTTGTTGTGCAATGTCATCCAGCGCGAGAGCATCTATCTCGCGATTGCCGCTACGCAGCGTCGATGCCGCGATCCAAATCGCGAATTTGTCTTGTTCGTCCATGTCTTGCCTCCGCCAATGCCTAAAAACGGAACTCTTGAGGCACGATCCACTCGCGCGCTTGCCCACCCTTGCCTTTCTTTAAATATTAGTTTAGCATACTCTCATAAAATAGGGAGGTGTGGCAATGAAAATCGCGCGCATCGGTATAATCGTCTTCTCAGCGGCAATGTGTTATTCCGCAATTGCCATGGCGGATTGCAATGACGTCAAAGAGAACTGTGCAAGAAATTACGACCTAGATTCTCAGGCGTGCGAAAATAACTATAGTGGGCAGCAGAAAGCAGATTGCCATGCGCGAGCTGCCCAGCAGCTTTCTTACTGTGTCAGCTCGAGCGGATGTTAGTCAGGTCGTACGAGTTGGTTGTAAAGGTATAGGGCAGGTTGAAAGCAACCCTTTAAGGTCAAACACGCTCTAGACTAGTGTTTATCCAAGGGCGTATGCCCTACCCCCATTCGGCCGACGCGGCTATCATTGGCGCACCCGACAAGATTCGAACTTGTGACCTCTGCCTTCGGAGGGCAGCGCTCTATCCAGCTGAGCTACGGGTGCTTCCCGGGGAACCGGAAAACGAACCGGCCGGTGAGCCGGCCAGCCACGGCTTCTTAGCGGAAGCCGCAGCACGCTTCAACGGGCAATTGGCGATTGTGCGGGGGCTGGTGGGGCGATTGTCTGACGGATGGGCTGTCGAATAGGGCGCTCCCCTCTCCGTCTCGGCTTCGCCGAGCCACCTCTCCCCACTGCGTGGGGCGAGGAACTAGCCCTCCGCTCCCACCTTCGCCGTCTTCCGCCGCACCGCCCTTGTCGCGCGCTTCACCTTTTTCGCCGCGGTCAGCTCGTGCATCGCATCAAGCTGCATCTGCTGCATTTCGGCCAGGCGCTGCCATTGGCGCGAGATCAAATAGTCGAGCTTTTCGTGCAGGTGCCGCACTTCGAGCTCGGCCTTCAGGTTCACCCGGTAGTCGTTGAAGGAGCGCAGCCGGTCTTTGGCTTCCTGGCGCTTCTGGCTCATCATGATCACCGGCGCCTGTATGGCGGCGATGCAGGATAAGAGAAGGTTGAGCAGGATGAACGGGTAGGGGTCGAAGGCCTTCGCCTCGCCTTCCACGAGGTTGAGGCCGATCCACACCAAGAGGATGCCGGCGAACGAGATCAGGAACCACCAGCTGCCCCCGAACTCGGCCATCGAGTCGGAGACGCGGTCGGCGAAGGAGCGGTGCTCCTCGAACTCCTCTTCGGAGTTCTCCGAGATCGTGTCCTGCCTGGCGATCGATTCCACCACCTGGCGGTCGAGCTCGGAGAATTCGCCATGCTCCTGCTGCAGCAATTCCTCCATGTAGCGCATGCGGTAGCGGGCGAGCTCCTCGCGGCTGATGCGGGCGCCGCGCGGCAGGTCGGGATGGTCGGAGCGGATGCGGTCGGCAAGGCTGGGCCTCAGATCGTCGACGCGCACCAGGTCGCGCTTGCGGAATTTGCGCCCCGATATCGCCGAGGGCTTCTTCTTCGGCTTGACCCTGGTGGTGCCCGGAACATGCGGTTCAGGGTGCGGCTCGGAATCCGGCACTTCCGGCGCTTCGAGGATCTCGTCGGCGGCTGCCTGCGCATCCTCCGGTACGGTTTCCGCCTCGAGATACTCGCCGGCGACGTCGTTCTCATTGTCGGCCTGGATTTGCGCGGATGCCTTCGGGTCGCCTGCCATGGTCGATGCTCCTGTTCGAGGCTTTGCGCCACGATACGCCAAGCCGGCGCGGCATATCCATGGTCAGTGTGAAAAGTGTGTGACGAAACAAGTTCTTGTGATGGGACGGGCGGGCTGCTGAGGCAATTGCATGGGTCGGCGCAGCCCCCGCTCCGTCTCGGCGCTGCGCGCCGATCCACCTCTCCCCCGCTTTGCGGGGGCGAGGAAACGCCAATCGCCGAGGGCGCGACCTCGCAAGCTTGGGTTCCTCGCCCCGCGGAGCGGGGAGAGGTGGCTCGGCGAAGCCGAGACGGAGAGGGGAGCGCCGCCGGCGATTTCGCGCCTAACCCTGGAGCAATCGTCTCCGCCGCCTGGCCTTGATCCACATCCAACTGGGCCCTGTGGCGGGCCTCATAGGCTGACTATATCGAAATCAGGCCTTACCGTTCAGGCTCCCGCCACCTGGGGCGCGCGCGGCGCCCCGCAATTTGAGGGATCGCCACCATGTACAAGAAAATCCTGATCGCCACCGACGGCTCCGAACTCGCCCAGAAGGGCGTCGCCCACGGGCTGGAGCTGGCCAAGGGCCTCGGCGCCACCGTGGCCTTCGTCACCGTCTCTGAGCCGTTCCCGGCGCTTGCCTGGGGCGGCGCCATGGCGGGCTATGTCGCCGCCGACGAGCTGGTCAATTACGAGGGAAGCGCGCGCAAATATGCAAGTGAGCTGCTCGACAAATGCAAGGCCGAGGCAGAGGCGAAGGGCGTCAGCGCGAAGACCTTGCATATCGAGAACCGCACCCCCGCCGAGGCGATCCTCGAGGTCGCCGGCGCGGAAGGCAGCGACCTCATCGTCATGGCCTCGCATGGCCGCCGCGGCATCGGCCGCCTGGTGCTGGGCAGCCAGACGGCGGAGGTGGTGTCGCTGACGACGATCCCGGTGCTGGTGGTTCGATAGGGTCCGCCGATATTCAGGTGAGGCCGGCCTGCGAACGATGATTTCCTGCTCTTCCGGTGCTCACGTACTTCAAGTACGCTCCGGTCCGGTTCTCGGAAACCATCATTCTCGGCGCGGCCTGACCTGAATCTCGACAGACCCTTGCGCCAGCGAAAGGCGGGGCAGGCAGCGATCCTTCGCGCCCCCCTCTGTCCTGCCGGACATCTCCCCCACAAGGGGGGAGATTGGCGGTTTCGGCGCCCCGCTCATTCCTGCAGCGTTCGCGATTGGCGAAAGCAGGCGTGACATCTGATCTCCCCCCTTGTGGGGGAGATGGCCGGCAGGCCAGAGGGGGGGCGCTGTCCCGCCGGCGTCTCAGGCCTTCTGGTTCGCCCCGCCGCCTACTGCGTCGGCAGCAGCGGCGCGCCGGGCGATGCCAGATCCGGCGACGGAAAATCGGATGCCAGCTGGCCCGGCGGCGTCGACGCGGGCGCCGCGGAACCTGGCGGCCGCAACCCTGGCAAAGCCGAGTCCGGCGGCATCGTGCCGGGCGGCGCCGAGGCCGGCTGCTGCCCGGAATACATCAGCCTGGGTTGGCCGGCGTTGGCGGTCGCCGGCCCGAGGCTGCGCTGGATCAGCGCCTCGACATGGTCGTTGCGCTGGCGCGCCGAGTCGGCGCCCATCACCACCACGATCAGGTGCCGCCCGTCGGCATTGTAGGAGGTGACGATGTTGTAGCCGGAGGCGCGGATGTAGCCGGTCTTGATGCCGTCGACACCGCGCACCCGTCCCAGCATGTCGTTGTGGCCGCGCACCAGGCGGCCGCGGAACATGAAGTCGCTTTCGGAGAAATAGTGGAAATGCTGCGGGAAGCGCTTTTCCAGCGCCATGCCCAGCACCGCCATGTCTCGCGCCGTGGTCACCTGGCCGTCGTCGGGCAGGCCGCAGGCATTGCGGAAATTGGTGCCGGTCATGCCGAGCGAGCGGGCCTTGGCGGTCATCATCGCCGCGAACTGGTCCTCCGAGCCGCCGCCCAGATATTCGCCCACCGCCACCGCCACGTCGTTTGCCGACTTCACCACCATGGCGCGGATGGCGGAATCGACGTCGATCGTCTCGCCGCGCCGGAAGCGCAGCTTGGTCGGCGGCTGCGAGGCGGCATGGTCGGAAACCGGGATGCGCGTCTGCTTGGTGACGCGGCCGCTCTCCAGCGCCTCGAACAGCATGTAGAGCGTCATCATCTTGGTCAGCGAGGCGGGATAGCGCTGCGCCCTCGAATTGACCTCGAACAAGGTCTTGCCGCTCGAGGCGTCGACCACGATCGCCGCATATTTCTGCGGCTGCGCCGGCACGGCAAGCACGCTTTCCGGCGGCGCTGCCGTCGTGCAGCCGGCGACCAGCGCGAGCAATGCCAAGACGGCGATGAGTTTCTGGAGGAAGGCGAGAGGACGGGGCAAGACGTTTCTAAAACTGTTGCTGAGACGCGGCGAAGCTAACGTAACCTATGTGCCGCGTCCAACTGGTTAACGGCGATAGTAACGCATTTGCCCAGGTTTTCGGGAGGTGTGAGTATGCTTTCTTTGCTTCCGGAGGTTCGGCGCTGCCCCTCACCTGCCTGCCGGCATCCTCTCCCCGTATAGCGACGGGGAGAGGAGCACGGTCATCGCCGATTTCGCCAATCGCCAGCGTTGCAGAAAGGGCGCAGCCATGGCGGCCAGCCCCTTTCTCCCCGTCACTATACGGGGAGAAAGGCCCGGCAGGGCAATGAGGGGCAGCGCCTGCGGCCACAACTTGGCGGCCCCTGCCGCACCTTGATGCAAAATGCCGGTCGCCCCGCTTGCGCGCCCTCCCTCGGACAGGCTTTTCTTGCGCAAAGATTCGCGGGAGGCATGCATGGACACGGTCACGATCGGCGCAAAGGGCATTTCCGTCTCGCTCGACCTTGCCGTCGGCCACATCGCCGCCATGGAGATCGAGGCCGATGGCCGCGTTCTGAAGCCGCTGCATCGCGCGCCCTGGGTCGGCTCGCCGCGCGAGAGCCTGCCTGCAAATCTCCCCGAAGGCACAGTGCGGCTCTCCGGCGATTTCCTCTGCGCGCCCTTCTCCGCCAGCGATGTCGAGGTCGCACCCCTGCATGGCTGGCCGGCCAACAGCGAGTGGGACGTGGTCGAGAACAGTCCCATTGCCGGCGGCTGGCGCGCCGTCTTCCGGCTGCGCCGCAAGGTGATGGGCGCGGCCGTCGACAAGGTCTTGACGCTGCGCGACGGCCATCCTTTCCTCTACCAGGAGCACATCTTTTCCGGCGGCTCGGGTGCGATTTCCGTCGCCCATCATCCGATGACGGTGATGCAAGGCGGCGGCCGGCTGGCCTTCTCGCCGAAACGCGTGGCGGTGACGCCTCCCACACCGCTCGAGCCCGATCCGGCGCGCGGCCGCTTCATGCTGGCCTATCCGGCCCGCGCCACCGACCCCAAGCAGTTTCCGCTGGCCGCCGGCGGCGCCACCGACCTCACCGACTATCGCATGGAAGACAGGCGCGAGGATTTCATCACGCTCGTCGAGGCGGATCACGGCGGCCCGGGCTGGACCGCGATTGCCCGCCGCGCCGAGCAGGACCTGGTGCTGGTGCTGAAGAACCCGGCCGAACTGCCGGTGACCATGCTGTGGTTCTCGAATGGCGGCCGCGACTATGCGCCCTGGAGCGGCCGCCATCTCGGCGTGCTCGGCATCGAGGACGGCCGCACCGCGATCGGCCACGCCGCTTCGCTCGGCGACAACTGGCTGAAGCATGAAGGCGTGGCGACGGCCTTCGCGCTGGCCGAGGGGCGCAGCGTCTCCTTCCGCCATATCCTCGGCGGGGTGGCGTTTGCGGAGACCGAGGCGCCGAGCATCGAATCCGCGCCCGATCGCTTGCGCATCCTTGCTTCGAACGGCGCGGCGAAGGAGGTGCCTTTCGACGGCGACTTCCTGCGCATCGGCCGTTCGGTTCCGGCGTAAGGGCTCAGGGGCAGCGCGTTCTAAGAGTCCGTCATTCTAGCGCGGATGACGAAGGGAAGGGCGTCCGGCTAATCTCGAAGGCTTAGGCCGCCGAAACTTCGGAACCAGGTTTGAATTTTCCACCGACACCCGCCAAAATGCCGGCCGCAACCTTACCGGAAAGCGCCGATGTCCGAGATCGCCCATATCACCGCCGCCATCTTCAAGCGCGCCGGCAAGGCCAAGCGCTTCGTCGTCGCCATCGCCGGTCCGCCAGGCGCCGGCAAGTCGACGCTCTCCGCTTCCTTGCATGAGCTTTTGCCTGAGGGCAGCTCGGAAATCGTGCCGATGGACGGCTTCCACTTTGACGACATCATTCTCAACCGTCGCGGCCTGCGTCCCCGCAAGGGCGCGCCGGAAACCTTCGATTTCGCCGGTTTCGAGACGCTGCTGAAGCGCATCCGCTCCGGCGAGCCCGATATTGCCATCCCGGTGTTCGACCGCAGCATCGAACTGTCGCGCGCGGCGGCCGAAATCATCGGCGCCGACACCAAGTTCATCCTGGTCGAGGGCAACTACCTGCTGCTCGACGAGGAGCCGTGGTCGCGGCTGGCGGCTTTGTTCGATTTCACCATCTTCGTCGACGTGCCGCGCAACGAGCTCGAGCGCCGGCTGATGGAGCGCTGGCGCGAGCACGGCAAGTCCGACGAGGACGCCCGCGCCTGGATCGCCTCCAACGATATGCCCAACATCGAGCGGGTGCTGGCGCGGCGCCGGCCTGCCGACATGGTCATTGGTCAATGACCCGTCATTGACCAATGACCCTGATGATTGGTTAACCTGCTCAATTTTCAATATTTTTGAACGGGAACCTTAAGGTTTTCGCGCCGTTATGACCCTATCCCGAATTGTTCGGCGCCGGAGCAATTCCAGGAAAGCGCGCACCGCTTTCCGTCTGGAGTTGAGAAGAAAATTGCAGGAGCTGTCAGATGGCAACCAACAGCAGAAAAACCGCGCCCAAGAAAGCCAGGGCCAACCAATCCAGGACGGCGCAGCCCAAGGCCGGCGCCGCGATCGCCGAGCGGTCGAAGGACGCCAAGCCGGCTTTCGGCAAGGCGGCGCCGAAGAGGGTAACGCCCGGCGCGGCTCACAAGGTCGCGGCCGAGAGCGCGAAGCACCACAAGCCCGCAAAGGGACCCGCGGTCAAGAAGTCGGGTCCGATCCGCACCGTGGCCAGCGTCGCGACCGGAGCGGTCGTGGCAACCGTGAGGCTGGCGGCGTCCATGTTTGGCCGCGGCGGCGCAAGCGCCAAGACGAAGTAAGGGCTCAGCCCTTCGCCGGAATGGCGAGCCCCCGCTTCACCGCCGGGCGCGCCAGGCCGCGCTCCAGCCACTCGGCGACGGTCGGGAAGTCGTCGAAGCCGACCAGCTCGCGCGCCTCGTAGAAGCCGATCAAATTGCGCACCCAGCCCAGCATCGATACGTCCGCGATGGTGTAATCGTCGTCCATGATCCACTTGCGGCCCTTCAGCCGCGTTTCCAGCACGCCGATCAACCGCCGCGATTCGTCGCGGTAACGCTCCAGCGGCCGCTTGTCGGCAATCTCGCGCCCGGCGAATTTGTGGAAGAAGCCGACCTGCCCGAAGATCGGACCGATCGCCGCCATCTGGAAGAACACCCACTGGATCGCCTCGTAGCGCCGCGCCGGATCGGCGGGAATGAGCTCGCCGGTCTTGTCCGCCAGATAGAGCAGGATGGCGCCGGACTCGAACAGGCCGATCGGCTTGCCGCCCGGACCGTCCGGGTCGACGATCGCCGGGATCTTGCCGTTCGGGTTGAGCGACAGGAACTCCGGCGTCCAGCTCTCGTTCTTGCCGATATCGACATAATGCGGCTCATAGGGAAGGCCGATCTCCTCCAGCGCGATCGAGACCTTCACGCCATTGGGCGTCGTGGCGGAATAGAGCTGCAGGCGCTCGGGCTGCTTGGCCGGCCAGCGCTTGGCGATCGGAAAGGCGGACAGGTCGGTCATCGGAAACTCCGGAGCGGACGCCGGGCGGCGCCTGTGGCGGGTGAGGCAAGAATTAGGTCTGTGGCCGACCGCGATCAATACACCGACAAGCGGCTAGAGCAATTCCAGGAAAAGTGTGAGCGGTTAGGTTCGGCGTCTTCGCCGTAACCTTCCGACCGGAATTGCGTAAAAACAAAGAGATAGGGCGGTCCGCCGTTCCCGGGAAACGGGAGGTCCGTTCTATCCATGCACATACAGTCAACCGGAGGGCTTCGGTCAGACCTCCCTGAAGGCCAGCACCGAGTTGGTTCCGCCGAAGGCGAAACTGTTGCTGAGCGCCGCGCGTACCTTGCGCTCGCGCGCCGTGTTCGGCGTCACGTCGAGGTCGCATTCCGGGTCCGGCTCGCGATAGTTAGCGGTGGGCGGCACGATGCCGTCGCGGATCGCCATCACGCAGGCGATCATCTCCAGCCCGCCCGAGGCGCCGAGGCAATGCGCATGCATCGACTTGGTCGACGACACCGAAAGCGAACGGGCATGCTCGCCGAAGACACGCTTGATCGCTGCGGTCTCGATCTGGTCGTTGGCCTTGGTGCCGGTCCCATGCGCGTTGAGATAGTCGACGTCTTCCGGATTGAGCCCGGCATCCGCCAGGCAAAAACGCATGGCCGCTTCCGGTCCCTCGACGGTCGGCGCGACGATGTCGGACGCGTCGGCCGAAAGCCCGACGCCGGCGATCTCGGCCAAAATGGTGGCGCCGCGCGCCGTCGCGTGATCATAGCTTTCGAGCACCGCCATCCCGGCGCCTTCGCCAAGCACAAGGCCGGCACGATCGGCCGAGAACGGCCGGCAGGTGTCAGGCGAAAGCACTCTCAGCGCTTCCCAGCCTTTCAGCACGCCCCACACCAGCGGCGCTTCGGTGCCGCCGGCGACCATCACGTCGGCGCGACCGAGCCTGATCTGGTCGACGGCCGAGGCAATCGCATGGTTGGCGGACGAGCAGGCCGACGTGGCGCCGAAAACAGGGCCGCGCAGCCCGAGATTCATGCTGACCTGGCCGGCGGCCGCGCCCGGCATGACTTTCGGCACGGTGAAGATGGCGGCGCGGTTGCGCCCTTCGAGCAGGATCGCGCGGTAATTCTCCTCGATGGTCTCGAAGCCCGCGACGCCGACGCCGACGATTGCGCCCATCCGGTAGGTGTTGTCGGCATGCGCGGTCAAGCCCGATTGTCGCATGGCTTCGCGCGCCGCGATCACCGCCAGCAGGCTGAAACGGTCCATCGACACGACCTGCTTGCGGTCGATGCCGTGGTCCGGCAATTGCTTGATTTGGCAACCAGTCTTGACCTTGAGGTCATGCAGCGACGGATTGTCGATGGGGCCGATGGCCGAGCGGCCGGCGCGCATGGCGTCCCATATCGCAGGCGCATCGTTGCCGAGCCCGCAAATCCCGCCGATACCGGTGATGACGACGCGTCTTTGCATGCAATCAGGCTTTTTTCGCGATCAGTTCGCGAACCGCCTCGACCATGTCGCCGACGTTCTTGAGATTGCTCCAGGCATCGACCGTGTTCATCTCGATCTCGATGCCGTATTTTTCCTCGAGATCGAAGATGATCTCGGTCAACTCCAGCGAATGGATGCCGAGCGTTCCGAGATCGGTGCTGGCGGTGATTTCCTCGCCGCCGGTATCGGCATGCGCTTTGATCTTTTCGATGATCTCGGTCGTCAGTTGGTCAGCCATTCGGTTCCTTCCCTGTCGTTTCCCGACGCCAACTGATCAGCGCCCTTTTTGTCCCCGGATCCAACAAACGCCGTTGCCCTTACCTCGCCAGACATCGCGCAACCGCTCCAGGGTGGCTTCCCTCTATAGAAACCAAAACGATGTCAAGCAACAAGCGATATATCGACAAAGCCGCCGGAGTGCTTAACCTGGAATGGTGGACACGATCGAGAACACTCTCCCATCCCGGCCCGCCTTGCCTTCGGCCGCCGATCCTTTGCCTGCCGCGCAACGTGTTGCCGGGCGAGCCAGGCTTTTCTGCGGCAAGAGCGACGGCCGGACGCGCTTGCAGCGGCTGTATCAGGATGGATCGGCCAAGATCCGCCTGCCGGCAGTAGAAGGCGATCCGCTCGAGGCGGTGCTCATCAACACGGCCGGCGGAATGACCGGCGGCGACCGCCTCGGCTGGACAATCGAGGTCGGCGCCGGCGCCTCCGCCTCCGTCACCACCCAAGCCTGCGAAAAACTCTATCGCGCTGCCGCCGACAGGGCCGAGACAAGCGTCGGCCTCCGGGTCGGCCCGGGCGGCCGCATCGCCTGGCTGCCGCAGGAAACCATCGTTTTCGACCGTGCCGCTTTCGCCCGCACGCTGGATGTCGAGCTTGGCGACGGTGCCGAGGCATTGATACTCGAAGCCACGCTGTTCGGCCGGCTTGCGATGGGCGAGCGCACGGTTCAAGGCAGTTTCCATGACCGCTGGCGGGTCCGCCAGGGCGGCGCGCTGGTCCATGCGGAGGATTTCCGGCTCGGCCCGGATATCGCCGCGACGCTCCAGCGGCGGGCGGCGACCGGCGGCGCGCTTGCGCTTGCCACAGTGCTCCTCGTTTCGCCGCAGGCGGAAGACCTGCTGGAGAAGGTCCGCGCCATCATCGGCGATCCGGCGATCGGCGGCTGGGGCGGCGCCAGTTTCTGGAGCGTCGGCCGATCTGGCAAGCTTCTTGCGAGGCTCTGCGCCGGCGACGGCTACCAGCTCCGCAAGCGGCTGGTTCTGCTCGTCGAACTGCTCAATGGACGGGCGGGACTGCCCAAATTGTGGTCACTCTGATCTGAAATACCGGGACATCGCATGAACCTTACGCCGCGTGAAAAGGACAAGCTGCTCATCGCCATGGCGGCGATGGTGGCGCGCAAGCGCCTGGAGCGTGGCGTCAGGCTCAACCATCCCGAAGCCATCGCCCTGATCACCGACTTCGTCGTCGAAGGCGCGCGCGACGGCCGCCCGGTCGCGGAACTGATGGAGGCGGGCGCCCATGTCGTCACCCGCGCTCAGGTCATGGACGGCATCGCCGAGATGATCCACGACGTCCAGGTCGAGGCGACGTTCCCCGACGGCACCAAGCTGGTGACCGTGCACGAACCGATCAGGTGAGGGCCGATCCGATGAGGAAGACCGATGCTGGAGCTTAGGCCCAATTGCGAATGCTGCGACAAGGATCTGCCGCCGGAGGCGGCCGATGCGCTGATCTGCACCTTCGAATGCACCTTCTGCGCCGACTGCGTGGACAATGTGCTGGGCGGGGTCTGCCCCAATTGCGGCGGCAATTTCGCGCCGCGGCCGATCCGGCCGGCAGCCAAGCTGACGAAATACCCACCATCGACCACGCGCGTGCTCAAGGCCGGAGGCTGCGGCCCGCGCAAGGCCGCTTGAACCAGGTCAATTGGAGAAGGGCAGAAAGATGATCACCGCTTCGACGAAACGAACCACACTTGCCGCGATCCTTTTCCTGGCAGCCGCTATGCCGGCTGAAGCCCATGTCGGCGCAGGCTCCACCTCTTCCTTCGCCGCCGGTTTCGCGCATCCGCTGTCTGGGCTCGACCATATGACCGTGATGGTTGCCGTCGGCCTTTGGGCGGCGATGAAGGGCGGTAAGGCGGTCTGGGCCTGGCCGCTGGCCTCCGTCGGCGTGATGCTGGCCGGCGGCGCGCTCGGCATGCTGCATGTGCCGGCGCCTTTCGTGGAGCCGGCTATCCTCGCTTCCGTCGTGGCGCTCGGTCTGCTGGTGGCATTGGCGATCGACCTGCCGCTCTCGGCCGGGATCGCTGTCATCGGCCTGTTCGCGCTGTTCCACGGCAATGCCCATGGCACCGAAGTGCCGGAAAATGCGGCGGGGCTGGACTATATGGCGGGCTTTGCGGTGGCCACGGCGCTGCTCCACGGCGCCGGCATTGCGGCCGGCGTCGGGTTAGGATCGCGCTTCCGCGGTCTGGCGCGCGCCGCCGGCGCCGCTTGCGCGGCGATTGGCGTCGGCCTTGCCTTCGGCGTGCTGTGAGGGCGCGATGATCCCCGGAGAAGTCATCACCGCCAAAGGCGACATCGAGCTGAACAAGGGCCTGCCCACGGTGACGCTCAAGGTCGCCAACAGCGGCGACCGGCCGATCCAGGTCGGCAGCCACTATCATTTCTTCGAGACCAATGAGGGCCTGAAATTCGACCGCGAGCGCGCGCGGGGCATGCGGCTCGATATCGCTGCCGGCACGGCCATACGCTTCGAGCCGGGACAGGAGCGCGACGTCACGCTCGTGCCGCTGGGCGGCAAGCGCGAGGTCTATGGTTTCCAGCAGAAGGTGATGGGCAAGCTGTGAAGATGGCCGGCGCGCTCACATCATTTCGGCGGCTTGGCGGCGGCGTAGATGACGACCTTTCCCGGATTGTCGAATTCCACGGCAAGCACGTCCTCGGCCTGCACGCGTCGCGAATCGATGGCGTTGAAGAGCAGCGCGTTCGCCTCGATCTCCTGGCGCAATTCGGCGACGTCCTCCTGATGCTGCTTCACCTTGTTCTCGATGGCCGGCGGCGGCCCGCCTTCGCTACGCGCGGCATCGGTCAGGAACACGATGTCGACCCTGTCGAGCTTGGTGGTCTTGCGCACCGCGCCGATGTTGTCGCGGGTGCGGTCGATGGCGGTGATGACCTTCCCGGCCTCCGTCGTGGAGAGCGCCTCTTCCTGTCGGACATCGGAATCGACGATCGCCGCGGCAGGACTGCCATTGTCCAGCGGCTGCGCCGCGGACGCCGCCTGGGGCGCGGCCATGACAAGCGCGGCGGCAACCGCGGAACTCCATCTTGCAAAACGCGGGGCTTTCGCCATCGCTCGCTCCTGACTGAACTCCTGACGGGGCGAAAACAGCGAAACGGCCCTGTCTGGCCGCAGGTTCCCTTCAAAAGCCGACAGGCGGACCGCGACGCGGCCCGCCTTGACGTGCAATCAGCTTGCCTTCTTGGTGATCAGCGTCAGCGCGCCATTGGGCTGCATGCTGGCGGCGATCACCTGCGCCGAGCTCATGCCCTTGGCTTCGAGCGCGGATTTCACCTTGGGCGTGGCGTCGATCGACTTGCGCAAGGTCTGCAGGCCGGCGTCGCCGCGCTGCGCCACGATCTGGTTGACCTGCGTCTGCGTGTCCTTGGGCAGTTCTGTGATGTCGACGATGTTGACGCTCTGGATCGCCGGCGCCGCGGACTGGGCTTTTGGCGCGGCGGGTGCGGTGGGCGCCGGGCTTGGCTGCGGCGTCGGCTGCTGCTGGGCGCTGGCGGCCCCCGCCATCATCAGGGTGGCGGTCGCGGCGAGAACTATCGCTTTGCGCATGGATCTTCCTTCCATCGGCTTGGGAGTGATTCCGCCCGCCTCAACGGCCCGATGGGAAAGCGCAAATGGGCGCTCAAAGTGTCGCCGGGCGGGTCATTGCGTGACCATTGGATGGCGACAATGTGTGCCCCGCGCGCAAACAATTGGAATTTCGGGAGCGATTGCTGATGGCCAGGATAAGCCGCGCCGCCTATGCGCAGATGTATGGACCGACGATCGGCGACAAGGTGCGGCTCGCCGACACCGAGCTGTTCATCGAGGTCGAGAGGGATTTCACGGTCTACGGCGAGGAAGTGAAATTCGGCGGCGGCAAGGTCATCCGCGACGGCATGGGCCAGAGCCAAGTCACGCGGGCAGGCGGCGCGGTCGATACCGTCATCACCAATGCGCTGATCGTTGACGCGCTTGCCGGTATCGTCAAGGCCGATATCGGCCTGAAGGATGGCCGCATCGCGGCGATCGGCAAGGCCGGCAATCCGGATACGCAAGCTGGCGTCACCATCATCATCGGCCCCGGTACCGAGATCATCGCCGGCGAGGGCAAGATCCTCACGGCCGGCGGCTTCGACGCGCATATCCATTTCATCTGCCCGCAGCAGATCGAGGAAGCGCTGATGAGCGGCATCACCACCATGCTCGGCGGCGGCACCGGGCCGGCGCACGGCACCTTGGCCACCACCTGCACGCCCGGCCCCTGGCATATGGCGCGCATGATCCAGTCCTTCGACGCTTTTCCGATGAATATCGGCCTCTCGGGCAAGGGCAATGCGTCAAAGCCGGCGGCGCTGGAAGAGATGGTGCTGGCTGGCGCCTGCGCGCTGAAGCTGCACGAGGACTGGGGCACGACCCCGGCCGCCATCGACTGCTGCCTGTCGGTCGCCGACGCTTACGACGTGCAGGTGATGATCCATACCGACACGCTGAACGAGTCCGGCTTCGTGGAAAACACGGTCGCGGCCATCGACGGCCGCACCATCCATGCCTTCCACACCGAGGGCGCCGGCGGCGGCCACGCGCCGGACATCATCAAGGTCTGCGGCCTGCCCAATGTCATCCCGTCCTCGACCAACCCGACCAGGCCTTACACGGTCAACACGCTGGCCGAGCATCTCGACATGCTGATGGTGTGCCATCATCTGTCGCCGTCGATCCCGGAAGACATCGCCTTCGCCGAGAGCCGCATCCGCAAGGAGACGATTGCGGCCGAGGACATCCTGCACGACATCGGCGCCTTCTCGATCATCTCTTCCGACAGCCAGGCCATGGGCCGTGTCGGCGAAGTGGCGATCCGCTGCTGGCAGACCGCTGACAAGATGAAGCGCCAGCGCGGCGCGCTGCCTGATGAGACCGGCGACAACGACAATGTCCGCGTCCGCCGCTACATCGCCAAATACACCATCAACCCGGCCATCGCGCACGGCCTGTCGAAGGAGATCGGCTCGATCACCGTCGGCAAGCGCGCCGATCTTGTCCTGTGGAATCCGGCCTTCTTCGGCGTCAAGCCGGAGATGGTCCTGGTGGGGGGCACGATCGCGGCAGCACCCATGGGCGATCCCAACGCCTCGATCCCGACGCCGCAGCCGATGCATTACCGGCCGATGTTCGGCGCGTATGGCAAGGCGCTGACCAACTCCTCCGTGACCTTCGTCTCGAAAGCGGCGTTCGATGCTGGCCTGCGGGACAGGCTCGGCGTCGACAAGGCGATGATCGCGGTCGAGAACACGCGCGGCGGTATCGGCAAGCATTCCATGGTGCTCAACGACGCCACGCCGCATGTCGAGGTCGATCCCGAAACATACGAAGTGCGCGCCGACGGCGAGCTGCTCACCTGCGAACCCGCGACCGTGCTGCCGATGGCGCAACGGTATTTTCTGTTCTGACAACGGCTGACCGGTGAGCGGGCAAATATCGTTGCGGCGCGCGTGCGCAGATCGCAATATGCGGCAAAGCAGCAGCATTGTGATCAGGCATGCCCACCGAAATCGCCTCGCCGCACGACATCTTTCCGCATATCCGCATCGTCATGGGCATGGTGATCGGCCTCGGCGTCACCCGGCTGCTTTCGGGAACGGCCCGCATCGTCCAGCATCCCGGCCAGTACCGGCTCTACGCGGTGCATCTCGCCTGGGTCGCCTCGGTGCTGTTGATGCTGGTGCATTTCTGGTGGTGGGAGTTCGGCCTCTATGCCATCGAGAACTGGACCTTCGGCAAATATCTTTTCATCATTTTCTACGCCATCACGCTGTTCCTGCTCTGCGCGCTGCTGTTTCCGGATTCGATGCTCGATTACACCAGCTACGAGGATTATTTTTACTCGCGCCGCGCCTGGTTCTTCGGGCTGCTTGGCGCGACCTATCTGCTCGACGTCATCGACACGCTGCTCAAAGGTCCGGAGCATTTCGCCCGCTTCGGCAACGAATATCTGATCCGCACGCCGGTCTTCGTGGCGCTCTGCATCGTCGCGATCATGGTGCGCGACCGCCGCTTCCACATCGCCTTCGTCGCGGCCGCGCTCGTCTATCAGATATCGTTCATCCTGCGGCTCTTCGACACCATCGTCTGAGCGCGATTGGACCGGCGCTCAGGATGCCCTAGAAATCTCGGAAATGCAGGGCTCAACCATGTACAAGGCCGTCGGATCGCGCGGCTCTCGGGTCAGCCGGGTGCTCTGGATGCTCGAGGAGCTCGGGCTGCCCTACGAGTTCGTCGAGGTGAAGCTGCGCTCGCCGGAGGCTTACGCGCTCAATCCTTCCGGCAAGGTGCCGATCCTGATCGATGGCGACATTGAGGTGACCGACTCGGCCGCGATCTGCGTCTATCTGGCGGACAAGCATGCCGATAAGGGCATGGGCGCCAATCCCGGTCTCGCTGGCCGCGCCGAGATGGATTCCTGGATGCATTTCGCCCAGAGCGAGTTCGAGGCGCCGCTGTGGAACAAGCTGCGCCATCGTTTCCTGCTGCCGAAGGAACTGCGCGTCGACGTCGGGCCTGCGGCCGCCTATGATTTTGCTTCGGAAGTGAGGGCGCTGGACCGCCGGCTCGGCGACAAGCCCTTTGCGCTGGGCGACCGCTTCTCGGCCGTCGACGTCTTGCTGGGCGATATGGGTGGCTGGGCGCGCGCCGGCCGTTTCCCGATCGAGTCCGACCGGGTGAATGCCTATTTCGACCGCGTGCTGTCGCGACCTGCTCGTGCCCGCGCTCAAGCTAATGGCGGAGCCATGAAATGAAGCTCAACATCACCACCGATTTCACCAAATTTCCGCGCGCCGTCTCGGTGCTTGCCGCCGGCGATCCGGCTTTGACCGCGCCCTATGACAAGGCCGTGCTGCCGCATGACGAGCGGCATCTGCGCCGCCGCGCCGTCGAGACCGCCGGCGGCGACAAGGTGCTGGTCGACCTGCCCGAGCCGGTGGCGCTCAACAATGGCGACCGGCTGGTGCTGGAGGACGGCCGCCAGCTCGAAATCGTCGCCGCACCCGAGGAGGTCTACGACATCCGCGCCCGCGACGCGGTTCATCTGACCGAGCTCGCCTGGCACATCGGCAACCGTCACCTCGCGGCGGCGATCGAGGCGGACCGCATCCTCATCCTGCGCGATCATGTCATCAAGGCGATGCTCGAAGGCCTCGGCGCCACGGTGAACGAGGTGTCGGAGCCGTTCAGCCCGGTGCGCGGTGCCTATTCCGGGCATGGCCACGATCACGGCCATTCGCACGACCACCATGACCACGACCACCATGGCCACGATCATCACGATCACGACCATCACGACCACCATCACCACCATGACTGACCAGCCGTCATCGATAGCGCTGCTGCGGCTGATGACCTGGCTGTCGCCGGCCTTTCCGGTCGGTAGCTTCTCGTACAGTCATGGCCTGGAACGCGCCGTGCAGGATGGATTGATCGCGGATCGCGAAGATCTCACCGGCTGGCTGGAGACTCTGGTCGAGATGGGTTCAGGCTGGAACGACGCGGTCCTCTTCGCCGAGAGCTGGCGCCGCGCGCGTGACGGCGGCGACCTGGCGGAAGTCGCCACATTGGCCGAAGCGCTCGCCGGGTCGCGGGAGCGTCATCTCGAAACCATGCTGCAGGGCGCGGCTTTTCTCCAGGCGGCGTCCGCCTGGTCGTCTCCGGTGCTGCAGCGCCTGCCGGCCGATTGCCCCTATTGCGTCGCGGTCGGTGCCGTTGCCGGCAGCGGCGGCATCGACCTCGCGCAGGCTCTGTCGGCCTTCCTTCAGGCTTTCTTCTCCAATCTCGTGCAGGCGGCGATCAGGCTCGGCGTCGTCGGCCAGCTCGATGCCGTCTCGTTGTTAGCCGGCTTTGAAAATTGGGCTATAGACACGGCAGCTCGCGCAACGGTGTCGACGCTCGACGATCTGGGCGGCGCGGCTTTTGTCTCCGACATCGTCGCGATGAGCCACGAAACGCAATATTCGCGGCTGTTCCGCTCATGATCGTGCTTGCCGTCATCCTCGCCTTCGTCCTGCTTTTGATCACCACGCTGCATGTCTATTGGGGCATAGGCGGCATCTGGCCGGGCACGGACCAGGCGTCCTGTGCGCGTGCCGTCGTCGGCTTCCGCGGCGTCGACGAGATGCCGTCGACAGCTGCGAGCTTTGCCGTCGCGGCCTGTCTGGCATTGGCGACGCTCTGGCCCCTGGCGCTTGCGGGTGTCTTTGCGACGCCCTTTCCACGAGCAGGCCTGGCGGCCACAGCATTGATGATCGGCCTCGTCTTCCTAGGACGCGGCATTGCCGGTTTCACGCCCTGGTGGCGCAGGCTTGCGCCCGAACAGCCTTTCGCGCGGCTCGACCAGCGCCTCTATTCGCCGCTTTGCCTGTTGATCGGGTTGGGCTTTGTCGTTCTCGCTATCTCGGAGTTTCCGGCATGACGTCGAAAAACGGTCCTCTTCGCATCGGCATCGGCGGCCCGGTCGGCTCCGGCAAGACGACGCTCACCGAAAAGCTCTGCAAGGCGCTGCGCGATGATTTTTCGATCGCCGTCGTCACCAACGACATCTACACCAAGGAGGATGCGATGATGCTGGCGCGGCTACAAGCTTTGCCCGAAGAGCGCATCGTCGGCGTCGAGACCGGCGGCTGTCCGCACACCGCCATTCGCGAGGACGCTTCGATCAATCTGCGCGCCATCGCCGAGTTGAACAAAAAATTTCCGGATCTCGACATCATCTTCATCGAATCCGGTGGCGACAATCTCGCCGCCACCTTCTCGCCCGATCTTGCCGATCTGACGCTCTATGTCATTTCGGTCTGCCAGGGCGAGGAGATTCCGAGGAAGGGCGGCCCGGCCATCACACGCTCGGATTTCCTGATCATCAACAAGAGCGATCTGGCGCCCTATGTGAACGTCAACCTCGACGTCATGGAGAGCGACGCCGGCCGCATGCGCGGCAAAAGGCCCTTCGGCTTCACCGACCTGTCGCGCGGCAAGGGCTTGCAGCAAGTGATCGACTTCATCGTCGAGCAGGGCGGGCTGCAACCGGCGCGCCCGGCGGCTTGATCCGCTGAGCCACCGATTATCGGTTGCTGGCAGCGGCCATGCGCGGCATTCTCGGAAAAACAAACCCAAGCGGAGGATTTCGATGAGCCTTGCCCGCCTGCACAAGGAACCGCTGAGCAACCTGCCCTATTACGAGGAGCGGGTCGATCTCGCCGCCGCCTTCCGCTGGACCGCCCGGCTCAACATGCACGAGGCGGTGGCCAATCACTTCTCGCTCTCGGTCAACGAGGACGGCACGAAGTTCCTGATGAACCCGAACCAAGTGCATTTCTCGCGTATCAAGGCGAGCGACCTACTCCTGATCGACGCCAACGATCCCGACACGCTGTCCGGTCCCGATGCCCCCGACCCGACCGCCTGGGGCCTGCATGGCGCTATTCATCGCAATGTCCCGCATGCGCGCTGCGCCATGCATGTCCATTCGATCCACGCCACGGTGCTTGCCTCGCTGGCGGATTCGACGCTGCCGCCGGTCGACCAGAACTCCGCCATGTTCTTCAACCGCCATGTCGTCGACGCCAATTATGGCGGGCTGGCTTTCGAGGAGGAGGGCGAGCGCTGCTCGCAGCTTCTCACCGACCCCAAGGTCAAGGTGATGGTCATGGGCAATCACGGCGTGATGGTCATCGGCGACACCGTCGCCGACACCTTCAACCGCATGTTCTATTTCGAGCGCGCCGCCGAGACCTACATCAAGGCGCTGTGGACCGGCCGTCCGCTGCGCACCCTCTCCGACGAGATCGCCGAGAAGACCGCGCGCGAAATGGACGATTACCCCGGCCAGGCCGAGCGCCATCTGGCCGAGCTGAAAGCGATCCTCGACGAGGAAGAGCCGGTCTACCGGAATTGATGCTGGCTTCCTTCTCCCGGTTACGCTACGCACACATCTTCTGTTACTGGTGCGGCTGATCGGGCCTTGGCTTGATTGCCACGTGGTTCCCCCAATCCGTCGCTGCTTCGCAGCGCCACCTTTCCCCCCTCCGGAGGGAAAGGAAGGGAGTGTTGCTAGCCGAGCGTTGACGGCAAAAAGCGGGGCGCCTTTCCTCTACCCCGTCGATCGGGGGAGAGATGGCTCGGCGAAGCCGGGACGGAGTGGGGGTCGACCAGCGCCTCCGTTGGCGATTTTCTCAGAGTCCCAACTGCGCCCGCAACTCCTCGGCGCTGTTGATGACGATCGCCCCGGCCGGACCTTCCATCGGTGCTTCCGGCCAGAAGATCGTCTTCATGCCGGCCGCCAGGCCGGCCATGGCGCCGGTGAGGCTGTCGTCGACGGCGAATGCGTCCGCCGGCTCGACCCCGGCCAGATAGGCGGCGCGCAGGAAGGGCTCGGGCAGCGGCTTGCCGTCGATCACGTCGTTGCGGCTGACCGTCAGCATGCCGGGATAGATAAGGCCGACAGCGTTGAGATTGGCGTCGACGATCAGCCGGTCGGAGTTGGAGACCACCGCTTGCTCGACGCCGAGCGCGCGCAATTCGTTGAACACTTCGATCGCGCCGGGGCGTGGCTTCAGTGTTTTGGCCAGCGGCAGATAGTGATCGTATTTGCGCCCGATCCAGTCGTCGAAGGGCAGGTCGAGGCCGAACTCGTCGCGCAGCATCTCGTAGACGGGCCATGCGGCGATGCCCAGCACCCGCTCGTGCAGGTCGTGCGGCGGGGCGATGCCGACGCTGCGCAGGGCCGCCGCGAGCGCCGCCTCGTGCAGCGGCTCGCTGTCGACCAGCGTTCCGTCCATATCCCAGAAAACGGCTTTCGGCGTCATGCGCGGCTCCTTTCGCCGATCCCCTTAATCGGTTTCCCGGTGGAGATAAACCGTCCCGCCGGCAAATGTCGCAAGCATGGCGAATTGATCCTTCGCCAACCTGCGAGACGCCCAAGCAATTGCTCTTTCGATAGGCAATTGCGCGTTACGATATTCGCTGTAAGCTATGGCGCCCGTTTCAGTATTCTTGCGGGTGGGGAGGCAGGACGTGAATTCGCGACAGGAAACCGGCAGCACCAGGTTGGACGACGCCGCGCGCGCCGGCTGGCTCTATTATGTTGCCGGCAACACGCAGGACCAGATCGCCGCCAAGCTCGGCATCTCCAGGCAGACCGCGCAGCGGCTGGTGTCGCTCGCCATGTCGGAAGGCCTGATCAAGGTGCGCGTCGATCATCCGATCGCCAACTGCCTCGACCTTGCGGCGCGGCTGAAGTCGCGCTTCGCGCTTGACCTTGTCGAGGTGGTGCCGAGCGACCCGACGTCGAGTTCGACGACGATCGGCATCGCCGAGGCGGCCGCGGCCGAGATCGAACGCCGGCTGCGCTCGGAGACCCCAATCGTCATGGCGATCGGCACCGGGCGCACGCTGAAGGCGGCGATCGAGCAGCTGCCGCCGATGGACTGCCCGCAGCACAAGGTCGTGTCCTTGACCGGCAACATCTCGCCCGACGGCTCGGCCGCCTTCTACAACGTTATCTTCACCATGGCCGACCGCGTCAAGGCGCGGTCCTTCCCGATGCCGCTGCCGGTCATCGCCTCCTCGCCGGAAGAGCGCGAGATGCTGCTCAACCAGCCGATGATCCAGCCGACGCTGGCGCTTGCCGCGGAAGCCGACGTCACCTTCGTCGGCATCGGCGACCTCGGGCCCAAAGCTCCGCTCTACGAGGATGGCTTCATTTCCGAAAGCGAGTTGAAGGCGCTGCAGAAGGCCGGCGGCATCGCCGAGATCGTCGGCTGGGTCTTCGACCGCGAAGGTCGCATGATCGAGGGCATCACCAATGACCGCGTGTCTTCCGCCGCGCTGCCGTCGCGGGAAAGGTCGCTGGTCATCGCTTTGGCCATGGGCGAGCGCAAGCTGCCGGGCATCCTTGCCGCCGTCAATCGCCGGCTGGTCAACGGCCTCATCACCGACGAACGGACGGCCGAAGCCCTGCTTGCCGGCTGACTGCCCATAAAAAAGAGCCGGCTATTGCGAACGGCCATGCGGATCGTTGCCGTCGAGAAAACCCATGTCGCGCTGCAGATGCTCGGATAGTTCCCGGACATCGAGATAAGTGCGCCTGCGGCCCGAAAACCTTGCAAATTCCCGCACGAGCGTGAGAAACCAGCCGCGTGCCGGGGTGGAAACGAGTTTTTCCTGAACCGTGACCATGATCGTCAGCCTTGAACTGGATTGATCGTTGATCCCAAATATCGGGCTGACCGCTTCGTGCTTCCAATTAAACCTCGATCATGACCCATAAGGAGGCCTTATGCCCGATCTGAGTTCTCCGCAGCTTGCGCCGCTGCCGCCGCTGCAGGCGATCCGGGTGTTCGAAGCGGTGGCGAGGCACCTGTCCTTCACCAAGGCGGCGCAGGAATTGGGCATGACCCAGGCGGCTGCGAGCTATCAGATCAAGGTGCTGGAGGAGCGCATCGGCGCGCCGCTGTTTCTGCGCCGGCCGAAGCAGATCGAATTGACCGAGCCCGGCCAGCGCCTGGCGCCCGCCGTCAGCGAGGCCTTTTCCATCCTGGGCCATGCCTATGCCGCGGCGCGCGGCGGCGCCGACGGCCTGCTCTGCGTCACCACCGTGCTGACCTTCGCCTCGAACTGGCTGGCGCAGCATCTGGGCTCGTTCCAACTCGCCCATCCCGCACTTGCCGTGCGGCTCGACACGTCGAGCCGCCTGACCGATTTCGCGCGCGAGGATGTCGATCTTGCCATCCGCTCCGGCGCTGGTAAATGGCCGGGCCTGGAGGCGCACAAGCTGCTCGACGCCGATTTCACGCCGATGCTGAGTCCCAAGCTCGCGGCAAGCATAGGCGGCGTCAAGGAACCGGCGGACCTGCTGCGGCTGCCGATCCTCGACCCCGGCGACATCTGGTGGGCGCAATGGTTCGAGGCCGCCGGCGTGACCGGGCACGATCTAGCCAAACGGCCGGGCTCCAGCATGGGCGCGCAGGCCTATGAGGCGAACGCGGCGATGGCCGGCCATGGCGTGGCAATCCTGACCAGGGCGCTGTTCAAGAACGAGCTCGCCGACGGCCGTCTGATCCAGCCCTTCGACCTCGTCGGCGATGATGGCCACGCCTATTGGCTGGTCTATCCGACGGCCCGTCGCAACGTGCCGAAGATCCGCGCCTTCCGCGACTGGATCCTGGCCGAGATCGCCTGCCCGTAAGCAGGCCACCCGGCTTCCCTTCCAGTGGGCCGGGCCACGTCGCCGGGCGGCTCACGTTGCGTCATTTCTGCTGCGCTGCAGCACAGATTCCGGCTTGACATAAATCACGGTAAGTGAGTAATTGCCCAAAGCCAAGGCAAATGCTCATCTTGGTTTATGGGAGGAATTTGATGAAACTTCGCACGCTCATCCTGGGCCTGTTGTCGGCCAGCGCCCTCGCTTTCGCCGCGCATGCCGAATCCATCACCATCGCCACCGTCAACAATGGCGACATGGTCCGCATGCAGAAGCTGACGGACGACTTCACCAAGGCTAACCCCGACATCCAGCTCAACTGGGTCACGCTTGAAGAAAACGTGCTGCGCGAGCGTGTCACCACCGACATCGCCACCAAGGGCGGCCAGTACGACGTCCTGACCATCGGCACCTATGAGGTCCCGATCTGGGCGAAGCAGAACTGGCTCCTGCCGCTCGACAAGCTCGGCAACGACTATGACGTCAAGGACATCATCCCGGCCATCGCCGGCGGCCTCTCCGTCGACGGCAAGCTCTATGCCGCGCCCTTCTACGGCGAGAGTTCTTTCGTCATGTACCGCAAGGACCTGATGGAGAAGGCGGGCTTGAAGATGCCCGACGCGCCGACCTGGGACTTCATCAAGCAGGCCGCCGACAAGATGACCGACCGCGCCAACGGCGTGAACGGCGTGTGCCTGCGCGGCAAGGCCGGCTGGGGTGAGAACATGGCCTTCCTCACCGCTATGTCGAACTCCTTCGGCGCCCGCTGGTTCGACGAGAACTGGAAGCCCCAATTCGACCAGCCCGAATGGAAGAATACGCTGCAGTTCTATGTCGACCTGATGAAGGCCGACGGTCCTGAAGGCGCTTCCTCCAACGGCTTCAACGAGAACCTGGCGCTCTTCCAGCAGGGCAAGTGCGGCATGTGGATCGACGCCACCGTCGCCGCGTCCTTCGTTTCCGATCCGAAGGCCTCGCAGGTCGCCGACAAGGTCGGCTATGCGCTGGCGCCCGACAATGGCCTCGGCAAGCGCGGCAACTGGCTGTGGGCATGGTCGCTGGCGATCCCCGCCGGCACCCAGAAGGCCGATGCCGCCGAGAAGTTCGTCTCCTGGGCGACCTCGAAGCACTATCTGGAACTGGTGGCTTCGAAGGAAGGCTGGGCCAACGTTCCGCCTGGAACGCGCTCCTCGCTCTATGCCAATCCGGAGTACCAGAAGGCAGCGCCTTTCGCGAAGATGACACTGGACTCCATCAATGCCGCCGACCCGACGCATCCGACCGTCAAACCGGTGCCCTATGTCGGCGTGCAATTCGTCGCCATTCCTGAATTCCAGGGCCTTGGCACCACCGTCGGCCAGCTCTTCTCGGCCGCCCTTGCCGGCCAGTCGAGCGTCGACGACGCGCTGAAGCAGGCTCAGGACGCAGCGACCGCGGCGATGACCGAAGGCGGCTATATCAAGTAAGGCTCCTCCCGGTGCCGAACGCCGGCCGCGCATCATGACCGGCAAGGGGCCGCCCGAAACCCAGTTCGGGCGGCCCCCCTTCAAAATCGGGAAAATTCTGGCACAACACTGGAAATCCGGCTGACTTTGGGAGGGTGACCGTCATGGCTACTCAGCAAACCCGTTCGCTTGCCCGTTTCATGATGGCGCCATCGGTGATCCTGCTGTTCGTCTGGATGATCGTGCCGCTGCTGTTCACGCTCTGGTTCTCGTTCCAACAATACAATCCGCTGAACCCGATCCGGAACGGCTTCGTCGGCTTCTCCAATTACGCGCTGTTCTATTCCAACCCGGCCTTCCTCTCCTCGATCCTCAACACGTTGATTATCGTCGTCAGCGTGCTGGTCATCACTGTGGTCGGCGGCATCCTTCTGGCGATGCTGCTCGATCAGCCGATCTGGGGCCAGGGCGTCGTGCGCATCCTGGTCATCTCGCCGTTCTTCGTCATGCCGCCGGTCGCGGCGCTGGTCTGGAAGAACATGATCATGCATCCGCAATACGGCGTCTTCGCTGACATCGCGCGCTTCTTCGGCGCCCAGCCGATCGACTGGTTCGGCCAGCATCCGCTGACCGCCATCATCCTGATCGTCGCCTGGCAGTGGCTGCCTTTCGCGACGCTGATCCTGCTGACCTCGTTGCAGTCACTCGACGGCGAGCAGAAGGAAGCGGCCGAGATGGACGGCGCCGGCTTCCTCAGCCGCTTCTGGTATCTGACGCTGCCGCATATGTCGCGCGCCATCACCGTCGTCATCTTGATCCAGACGATCTTTCTGCTGTCGATCTATGCCGAGATCCTGGTCACCACCAATGGCGGCCCGGGCTATGCCTCCACCAACCTGCCCTTCCTCGTCTACCAGAAGGCGCTCCTGGAGTTCAAAATCGGCCAGGCATCCGCCGGTGGCGTGATCGCCGTCATTCTCGCCAACATCGTTGCATTCTTCGCCATGCGCGCCGTCGGCAAGAACCTGGACAAGTAAGGGAGGACAAGATGGCACGCGCAGTCACCACCCAGCACAAAACCATCGCCACGGCCGCGGCCTGGATCGTCGCCCTGCTGATCTTCTTTCCGATCCTTTATACGATCATCACCTCGTTCAAGTCGGAGCAGGAGGCGATCCAGGGCTTCAACCTGATCCCCTCCGGGACTTTCGAGAGCTACTCGGAGGTCCAGCAGCAGAGCGGCTACTTCAAATTCTTCTTCAATTCGGTGCTGCTGTCGGTCGGCTCGACCATCCTCGCGCTCATCGTCGCCATCCCGGCGGCCTGGTCGATGGCGTTCTCGCCGACCAAGCGCACCAAGGACGTCCTGATGTGGATGCTGTCCACCAAGATGATGCCGGCCGTCGCGGTGCTATTTCCGATCTATCTGATCTTCCGCGACTCGGGCCTGCTGGACAGCCGCATCGGCCTCACCGTCATGCTGATGCTGATCAACCTGCCGATCGTCGTCTGGATGCTCTACACCTATTTCCGCGAGATACCCGGCGAGATCCTGGAGGCGGCGCGCATGGACGGCGCCTCGCTGTGGAACGAGATCATCTATGTGCTGACGCCGATGGCCATTCCCGGCATTGCTTCGACCATGCTCCTGAACATCATCCTCGCCTGGAACGAGGCGTTCTGGACCATCCGGCTCACCACCACCAACGCCGCGCCGCTGACGGCCTTCATCAGCTCCTTCTCCAGTCCGCAAGGCCTGTTCTGGGCAAAGCTCTCGGCGGCCTCGACGCTGGCGATCGCGCCGATCCTGATCATGGGCTGGTTCAGCCAGAAGCAGCTGGTGCGAGGCCTCACCTTCGGCGCCGTGAAGTAGCACGCTCAGGCGGCGGACGACGAAGACCATCCCCGGGAGGAAACCATGGGAAACATCACGCTCAAGAACGTCTCCAAGTCCTTCGGGTCGACGACGATCATTCCGAACATCGACCTCAACATCGAGGACGGCGAGTTCGTGGTGTTCGTCGGCCCCTCGGGTTGCGGCAAGTCCACGCTGCT
This sequence comes from Mesorhizobium sp. WSM4935, assembly GCF_029625735.1. Classification (NCBI taxonomy): domain Bacteria; kingdom Pseudomonadati; phylum Pseudomonadota; class Alphaproteobacteria; order Hyphomicrobiales; family Phyllobacteriaceae; genus Mesorhizobium; species Mesorhizobium sp. WSM4935. Next base: position 46,685 of record NZ_JARTVR010000013.1, on the reverse strand, counting down.
CAGGCTGATCGCCGGGCTGGAGGACACCAGCGGCGGCACCATCTCGATCGATGGCCGTGACGTCACGCGCGAGGCGCCGGCCAAGCGCAAGCTCGCCATGGTCTTCCAGTCCTACGCGCTCTACCCGCATATGACGGTCGCCAAGAACATCGCCTTCCCGCTGAAGATGGCGGGCGAGGACCAGGCGACCATCGACAAGAAGGTGAAGGACGCCGCGCGCGTCTTGAACCTCACCAACTATCTCGAGCGCCGCCCCGGCCAGCTTTCCGGCGGCCAGCGCCAGCGCGTCGCCATCGGCCGCGCCATCGTGCGCCAGCCTTCGGCCTTCCTGTTCGACGAGCCGCTCTCCAACCTCGACGCGGCGTTGCGCGGCACCATGCGGCTCGAGATCAGCGAGCTGCATCATCAGCTGAAGACGACGATGATCTACGTCACCCACGACCAGGTCGAGGCCATGACCATGGCCGACAAGATCGTCGTGCTCAATGCCGGCAATATCGAGCAGGTCGGCTCGCCGATGGAGCTCTACAAGACGCCGAAGAACCTCTTCGTCGCCGGCTTCATCGGCTCGCCCAAGATGAACATGATCGAAGGCGCGCCGGCGGAGAAGTACGGCGCCAAGACCATCGGCATCCGGCCCGAGCACTTGAACATCTCGACCTCGGCCGGCGACTGGAAGGCGACGGTGGGCGTTGCCGAGCATCTCGGCTCCGACACCTTCCTGCATGTCCAGGCGGACGGCATCGGCACCGTCAATGTCCGCGCCGACGGCGAGGTCGCGGTGAAGCATGGCGACACCGTCTATCTGACCCCCGACAAGGCCAAGCTCCACCGCTTCGGCGCCGACGGCAAGGCGCTGGTCCAGTGAGGACGGGACAGTGAGACTGAAAGGCAAATCGGCGCTGATCACCGGATCGGCGCGCGGCATCGGCAGGGCCTTCGCCGAAGCCTATGTGCGCGAGGGCGCGACGGTGGCGATTGCCGACATCGACCTGGAGGCGGCGCAAGCGACGGCGAAAGCGATCGGCCCCGCCGCTTACGCGATCCGGCTCGACGTCACCGATCAGTCCTCGATCGAGGCGGCGGTGAAGGCGGTCGAGGCGAAGACCGGCGGTCTCGATGTGCTGATCAACAACGCGGCGATCTTCGACCTCGCGCCGATCGTCGAGATAACCAGGGCGAGCTATGAAAAGCTGTTCTCCGTCAATGTCGCCGGCACGCTCTTCATGCTGCAGGCAGCCGCCCGCTCGATGATCGCGCGCGGCAAGGGCGGCCGGATCATCAACATGGCGAGCCAGGCCGGCCGGCGCGGCGAGCCGCTGGTCGCGGTCTATTGCGCCACCAAGGCCGCCGTCATCTCGCTGACGCAGTCGGCCGGGCTCGACCTCATCAAGCACCGCATCAACGTCAACGGTATCGCGCCGGGCGTCGTCGACAGCGACATGTGGGACCAGGTCGACGCGCTCTTTGCCAAATACGAGAACCGGCCGAAAGGCGAGAAGAAGCGGCTGGTCGGCGAGGGCGTTCCCTATGGCCGCATGGGCAAGCCCGAGGACCTCGCCGGCATGGCGGTTTTCCTCGCCAGCGACGAGGCCGAATACATTGTCGCCCAGACCTACAATGTCGATGGTGGCCAATGGATGAGTTGAGCGGACGAGTTGAGGGGAGGCGCTTCTCTTCTTCCTCCGGAGAAGACGCCGCGGGGCAGGTGAGGGGCAGCATACTGGAACACCAGGTGTTGCCCCTCATCTTCGCTCCTCTCGAAGGAGGCGTAATCAGTCGGGCTGCAGATCGGCCAAAGGGTAAATGCGATGACCGTGAAACTCTCTTCCTCGAACCTCGCCAGGCTGCCGGCCAACGTCGCCGGTCCGAAATATGACCGCTCTACCCTCAGGGCCGGCATCGTCCATTTCGGCGTCGGCAATTTCCACCGCTCGCACCAGGCGGTCTATCTCGACGATCTGTTCGCCACCGGCGAAGGTCACGACTGGGCCCTGATCGGCGCCGGCGTGTTCGAAGGCGAGAAGATCGGCCGCTCCAAACTCGAGGAGCAGGACTGGCTGACCACGGTAGTCGAGCAGGACGACGGCCACATGAGCGCCCGCGTCACCGGCGCCATGGTCGATTTCCTCACCCCCGGCGATGCGGCCGCCATCGTCGAGCGGCTTGCCGATCCGGCGATCAAGATCGTCTCGCTGACCATCACCGAAGGCGGCTATTTCATCGACCCGGCATCCGGCAAGTTCAACCCGGCCCATCCCGACATCGTCGCCGACGCGCAGCCGGGCGCCGTGCCGAAAACCGTTTTCGGCATCATCTTGGCCGGCCTGTTGCGCCGGCGCGCCGACGGCATCGTGCCGTTCACCGTTATGTCCTGCGACAACATCCCCCATAACGGCCACGTCACCTCCGACGGCGTCATCGGCCTCGCCCGGCTGATCGACGAGGATCTCGCCAAATGGGTGGGCGACAAGGTCGCCTTCCCGAATGGCATGGTCGATCGCATCACGCCGGCCACGACCGACCGCGAGCGCAAGATCCTGGCCGACGATTTCGGGCTGGAGGACAATTGGCCGGTGTTCTGCGAGCCGTTCAAGCAATGGGTGCTGGAGGACCATTTCACCGCCGGCCGCCCGGCGCTGGAAAAGGTCGGCGTGCAATTCGTCAAGGATGTCTCGCCCTATGAGCTGATGAAGATCCGCATCCTCAATGGCGGCCACGCCGCGATCGCCTATCCGGCGGGGCTGATGGACATCCATTTCGTTCATGAAGGCATGCAGGAGCCGTTGGTGCGCGCCTTCCTGTCGAAGCTCGAGCATGACGAGATCATCCCGACCGTGCCGCCGGTGCCAGATACCGATCTGGAGGACTATTACCAGCTCATCGAGCGCCGCTTCTCCAATCCCAAGATCGGCGACACCATCCGGCGGCTTTGCCTCGACGGCTCCAACCGCCAGCCGAAATTCATCATCCCGACGATCGCCGACCGGCTGAAGGCGGGCAAGGGCGTCGCCGGCCTCGCGCTGGAATCCGCGCTCTGGTGCCGCTATTGCTTTGGCACCACCGACAGCGGCGCCGTCATCGAGCCGAACGATCCGAGCTGGGACCGCATGCAAGCCACCGCCAAGGCGGCCAAGGACGATCCGAAGGCCTGGCTGGCGATGGAGGACATCTACGGCGATGTCGGCCGCTCGCCCGTCTTCGCCGAGGCCTTCACTCATGCCTTGAAGGTGTTGTGGGCGCACGGCGCGCGCGAAACCCTGACGCGCTATCTCGCCGGAAGGCTCTGAAAGCCTCTGTCTCTTTTGACGCAATTCCGGACGGAAAACCGCTCACGCTGTTCCTGGAATTGCTTAGCTGGAAGCAACAGCCATGACGCCGGAACTGGTCATCTTCGACTGTGACGGCGTTCTGGTCGACAGCGAGGCGCTTTCGGTCTCGGCGCTGCTCGGCATGATCGAGCTTGCCGGCGGCACGGTCAGCGAGGACGCCGCCTACGAGCATTTCCTCGGCAAGAGCATGAAGAGCGTGCGCGAGATCCTCGGCCAAGAGTTCGGGCTCGACATCAGCGACCAGCATCTGACCGCGATGCGCGTCGACCTGATGCGCAAATTCCGCGAGGAACTGAAGCCGATCGCGGGCGTCAAGGAGGTGCTGCCGAAGCTAGGCCTGCCTTGCTGTGTCGCCTCGTCGGGCACGCTGGAGCGCATCCGTTACGCGCTCGACGTCACCGGCCTGCTATCCCTGCTGGAGCCGCATCTGTTCAGCGCCACCATGGTCAAGCGCGGCAAGCCGGCGCCCGATCTTTTCCTCTACGCCGCCGCCAGCATGCGGGCGCATCCGCGCGAGTGCCTGGTGATCGAGGACAGCCCAGCCGGCATCGCCGCCGCCCGCGCGGCGGGTATGCGCGTCCTTGCCTTCACCGGCGGCTCGCATGCCGCCAACCCCGCCCTCAAGGCGCGGCTTGCGTCGACGGAACCGGACTTTATATTCGCTGACATGCTGCAATTGCCCGATCTGATTGCAGGCCTGGGAGCGAGAGAAAAAGCATCTTGAGGAAGAGTTTCGTTTGCGCGGTCGATGTCGGCACCGGGAGCGCTCGCGCGGGCATTCTCGACTCTGAAGGCAACCTGCTCGGCCGTGCCGATCATCCGATCGCCATGCACCAGCCCAAGCCCGACCATGCCGAGCATGATTCGGAAGATGTCTGGTCGGCGGTGTGCAAATCGGTGCGGTCCGCCCTCGAGAAATCCGGCGTCGCCGCCGGCGATGTCGCCGGGATCTCTTTCGACGCGACCTGCTCGCTGGTCGCGCGCGACAGGCAGGGCGGCCAGATCAGCGTCTCCGTCACTGGCGAGAAGCGCTGGGACACGATTGTCTGGCTCGATCATCGCGCCATCGCCGAGGCTGATGAATGCACGAAAAGCGGCCACGCCGTGCTCGACTATATCGGCGGCGTGATGTCGCCGGAGATGGAGACGCCGAAGCTGATGTGGCTGAAGCGCCATCTGCCGAAGACATGGAATGAAGCCGGCTATCTGTTCGACCTTGCCGATTTCCTGACCTGGAAGGCGTCAGGCTCGCTCGCCCGCTCGCAATGCACGCTGACGGCGAAATGGACCTATCTCGCGCATGAGGAAAAAAGCTGGCGGCGCGATTTCTTCGATCTCGTCGGCCTTGGCGATCTGTTCGAGCATGGCAATCTGCCGGAAAAGGCGAGCCCGGTCGGCGCCGATATCGGTCCGCTGACGGCCGCGGCCGCCGCCGAGCTCGGCCTCACCGAAAAATGCCGCGTCGGCGCCGGCGTCATCGATGCCTATGCCGGTGCGCTCGGCGTCCTCGGCGGCTTTGCCGGCGACGAGAAGGACATCAGCCGGCATTTGGCGCTGATCGCCGGCACATCGTCCTGCGTCATGGCCATGTCGAAGGACCCGCAGCCCTTCGCCGGGGTGTGGGGGCCGTATTACGGCGCGGCTTTGCCGAGGCTGTGGCTGTCGGAAGGCGGCCAGTCGGCCACCGGCGCGCTGCTCGATCACATCATCCGCTGGCATGGCGCTGGCGGCGAGCCGGACGCGGCCATGCATATGAAGATCGCCAGGCGCGTCGCCGAGCTGCGCGCCGAGGAGGGCGATGCGCTGGCCGCAAGGCTGCATGTGCTGCCGGACTTCCACGGCAACCGCTCGCCGCTCGCCGACCCGCATGCCGTCGGCGTCATCAGCGGACTGACGCTCGATTCCTCCTTCGACAGCCTGTGCAAGCTCTACTGGCGCACCGCCGTCGGCATCGCGCTCGGCGTGCGCCATGTGCTGGAGGCGCTGAACGAGAACGGCTATCTGATCGACACGCTGCACGTCACCGGCGGCCACACCAAGAACCCGCTTTTGATGGAGCTCTATGCCGACGCCACCGGCTGCACGGTGGTCGAGCCATTGGCCGACGAGGCGGTGCTGCTCGGCACCGGCATGGTGGCGGCGACCGCCGCCGGGCTCTACCCCGATCTCAACGCGGCCTGCGTCGCCATGCAGCAGGGCGGCCGGACGCGCACCCCCAACAAGGAAGCCGGCGCCCGCTTCGACCGCGACTACCGCATCTTCCTCGAAATGCACCGCCAGCGGCAGGCGCTCGACGCGATCGGGTAGAGCGATTCCAGGAACGCTTCCGCCGTCTTACTGTCTGCGCAGCGACTTGCCTGTCTCTCCGTCAAACAGATGGATGCAGTCCTCCTCGAAGCTGTAGCGCACGGGCGCCCGCAACTCCGGGCATTCGCGGGCCGGCACCAGAGCGCTGACCTCCTTGCCGCCCGAGCCGAAGGTCACCAGCGCGTCGTTGCCGTGAAACTCGATGAGGTCGGCGGTGCCCTGCAAAAGGTTTGCGTTACCGGCTTGCGCCGTCTTCAGGTCCGGAGGCCGGATGCCGAGCACCACGCGATCGCCGTGCTGCAGGTGGAAGTCGCCGTCTTGCAGCGACAGCACTGTCCCCGCGCCGGTCAGCGTCCAGCCATCGCCCTTTCGGGCCACCGTGGCCTCGATGAAATTCATGCTCGGCGTGCCGATGAAGCCGGCTACGAACTGGTTGCCGGGACGGCGATAGATCTCCGCTGGCGAGCCGACCTGCTCGATCACGCCGTCCTTCAACAGCACGATGCGGTCGGCCAGCGTCATCGCCTCGAGCTGGTCATGCGTGACATAGACGGTGGTCGTCTTCAGCGACTGGTGCAGCCTGGCGATCTCGACGCGCATATGGTTGCGCAGCTTGGCGTCGAGATTGGAGAGCGGCTCGTCGAAGAGGAACACTTTCGGCGTCTTGATCATGGCGCGCGCGATCGCCACGCGCTGCTGCTGGCCGCCGGAAAGCTCGGTCGGCTTGCGGCCGAGATAAGGCTCCAGGCCGAGCGTCCTGGAGACTGCCTCGACTCGCTTCCTGATCTCGACCGCCGGCACTTTCTGCCGCTTCAGTCCAAAGGCGATGTTGTCGAAGATCGTCATATGCGGATAGAGCGCATAATTCTGGAACACCATGGCGATGCCGCGGTCGCCCGGCTCGAGATCGTTCACCACCTTGCCGCCGATCGAAACCTCGCCGCCGCTGATCTCCTCCAGCCCGGCGAGCATCCTGAGCAAGGTCGACTTGCCACAGCCGGAGGGTCCTAGGAACACGACGAACTCATGCTCCTCGATCGCGAGATTGAGATCGCGGATGACGGTCGTGGCGCCATAGGCCTTGTCGACATGGGAGCAAACGATCGCGGACATCCCTTATCCCTTCTCGTCGGTCAGCAGGATCTGCAGCTTGACGTCCTGCGGCTTGCCTTGCGCCGCGCGCTCGAACGCCTTGATGCTTTCGGAGAAATCATAGGTGCCGGTGATCAGCGGCTTGAGATCGACCTTGCCCGAGGCGATGAGCTGCAGGGCGCGGTCGAAGATGTTGGCATAGCGGAACACGGTCTCGATGCGGACTTCCTTGGCGATCGCCGCCGGCACGTTGAGCTCGACCGTCTCCACCGGCAGGCCTACCAGCACCACTGCGCCGCCCGGCCGCACGATGTCGAACAAATTGGCGAAAGCCTTCGGGCTGCCGCTCGCCTCGAACACGATGTCGGCGCCCCAATTGTCAGTGGCGGACCGCATGGCATCGACCAGCGACTGTTCGCCGATATTGACCGGCACGATCCCCGGATATTGGCCGGCGATCTCCAACTTCGGCGCGGAGAAGTCCGAGATCAGCACTTTGGAGCAGCCGCCCGCCAGCGCGGCGAGCGCGATCATGATGCCGATCGGGCCGCAGCCGACGACGACGGCGACGTCGCCGGGCACGATCCGGGCGCGCGCCGCCGCCTGCATTCCGATGGCGAAGGGCTCGACCATCGCGCCCTCGGCGAAAGAGACATTGTCCGGCAATTTGTAGGTGAAGGCGGCCGGATGAACGGCATAGGGCGCAAGCACCCCATGCACTGGCGGGGTCGCCCAGAAGCGGACGTCCGGGTCGACATTGTAGATGCCGAGCTTCGTTGCGCGCGACGCAAGGTTCGGCACGCCGGGTTCCATGCAGACGCGGTCGCCGACCTTGAGGTTCGTGACGTTCGCGCCGACCTCGACGATCGTGCCCGAGGCCTCGTGGCCGAGCACCATCGGCTGGCGCACGATATAGCTGCCGATGGCGCCATGCGTGTAGTAATGCACGTCGCTGCCGCAGACGCCGACCGTGTGGATGGCGATCCTGACATCGTCCGGTCCGACGTCTTGCGGCAGCGCGATCTCGCGCAGCGACAGTTCGCCTTTTTTCTCAAGCACCAGTGCCCGCATCGGGTATCCTCACTTCAACTTTTCTTTTGCCGGAAAACGGAATTCAGGAAGCCGCTCAAAACACCGAGGAAGAGCAGCGGCGGCAGCGACAGAAGCACGACCGAGGCGTTGAGGATGCCCCAGGGCACGTTCATACCTTGCTGGGAGAGCTCGGATGCCACGATCGGCAGCGTCTTGGCGTTGGAGCTCGACAGCATCAGCGCGATCAGGAACTCGTTCCAGACCAGCACGAAGCTGAAGGCGATGGCGCCGATCAGCGAGCGCGCGGCGACGGGCAGCGCGATCCGCCAGAACACCGAATAGGCGCCGTAGCCGTCGACGAAGGCCGCTTCCTCGATCTCCTTCGGCACGCCCTGGAAGGCGGGGATCGCAAGCCACATGATCACCGAGATGGTGAGCAGCGAGTATGTGACGATCAGCGCGGGAAGCGTGTCGTAGAGGCCGACCTGCAGCCAGATAACCATCAGCGGGATGGCGACCGCCACCGGCGGCAGGAAGCGCAGCGACAACACGAAGAACTGGATGTCGCCGGCGAAGCGATTGGGATAGCGCGCCACCGCATAGGCCGCCGGCAGGCCGAGCACGATGCCGATCAGCACCGCCGCGCCGCAGGCGACCGCGGAATTGTACAGCCCGGTCAGCACGCTGTCGCGGCCGAGGATGTAGCTGATGTTGGCGAGCGTCGGCGTGAAGATCACCTTCGGCACGCGGGTGATGATGTCGACATTGTTCTTCAGCGCGTTGAGCGCCGTCCAGAAAAGCGGGAACACGGCCAGGAATCCGGCCAGCGCCAGGACGGCCTTGGCGATCACGCGGCCCGGTCTCAATCGATATTGCTTCATGCCTGCACCCGCTTCCAAAGCAAGGTGAAGGTGATGACGGTCGCGATCATCATCAGCACCGCCATGGCCGAGGCGTAGGAAACCTTGCCGGACTCGATGAAGCCTTGCGAGAAGGCGTACATGTCGAGCGTTTCGGTCGCGACGCCCGGCCCGCCGCGCGTCATCACATAGATCAGGTCGAAGGAGCGCAGCGACTCGATCATCTTGACGAACATCAGGCTGATCAGCGGCGCCTTCAGCATCGGCAAGGTGACATAGGCATGAATCTGCCAGCGCTTGGCGTGGTCGAGCCTGGCCGCCTCGATCGGCTGCGGCGGCAAGGTTTCAAGCAACTTCAGCACGATGACGGCGAAGAACAGTCCCCATTGCCAGACATCCACCGATGCGACGGCAAACAAGGCGGTCGCCGGCTTGGACAGCGGATCGAAGACCAGCCCGCCGGTGATCAGCCGGTAGGGATAGGTGGCTATGCCGTAGAGCGGGTGATATGCGAACTTCCAGACGAAGGCCGCAGAGACGCGCGGCAAAAGCACCGGGATGATGAAGAGCAGGTAGTAGAAGTTGCGCAGCCGCGGCGAGGCGACCTCGAACATCAAAACGCCGAGCCCGACCGCAACCACCATCGTCGCGATGACGGTGACGATCTCCCACTTCACCGAAACCCAGACGGCATTGAGGAAGCGGCGGTCCGCAAAGAGGTCCGCGAAATTCGAGAACCAGACCCAGGAATAGCCCGGCGCGCTCAGTTCACGGTTCTGCAGTGCGATCACGATGGCGTAGAGCGTCGGCACCATCGACAGCACCAGAAGGATGGCAAGCGTCGGAACCAGAAATGTGACCGGCAGGGAAGAGCGTCGGCGCATTGCCTATCCTCGGATTTTTGCTGCTGTCTGGTGAAGGTCCCGCGGCGCGCATCCCGGCATTCCTTCGAACGCCGCGAACCGCGCGCCGCGGGCGGGAGGATTACTTCTTCTTCACCAGCTCGTTGGCATAGGCCTCGAGCTCGTTGAGGCCGCCCTTGATATCTGTGCGCGTGCCGGTGACCAGTTCCTCCAGAATGATGCCCCAGCGGTCGCCGAGATCGGGCCAGCGCGGATCCTGCCAGAAGTTCACCGCCGTCACCTTGCCGGTTTCGGCCAGCGCCTGGCCGAGATCGGCGCCGTAGATGTCGGCGAATTCCTCGCTGGAGAGGATGCTGGTGCGGTTCAGCTCGCCGAACTGGTGCGCGTCGAGCCGCCGCTTCTCATTTTCCTTGGATGTCGCCCAGGCGATGAACAGCCCGGCGCATTTCTTCGCGGCGTCATCGGCATTGGCCTTGGTGCCGATGGCAAGCCCGTGGCCATAGCCGCCGCCCGGCAGCGGCGAGGGCGGCGGCAGGAAGCCGACCTTGCCGACCACCTGCGAGGTTTTCGGGTCCACCGCCATGCCCGATAGCGGCGTCGATTCGACAAGGATGGCCACCTGGCCGGACAGGAAGGCGCCGGTCGATTCATCCCAGCTGCCGGTCTGCGTGCCGGGCGCCGAGTCCTTGAACAGCTTCAGATAGGTCTCGGTCGCCTTGACTGCGGCGTCCGAATTGAAAGCCGGCTTGTCGCCGTCGAACCATTTGCCGCCATAGGCCTTGAAGAACGGCATCCAGCGCCAGACATTGGCGCCCGAGCCGCGCGCGCCGCGCAGCGCGATGCCATACATGCCCTTGTCGGCATTGGTCAGTTTCGGCACGTCGGCGATCAGCTCATCCAGCGTCTTCGGCGGCTGCATGCCGGCGGCTTCCAGCACATCCTTGCGATAGACCATCAGGTCGCCGCCGCCGGTCAGCGGCGCGAACCAGACCTTGCCGTCATAGGTGGCGACCTTCTGGCGGCCCGGATCGAAATCGGCGTAGTCATATTCAGCCGGATAATAATCCTTGAGCGGCGCGATCCAGCCCGAGGAGGCGAACAGCGCCACATTGGCCTCGTCGACGTAGTAGACGTTGTAATTGCCGACCGTGGAGGCATCGGCGCGCGACTTCGCGCGGCGGTCGTTCTCGTTGAGGTAGTCGATCTGGAACGAGGCGCCGGAGAGCTTCTTGAACTCGTCCTTGGAGTCCTCCAGAAGCGTCAACCCGTCGCGCGGTTGCGCCAGCACCTTGACCGGCGCCGAACAGACCGGCGCCTGGGCAAGTGCTGCGGTTGACACAGAAGCGGTAAGCACGAACGCTGCGCCGAGGCTGGCAGCGAGCCGGGTTGAATTCATTGGTTTTTCTCCTCCAGGAACACTCGCGAAAAGCGGCAGGTCCTCGGGCTAAGCGACCCTCACCGTCGCCCATGTGACCTGCCACCCGTCGCCAAAATGAGCAGTTGGAGGGAGCGAGACTAGAAGCCCCGTTGCAGCAGACCTGTACTTTTATGCATTGTGCGACGCAAAATATGGCGCAGGCAGAGTCTGCTCGTCACACGAGTATCAGAACTATCGAAGTGGACGTATCTCGGCTGTATTACGCCCTTAGCGCCAGCCGCTGCCGCGACAGCTTGCGATAGGATGACGGCGTCATCTTGTGCTTGCGCAGGAAGGCGCGGTTGAAGTTCGAGATGTTCATATAGCCGACCTGGAAGCAGATATCGGTGATCGGGATATCGGTGTCGGCGAGCAGCTTGCAGGCCTGCCAGAGCCTGAGCTTGGCGAGGTGGTCGCTGAACGAGTTGCCGGTGTTCTTCTGGAAGAAGCGGGAAAAACTGCTTTCGCTCATGCCGGCCAATGCCGCGACGTCCGGCAGCCTCAGGTCCTCGGCGAAATGCTGGAACAGATAGGTCAACGAGCGCTGGATAATGTCGAGCGACTCGGCGTCCAGAAGCGGAGAGAAGTCGGGCGACGACAAAAGCGCGTATTCGTCGGTGGTGGCCAGCAGCTCGAGCAGCTCGAGGAACATGCGGAACCTTGCCAGCCCGTGCACCTCGCCCATCCGTTCCATGAGCTCGGCGCCGTCGAGCGCGGTGCGGCCATGGAAGACCATGCCGCGCAGCGAGCGTTCCAGGAACGGCTCCAGCTCGCGCAGCTCCGGCAGCAGCCCGGCCGAGCCGCGCAGCCGCTCGGGATCGAATTGCAGCACGATATCGCGGCCTTCGATCAGCTCGCCGGGCTGCACCGCTGTCACCCAGTCATGCGGCAGCCCGCCGCCGACGATGGTCAGATAGCCCGGCCCGAACTCGCCGATATGGTCGCCGACCAGCACCACGCCGGACGATTTCCTGAGCAGATGGATCTCGTATTCCGGATGGAAATTCCAGACATTGCGCTCCCACGGATAGTCGTCCAGCCGCCACAGGAAACTCTCGCTCGCCTCGGTCACGATGTGCTCGAAAGCGGGCACCGTGCGCGGGATCGCGGCCGTGTTCTTTCTGCGCCTGAACGGCATCCATTCCTCCCGGCATGGCGGCTGGCTGCGCATGCCTGAGGGATCCGTAGCAGCCTGCAGGCGGCAAATGAAAGAGGCGTCGCTGCATCCCGGCTCCGCCTGGATCAATCGCTAACCGGGCTTCCTCCCTTGCCAACATGTCGCATTTCGTTCACAAGGCGACGCAAATGGCGCCATTTTGCGCCGTTGTCGTGCGGCTTCCGGCCCTTTGGCCGACGCGCCGTGTTCTGAAAGAGCGGAACAATGTCTGCGATCGAAGCCGGCGCTCGCGCGCCGGAAAATCTTTGGCGTCAGGAAATCAGGGCGACGATCGCGCTCGCCTGGCCGATGGTGCTGACCAATCTCGGCCAGACCGCCATGACCGCGACCGACGTCATGATGATGGGCCGGCTCGGGCCCGATACGCTCGCCGCCGGCGCGCTCGGCTCCAACCTCTATTTCATGCCGCTGATCTTCGGCCTCGGCCTGATGCTGGCGACCTCGCCGATGATGGCGACCGAGCTCGGCCGTCATCGCCATTCGGTGCGCGACCTGCGCCGCACCGTGCGCCAGGGCCTTTGGCTGGCAATCCTGATCTCGATCCCTATCTGGCTTTTTCTCTCGCATGGCGAAGAGGTGCTTCTGGCCATGGGCCAGCAGCCGGAGCTTGCGCATGAGGCCGGCATCTATCTGCACTGGCTGCAATGGGCGGTTCTGCCCTTCTATGGCTATATCGTGCTGCGCTCCTTCATCTCGGCGCTCGAGCGGCCGGGCTGGGCGCTGATCATCGTTTTCGTCGCGGTCGCCTGCAACGCCTTCTTCAACTGGGTGTTCATGTTCGGCAATCTCGGCGTCAAGTCGATGGGCATCGCCGGCTCCGGCCTCGCCACCACTCTGTCCAGCACGCTGATGTTCGCCGGCTTGGCGGCGGTGGTGATCAAGGAGAAGAAGTTCCGCCGCTACCGTCTGTTCGGCCGCTTCTGGCGCTCCGACTGGCCGCGTTTCCGCGGCCTGCTCAGGCTCGGCCTGCCGATCGCCGGCATCCTCGCCTTCGAGGTGACGATCTTCAACGCGGCGGCCCTGCTCATGGGTCTGATCGACGCGGATTCGCTTGCCGCCCATGCCATCGCCATCCAGATCGCCTCGATCTCCTTCATGGTGCCCCTCGGCCTCAACCAGGCGGTCACAGTCCGGGTCGGCCTGGCGCATGGGGCCGGCAATCCGGAAGGCGTTTCGCGCGCCGGCTGGACGGCCTTCGTCGTCGGTGTGTCCTTCATGGCGCTGATGGGCCTGGTGATGATTCTGTGGCCGCATCTGCTGATCAGCGCCTTCATCGATCTCGCCGATCCGGCCAATGCCAGGGTGATCACGCTTGCCGTGTCGTTTCTTATGTTCGCAGCGCTGTTCCAGATCTTCGACGGCGCCCAGGCCGTCGCCGCCGGCATGCTGCGCGGGTTGCACGACACCAAGGTCCCGATGATCTATGCGGCGGTCGGCTACTGGGGCATCGGCCTGCCGCTCGGCGTGCTGCTCGCTTTCCATTTCGGCTTCAACGGCGTCGGCATCTGGATCGGCCTGGCCTCGGGACTGGCCGTGGTGGCGGCGCTCCTGCTCGCGCGCTGGCTCAGGCGCGATCGCATCGCGCCGGCGCTCGCCTTCGGGCATTGATCGACAAGGCTGCGCGTCCAGTCGTCAGCAGCCTTGGCGTCTCAGCGCGCCCCTGCGCGTTGCTCCAGCCGCCGCGCGTATTGCGTCAGCGGGAAGCACATGACGAAGAAGATCAGCGCCACCAGTCCATAGACCTTGAACGGCTCGAAAGTCGCGTTGTTGATCGCGTTGGAAGTCCTGACCAGTTCCTCGAAGCCGATGATCGAGGTCAGCGCCGTCGATTTGATGAGCTGCACCAGGAAGCCGACAGTCGGCGCGCGGGTGATCGCGAAGGCTTGCGGCAGGATGATCAGCCTGAGCTCCTGCAGATAGTGCAGCCCGAGGCTTGCGCCGGCATCCCATTGTCCGCGCGGCAGCGCATCGACGCCGCCACGCCAGATCTCGGCCAGATAGGCGCTGGCGAAGAAGGTCAAGCCCAGCGCCGCCGCCGTCCATGGCTCGATGCGCAGGCCCAGCATCGGCAGGCCGAAGAACATCAAAAAGAGCTGCATCAAAAGCGGTGTGCCCTGGAACAGCGCGATATAGCCCGAGGCGATCCGGTTGACCCATTTGTTCCGGGCGATGCGGAAGAACAGCACCATGAGCCCGACCAGCGCACCACCGATGAAGGCGGCCAGCGACAACAGCACCGTCCAGCGCGCGGCGAGCAGCAGGTTGCGCAATATGTCCCAGAAGGTGAACTCGATCATGACACACCTGCTCCGAGCGCCCCTCGTCCGCCGGCAATGAGCAGCCGGCGCAGCCCCATCGACAGGCCGAGATAGACCATGGTCACGACGAAATAGGTCTCGAAGGCGCGGAAGGTGCGCGCCTGCAGCATGTCGGCTTCGTAGGTCAGCTCGCGCACCGCAATCTGCGAGACCACGGCCGATTCCAGCATCATGATGACGATCTGGCTGGTCAGCGCTGGGTAGATCACCTTCAGCGCCTGCGGCAGCACGATCTTGACGAACACCTGGCGGGGCCTGAGGCCGAGCGCCAGGGCGGCTTCCGTTTGGCCGCGCGGCACGGCGTCCAGCCCGGCGCCGACGATCTCGATCGTATAGGCCGCCATGTTGAGCGTCATGGCCAGCATGGCAGCAAGGATTGGGTCCAGCCTGATTCCGAGCGTGGGCAGTCCGAAGAAGATGAAGAACAGCTGCACCAGGAACGGCGTGTTGCGCATCACCTCGACATAGGCACCGATCGCCAGCCTGAGCGGCTTCGGGCCGCTTCTCTTGCCGGCGGCGCCAAGAATGCTGAGGAACGTGCCCGCCAGCGTCGTAACTGCGATCAAAAGCAGCGTCATCGCCGCGCCGCTTGCGATTACGCCCGCCGCGCCCGCAAGCCAGCCGAAGTCGAGGCTGTAGCCCATGGCGATTGACCTTGCTGGAAGGTGCCTGACCTGAGGAGGGTTCGGCGCCTCTTACGACGCCGAACCGCTCCGAAGATCAATCCTTGAGGTTGTCGGGATTGAGCGGCGTCTTCAGCCAGGCCTTCGAGCTCTCGTCGAGCTTGCCGTCCGCCAGCATCTTGGCGACGGCGTCGTTCACCGCCTTCTTCAGCCGGTCCTCATTCTTGTTGAGGCCGATATGCGAGGGCGAGGTCAAAAGCTGGAATTTCTGCTCCGGCTTCAGCGCATCCTGCTTGGCCAGCACCTGGGCGCCGACATCGTTGCCGACCACCATCAGTTGGGTCTGGCCGGAGATGAAGGCCTGGATGACGGAATTGTAGTTGTCGAAGCGGCGGATGTCGGCCGAGGCGGGAGCAGCCTGGGTCAGCGAGGTGTCTTCCAGAGTGCCGCGATTGACGGCGATCGACTTGTCGGCGAGGTCGTCCTTGCCGTTGACGGCAAGCTCGGCCGGGCCGATGACGGCGATGTAATAGGGCGCGTATGCGGCGGCGAAATCGATCACCTGCTCGCGCTCCTTGGAGTAGCCGACGCTCATCAAAATATCGACGCGCTTGTCGGTGAGATAAGGAATGCGGTTCTGGCCGGTGACGCTGACCAGGTTGAGCTTCACCTTCAAGGCATCGGCGATCGCCTGCGCCACGTCGATGTCGTAGCCCTTGATGCTCATATCGGCGCTGGCCGAGGAGAAGGGCGGGAAGTCCGAGAAGATGCCGACATTGATGGCGCCGGCCTTGGTGATGTCGTCGACGGCGTCGGCTTTGGCATGTGTGGTCAGGCCGGCGGCGCCGAGCATCAGCATTGCTGCGAAAGCGGATTTCAGTACGTTGCGAAGAGTCATTTTAGTTCCCCTGCTGGAAGCTTGTTGTTTGAAACCGGCCGTCGGCTCCAGCGCGGCGGCCGTGTTGGTAGAGCAGTTCCAGGGGAAGCGGTCTTCCGCCCGGAATTGCGTGCTTTGGTATCAGCCTTTCTTGATCGCCGGGCTGAACACCATCAGGCTGAGGATCTCGAACAGGACCTGGGCGCCGACATGGGCGGTGTTGGTGGTCGCGTCATATTGCGGCGCCACCTCGACGACGTCGCCGCCGACGATGTTGAGGCCTTTCAGGCCGCGCAGCAGCTCCAGCACCTCGCGCGTCGTCAGCCCGCCGACTTCCGGCGTGCCGGTGCCCGGCGCGAAGGCCGGATCGATGCTGTCGACGTCGAAGGAGATGTAGGTCGGGCCGTCGCCGACAATTTTGCGCGCCTTCTCGATGATGGCCGGGATGCCGAGGCCGGTCAGCTCCTCGGCATGCACGACAGTCATGCCGGATTCGTAGGTGAACTCCCACAGATATTCGGCCGAGCCGCGGATGCCGATCTGGATGGTGCGCGAGGGATCGAGCACGCCGTCCAGCACCGCGTTGCGGAACGGCCCGCCATGGTGGAACTTGGTCATGTCGAACAGCCCGCTGGTGTCGCAATGGGCGTCGATATGAATCATGCCGACCGGCGCCTTTTTGCCGACCGCCTTCAGGATCGGATGGCTGATCGAATGGTCGCCGCCGACCGAAAGCGGCAGCACGCCGGCATCGACGATCTGGTTGGTGCGCTTTTCGATGTCCTCATGGCTGATCTCCAGCCGGTAGCGGCTGCGGAACGGCGTGTCGCCGATATCGGCGACGCGCAGCTCATGCGTCGGCGCGCATTCCAGCACATGGTTGTAGGGGCCGATGCGCTCGATGGCGCGCAGCGCGCGCGGCCCGAAGCGCGAGCCGGGACGGTTGGTAACGCCGAGGTCCATCGGCACGCCGATCATCGCCACCTGCAGGTCGCCGAAATCCGGATTCTCGGCGGCGATTTCGCGGTAGGGCGCGGCGAGGAAGGTCGGGACGCCGGAATAGGGGGCGAGGCGCGTGCCCGACTTGTTGAAGATCTTGTCGGCGACCTTGCGGAATTTCGGGTCGAACATCTCGCCGCCATGGCTCTCGCCATATTTGCGGCGCAACGCTTCGAGCTTGCCGCGATCGTAACCCATGTGGTTCTCCTCTCTTGCCTGCCTGCAGCGTTGCCCGCATGGGCGATTTGCCAAGCCAGCCCGTTGTCCGGCTGGATCGTTGCTCCCGGCTGCTGCGGATTCCACGTCTCTTGAAGCTGTTCCGGGTAAAAGTCTCGGGCAGCCGCATTGAAAAATCAATTGATATTGTTAGGGTCCTGGCTGTGAGAAAATCTCACAAAGTAGGAGCTCTTCCATGGCCAAGCGCCTGCCGCCGCTAAACCCCTTGCGCGCCTTCGAGGCCACGGCGCGGCATGCCTCGCTGACCAAGGCCGCGGGTGAGCTGAATGTCACGCATGGCGCCGTCAGCCACCAGATCAAGGCGCTCGAGCAGTCGCTCGGCGTGAAACTCTTCGAGCGCATCGGTCAGCGCGTGAAGCTGACGCCGCATGGCGCCGAATTCCTGCCGGCGGTGTCGGCCGCCTTTGACGGTATCGCCGCCGCCACCCAGCGCATGACCAGGCCAGCAAATGCCGGCGCGCTGTCGGTCTCCTGCGTGCCGGCGCTGCTCTTGTTGTGGATGACGCCGCGGCTCGGCTCCTTCACGGCGCAGTATCCGGACATCCAGCTCACCCTGATCCCGTCCAACGACCCCAAAGACATCCGCGCCCCGGATATCGACGTCTGCGTGCATTATGGTGACGGCGGCTGGACCGACTGCTGGATGCGCAAATGGTCCGGGCTGGAACTCTTCCCCGTGGTCAGTCCGACGCTGATCAACAACCGTCCGATCCGCAGCGTGCGCGACCTTGCCGACCATGTTTTCCTGCATGGCGACGACGGCCGTGAATGGCATACCTGGCTGGCCGCCGCCGACGCGCTCGATCTGGAGCGCGGCCGCCGTCATCGTCTGGGCGATGCGCGGATGGCGACTGAGGCCGCCGTGCACGGCCATGGCGTCGCGCTGGGCGACTCCGTCACCGCGCGCGCCTTGCTCGCCAGAGGCATGCTCGTCGCGCCCTTCACGCTGTCGGTGCCGGCGGTCGATGATTTCTACGTCGTCTGTCGCAACGAGATGCGCTCGGCGCCGATCGTGCAGCTCTTCATCGACTGGCTGTTCGCCGAAAAGGAGCAGGACGAGGCCCGCGCCGACGCCCCGGTGGCCGGCCGCGTGCCGAGCCGCAGGAAACGTCCATCGCTCAGGGTTGTCGGGGCGAGAGCAATTTCAGGAAAGGTGTAAATGGTTCAGGCGGCGTCCCGAGGGCTGGACTTGCATAGCTGCTTTTTGTCGGGCCAGCTTGCAAAGCAGCAAGCGCGTTCGAAAATACAATGCTAAGACGCATTCCCGCGGCTAGAGCATGATCCCGAAAAGCGGGAACCGTGCTCCAATCCAAAGTTAGATCAGGATGACGATTCAACAACAGTGATCTAGCGAGCAACGAAAGCGCATTGAGACATGGCAAAGACCGATATAGCGCGGCGCGTCTACAACCACACCTGGAAGCTCGACCCGATCGTCCGCAGCCTGCTGGACACCGACTTCTACAAGCTTCTGATGCTGCAGATGATCTGGGGCATGTACCCCAAGGTCGACGCCACCTTCTCGTTGATCAACCGCACCACCTCGGTGCGGCTGGCCGACGAGATCGACGAGGGCGAATTGCGCGAGCAGCTCGACCACGCTCGCACCTTGCGCTTTTCCAAGAAGGAGATGATCTGGCTGGGCGGCAACACTTTCTATGGCCGCAAGCAGATCTTCGAGCCGGAATTCCTCGCCTGGCTCGAGGACTTCCGCCTGCCCGAATACGAGCTTTCCAGGCGCGACGGCCAGTTCGAGCTCTCCTTCGCCGGCCCCTGGATGTACACGACGCTCTGGGAAATTCCGGCTTTGGCCATCATCAACGAGCTGCGCTCGCGAGCGGCGATGCGCTCCTTCGGCCCCTTCACGCTCGATGTGCTCTATGCCCGCGCCAAGGCCAAGATGTGGGATAAGACCGAGCGGCTGAAGGCGCTGCCCGGCATCCGCATTTCCGACTTCGGCACGCGCCGCCGCCATTCCTTCCTGTGGCAGCGCTGGTGCGTCGAGGCCCTGAAGGAAGGCATCGGCGAAGCCTTCACCGGCACCTCCAACGTGCTTCTGGCCATGGACAACGACCTCGAGGCTTTGGGCACCAACGCGCATGAATTGCCGATGGTGTTTGCAGCGCTTGCCAATTCCGAACAGGAGTTGCGCGAAGCGCCCTACAAGGTGCTGCAGGACTGGCAGCGCTACTATGGCGGCAACCTCCTGATCGTGCTGCCCGACACTTTCGGCACGGCCGCGTTCCTGCGCGACGCACCGGACTGGATCGCCGACTGGACCGGCTTCCGGCCGGACAGCGCGCCGCCGATCGAAGGCGGCGAGAAGATCCTCTCCTGGTGGCGTGAGAAGGGCAAGGATCCCAAGCAGAAGCTGCTCATCTTCTCCGACGGCCTGGAAGTCGAAACCATCGAGGAGACCTACAAGCATTTCCGCGGCAAGGTGCGCATGTCCTTCGGCTGGGGCACCAATCTCACCAACGATTTCGAGGGCTGCGCGCCGACCGCAACCAAAAGCCTCGACGCCATCTCGCTGGTCTGCAAGGTCAGCGAAGCCAACGGCCGGCCGGCGGTGAAGCTGTCGGACAATCCCGCCAAGGCGACCGGCGAGGAGAAGGAGATCAAAAGGTATCTGAGGATCTTCGGCGAGAAGGATCGGGTGGAGCAGCTGGTGAAGGTGTGAACACTCTGCCGATCTGACGTCACCCTGCAGGACAGCAAAGTTGGATAGGCTGAGTTCCTTCGCGCCCCCCTCTGTCCTGCCGGACATCTTCCCCTCTACGGGGGAGATCATCTTGGCACCCCCGCTTTCGCCAATTTTCAACGCTGTCAGGAATGAGCCGGCGCTGAAGCCGCCAATCTCCCCCCTTGAGGGGGAGATGTCCGGCAGGACAGAGGGGGGCGCCGTAGGGCGCCAACCTCGGAGGCTAGCCTTTCTTGCAACTGCCTTAGCAGCCCTCCTCCCCACCCCTGCCTTCGCCCACGCCTCCGACCGCGGCCATGTCCTGCTTCTCCCGACGGGCTATTACATCGCCGGCGGCGCGCTGGCGGTGGCCGTCAGCTTCCTCGTGCTGGCGCTGCTGCCGCCGGCCGCCCTCGACCGCTTCTGGCGCCGGCGCCTGCCCCTGCTTGCCTTCAGTGACCGCCTGCGCATCATCGTCAGCGTCATTTCATTTTCCGGCTTGATACTTCTCGTCGCCGCCGGTCTTTTCGGCAGCCGCGACCCGCTTTCCAATCCTCTCCCGCTGGTTATTTGGACCCTGCTCTGGGCCGGTTTCACGCTGCTGCAGGGCATCTGCGGTGACCTCTGGTCGTGGCTCAACCCGTGGTACGGCCCTTGGCGCGTCGCCTCTCGCATGTTCGGCCTTCAGGCCGGCGAAGCCAAACCAACGGGCCTGCCGCCATGGCTCGGCTACTGGCCCGCCTTCGCGCTGTTCCTCGCCTTCGCCTGGTTCGAGCTGATCGATCCGGCGCCCGACGATCCGGCCCGCCTCGCCTTTGCCGCCGGCATCTACTGGCTGGCGAGCTTTGTCGCGATGCTCGTCTTCGGCTATGGCGCCTGGAGCAAGCGCGGCGAATTTTTGACCGTCTTCTTTTCCATGGTCGCCCGCTTCGCGCCGCTCGATCGCCGCGATGGCCGGCTCTCGCTCTGCTGGCCGGGCGCCAAGCTGCTCGCGGCCGAGCCGCTGCCGCTGAGCGGCACGGCCTTTCTTCTGCTGGCGCTGTCTTCGGTATCCTTTGACGGCCTGTCGAAAACCTTCTTTTGGTTGGGCCTCTTCGGCGTCAACCCGCTGGAATATCCCGGCCGCACCGCGCTGATCGGCATCGGCAGCTTCGGCCTCGTGCTCACCTTCATCCTGCTCGCGGCTGTGTTCGCGCTGGCCGTCTTTCTCGGCCAACGACTCGCCGGCGATGCGCAGCCGTTCGGAAAAACCGCCGGCCTGCTGGTCTGGTCGATCGTGCCGATCGCGCTTGCCTACCACATCGCGCATTACCTCATCGTGCTTTTGGTCGACGGCCAATACGCCTTGGTCGCCATGTCCGATCCCTTTGGGCTTGGCTGGAACCTGTTCGGCACCGCCAGCATGATGGTCGAAGCCGGCGTCGTCGCCGGCGCTCAATCGGCCTGGTGGCTGTGGAACCTGCAAGCCGGCGTCATCATCGCCGGCCATGTGCTGGCGGTCCTCGTCGCGCATGGCCTTGCCTGGCGCCTTCACAAGCATTTGTCCCGCGCCGCGCTCAGCCAGCTCCCGCTCACCCTGTTGATGATCGCCTACACCATCTTCGGTCTGTGGTTGCTTGCAACGCCGACAGCGGGATGAGACAAGGTTGCTGTCCTTGGGGAAGCTCGCTTGCCAGGTCGGGGCTTTGGTGATTTAGTTTGTACACATGCAATTTTCCCATCCTCGGGAAGAGGATGGTTTAGCCGCCTTATCGCTGGTCAGAACTGAAAAAACAGGGGAACGGACATGGCTGACAAGAACGGATTTTTCGACCTCTCCAAGACGACGCTGTCGCGCCGCACCGCGCTGAAGGGCATGGCCGCGGGCGCCGGCCTTGCGCTGGCCCCCGGCTTCGTCCGCTATAGCCAGGCGCAGAGCTCGGCGCCCATCAGAATAGGCTTCCAGTCGCACCGCACCGGCATCGGTGCCGCCTATGGCCGCTGGTACGAAAAGACGAGCGCGGCCGCCGTCAAGGCGATCAACGATGCCGGCGGCATTAGCGGCCGCAAGGTCGAGCTGGTGATCGAGGATGACGGCACCGATCCGGCCCGCGGCGCCGAGGTGGTCAACAAATTCGCCAAGCAGCACAAGACCGACATCGTCTTCGGCACGCTGTTTTCGCATGTCGTGATCGGCTCGGCGCCCGCCGCCGGCGAGAACAAGATTCCCTATTTCGTCGTCAGCGAAGGCCATCACGTCGCCTCCACCAAGCTCAACCGCTATGTCTTCCAGCCCGGCATCACCGACGTGAAGAGCCAGATCCAGTCGATGGCGCCGTGGATCGCGGCGAATGCCGGCAAGAAGGTGACGCAGATCTTCCCGGACTTCGCTTTCGGCTACGACCACCGCGATTACCTGCCGCCGGCGCTGAAGGCGCAAGGTGGTGACGTGATCGCGCAGATCGCCATCCCGCCGACGGAGAGCTCCTTCACCAAATACTTCCCGCAGATCCCGGCCGAGACCGAGGTGATCTACCATGTCATGGTCGGTCCGGCCGTGCTCACCTTCGTCAAGGAGCTCGGCGAGTTCTACGGTTCGCAAAGGCCGCAGCTCTTCGGCTTCATCGACTCGCTCGAAGCCGTCGACATCAACAGCCCGGGCCTCGAATTCCTCGACGGCAGCCATTTCTGGGAAGGCTCGCCGCGCTACGCGCAGCCCGACGATTCCGCCGCGCAGAAGGCCTACCGTGCCGCCGTCGGCATCGACGACAATGGCGCCGCCGTCGGCGACGCCAAGGACGTGTCCACCGCCGCCCACATGTTCGGCTGCTGGGAGACGCTCTATGTCGTCAAGAAGGCGATGGAGGATGCCGGCTACAAGGGGCCGGAGGACCGCGCCAAGCTGGTCGAGGCGACCGAAGCGCTGAAGGAATTCGCCGAGGGGCCGGAGCATCCGCAGGGTCCGAAGACCTTCAACGGCAAGATCCACCAGTGCTTCGGCATCCAGAACATCTCCAAGGTCGAAGGCGGCAAGCTCAAGGTTGTCCACAAGACCAAGATCGAGGACGGCCTCTACGAGCCGGAAGGGGATTATACGACGCAGGCGCTGTGAGCTTGTCTCATAGCTGATGCACTTCGGACCCCATCTCCTCCTCGCCGCCCTCGAGGGCCTGGTCACCTCCGCTGTGCTGGCGCTGACGGCGCTTGGCCTGTCGCTGGTATTCGGCGTCATGCGCGTCGTCAATGTCGCGCATGGCGAGTTCTTCATGCTGGGCGCGGTGCTCGCCTGGGCGGTGTCGACGGCGATCTCCGGCCATCCAGCGATCGGCTTCGTCGCAGCACTTGTGATCGCGCCCTTGCTGGTCGGGCTGGTCGCGCTCGTTGCCGAACGCCTGGTGCTGCGCCGGCTCAACTACAATCCTGAAGGCACCATCGTCGCCACCATCGGCATGCTCTACATCATCCAGCAGCTGGCGCTGACCTTCTACGGCCCGGAAGCGCGTCCGGTGGAGCCGCCCTTCAGCTACCGCATCCTTTTGCCGTGGTTCGGCTATTCCGGCTACAAGCTGTCGGTGGTCGCCGCTTCCGCCATTCTGCTGGTGATCACCTGGCTGGTGCTGACCCGGACGAAAATCGGCCTGATCATGCGCGCCACGCAATATGACCGCGAGACCGCGCAGGCCTTCGGCATTCCGGTGGAGCGCGTCTATGCCGGCGTCTTCGCCGTCGGCGCCATGCTGGCGGCCATCGCCGCAGTGCTGATCGTGCCGATCAGCCAGGCGCATTACCTGATGGGCCAGGACCCGCTGCTCTTGTCCTTCATCGTCGTCATCATCGGCGGCCTGGGATCGCTCCGCGGCACCGTGGTCGCCGCCATCCTGATCGGCCTCTCCGACGGCATCATCTCGATGTTCTTCTCGCCGACGCTCGCCAAGATCATCGCCACGCTGGTCGTCGCCATGGTGCTGGTGTTCCGGCCGCAAGGCCTGTTCGGGGCGACGTCCAGATGAGGGATGCTTCGCCGGCAAAGATCTACGCCCTGCATATCGGCGTCATCGCGCTTCTCTTCGCGCTGAACTTCATCCTGCCCGATTATCACCAGGGCCTGTTCGCCCGCATCATGGCGCTGGCCGTCTTCGCCATGGGCTACAATCTGCTCTTCGGCTATGGCGGCCTGCTCAGCCTCGGCCACGCCATGTTCTTCTCGGCCGGCCTCTATGGCGCTGGCTTGACCGTCTATCATCTCGGCTGGGGCGTGCCGGAAGCCTTCGTCGTCGGGATCGCCTGCGGCGCGCTGCTCGCCTTGGTCATCGGCCTGCTCGCGCTGCGCACTTCGGGTGTTGCCTTCATGATCGTCACCATGATGTTCGCCCAGGTCTTCTATCTGCTGATTCTTTACTTCGCCGCCTGGACCGGCGGCGACCAGGGCTTGGTCATCCAGCAGGCATCGCGGGTGGTCGCGATCGGCGGCGCATCCTTTGACCTGACCGATCCGACAGTGCGCTACATGATTGCGCTGGCGCTTTTCTCGATCATTCTGCTCGTAACTTTAGCCACGGTCCGCTCCCGCTTTGGCCGCGTGCTGGTGGCGATCCGCGAGAACGAGGAGCGGACAAAGATGCTGGGCTACGATACGGTCGCCAACAAGCTTGCGGCGGTCGTTGCCTCCGGCGCCATCTGCGCGGCGTCCGGTGCTGCTTATGCCTTGCTGTTCGGCTATGTCGGCTCGAGCTTCGCGTCGATCCAGTACTCGATCCTGCCGCTGCTCTGGGTGCTGCTCGGCGGCGCCGCGACCACGCTCGGGCCGCTCATCGGCACGCTGTTCATGTATTATGTCACCGACATCACCAGCGGCTTCACCTCCGCCTATCTCCTGATCGTCGGCGTGGCGCTCATCCTGTTGGTGCTGTTCTTCCCGAAAGGCGTCCTGGGCAGCATCCGCGAACGCTGGCTGGGGTGGCTGCCATGAAGCCGCTGCTCACCACCAAGGGCCTGTCGCGGAATTTCGGCGGCCTGCGCGCCGTCGACGGCGTCGACTTCGCGCTGATGCCGGGCGAGATCCGCGCCATCATCGGCCCGAACGGCGCCGGCAAGACCACTTTCGTCAGCCTGCTCTCGGGCCGCATCCGGCCGTCCTCCGGCATGGTCGTCTTCGACGGCGCCGATATCACCGCCATGCCGGCTTACAAAAGGGTTCGCCTCGGCGTCGCCTATACGTTCCAGATCACCAGCGTCTTCGCCAATCTCACCGCCTTCGACAATGTCGCCTTGCCTGTGCAGCGTACCCTCACGGACGGCCGCACAAAGGGGCAGGTGAGGAGCGGCGTGATGGCGGCTCTGGAGCGCACCGGCCTTGCCGACCGCGCCGGCACTTTGGCCGGACAGCTTTCTTACGGCCACCAGCGCCTGCTCGAAGTGGCGATGGGCCTGGCGCTGAAGCCGCGCCTGCTTATCCTCGACGAGCCGACGCAAGGCCTGGCCGATAGCGAGATCGACAATTTCATCACTTTGGTGCGCGAGATCGCCAGGAACGCGACGGTGCTTTTGATCGAGCACAATATGCCGGTGGTCATGCAGCTTGCCGATCGCATTACCGTCTTCAACTCGGGAAAGATCCTCGCCGAAGGCACGCCGGGTGAGATCCGCGCCAATACGCAAGTGCAGGACGCCTATCTCGGAGCGACCCATGGCTGATCCGGGGTTGCTGACCATTTCCGGGCTGGGCTGCTTCTATGGCGAGGTGCAGGTGCTCTACGGCCTCGACCTCGTCTTGAACAAGGGCGAGGTGCTTTGCCTGTTTGGCCGCAACGGCGCCGGCAAGACGACGACGCTGAAGGCGATCATGGGGCTGGTCCCGGCGGCTGCCGGCTCGATCAAGCTCGACGGCAAGGAACTGACCGGGCTTGCCGCGCATGACGTGCCGAAGGCCGGCGTCGCCTATGTGCCGCAGGGCAGGCGATTGTTTGCCGACATGAGCGTGGCGGAGAACATCGAGATCGGCTTGATGGCGCGCGGCAAGGGCAAGCAGACGCGTGACAACGTCCTCGATCTCTTCCCTTTGCTCGGGGAGCGGCTGAAGCAGCGTTCGGGCACGCTGTCCGGCGGCGAGCAGCAGATGCTGGCGATGGCCCGCGCGCTCTGCCTCGAGCCGCAAGTGCTCCTGCTCGACGAGCCGACCGAAGGGCTGATGCCGTCGATGATCGCCATGATCCGCGAGACGGTGGCGAAGCTGCGCCAGTTCGGGGTTTCGACCATCCTGGTCGAGCAGCGTGTCGATGCCGTGCTGTCGGTGGCGGATCGGGTTTGCTTCATCGAGAACGGCCGCAACCGCGAGACGGTCGATGTCGAGGCGTTGCGGGCGGATCCGTCCGCAGTGCGGCGGTATGTCGGCGTCGGTTAGAAAAACAAAAACCCGGCAATCAAAAACGTCGGAAACAGCACCAGGCCGGACCACGCCATATAGCCGAAGAAGCCAGGCATCTTGAAGCCACGATGCCTGGCGATGGCGAAGACCATGAAGTTCGGCGCGTTGCCGATATAGGTGTTGGCGCCCATGAACACGGCGCCGGCCGAGATCGCGGCAAGCGTCGAGGCGGCTTCCGTCATCAGGTGGTGCGCCTCGCCGCCGGCAAGCTCGAAGAACACCAGATAGGTCGGCGCGTTGTCGAGGAAGGAAGACAGTGCCCCGGTCAGCCAGAAATAGGCGAGATCGTTGGGCCGGCCGTCGGCGGAGGTGACAAGCGCCACCAGCGGCGCCAGCGTGCCGTCATGGCCGGCCCGCAAAATGGCGACGACCGGCACGATGCAGATGAAGATGCCGGCAAAGAGTTTCGCCACCTCGGCGATCGGCCCCCAGGTGAAGCCGTTCGCCTCCCTGTGGCTCTTGTACGAGACCTTGAGCGACAGGAAGGCCAGCGCCAGGATGATGGCGTCGCGCACCAGGTTCTGCAGCTCGAGGCCGACGCCGAGGATCGGGATGCTGACGCCCGGCTTCCAGCTTGCCGAAAGCAGGATCGCGCCGATCACGCCGGCCAGCAGCGGCAAATTGGCCAGGCCGCGCAGGCGCACTTTCGTGTCCGGCGTCGGGTCCTTGATCTTCGGCATGCCGCCCTCGCGACGATGCAGCACGATGTCGAGCGCCAGGAAGACGATGAGCACCAGGCCGCCGGTGAACAGCGTCTCGCGCCACAAATTCGCGGTCGTCCAGAAGAAGTCGACCCCGCGCAGGAAGCCGACGAACAAGGGCGGATCGCCGAGCGGGGTCAGCGAGCCGCCGATGTTGGAGACCAGGAAGATGAAGAAGATCACGACATGGGCATTGAACGGCCGGTTGTCGTTGGCGCGCAGCATCGGCCGGATCAGGATCATCGAGGCGCCGGTCGTGCCGATGACCGAGGCAAGCAGCGCCCCGATGAGCAGCAGGCCGGCATTGGTGAGCGGGGTTCCGTGGATGTTGCCGGCAAGCAGGATGCCGCCCGAGATCGTGTAGAGCGCGAACAACAGGATGATGAAGGACAGATATTCGGTGAGCAGCGTGTGCAGCACCGCTTCGCCTGCCGAAGGAAGGCCGAAGACGACCGCCAGCGGCACGACCACCAGCGCAGCCCAGGCAGCGGTGATCTTGCCATAGTGATGTTCCCACACATGCGGGAAAAGCAGCGGCCCCGTCGCGATCGACAACAGCAGGCCGGCAAAGGGTAGCCCCCACCACAGCGACATGGCGGCGCCCGGCAGTTCGTGAATTTCGGCGGCGAGCGCCGGCTGCGCAAATGCGATCAGGGCCGCAGCGATCAGGCCGGCGGTCAAGCTGCTCATCGAGATCGAGAAGCCGCCTCGATATCCCACAGTCCGGTCAATCCGCCGGACGATCTTCGAGCATCACGCCGGCTTCGCGCATGCGCTTCAGCATCGCCTCGACCGAGCTGTTGAGGTCGATGCCGCGGCAGGCATCGAGCCGCACGGTCGTCCTGAAGCCCTGCTTGATGGCATCGAGCGCCGAGAAGGCGACGCAGAAATCGGTGGCCAGCCCAACCAGCGTGATCGCGTCGATGCCGCGCTCCTTGAGATAGCCGCCAAGGCCGGTCGGCGTCGTGTGGTCGTTCTCGAAGAAGGCCGAATAGCTGTCGATCGCGGTGCGGAATCCCTTGCGGATCACCAGCTCCGCCTTAGTCCAGGCAAGTCCGGAATGGAAATCGGAACCGAGGCTGCCCTGGATGCAATGGTCCGGCCATAGCGTCTGCGGCCCGTAAGGCATCTCGATGGTTTCAAACGCCTGCTTGCCGGGATGGCTGGAGGCGAAGCTCGAATGTCCGGCCGGATGCCAGTCCTGCGTCAGGATCACATGCTCGCTGCGCCGGATCAGATCGTTGACCAAAGGCACGATCTCGTCGCCGCCGGCGACCGCCAGCGCGCCGCCCGGGCAAAAATCGTTCTGCAGGTCGATGACGATGAGCGCTTCTTCGGCCATGCGGCTTCCTCTCGTTCGGCCCTCTCGGTCGGCCCTCTGGTTCGGCCCCCCCTGGTTCGGCTTTGGGGGCTGCAGTCAAAAGCCGCTGACGCGACCAGAGAGGGAACCTTGACCAGATGGCCGGCGGCGTCAACCTCCGGCGCCATAACAATCGCGTTCAGGTCTTCGCGGCGCCAACTCCGGCTTTGACAATTCCGGCCCGCCTGATATCATTTGCATACGAATGAATTTGACCGGTGCGAACCGGCAGAAAGCCCAAGGTCAGTGCTTTGGGAGGGCCAAGTGGGAATGGTCCGTTTCTGGAAAGGTTCTGGAAGGCAGAGCGTGATCCGTTACGCGAAACCCACCACGGTCGACGAGGCGCTCGCTCTGCTTGGCGAGGATCGCTGGCGCATTCTCGCCGGCGGCACGGATTTCTACCCGGCGCAGGGCGCGAAGCCGTTCCGCGACAACGTCCTCGACATCAACGGTCTCGCCGAACTGCGCGGCATCGCGGAGGCAGGTGAGCATTGGCGGATCGGCGCCCGCACGACCTGGACCGACATTGTCCGGCACCCTCTGCCGGCGGCGTTCGACGCGCTCAAGGCAGCCGCGCGCGAGGTGGGTTCCGTGCAGATCCAGAATGTCGCTTCCGTTGCCGGCAATCTCTGCAACGCCTCGCCGGCAGCGGATGGCGTGCCGGCACTGCTGGCGCTCGACGCCGATGTCGAATTGCGTTCCGTAGACGCCACCCGTCACCTGCCGCTCGACGCGTTCATTCTCGGCAATCGCTGCACGGCGCTGCAGCCGGGCGAAATGGTCACCGCCATTCGCGTGCCGAAGCGTTCCGCGGCCGGCGCCTCGGCCTTCGTCAAGCTCGGCGCCCGGCGCTATCTCGTCATCTCGATCGCCATGGCGGCGGCGCGGCTCGTGGTTGAGAATGGCGCCGTCGCCGAAGCGGCGATTGCCGTCGGCTCCTGCTCGGCGGTCGCCCGCCGTCTTGCCGGCGTCGAGGCGGCCCTGCGCGGGCGTCCGATCGATGAGGCGCTTGCCGATGCGGTGCTGTCGGCGCCGTTCGATGAACTGTCACCGATCGCCGATGTGCGCGGCAGCGCCGAATACCGGGAGCAAGCGGCGCGCGAGATCGTCGTCCGCGCCGTGCGCGGTGCCGTCGGGCTTGATCAAGGCAAGGTGGCGGCATGAGCACGGCCCAATCCGGCATGGCCCAGTCCGGCATCGAACGCGCCGACATCGCCTTCGAGGTCAATGGCGCGGCCGTCAGCGTTTCGGTGCCGCCGGTCCGGAGGCTATCGCAGGTTCTGCGCGACGAGTTGCGGCTGACCGGCACCAAGGTCGGCTGCGATGCCGGCGATTGCGGCGCCTGCACGGTGCTGGTCGACGGCAATCCGGTCTGCGCCTGCCTGATGCCGGCAGCCTCGGTGGTCGGCGCATCCGTCACCACTGTCGAGGGACTTGCCAATGGCCGGCTTTCGGCCCTGCAGGCGTCGTTCCTGGAGCATGGCGCCGCGCAATGCGGCATCTGCACGCCTGGCCTGCTGGTCGCGGCCACCGCGCTTTTGGAGCGCAACCCCACCCCGAGCGAAGCCGAGACGCAGGATGCGCTGGGCGGCGTGCTCTGCCGCTGCACGGGGTATCGCAAGATCATTGCGGCTGTCATGGATGCTGCTCGGTGCGAATCACCGACGGACGGCGCTGCCCCTCATCCGCCTACCGGCACCTTCTCCCCGTATAGAGACGGGGAGAAGGGACGCGCTCCAACTGCGGCGATTCCCCTCTCCCCGTCCTTACGGGGAGATGGTAAGGGTGAGGGGCAGCGCCAACCTCCTCGGTTCGACGGTAACCTCGACCTTCGCCTGCCGAAAGCGGGCCGCGCCGTCGGCGCCTCGCCGATCCGGCTCGACGGCGTGCCGAAAGTCACCGGTGACGAGAAGTTCGGTGGCGACTCCTTTCCTGCCGACGCGCTGGCGGTGCTTGTCGTCCGCTCGCCGCATTATCATGCCCGCTTCAACTTCGGCGACCTCGACGCCTGGGCAAAGGTCCGTCCCGGCATCGCCGGCGTCTTCACCGCCAGGGACATTCCGGGCAAGAACTGTTTCGGCGTCATCGGCCCCTTCGCCGACCAACCGGCTCTGGCCGAGGGTTTTGTCCGTCTGCGCGGCGAGGCGGTGGCGCTGGTGGCGGGTGAGCGCGAAGCCATCCTTGACCTAGACCTGACGGATTTCCCGATCACCTGGACCGAGCTGCCGCATCTGCTGCAGCCCGGCGAGGCGAAGGCCGAAGGTGCCGCGCTGATCCATTCGCACCGGCCGGCGAACCTGCTCACCTCCGGCTATGTCGAGCGCGGCGATCCGGAAGGAGCGCTCGCCGCAGCAGCGGCCACGGTCTCGGGCGCCATCGAGACCTCCTTCGTCGAGCATGCCTATATCGAGCCGGAAGCCGGCTACGCTTACATGGACGGCGACACGCTGGTCGTCGTCGCCTGCACGCAGGCACCCTATATGGACCGCGACGACACCGCCAAGGTGCTGGGCCTTCCCGTCGAGAAGGTGCGCATCGTGCCGACCGCCACAGGCGGCGGCTTCGGCTCGAAGCTCGATGTCTCGCTGCAGCCGCTGATCGGCCTTGTGGCGATGAAGACGGGGCGGCCGGCCGCGCTTGCCTACACACGCAACGAATCGATGATGTCGACCACCAAGCGCCATCCCGCCGAGATGAAGGCGACGATCGGCGCCGATGCCGAAGGCCGCGTCATCGGCATGGTCTTCGAAGGCGATTTCAACACCGGCGCTTATGCCAGTTGGGGCCCGACTGTCGCCAATCGCGTGCCGGTGCATGCCTCTGGTCCTTACCTCACGCCAAACTACCGGGCGACGGGCTATGCCATCCACACCAACGGGCCGATCGCCGGCGCCTTCCGCGGCTTCGGCGTGCCGCAAGCGACCATCATGCAGGAGACGCTCTATGACGAGCTCGCCGGCAAGCTCGGTATCGACCGGCTCGATTTCCGCCTGAAGAACTGCTTGCGCGACGGCTGCGAGACGGTCACCGGCCAGCGCCTGGAATCGGGTGTCGGCATCGGCGAATGCCTGGAGAAGCTTCAGCCGCACTGGGCGCGCGCGCTGTCGGAGGCGGAGGCGTTCAATGAGAGCCATGGCGCAAGCAAGCGCGGCGTCGGCATCGCCTCCTGCTGGTATGGCTGCGGCAACACCTCGCTGCCCAATCCCTCGACCATCAAGGTCGGCATCTCGGCCTCGGGCGAGGTCGTCCTGCACCAGGGCGCGGTCGACATCGGCCAGGGCTCCAACACGGTTATCGCCCAGATCTGCGCCGACGCGCTCGGCCTGCCGCTGGACAGGTTCAAGCTGAAGAGTGCCGACACCGCCATTACGCCCGATGCCGGCAAAACATCCGCGTCGCGCCAGACTTTTGTGACGGGCAAGGCGGCCGAGAAGGCCGGCCGCGCGTTGCGCGAGAAAATCCTGCGCTTCGCCAATGTCTCGGAGCACGCGACGATCGTTCTCGATGGCGCCAGCATCTCCATCTGCGAGGGCGACGCGGTGCGGCGCATCGATCTCGCGGCGCTGAAGGTTGATGGCGATGGCCTGGTTTTCGTTGCGGAAGAAACCTACGACCCGCCAACGCTGCCGCTCGACGCCAAGGGCCAGGGCAAGCCTTACGCGGTCTACGGCTATGGCGCGCAGATCGCCGAGCTCGAGGTCGACCTTAAGCTCGGCACCGTGAGGCTGATCAAGATCACCGCCGCGCATGACGTCGGCAAGGCGATCAATCCGCTGCTGGTCGAGGGCCAGATCGAGGGCGGCATCGCGCAAGGCATCGGCATGGCACTGATGGAGGAATATATCCCCGGCCGCACCGAGAATCTGCACGATTACCTCATCCCGACCATCGGCGACGTGCCGCCGGTCGAGCACATTTTGGTGGAGGTTCCGGATCCCGAAGGGCCGTTTGGCGCCAAGGGTCTGGGCGAGCATGTGCTGATCCCGACGGCGCCGGCGATCCTAAACGCCATCCGCCATGCCACGGGTGTTCTGGTCACCAAGGTGCCGGCGACGCCGAGCCGCATCCTGGCGGCGATCCGCGAGAAGGAGGCGCGCCGATGAGCGAGCTTGCCGAACGTTTCGAAACCCATGATCCCGGCGAGAAGCAGGTGGCGGAAAAGATCCGCTGCGATGCCTGCCCGGTCATGTGCTACATCGCCGACGGCCGCACCGGCGCCTGCGACCGCTACGGCAATATCGGCGGCCGCATCGTGCGCATGGATCCGCTGACCATCCTCGACCATACGGCCGAGACCGGTGGCTCGGTCGTGCCGTTCGTCGCCGAGGGCGAAGCCTGGAACGGCGAACTGGTCAACACCGGAAGGCGTTTCGTCACGGCGATCGGCGCCGGCACCACCTATCCGGATTATAAGCCGGCGCCCTTCATCGTCAGCCAGGAAGTCGAGGGCGTCGATCTCGTCACCGTCGTCACCGAAGGCATCTTCTCCTATTGCGGTGTCAAGGTGAAGATCGACACCGACCGCCACATCGGCGACGAGACGGCGACGGTACGCGCACAAGGCGAGGCGATCGGCCATGTCACCACCGGCGAGTATGGCTCGCAGATGCTGTCGCTCGGCGGCGTCCATCACCTGACCGGCGGCTCCAAGCAGGAAGGCCGTGCCACTTGCGACGCGCTGCTCAATCTCTGCAACAGGAAGCCGGTCGAGCTCACCATCGATGGCGGCGCGACGGTCATCGTCGAGGCCGGCAAGGCGCCGGTCATCGACGGCAAGGTCGAGCACCGCATGCGCGTCGGCTGCGGCTCGGCCACCATCGGCATGTTCGCCACGCAATGGCGCGGGCTGGTCGACGAGGTGGTGGTGGTCGACGACCACATCACGGGTGTCGTGTCCGAGCATCAGGCCGGCAAGGTGCTGGGCTGGGAGGATACGGGCATAAAGATCATCGGTCGCCGCTCGACGCCCGGCCGCTATTTCAAGGTATCGGAACCCGGGCTCGGCTGGGGCGGCACGACGATCTCCGATCCGCTGTCGATCCTCGGCGACTGGAACGCCAAGAAGGGCGCGCGCCCGGGCCTGTCGCTGCTGATGGTTTCGACCACCGGCGAGCAGTTCGCCTATTACGAGCTCGACGACCAGTTGAAACCGATCCAGAAGCCGTTCCCCGAGCGGCTGCAAAAATCCGTCGGCCTGATCGAGGACAATTGCGAGCCGGCGCTGTGCACGGTTCTGTTCATCGGCGGCGCCGGCGGCTCGTTGCGTGCCGGCGTCACCGAAAACCCGGTCAACCTCACCCGATCGGTGCAGGGCCTGAAAACCTATGTCACGGTCGGCGGCGC
Organism: Mesorhizobium sp. WSM4935; assembly: GCF_029625735.1. Lineage (NCBI taxonomy): Bacteria > Pseudomonadati > Pseudomonadota > Alphaproteobacteria > Hyphomicrobiales > Phyllobacteriaceae > Mesorhizobium > Mesorhizobium sp. WSM4935. The sequence goes on along the minus strand of NZ_JARTVR010000013.1, from coordinate 13,064 downwards.
GCCGGTCTATGTCTGGCCAGGCGGCGGCATCACGCTGATGGTCGACGTCACCCGCGTTCCGGAAGGCGCCTTCGGCTATGTACCGACCCCGGCACTTGTGGCGCCGATCGAATTCACCATGCGCCGCGACGATTATGTCCGCCTCGGCGGTTATGAGAACGAGATACGCAGCGTCGAGGATATCCTCGCCAAGGGCGGCGAATATCTCAATCCGCGCAGCAACACCGGCGCGCCGGCCGGCAATCCCTGGCCACCGCTGGTGCAGCTGCGGCGTGCGGCGAATGGTGCTGGATGATGAATGGCCCGCAGGCGCATTGGCTCGCCGACGGCCGGCGGCTTCATCTCAACCATGGGCCGATCGATCTGATCGTCGAGGCCTTCGGTGAAACGGATGAATGCCGCGCCGCTTACGAGCAGGCAGTCGCCCGCTTTCAGACGATCCTGATCGAGGTGGTCGAGGAACTGCCCGAATTGCGCTTGCCGGCCTTCTTCCTGGCGCCGCGCGATTTTGCGGGCCCAACGGCCCGCCGCATGGAAGCGGCCGTCATGCCGTTGGCGGAATGCTTCATCACGCCGATGGCCGCCGTTGCCGGTTCGGTGGCCGACGAAATTCTTGGCTCAATGCTCGCCGGCCGCCGCCTCGACCGCGCTTACGTCAACAATGGCGGCGACTGCGCGCTCCATCTTGGCATCGGGAGGTCGATGACGGTTGCGATCGCCGGCACCGGCAATGGCATGGCCGACCGGGTTACCATCCGCTCCGAAGATGGTGTGCGCGGCGTCGCCACCAGCGGCTGGCGCGGCCGGTCGTTTTCGCTGGGCATTGCCGATGCCGTCACCGTTCTTGCGCGCACCGGCGCGGAGGCCGACGCCGCGGCGACGCTGATTGCCAACGCCGTCGACCTGCCGGGCCACCCGGCGATCGAACGTGTGTCCGCGCGCGATCTGGCGCCCGACAGCGATCTCGGTGAGCTACTGGTGACGCAAAGCGTCGGCGCGCTTGGCGCCGCCGAGGTGGCGCGGGCGCTGGACAACGGCCTTGCCGTCGCCGAAGATTTTCGCCGGCGCGGCCTGGTCACCGCCTCGGCGCTGTTTCTGGCGGGCGAGGCCCGCATCAGTGGCTCGGTGACGCTCGCTGCGCCCAATAAGCATGCACAGGAGGAATTTGCCGATGCCTGAGTTTCCGATCCGCAAAATCGCGGTTCTGACCGAGGAAATTTTCCACGAGGGCGGACCCGCGGCCAAAGAGCCGCGCCTGCGCGCCGCTGCCATGGCGCTCGTGAAAAATCCTTTTGCCGGCCGCTATGTCGAGGATTTGCAGGGCGCGATGGAGGATCTGAAGCCGCTCGGGCTTCTGCTCTCGGACAGGCTGATTACAGCACTTGGCGGCGATGTGAAGAGGATCGACGGCTATGGCAAGGGCGCCATCGTCGGCACGGCGGGCGAGTTGGAGCACGGCGCGCTATGGCACGTGCCGGGCGGCTACGCCATGCGCGAGCGCCTCGGCGGCGCCAAGGCGATCGTGCCCTCGGCCAAGAAGGTCGGCGCCTTCGGGTCAAAGCTCGACGTGCCGCTCGGCCACATCAACGCCGCCTATGTGCGCAGCCATTTCGACGCCATGGAGGTCGGCATCAGCGACGGCCCGCGTCCGGACGAGATCCTGTTCTGCCTCGCCATGACCTGCGGTCCGCGCGTCCACAACCGCATGGGCGGCCTGGCGGCGGAGGACATCAAGGCATGGGACGGCCTCAGATGAGCGGCGAGGACAATCTGCTGCGGCTGGTCGAGGCCGAAGACGGCGACGAGAACAACTACCACCTGCAGGACCAGGTCGGCTTCATCCTGCGCAAGGCGCATCAGCGCCATGTCTCGATCTTCGCCTCGCATATTGGCGACCTGACGCCGCCGCAATTCGCCGCCTTGGCCAAGCTTTACGATATCGGCGAGACCTCGCAGAACCAGCTGGGAACGCTGATCGCCATGGATGCCGCGACCGTAAAGGGCGTCATCGACCGGCTGAAGGCGCGCGGCCTGGTTGAGCTTGCCAAGCACGAAGTCGACAAAAGGCGGCTGCTGGTCAATCTCACGGCTGAAGGCCGCGAAGCGATCGAGCGGCTGATCCCGCTGGCGCGCACCATCACCGAGGAGACGCTGGCGCCGCTCACCGCCAAGGAAGCCGCGACCTTCTTGCGGCTGCTGGCGAAGCTGGCGTGAAGGTTAGGCTCGGCGGGATGGCATCTTTAGGAACTCGACTTAGGCGTTTGGCCTATTGCCACGCCCGTCCGCTGGCAGCTCCACCCCGAACATCTCCCCGGCCTGCTCGGCCGTATAGTAGCCGAGCCTGACATCCTCGGCGACCTGCCTTGGATCGCGCTCGCGCGGATCGCCATAACCGCCGCCGCCCGGCGTGCCGACCCGCACGCGGTCGCCGGCTTTGAGCGCGATGTCCTGTTCCTTGGAAAGATGCGGCGGCACATGGGCTTCGCCGTCCCGGAACACGGTCACGCTGTTCGGCGCGCCGTCCTTGCCGCCGAGCGCGCCCTGCGGGCCGAAGCGGCCGTGATCCATGACGAAGGACGCGCGGGCTTCACCGCGCAGGATCTCGACTTCATAGGCGAGCCCGAAGCCGCCGCGATGTTTTCCCGCGCCGCCCGAGCCCTCGCGCAGCGCGTAATGCCGGTAGAGCACCGGGAACGCCTGCTCCATGATCTCGACCGGCGGCGATTTCGAAATGCCGATGGTCGAGCAGCCATTGCTCAACCCGTCATGGCCGGCATTGCCGCCGTAGCCGCCGCCCGAGATCTGGTACATCACATAGTCGCGCCCGCGCGCCGGATCGTTGCCGCCGAGCGCGAAATTGCCGCTGGAGCCGGCGGGCGCCGCCGTCACCTTATCCGGCAGCGCCTGCACCATCGCGGCGAACACGGCCTCGGCGATGCGCTGCGAAACCTCCGCCGCGCAACCGGAGACGGGGCGCGGATATTTCGCGTCAAGGAACGTGCCTTCCGGCCGCTTGACGATCAGCGGCTCGAAGGCGCCGGCGCTGATCGGCACCTCCGGAAAGATATGGCGCATGGCGAGATAGACCGACGACAGGGTCGTCGCGAGAACGCTGTTCATTGGTCCGGCGCACGGTTTCGATGAGCCGGCAAAATCGAAGGTCAGCGTGTCGCCCCTCTTCTCGACGGCGAGATTGATCGTCAGCGGCTCATTGACCACACCGTCGGAATCGACGAAGGCCTGCGAGCGATAGACACCGTCCGGTATGACAGCGATCGAGGCGCGCATCTGCTCGGCGGCGCGGCGGCGTAGCTCCGCGATCGCCTCGACGACGGTTTCGTCACCGTAACGATCGAGAATTTCATTGAGCCTGTCCTGGCCGATCAGCAGTGCGGCGGCCTGCGCGCGGATATCGCCAATGCGCTGGTCGGCGACCCGGATGTTCGAGCAGATGATGGCGTAGATCTCTGGATCGAGCACGCCCCTCTTGAACAGCCTTACCGGCGGCAGCCGCAGACCTTCCTGCTCGACGGCGGTGGCCGAGGCCGAAAAGCCGCCCGGCACCGAGCCGCCGATATCCGGCCAGTGTCCGGTGTTGGACAGCCAGCAGAAGATCTTGCCGCCGCGATAGACCGGCATGACGAAGCGCACATCCATCAGATGCGTGCCGCCGAGATAGGGATCGTTGACGATGTAGATGTCGCCCGGTTCCGGTGGCACGCAGCGGCCGTCGGCGATCATCTCGATCACCGTCTTGGTCGAATATTGCATGACGCCGACGAACACCGGCAGGCCCTGGCTGCCTTGCGCAATCAGCGAGCCGTCGACCGCCGAATAGATGCCGTCGGAACGGTCGTTGGCTTCGGCGATGACCGGCGAGAAGGCCGCGCGGGAAAACGTCAGGTCCATCTCGTCGCAGACCTGCTGCAGGGCGGCCTGCAGCACCGAAAGCGTGATCGTGTCGAGCTTTGCCATTTCAAGCCTCGCCGATGTCGATGATGATGTTGCCGTCGGCGTCCGAGCGCGCATGGTCGCCGGGCTCCAGCACCGTGGTGGCGTCCATCTGTTCCAGGATCGCGGGGCCTTCGATGACGGCGTCCAGCGGCAGCTTTTCGCGGGCATAGACCGGCGTGTCGTGCCAGTGCCCATTATACCAGACCGGCCGGATTTCGCGCCGCGCCTCCTCGAGCGTCGCCGCCCGTCCTGCAGGGTCGATCAGCCGCGACAGATCGATCTGCGGCCGCACGCCGGTGACGGAGGTGTTGAGATTGACGAGGTTGGCGCGGATTTCCGGCAGCTCGACCTTGAAGCGGGCGAAATAGGCCTTTTCGAACAATTCCTGCAGCGTTTCTCGTGAAACCGAGGAGGAGGGCAGCGGCACATTGATGATATGCGTCTGGCCGACGAACTGCATGTCGGCCGAATGGGTGACGCGGATCGCGTCCGGCTTCACCGCTTCCTTAGCGATCAGCGCCTCGCCTTCGTTACGGTGCCGTTCCAATACCTCGTGAAGCGAGGCTTCATCGAGCAGCTTAACCGGCTGGTTGATCGTGTTGACGAAGTCGTGGCGCAAATCGGCGACGACGCAGCCGAGCGCGTTGGTGATGCCTGGCCGCGCCGGTACAAGCACGCGCGGCAGGCCGAGCTCGCGGGCAAGCGCCGTCGCATGCAGCGGTCCGGCGCCGCCGAAGGCGAACAGCGCGAAATCGCGCGGGTCATGGCCGCGCGAGACAGACACCATGCGGATCGCGCCCGCCATCTTCATGTTGCCGAGCCTGAGCACGGCGCCCGCGGCTTCGACGCCGGAGAGACCACTGCGCTTGCCGATCTTGTCTTCGAAAACACCGGTCACGCGCTCGACCGTGACCGGATTGTCGACCGCGAGCAGCTTCTTCGGCGCCAGGCGGCCGAGCACCAGATTGGCGTCGGTGATGGTCGGCTCCGTGCCGCCGCGCCCGTAGCAGATCGGGCCCGGGTTTGCGCCGGCGCTTTCAGGGCCGATCTGTATCAGCCCGGCCGCATCGACGCGCGCGATCGAGCCGCCGCCGGCGCCGACCGTGTGCACCGCCACCATCGGCACATGGATCGGCATCGCATATTCGATCTCGATCTCATTCGACACGGCGGGCTCGGCATTGCGGATCAGCGCCACGTCGGTCGAGGTGCCGCCCATGTCATAGGTGACGAGGTTGCCGAAGCCGGCGCGTTTTCCGGTATAGGCGGCGGCGATCACCCCGGAGGCGGGACCGGACATCACGGTCTTGGCCGATTCCAGCGTGACGAAGCGGGCCGAGATCATGCCGCCATTGCCGTTCATGATCAGGAAGTCGCGCGCGTAGCCTTTTGCCGCCAGTTCCTTGCGCAACCGCTCGATATAGCGCTCCAGAATCGGCTGCACCGAGGCATTGACGGCGGCCGTCACGCCGCGCTCGAACTCGCGCGCCTCCGAAAGCAGCGCATGTCCGGTGGTGATGTGCCCGTTCGGCCAGAGCTCTGCCGCGATCTCGGCGGCGCGCTGCTCATGCGACGGGTTGGCGTAGGAATGCAGGAAGTGGATGACCAGCGACTCGCAGCCCGCGGCGAGCAGCTTCTTCACCGCATCGCGCATCTCGGCTTCGTCAAGTGGAATGCGCACGGCGCCGGACGCCTCGACCCGTTCCGACACTTCGAGCCGAAGGTCGCGGGGAATGACGGGGACAAACGTGCCTGTCATGCCATAGGCCTGCGGCCTTGTGCGGCGGCCAAGCTCGATCACGTCGCGAAAGCCGCGCGTGGTGATCATGCCGGTCCGCGCCAGGCGGCGTTCCAGCACGGCGTTGGTGGTGGTCGTCGTGCCGTGAACGATGAGGTCGATACCGTCGATCGGAAAGCCGGTCGCGCCAAGCGCGGCGACCACGCCGAAGGCCTGGTTTTCCACCGTGGTCGGCGTCTTGGCGATATGCACCTTGCCGCCCGCCTTGCCGTCGATCAAAAGCAGATCGGTGAAGGTTCCGCCGACATCGATGCCAGCCACGACGCTTCCGGCCGACGCCGAAAATTTCTCATTCATTGCCGAAACCCGAAATACCAGGACTACGGATATACCTCGGTTTGGAAAGGCGTTTTACGTCGCCATCTTGACCTCAAGATCATTTGTATACTAATAAATTCCCGACACAATAGCTTACCGCTTGGCAGTGTGTGAGGAGCGCCTCGGAACCTGACCGTTCGGACGCGCAGGAGAAATTTGGCGCCCGGTGCGTTCCGTCTGGGCCGGAAAGTTGGGCTGGAATGAACACGACATCCGCGTTGAACGTCGCCGGCGCCAAGCCGCTGCAGTTTCCGATTCCCGCCAATGTCTATGCCGAGACCGTGGTGTCGGTGAAGCACTATACCGACCGGCTGTTCTCCTTCCGCATCACCCGCCCGCAGTCGCTGCGCTTCCGCTCCGGCGAGTTCGTCATGATCGGCCTGCCCAATGCCGAGAAGCCGATCTTTCGCGCCTATTCGGTCGCAAGCCCCGCCTGGGACGACGAGCTCGAATTCTTCTCGATCAAGGTGCCGGACGGTCCGCTGACTTCCGAGCTGCAGAAGATTGAGATCGGCGACACCGTCATCATGCGCCAGAAGGCGACCGGCACGCTGGTGCTGGACGCGCTGACGCCCGCCAAGCGCGTGATCATGATCTCGACCGGCACCGGCATCGCGCCTTTCGCCAGCCTGCTGCGCGATCCCGATACCTACGAAAAGTTCGACGAGGTCATCCTCACCCACACCTGCCGCGACAATGCCGAGCTCACCTATGGCCAGGAGCTGGTGGCCGGGCTCGAGAGCGACCCGCTGATCGGTGAGCTGACCGGCGGCCGTGTCACGCTCTACAATTCGACGACCCGCGAGGAATCGGCGCGCATGGGCCGCATCACCGCGCTGATCGGCTCAGGCAAGTTCTATTCCGACCTTGGCATCGAGAAGCTCAATCCCGAGACCGACCGCATCATGATCTGCGGCTCGATGCACATGCTGAAGGACGTCAAGGAACTCGCCGAAAGCCTCGGCTTCCAGGAAGGTTCCTTGAGCCACCCGGCAAGCTTCGTCGTCGAGCGTGCCTTCGTCGGCTGAGGGCGCGCGTCTTCCGCGTTTTGACCATACGGTCAAAAATCTACTGCATTTGCCGCCTTTTTCCGCTATGAGCCTTTGAAGGACTCGTGAAGCATCGCTTCACGGGTTATCTTCGGCTGAGGTCGCTGAATGGAAGGGCAGGAGATGAGCACGATCCGCGAGGCTGGCGCAGGCGCGTCCAAGGTGATGCCGCTGCCGGCGCGCGCCGCCGCCAACACGCCGGTGCCGCTGGAACATGGCATTGCCCGCAACCCCGGCATGAAGCTCGATCTCGGCTTCCTGGAATCGGTGCGCAGCGTCAATCGCTCGGCGCTGGAGCGTCGCGTCGCGACGCTCACCAAGCGGCGCTCGATCAAGGCCGACAACCAGGCCGCCTGGCTCTTGCGTGCCATTGCCTGCATGGACCTCACCACGCTGAACTCCAACGACACCGACGAGCGCGTGCGCCGGCTCTGCGCCAAGGCGATCAACCCGTTGCGTCGCGATATCGTCGAGGGTCTCGGCATATCAGGCGAAACCATTCGCCCGGCGGCGGTCTGCGTCTATCATCCCTTCGTCGCCACCGCGGTCGACGCCTTGCGCGGCACCGGCATCCATGTTGCCGCCGTATCCACCGCCTTCCCGCACGGCCTTGCCCCGCTCTCGACTCGCCTGCAGGAGATCGAGGCCTCGGTGAAGGACGGCGCCGACGAGATCGATGTCGTCATTCCGCGCGGCCTGGTCTACGGCGCCAAATGGCGCGAGCTGTTCAACGAGATCGTCGCGATGCGGGCCGCCTGCGGCGACGCCCATCTCAAGGTCATCCTCGGCACCGGCGACCTTTCCACGCTGCGCAATGTCATGCTTGCCTCCATGGTGGCGATGATGGCCGGCGCCGATTTCATCAAGACCTCGACCGGCAAGGAAAGCGTCAACGCCACGCTGCCCGTCGGCCTCGCCATGGTGCGCGCCATCCGCGCCTATTTCGAGGAAACCGGCTATCTCATCGGCTTCAAGCCGGCCGGCGGCATTTCCACCGCCAAGGCCTCGCTCGACTGGCTGGTGCTGATGAAGGAAGAACTCGGCCGGCCCTGGCTGGAACCGGAGCTGTTCCGCTTCGGCGCCTCCAGCCTGCTCACCGACATCGAACGCCAGCTCGAACATCATTTGACCGGTCACTATTCGGCCAACCACCGCCACGCGATGGCCTAGCACCCACCCTCCCCCTTGTGGGGAGGGTCGCCGCGGAGCGGCGGGGTGGGGGCCAAAAAACAAATCGACCTGTCAAATGCACCAATCCGCTAATCGTTTACCCCCACCCCATCGGCTCTGCCGATCGACCCTCCCCACAAGTGGGAGGGTAAAGGAGGCGCCCCATGAATATCCTCGAACGCTATCACGCCATGGATTATGGCCCGGCGCCGGAAGCCCGCAACGAGGCCGATGCCTGGCTCGCGGGACGTGATTTCTCAAAAGCGCTGTTCATCGACGGCGCCTGGAAGGCAGCCGCCGGCGGCAAGACCTTCGACACCAGCGAGCCTTCCTCCGGCAAGCTGCTCGCCAAGGTCTCGGATGCGGGCGCCGCCGACATCGACGCCGCGGTCGCGGCGGCGGCCAAGGCGCTGCCGAAATGGAGCGCCAGCTCGGGCTATGCCAGAGCGAAAGTGCTCTACGCCATCGGCCGCGCCATGCAGCGCCACCAGCGTCTGTTCGCGGTGTTGGAATCGATCGACAACGGCAAGCCGATCCGCGAGAGCCGCGATATCGACGTGCCGCTGGCGATCCGCCACTTCACCCATCATGCCGGCTGGGCGCAGACGCTGGAGAAAGATTTTCCCGACCACAAGCCGGTCGGCGTCGTCGGCCAGGTCATCCCGTGGAATTTCCCGCTGCTGATGCTGGCCTGGAAGATCGCGCCGGCTTTGGCCGCCGGTTGCACGGTGGTGCTGAAGCCTGCCGAATTCACGCCCCTCACCGCCATCCTGTTCGCCGAGATCTGCGAGCGTGCGGGCGTGCCGAAAGGCGTCGTCAACATCGTCCAGGGCGGGCCTGAGGCGGGTGCTGCCATCGTCAACCATCCTGACGTCCAGAAGATCGCCTTCACCGGCTCCTCCGAAGTCGGCAAGATCATCCGCAAGGCGACGGCCGGTTCAGGGAAAAAACTGTCGCTGGAGCTCGGTGGCAAGTCGGCCTTCATCGTCTTCGAGGATGCCGACCTCGACAGCGCCGTCGAAGGGCTGGTCGACGGCATCTGGTTCAACCAGGGCCAGGTTTGCTGCGCCGGCTCGCGCCTGCTTGTGCAGGAGGGTGTAGCGGAGGCCTTCATCGCCAAGGTCAAGGTTAGGATGAGCCGGCTGCGCGTCGGCAGCCCGCTCGACAAGAACACCGATATCGGCCCACTGGTCGATCGCACCCAGCTCGATCGCGTCAGAGGCCTGATCGCCGAGGGGGCGAAGCAGGGCGCGGTGTGCTGGCAGCCGGACGCTGCCGTGCCGACCACAGGGTATTATCATCTGCCGACGCTGGCGACAGGTGTTTCGCCGGCTAATATTCTGGCGCAGGAGGAGGTGTTCGGACCGGTGCTGGCGACCATGAGCTTTCGCAACACCGAGGAAGCGATCGAGCTTGCCAACAACACGCGCTACGGCCTTGCTGCCTCGGTGTGGAGCGAGAACGTCAACCTTGCCTTGTACGTTGCTCCGCAACTGAAAGCAGGCGTCGTTTGGGTCAACGGCACCAACATGTTCGACGCCGCCTGCGGCTTCGGCGGCTATCGCGAAAGCGGCTTTGGCCGCGACGGCGGCCGCGAAGGCATGTTCGAGTATCTGGCGGCGAAGCTGCCGGTCGGGCCTGTCGTCAAGCCGGCCGCAGCCGGCTCGGCCCAGCCGGTCGAGCAGGCCGACGGCACGGCAATCGACCGCACGGCAAAGCTGTTCATCGGCGGCAAGCAGGTGCGGCCGGACGGCAACTATTCGCTTGCCGTCGCCACTGCCAAGGGGAAGCTTGCCGGCGAGGTTGGCCTCGGTAATCGCAAGGACATCCGCGACGCCGTCGCCGCTGCACGCGCCTGCAAGGCTTGGCCGGATGCGACCGCCTATAACCGCAGCCAGGTGCTCTATTATTTCGCCGAGAACCTGTCGGGCCGCGCCGACGAGTTCGCCGCGCGCCTTGTCCAACTGACGGGCGTGACGGCGAAGGCGGCGCGTGAAGAGGTCGAACAGTCGATCGAGCGGCTGTTCCTCTATGCCGGGCTCACCGACAAGTTTGAGGGCCGTGTCCACCAGCCGCCGGCCCGCGTCGTGACGCTTGCGCTGCATGAGCCGGTCGGCGTCGTCGGCATCGTTGCGCCGGACAACCAGCCGCTGCTCGGCTTCATCTCACTGCTGGCGCCGGCGCTCGCCATGGGCAACACCGTGGTCGCCGTCCCTTCCGAGCGGCATCCGCTCGTGGCCACCGACCTCTATCAGGTGATCGAGTATTCCGACGTGCCTGCCGGCGCCATCAACATCGTCACCGGCCGCAGCGCCGAACTCGCCGGGGTGCTGGCCAAGCATGACGATGTCGACGGGCTCTGGGTGTTCGCCGATGCCGACACCTGCGCTAAAGCAGAGGCCGATTCCGTCGGCAATCTCAAGCGCGTCTGGACCGGCAACGGCCGCACGCTCGACTGGGGCTCGAACGAGGCCGGCGGCGAGCCCTTCCTGCGCCGCGCCATCGAGGTCAAGAACGTCTGGGTGCCCTATGGCGACTGAGGCACCCCGCTGAGGGGTGCTTTTGGAGCAACGGCCTTCGGTATGCCGGAGCCGTGTCGGCTTTGCCGAAGGTGATCCTTCGGGCTTGACGCTCGGGCAAGTGCTCTTTATGGAGAAAAAACATCTTTATTTGTGAAGCGGCAATGTGACCGCACGATGCGACTGTCTGGCCCACGACGCTGGGGCCGGTCATCGATAGAGGCGGACGCGAGAGCAATCCCAGAAAAGTGTGAGCGCTTTTCCGCCCCGATTGCGTTGAACAACGAGAATAGGGCGGTTCGCCGTTTCCGTGAAACGGTGAAACGCTCCAGGCAGGCGAGGAGAAGAAACATGGCGGATCTGGCAGGCAAGGTGGTTGTCATCACCGCGGCGGCGCAAGGCATCGGCCGGGCGAGCGCGCTCGCTTTCGCCAAGGCGGGCGCCATCGTTCATGCCACCGATATCAATGAGCCGTTGCTGGCGGAACTCGGCAAGACGGCCGGCATCAAGACCCGCAAGCTCGACGTGCTGAACGATGCGGCCGTCGCTTCCGCCTTCACCGAAATCGGCCGCGTCGATGTCCTGTTCAACTGTGCCGGCTTCGTCCATGGCGGTTCGATCCTCGAGATGAAGGATGAGGATCTTGACTTCGCGATCAACCTCAATGTCCGTTCGATGATCCGCACCATCCGCGCCGTGCTGCCGGGCATGCTGGAACGCGGCGACGGCTCGATCATCAACATGGCCTCGCTGGCAAGCTCGCAGAAGGGCGTGCCGAACCGCTTCGTCTACGGCCTGACCAAGGCGGCCGTGGTTGGCTTGACCAAAGCGGTCGCCGCCGATTATGTGGCCAAGGGCATTCGCTGCAACGCCATCTGCCCGGGCACGGTCGAAAGCCCGTCGCTGCAGGACCGCATGCATGCGCAGGGCGACTATGAGGCAGCCCGCGCGGCCTTCATCGCCCGCCAGCCCATGGGCAGGCTCGGCACGCCGGAAGAAATCGCCGATCTCGCCGTCTACCTTGCCGGCGCCACCTACACGTCGGGGCAGGCCTATAATATCGACGGCGGCTGGTCGATCTGACGAAAGGCTCGGATATCGGCGGGGCGGTCGGATCGAAGCGTCTGAAAATCTCGACGATTTGGTCGGCATGGCAGCAAGGCTTGCTTGCCGCCGGTGTGGTCGGCGACTAGGGTCCGCTGGCTTTGACGGGAATTTGCAAAACCGGCCCTTGGCCGCAAGCTGGAGAAAGTTGAGATGAAGTTGTTGCGCTATGGCGAAGCTGGCAGCGAGAAGCCGGGCCTGCTTGATGCGGATGGGAACATCCGTGACCTTTCCGCTCATGTCGCCGACATCGCCGGCACGGCGCTTCATCCGGCCTCGCTGGAGATGCTCTCCAGGCTCGATCCGAAGTCGCTGCCGGTGGTCTCCGGCAAGCCGCGCCTGGGCGCCTGCGTCGCCGGCACCGGCAAGTTCATCTGCATCGGCCTGAACTATTCCGACCACGCCGCCGAGACCGGCGCCACCGTGCCGCCGGAGCCGATCATCTTCATGAAGGCAAGCTCCGCGATCGTCGGGCCCGATGACGACGTGCTGATCCCGCGCGGCTCGGTCAAGACCGACTGGGAAGTCGAGCTCGGTGTGATCATCGGCAAGACGGCGAAATATGTCTCGGAGGACGACGCGCTGGATTATGTTGCCGGCTATTGCGTCGCGCATGACGTGTCGGAGCGCGCCTTCCAGGCCGAGCGCCAGGGCCAGTGGACCAAGGGCAAGTCCTGCGACACGTTCGGCCCGACCGGCCCGTGGCTGGTCACCAAGGACGAGGTTGCCGACCCGCAGAACCTGAAGATGTGGCTGACCGTCAACGGCAAGACCATGCAGAATGGCTCGACCAAGACGATGGTCTACGGCGTGAAGTATCTGGTCTCCTATCTCAGCCAGTTCATGTCGCTGCATCCCGGCGACATCATCTCCACCGGCACCCCGCCCGGCGTCGGCCTCGGCATGAAGCCGCCGGTGTTCCTGAAGGCCGGAGACGTCGTGGAACTCGGCATCGAAGGACTGGGCCAGCAGAAGCAGACGTTCAAGGCGGACGAGTAGCGCAGACTTCTCCGTTCTCTCCTTTTGGTATTCCGGAAGGAGAGAAGGCGGTTTCGCGCCCTTCCTCTCCCCCGGCCGATCGGGGGAGAGCGACTGTCTGGGCTGTCAAGTTGCATTTGCGAACTCGGTTCTCGCGTCGCGTGCTTTTGCGTT
>NZ_JARTVR010000012.1:131477-178191 GCF_029625735.1 Mesorhizobium sp. WSM4935 | reverse complement strand
CTGCCTACTGCCTACTGCCTACTGCCTACTGCCTACTGCCTACTGCCTACTGCCTACTGCCTACTGCCTACTGCCTAATCACCTCGCGTCGTGGAAGATGATGCCCACCGTATGCCGCCGCCCCGAACGCAACCGGCTCACGCCGTGGCGCAAATTCACCCGGTAATAGCCCTTGGTGCCTTGCACCGGCCGGTTGTGCACGGCGAAGATTACCGCGTCGCCGCGCTTGAGCGGCACCACCTCGGCGCGGCTTTGCATGCGCGGGCGCTGCTCGGTGAGCACGAATTCGCCGCCGGTGAAATCCTCGCCGGGCTCCGAGAGCAGGATTGCCACCTGAAGCGGAAAGGCGAGCGCACCGTAGAGATCCTGGTGCAGGCAGTTGAAGTCGCCGGGGCCGTATTGCAGCAGGAGCGGCGTCGGCCTCGTCTGGCCCTCGTCATGGCAGCGCTTCAGGAAGGCGGCGTGCTCGACGGGATAGCGCTGCGCCACACCCATTTTCTCGTTCCAGTCGTTGGCGACGGTGGCGAGGCGCGGATAGAGGGCCGTGCGCAAGCCGTCGACCAGGTCCGGCAGCGGATATTTGAAGTAGCGATATTCGCCCTTGCCGAAGCCGTGGCGGGCCATCACCACATGGCTGCGGAAATGCTCTTCATGCGGATAGAGCGCTGCGATTTCGGCGCATTCCTCTGGCGAGAGCAGGCCCGGCATGACGGCGCAACCATAGGCGTTGAGCTCGGAGACGATGCCGCGCCATTCCTGCGCGGCGACGCGGGATTCGGCGGAGCGGCTGGTGCGTTTGGTGTTGAGGGAATGGATGGTCATGGGCTTGACTCCTTGCTTGCCCACGAAGATGGGGCGCGCGACGGGACGCAGCCACCCGATACACGACAAGATGGCGAGGCGCGGCAGCGCTAATCTCCCCGCAAGGGCGGAGATTGGCAGCTTCACAGCCTGCGATACTTCTCCAGCTCCGGATCGAGATCCACCTTCACCGCATTGGTGAAGACGCAGGTCGCCACCATGATGCAGGCGAAGGCGGTGAGGTTGACGAGCAGCGTCTCGTCATAGCGCGCCTTGAGCGCGGCCCAGACCTCGTCCGGAACGGCATTGGCATCGGTCGCGACCGCCTTGCCGAACTTCGTCAGCAGCGCCTCATGCGCAATGGGCTCGATCGCTTCGGGATCGAGGCCGCTGTCGATAAGCGCGCGGCGGAAGAACGTCACCGGAACCTCGGCGCGCATCGTCTCGGCGATCGTCTTCGAGAACAGCCAGATGGCGCGGTCGTCGAGCGTCGGCTTCAGCAGGTCGCGCAGCGTGAACCATTCGGCGTAGATGCGGTGGGCGGCGGGCGAGCGAAGCAGGATGCGCTTCATGTTGGTCATGCGGCCGCGCAGCGCGAGCTCGCGGTCGTGCTCGGCACGGATTTCGTCGGAGGCGGTCGCGTAATCGATCGCGGCGAGATGCGCCATCACACTCACCCCACCGTCGCGTGAAGTGCGGGCGCGCCGCGCAGCGTGTTGGAGACGGTGCAGATGTCTTCGGCATCCGCCAGGATCCGCTCTTTCATCGCGGCATCCAGGTCGCCGGTGATCTCGAGCCTGACGGTGAACGTCTCGACCCGCGCGGGCTCGTCTTTCGCCTTCTCGCCGGTGACCTCCGCCCTCACCTCGCCTAGCCGGTCGGCGATGCCAAGCCGAGCCGCGGCGATGCGGGCGCTGAGCACCATGCAGGCGGCCAAAGAGGCGTAGAGCAGGTCGAGCGGGCTGAAGCCGGGGGCGCTGACCTGCGTGACCACATCGACAGTGCCGCCTGTCGGGGTGGTTATGATGGGCAGGCCGCCCGGCGGCAGGACGGCGAGAGCACTGGCGTTTCGGGTTCTGACTTTCAGTTCTGCCATCGTGTTTCCCTCGCCCTGCTCAGCCGCTCGGTTGATCTACCCGGCCCTCGGCTGGCTTAGAGATGTTGCCAGATCATCTTGAGGGGCGAGCCAATCGCCTGCTCAATCCGTCGCAACTGGTCAGCACCAAGGGTGGTCGCGCCGGGATTGACGACTGTAAGCGAGCACGTAGCGAACGCGGCGGGCCATACATAGCGGAGGTCGTTGAGCGACGTGGATTTGCTGCAACAAGGCGTCACGATCGTGAGGTTGCTAAAATCCGAAGCGGCTGCCTGATCCATGGCATCGCCCCACCAATCCTCCAGGTCGCTCCCGCAGAAGGCACAGTGGACGCTTTCTGTATTCGCGCCTGCATCGAAGAAAGTCACCGCTTCCTTGTATTCGATTCCGACATGCTCGGCTTGTGGGAACAGTCCACGCATCAAGTTGGCAGCCTCTTCCGCCGCCGTCTTGTCGGGCTGCCAGTACGGATCATCAGGAACCATATGCAGGTAATTATCGGGCATAGCACCTTGTGTGGCAGGAAGACCGATCGTGGCAAGTCCCCTTGCGGCGCGCCAACGAAAAAGGCCCGCTGGAGCGGGCCTTTCGCAAGAATGATTTCGACGGCTACTTCGTCAGATCGAGCGCCGCCGTCAGGTCGCCCATCGGCGGCTGGTCGTTATTGCGCAGTGCCTTGTCGCGGGCGACGATACCGGGCAGCACCGGCAGGTCGTAGCGGTTGGTGATGAAGCGCAGGATCGAGGTGGTGTCATACTGCGTGTGATCGACCATGCCCATCTTGGCGTAGGGCGAAATGATGAAGGCCGGGATGCGGTTGCCCGGGCCCCAGCGGTCGGCCTTGGGCGGCGCGACGTGATCCCAGAAGCCGCCATTCTCGTCATAGGTGATGACGACCAGCATGTGAGCCCATTGCGGGCTCTTCTCCAGATGCGAAACGAGGTCGGCCAGATGCCGGTCGCCGGACGTCACGTCGGCATAGCCGGCGTGTTCGTTGAGGTTGCCCTGCGGCTTGTAGAAGGACACGGCCGGCAGCTTGCCGTCGTCGATCGCCTTGATGAACTCGCTGCCGTCAAGGCCGCCATCCTTGAGGTGCTCGGCCCGGGCGGCCGTGCCCGGCGCATAGGCCGCGAAATAGTTGTAGGGCTGGTGGTGGAACTGGAAATTGGGCACAGGGGTCGCGTTCTTGCCGTCAAGCGCCGCCTGCCAGGCGCCCGAATACCAGGCCCAGGAAATGCCCTTCAGCGACAACAGATCGCCGATGGTGATCTCGTGCTGCGGCGGCAGCGTGGTGGGCACAGCCGGATCGGCCAGCGCCTTGTCGCCGCCCTCGGCCGGCTTGTTGGCGCTCGGCTGGTAAGGCGGCTGCATGGTGTTGACGGCGTAGAAGTCTGGCGTGATGGCGCCGTCATTGACGAATTTCGGCACGCCGCCCAGCGCCGAAGGCGGTGAATTGTCGGCCGGTTTCAGCGTCACGCCGTCCGGTTCGACGACGGCGATCTGGCCCTTCACAGGACTGGTGTCGGCGTTCGGATAGTAAGGCGCGCAGGCGCAGGCGAGCATGAAGTGGTTGAGGAAGGAGCCGCCGAAGGCGCCCTGGAAAAAATTGTCCGCCAGCACGTATTTCTTGGCGATCGCCCACATCGGCAGGTTGGAGCCGTCATAATGGCCCATGACCAGGGAGCCGGAATCGGCCCAGGCGACGAACTTGTCGTTACGGCCGCCGTCGATCTGCATCTGCTCCTGGTAGAAGCGGTGCCAGAGATCGTGCGTGATGACGCTGGTGCCCTCGTTGAAGCCCTTGGGGTCGTCGATGGCGAAGGTGGCGTTGGCAAGATGCACGCTCTGCGCCTCCGTGACCGCTGGCGTGACACCCTTGCCGGTCAGCCCGCCCCAGACCGGCGGCAGTTCGGAAAGCGGCTTGCCGTCGCGGTCAAGCTGGCGCGCCTGGTCGGGCGACACGTTGGCCAGGCCGTTGGCGCCGGGAAAGCCGCCATATAGATTGTCGAAGCTGCGGTTCTCGGCGTAGATGACAACGACGGTGTCGATCTTGTCATAGCCGGGAGGAGCCGCCTGGGCAGCAGCAGAGAGCGATGCCAGCGCGGTGGAGGCGATGCAAAGAGAGAGAAAGGTTCGGGTCATCGGGAAATGCCTCGTGGCTTGGGAATGGCTGGAGGACAGCAATGCAGGAACGCGGCTGCATCAATGCCCAGCTACTTCGATGCCTTGTCACCTATGTGACAGTTCTGCAGCCTCCGGACACGGTTTCGTGAGGGAGACAGCCGGTCATCAATCCGTGGCACTCGAACCTTACGCGAGCGAAATCGAGCGAAGGAAATCACGGATGTCGCCGCGGACGATGGTACGGAAAAATCACGCGATCGCCCTTCTGGCGGCCTCGATTGTCGGCTTGACCGCGCCTGCCAATACCGCGGAACCCTTCGGCGTCCATCCCGGCCCGATGTCGCGCAAGGAGGCCTTCGCCCGCGCCGACGCGCTGACGGCGCTTGGGCGGCAGATGTTTTTCGACCCGTCGCTCTCGGCATCGGGCAAGCAGGCCTGCTCGTCCTGCCACGATCCCAACCATGCTTTCGGACCGGCCTCGGCCTCGCCGGTCGAAACGGGCGGAGCGAAGCTCGACCAGCCCGGCGTCCGCGCCGTGCCGTCGCTGCGCTACCTGCAGGCGGCGCCCGCCTTCACCGAGCATTTCTACGACTCCGAGGACGAAGGGGACGAAAGCGTCGACAATGGCCCGACCGGCGGCCTGACCTGGGACGGTCGCGCCGACCATGGCAAGGACCAGGCGAAGATCCCGCTGCTCTCTCCCTTCGAGATGGGCAACAAGGACGCGGCCCAGGTGGTCGCCAGCCTGCGCAAGGCGCCCTATGCCGATGCCTTCAAGGCAGCGTTCGGCGCCGATGTCTTCGACCATCCGCAGGACGCCTTCGATGCCGCGGTGGAGGCGCTCGGCACATTCGAGCAAAGCAGCGTCGACTTCTACCCCTATTCCAGCCGCTACGACGCCTTCCTCGCCGGCAAGGCGCAGCTTTCCGCGCAGGAATTGCGCGGCCGCATGCTGTTCGAGGACGAGTCGAAGGGCAATTGCGCGAGCTGCCATTTGAGCGAGCCCGCCAATGACGGCGAGCCGCCGCAATTCACCGATTACGGCCTGATCGCGATTGCCGTGCCGCGCAATCCGGCGATTCCAGCGAATGCCGATCCCAATTATGTCGACCTCGGCCTGTGCGGTCCGCTGCGCACCGACTTCAGGGGCCGCGCCGAATATTGCGGCCTGTTCAAGACCCCGACCCTGCGCAACGTGGCCTTGCGGAAAAGCTTCTTCCACAATGGCTATTTCCACACGCTGCGCGAGGCGGTCGCCTTCTACGCCACCCGCGACAGCGACCCGGCGCGCTGGTATCCGAGCAAGGCGGACGGCACGGTCGACAAATTTGATGACCTGCCTAAAGCCTACTGGCCGAACCTCAATACCGATCCGCCGTTCAACGGCAGAAAGCCAGGCGACAAGCCGGCGCTGACCGACGCCGAGATCGACGACATCGTTGCCTTCCTCGGCACGCTGACCGACGCGGACCAAGCGGGGCAGTAAGGCTGCGCCGCCAGGACTTCGGGGCGCGACGGCCCCGGTCTGAGTTCTGCGATCCACCGCAAATGTGTGCCAATGTGAGCCACGTCATAGGAACATCAAGCCGCACTTGCTACATTGCCCATCTCTTCACAGATGGAGTCTCCGATGAGGTTCATCGCGGTTCAGGAGCCGCCTGGGAGCAGCTGGGCGGTGTTCGATGCGGGCAATGGGGCGCCGGCGGAATATGCCGGCCGGGTGCTTATCGGCCTGACATCGCGCGCGGCCCGCTGGTTCGTCGCCGCGGGCAACGATCATGCAGCCTGGCCGCGGCCCGCCCGGCCAGCCGGGCAATTGCGGCTCGTCAGCGGAGGCGGCTCCCGGTCGATCCGGGAAAGGCATGGCCAATCAGCCGGTTGAGAGAACGCACTGCCAGATTGATTCAGGGCAGCGCCTCAATCATTGGCCGTCCTTGCGCCGGTGCATAGCGGCTCACCACCATGCCGCAGGCATAGGGCTTCGAGCCGAGGAGCTTCAGCCTGCTGAAACCGCCCTTGTCGAAGATGCGGCGGCCCCTGCCTAGAACCGCCGGATTGGTAAAGAGCTGGTACTCGTCGACAAGGCCGGCGGCGACCAGCGCCGAGGCAAATCCGGCGCCGCCGAACACGGCGATGTCGCCGCCCTCGCCTTGCTTCAGCCTGCGCACCTCGCGCGGCAGGGCGCCGCTTACGACGCGCGTGCGCTCCCAGCGCGATGTTTCGAGCTTATCGCTCGCCACCACCTTCTCAGCCTCGACGATGCGCCGCGCGAAAGCATAGAAAGGGTCATTCGGATATTTCTTTGCCGCATTGCCCCAATGGGTCAGATAGCCCTCCTCAGCCATCTTGCGGCTCAAAAGGATAGTGTCGATGGTCGTGAAGACGGCGTTGAAGTCCTGCTTGAGCTCCTCGTCCCAGGCACTGTCGTCGCCCCACTCCCAGAGCTGCCAGCGGTGGTCCTCATCGCCGCCCACAAAACCGTCGACCGACATCTGCATCTGCAGGACGAGCTTTTTCATGTCCGTTTCCTCACCTCGACGCTTTACTTTTGGAACCGTTTGACGCACCCAAAGAGTGGTGTCAATAGTGAAGTGATTTAAAAATGGAATCATAGGATGGCGGCGCGAGAAAGATCCGGTTGCCCAATCAGCCTTTCGCTCGAACTCGTCGGCGACCGCTGGACGCTGCTCATCATCCGCGACCTGGTCTTCGCCGGGAAAAGGCATTTTCGCGAGTTCCTGCAATCCGACGAAGGCATTTCGTCCCGGACGCTCGCCGAGCGGCTGCAGACGCTGCAGGACGAAGGCATCGTCACCCGCAGCGACGACCCGACTCACGCGCTGAAAGCGATCTACCGGCTGACCGAAGCCGGCATCGACCTTTTGCCGGTGCTGGTGACGCTGGGTGCCTGGGGTAGCAAATACCGCAACGCCGACGACAAGCTGGCGCGGATAGCGGATGAACTCGCGGCCGGCGGTGAGCCGGCGCTCGAGCGGATGAAAGAGAGGCTAAGGGCTGAGCATCTGGGCTAGCGGGCCGTCTCCCCCTCGTGGGCAGATAAGCTAGCGAGGCTGCCCGCGTTGCAGCGGCCCGACCGGCTCCTCGGTCGGCGGCTCCCCCGGCAGACCCAATCGCAGCCGCTCTTCCTCGGCGAAGGTCTCGGCCTGCGCATGAACATCGAACACTTTCTGTCTCAGCCTGCCGCCATCGACGACACGCACGATCCATTGGTCATTGACGGGTTTTACGCGGACACTGTCTGGCTCGCTCGTTACCATATACAGCTCCTGCTCTTCGCTCGAAGAATTGCCTAACTCCGACCCAATATGATCTAATGCGCCTGGAGTTGCCGAAAAGTGGGGCCTATCAGCCTCTAGTGCAAAACGGCTCGCCGTTATTCAACACTTTTGCGGAGCCTCGCGAACAGAAACGAACATGGCGGAACAGGCATGCCGTTGCATCTTGGCGCAGCGGAGTTCGACTTCGCTACGACATTTCGGTCTGCGAGACGGCGCGGCAGTGGATGTCTAAAATGTCCGGGTGGAAGCGTGGATCGCGCGGTCCGGCACTTGGCCGTGCGCGAGTGCGGACGAATTCGCCGCACGGCGGCGGCCCGGCAGCCTGGGGGGGGGTGATACTGGGTTCGGCGGCCGGGCCTGACCGGAGTTTGCGAGGCCGCCGGCTACGATGAGCATGCGCCTGGACCCGGCCAAGGACAAGAACGACCTAGGCCCTAGGACCAAAGCTGCACGGGTACGCCCACACGCCCGGTTGCGCTTGGACCGACTGTGAAAACGTGTCGAACGCCGGTTGCGTCAAAAGCCGAAGAAATGCCGGCCGACGAGA
Source organism: Mesorhizobium sp. WSM4935 (assembly GCF_029625735.1). NCBI lineage: Bacteria > Pseudomonadati > Pseudomonadota > Alphaproteobacteria > Hyphomicrobiales > Phyllobacteriaceae > Mesorhizobium > Mesorhizobium sp. WSM4935. Next base: position 170,324 of record NZ_JARTVR010000012.1, on the reverse strand, counting down.
TAACCGAGCGCCGCGACGACCAGCGGAAACAGCGCCGGCGCGGCCTTGCTGAACAGCGAGGGGTTTATCTCCTTGGCGGGAGCGCTGGGTTTGGCATTGCCGAGGTTTTTGGTCATGAGCGCACTACCGGTTGGGGCTAGCTGCCGGCTGAGCCATTAAATTAGAAATCGCTTATTAAATTTCCGGCAAGCCCAACACTACAATTCGCGGCAATTTATTCCGATTGCTGGGTACGCTCGGCAAGCGCGAAGGCCTGGAGATTGCGCGACTTGCCGGGATCCTGGTCGGCATTGGCGATGATGGCGTGGAAGGCCGCGCGGGCGATGTCCTTCTTCTTGGCGCCCGGATGCAGTTTTCGCACCGCCTTGAGCAGGTCTTTCGGTTTCATATCGGGGGTGACAACGCGCATCAGCGTATCACCTATGGCCTGCAATTCGCTGGCATCCATAATGATGAACCCTGTTTTGGCGGCAGGAGCCTAGCATATAGCGGATCGAGCGCGTCACTTTTGTGATGCGCGCCGATGGAATTGGAGCCGGCGTCGCTGAAGATTTTCGTGGCGAAAGTCGGCGCGCTGCCACATGGCGCGCCGAGCGCAGCCGTGTCGACGGGTGAGTTGCGAGCCGTGTCGTCACCGTTCAGGAAGGCTTGGCAAATCGCCAAGGCCTTCCATCAGGGGCAGTAAGAACAAGCAGTTGGAGCGGTTCAGCGATCTATCCAAAAGCTCAAGCGCGCTATCTGTTACGCTGGGATCAGGATGGCGATCCGATGCACGCCGACGTCCTTGCTCGTATTCGTCGCCTGGTCGGTCTTGCCCTTGGAGCAAGTGTACACGTCACCAACCTTGAGTTTGAACTCCTTGTCCACCTTCTTGATCGTGAAGGCGCCAGAGGTGATCGTGCACACCATGTCGTTGTCCATCACCATCGCAGGAGCCGTGGCTCCTGGCTGAAAGACCGCATCGACGAGGGTGATGCTCTTGTAGGCGGGAATGTCGGAATTGCCGGTGCCGACTTCCACTATCCTGACGCCGGGCGCGATCTCCTTGCCTTCATTCGCAGCGTACTTCTTGGTTTTCGCAAATGTCGCCGTTGCGAACAGGGGAGCAACCGTTGCAGCCGTCACGCCGAGCGCGATTGCAGACCTGCGATTCATCGTTTTCATCGCATCCTCCCTAGACCTGTCATGCACGGATGAGCATGGCATTCGTACATTAGCACAAACTGATTTAATTGTGCAGAAAAGCGCTTGCCGGTGACAGCTTTTACGGTGGCTTTTGCCGGAACTTCGAATGGCCGCTGATGCTGATTCACTGCGAACAACAATGCCGAGGGAAAAGGGCGGCGGCGGTCTGATGATTGTTATCGACGTCACGTGATCACGCTGGCGCGCTCCGCATTCCCCAGCCCGACAAACCCGCCTGGAGTTCGGAACCCTTGCCGCTCTCGCAGGGTTTATGTGCGAGGCGTACCGCCATGGAAAACAAACCGCCTGCCGAAAACCCGGGAAGGATCCTCGTCACCGTGCTGGCGGTCTGTCTCGTCATCATTGCCGTGTTCTTTATCGGCTTCAGATATTCGGAGCGCGATCAGGGAGCGCTGATCGTGCCCGGCGCGGCGCAGGGCAGCAAGTGATCGGCCCGAAGTCCTTGCCCACCAAGGCAGGGAGAAGGCTGTAATGCTTTGTTTTTGCCTATCATTCTCTCCCAATCTTTTACGTTCGGGATCACGCGCCAGGGAAGAAACAGGTTTTCCGAAACGTTTATCGAACAGGCAACGCTCAGCGTCTGGCGCCTGACGAGGGCGCTCATGAGCAAGGAACCCTTCCGGCGACGGCGCGCTCCGCGCCCGAGGCCCAGGGAGACAGCAGATGTCCGCCAACGCCTATATCAACCGGATCGCGACAGCGGTTCCGGAGCATGACGTCCATCAGTTCTACCTGCGCTACGCGGCCTCCATGCTGACCGCCGATCGCAGGAGGATATTCCAACGCATGGCCGGCCTTGCCGACATCGAGCACCGCTTTTCCTGCTTTGCGCCGGCCCTCGACCCCGAAGGGGAGTCGGCCGACCTTGCCGGGATCTTCAGGCGCGGCGCGTTTCCCGGAACGGCCGTCAGGATGGCTCTGTTCAGCCAAGCAGCACCCATTCTGGCGCAAAAGGCCGTCGACGGACTGCGGCTTGGCGCCGAGGCATCGCGCATCACCCATCTCATCGTCACCACCTGCACCGGCTTCTCCGCGCCGGGCATCGACCTCGACCTTGCCGCGCGATGCGGCCTGTCAGACGGTATCGAACGCACGATGATCGGGTTCATGGGCTGCTACGCCGCGGTCAATGCCCTCAAGCTTGCCCGCCACATTGTCCGCTCCGAGGCGCGGGCCAGGGTCCTCCTGGTCAATATCGAGATCTGCACCCTGCATCTGAGGGAAACCACCGAACTGGGAAAGCTGCTGTCCTTCTGTCTTTGGGGCGACGGCTGCGCGGCGACGCTCGTAACCGCCGAGCCGTCCGGTATCGAGCTCGACTCCTTCCGCTGCACCGTCGCTGAGGAGCGGCGGGAATTGATGACCTGGGATATCGGCGACCACGGCTTCGATATGTTTCTCTCCGGCAAGGTGCCTGCGGCGGTCCAGGAAACGTTGCGAGGCAACCGGGACGCTATCCTCGGCGGCCGGCCGCCGAAGGCGATCGACCTCTGGGCCGTGCATCCCGGTGGGCGCAGTATTCTCGATGCCGTCGAGAGGGCGCTCGACCTCGCGCCGGCCGCACTCGGGCCGTCGCGCGAGGTGCTGCGCCGATACGGCAACATGTCGTCGGCAACGGTGATGTTCGTAATGGAAGAGATGCTGAAGGCGCCGGGCGGTCAACTCGGCTGCGGCATGTCGTTCGGACCCGGGCTGACGGCCGAGACCATGTTGTTCCGGACCGCCTCATGAACGCGCTTGATCAACGGACACTTGTCCCGGAAATCCTCGATCGGCTCGCCGCCGACGATCCGCGGGCGCTCCACTCGCGTCGCGATCTGCGCCGGATCAACGCGCTGATGTTCCAGGCGCCGATCATGGCGTCGCTCATGAGAAAATTCATGGCCAAGGCGCCCTGCCGCATCCTTGAGATCGGCGCCGGCGACGGCACCTTCATGCTGAAAGTGGCCCGGCGCATGGCAAAAGACTGGCCGGAGGTGGAGCTGACGATGCTCGATCGCGTCGGCCTCGTCACGCCCGAGCTCACGGCGGATTTCGCCGGTCTGGGATGGAAGCTCGAAACCTTCACCGCCGATGTTTTCGACTGGGCGCAGAAAGCGGATGGCGGGGCCTTTGATGTGATCACGGTCAACCTGTTTTTGCATCATTTCGACAACACCCGACTGCTACGTCTGTTTTCGCTGTTGATTCGCAGGGCGCCATTGCTCCTGGCGACGGAACCGCTGAGGGCAGGCTTGGCGCTTGCGACGATCCGCCTTCTGCCGGCGATGGGCGCCAATGACGTCACCAGGCATGACGCCGCCCAGAGCGTGCGCGCCGGCTTTCGCGGCAGCGAACTTTCCGATCTCTGGAGCGCTGCCGGCGGCCGGCCGCTCGAGGAGCGGCGCGCCGGCCCCTTCTCCCATGTCTTCGCCGGTGCCGCGTTGATGCCTGCCAAAGATGTGCCATGAGACCGGCATCGACCCACGATGCGATCGTCATCGGTGCCGGCCCGGCAGGCACGTCGGCGGCGCTGGCGCTGGCCCGTCGCGGCTGGACCGTGGCGATTGTGGAAAAGAGCGTGTTTCCGCGTCGCAAGGTGTGCGGCGAATATATCTCGGCAAGCAATCTCGCGCTCCTCGAGCGACTGGAGATCCTCGATGCGTGGCGGGCCGAGGCCGGTCCCGAAATTCGCCGGGTCGGCTTCTTTTCAGGCGATATCAGCGTCGAGGCGCCGATGCCGCGTGCGAAGTCGGTGCCCGCGGCAGGAGACGGTTTCGGCCGAGCGCTTGGCCGTGACATACTGGACTCCCTGCTGTTGGATGCGGCCCGATCGGCCGGCGCGGAGGTCTTTCAGCCCTGCCGCGCCATCGCCGTCGAACGCGACGGCGCCTGCCAAGCAGTGCGGATCCAGGCAGGAGCCGCGAGTTCCCGCGACGAGGCGACGATCCTGCGGGCACCGGTGATTGTCGCCGCGCATGGCTCATGGGAAGCGGGACCTTTGCCGAGTCAGCTCGAGAAGAACGGCCGTCCCTCGGACCTGCTCGGCTTCAAGGCGCATTTTTCAGGATCGACGCTGCCGCCCGACCTGATGCCGCTGCTGACGTTTCCCGGCGGCTATGGCGGCATGGTGCTCGCAGACCATGGCCGCATGTCCATCTCCTGCTGCATAAGGCGCGATGTGCTCGCCCGGTTGCGCGGCAGCCTTGCCCGCGAGCACGGCGGCCAGGTCTCGGCGGCCGAAACCGTCGAGCATCATCTCAGGGCGACGTGCCGGGGCGCGCGAGAGGCGCTGGAGGGAGCCAATCTCGACGGTCCATGGCTTGCCGCCGGCCCGATCCGGCCGGGCATCCGCTCCGGCTACGACGGGGACATCTTTCGCGTTGGCAACATCGCCGGCGAGTCGCATCCGATCATCGCAGAGGGCATATCGATGGCGCTTCAATCCGGCTGGCTTCTGGCGCTGGAACTCGGCGCGGCAGCAAGTGGGCAGGCGAGACGCGAAGCGGTCGGCAGACGCTACGAGGCGGGCTGGAGAGAATTATTCTCGACCCGTGTGCTCGCCGCAGAAGCCATCGCGCGCATCGCCATTGGCCCCGGCGGCGGCCCCATGCTGAGAGCTTTCCTCCGCAATTTTCCGCAAGCACTGACCCTGGGCGCGCGGCTCAGCGGCAAGACGAGAGCGGCGCCGGGTTTTGGCTGACGGGGCGCGTGGCCCGATGAGCACGCCTCGCATTGGAACATTCAGGGGCGACCGGAGTTCGTATGTGATCCGGCTCCTGCCGCCGAGCCTGTGTCGCCACGTGGCATGAGGCGGCGCTCGCCACGCCTGCGGGAGGCATCCATGGTCCAGCATACGATCCCACACAATCCGCACAGCACCGCAAGCATTGCCGGCCATCCCATCCATGCAATGCTGATACCGTTCCCGATCGCCTTCTTCGTCGCGACCTTCGTTTGCGACCTGATCTTCTGGCGGACCGGCAATCCGGGCTGGGTCACCGCTTCGCTCTGGCTTCTCGGCGCAGGCCTGATCATGGCCGCGCTGGCCGCCCTTGCCGGGCTGACCGACGTTCTGGGTGATGCCCAGATCCGCAATCTTGGCGACGCATGGCTTCACGCCGGCGGCAATGTGATCGTCGTCCTGATCGAACTTTATAATTGGTATTCGCGATATGCTCACGCGGAGGCGGCCGTTGTGCCGGTCGGCCTGGTGCTATCGCTGATCGTTGTTCTCATGCTTCTGTTCACCGGCTGGAAAGGCTGGGGAATGGTTTACCGGCATCATGTCGGTGTCGCCGATGGCACGGACGACATGCGTTGAAGGCGCCAGCGTGGCCGCCCTAGCCTAGCCAGGAGCGCCTGATGCGGCCGCCGGTCGAAAAGCGCCGCAACCTCTAGTTCCTCTCTTCATGTCGCCTCCGCCCCCGGCGGAGGTAACTTTTTTGGGGTGTTCCGGCCCCCAAATATCTTCCCTCTGCTTTACCGGCTGGCCCACCGCATCTTGGCCGGCTTGTTCCAGCGCCAGGCGTGCGGGCCGCATTTTGACCCAAATCGCTCGATACGCGGCCAAGATTGCTGCGGTTCCGTTGTTCACGGTTTCTTGACAGAGGCCGGAAAAACGGGCAGCAAGGCGGGTGAGGGAGAGCATTTTTACCGTGGCGGAGACCATGGAGGGCTCTTTTTTCGCATGGACCGTCGCCAAATCGGCGATTGGTGGAGGGATTGGTTAACCATCTTTGTCCATCTTTTGAATCAATCGGCAACAGACGCGTGAAGGTGCAGGGGGCACCGGCGAACTGTGATCGTGACGGGTGCCAGGTCCGCAAACCGGCATGCCGATTGAGAGTGGTCGTATGGCGTTTTTGCGTTTGAGAAACCGGGGTGATGCTCCTCATGGGGAGATAACTTCGAAAAGGTCTGGTCATCGTTGGCTCGTGGTGCCTGCTGTCGGCGCCGCCCTTGCCTTGTGGTCTGCCGGCACCTTGGCGGGCCTCTATTCGGTAAGCACCTCGCTGACCGCCGCTTCCAACGGATTGCCGCAAGGCCTGCTTTCGCCGCGCAACATCGCGCTTGGCGATCAGCGCCGGCAGATCGCCAATGCCTGGGCGCCGCATCTGACGGCCACTGACGGCTACAAGGCCGGTTCGCTCACCGGCGGTTGCGACGCCGGCTGCTTCAGCCTCGCGGCCAGCTTCAGGCATGGCGGCCAAGCTCTTGAAAAGCTGAAGAATGAAGGCGGCGGCGGCAAGATGGCGCGGCTCAAGCTGCCGGCGCCTGACAGCGTCGCGCAGGAAAATGTCGTGGTTGTGGCTTCGGCCGCCGGAGCCGCCGACCGTTTCGACAGCGTGGTGAAGCGCGCGGCGCTTTCGCCGCAAAAGCTTGCCAATGCCTTTGCCCGCGCCGAGAACGCGCCGTTCCTGCTCGCCAGCCTGCCTTCGGCGAGCCGCTTCGGCGGCGCGCAGCCGGAGGCCCCGATCGAAGCCCGCTTTGGCTCGCAGCCTGCCGAAATCGCCGGCGCTTCCGAGCTGGCGCTCGCGCTCGCCAACATATCGCCAGAGGAGACGGCCGACGTTCCAACCGCCGTAGCGCTGCAAAACAGCGACGCGCCTGAAGTCGCCGACAAGCCGGACAATGGCCAGGACGGCGCGTACCAGGTCGCCTCGCTGCCGCCGCAGGACGATTTGCCCGACACGATCGCCGTGCCCGGCCTTCGCCCGCGCACCACGCTTGAGCGCGCCATCCAGGCGCCCGAACAGAACGCGGCCAAGCCGCAGAAGCCGGAGATCGCCAGGCCGCAGACCGTGAAGACAAGGCCACAGCCGGCCGCGGCCGACACTGCGCAAAGCGCGCCGACGGCAGTCTCGCCCAGAAGCGGCGACCAGGCCCTGCCGGGCGTGGCGGGCTCGAAGCCGGTGGTTGCCGAGTCCAAGCCCGGCAAGCGCAAGGCGCAAGCATCCGAGATGCTCGCCTATGCCAAGCCCGACACACCGGAGAGCGGCGGCCTCGGCAGCGCCTTCCGCAATCTTTTCAACGGTCCTTCCACGGGCAATGGTGTCGCCGTCTACGATATCTCGGCGAGAACCGTCTACATGCCCGACGGCTCGAAGCTCGAAGCGCATTCAGGCCTGGGTTCGATGGTCGACCAGCCGCGTTTCGTCGACCGCAAGAATGTCGGTCCGACGCCGCCCGACACCTACAATCTGTCGATACGTGAATCGCGCTTCCATGGCGTCGAGGCGATCCGCCTGACACCGGCCAGCGGCCGGAACAAATACGGTCGCAACGGACTGCTCGCGCACACCTATATGCTGCGCGGCGGGCGCGCCGAGTCCAACGGCTGCGTCGTCTTCAAGGACTATCACCGCTTCCTTGCCGCCTACAAAAAGGGCAAGATCAAGCGCCTTGTCGTCGTCCCGCGGCTCACAAGGCCCCTCACCCAGGTCGCCCAGGAAGGCCGCCAGGGTTAAATCTTCATTGGCCGGCGAACGGGTCGCCAGCTTTTATCGATCCCCACTTGCTGATCGGAAGGGCCGGGCGCCAAGAAGCACTCGGGTGTTTGCCATCGCCGTTTAAACCATGGCGAGCACCTCACCCGAGGAAGCGATAAGACCTTTCCCAGGATATAGATATGGCGCGGCCCGGGCTTGCGGCAAGCCCCCGGCCATGGCGTATCAACGCTGCTCCGAAAAACCACGACGGAGCATGGAATGCGGATCTTGCTATCGACTTACGGCTCGCGCGGCGATGTCGAGCCATTGGCGGCGCTAGGAGCGGCCTTGCAGGCGCACGGCGTCGAGGCCAGGGTGAGCGCGCCGGCCGACGCGGAATTTGCCGCGCTTCTGGCCCGCGCCGGCGTGCCGCTGGCACCGGCCTTCGCGCCAGTACGCGAATGGGCGAAGGAGATGATCAACCGGTCGCGATCGGCCTCGCCCGAGGACAGGGCCAGGCTCATTTCCGGCCAGGCGGCCGAGATCGTCGCCAGGCAATATGAGGCGCTGAGCGCGGCCGCCGAAGGCTGCGACGCCGTGGTGGCATTCGGCCTCTTCCCGTCCTGCGCCGCCGCGCGGCTGGTCGCGGAACAACGCAGCATGCGTTACATGCTCGGCACGTTCTGCCCCATCTGGCTGCCCTCGCCGCACAACCGGCCGCATGAATATCCAGGCCATCCGCTGCCTCCCGGCGTGACCGACAACCGGCTCTTGTGGGAGATGGACATCCGGACCAAGAACGGCCTCTTCGGCGAGGCGATCAACGGGAAGCGCGCGTCATTGGGACTGCCCCCGGTGCAAAATGTCCGGGATTACGTCTACGGCAATCCCGTTCTGCTCGCCTGCGATCCGACATTGGGACCATGGCTGCCCTCGGATCTGATCGATGCCGTGCAGACCGGCGCTTTCACCCTGCCGGATGAGCGGCCCCTCCCCGACGCGCTGGAAGCCTTCCTCGGTGCCGGCCCGGCGCCCGTCTATGTCGGCTTCGGCTCGATATCGGTCGAGAGCGAAGCCGGGCGGGCGGCCATCGAGGCGATCCGCGCCAAGGGCCTCCGCACGGTGCTCGCGCAGGGCTGGGCCGAGCTCGGCCCCGTCGACGATGGCGACGACTGCCTCGCCGTCGGCGAGGTCAACCAGCAGGCGCTGTTCGGCCGCGTCGCCGCCGTCATCCATCATGGCGGCGCGGGCACCACCGTCGCCGCCGCGCGGGCCGGGGCGCCGCAGGTGATCGTGCCGCAGATCGGCGACCAGCCTTACTGGGCGCGGCGCGCGGCCGAACTCGGCATCGGCGTCACGCATGACGGTCCGTTGCCGACGGCGCAGTCATTGTCGGAGGCGTTGGAGACGGCGCTGGCGCCTGCAACCCGCGCTCGCGCAGCGGCCGCGGCTGGCAGGATTCGTGTCGACGGCGCCGAAGTGGCGGCAAGGCTGCTGATTGAATTGCTGGGCCAATCCGGCCGGTGAACTCATTGCGTCGTCAGTTCCGCCAGCGCCCTTTGCAGGGGCGCCGGCGAGACCTGGATCGGGCCTGAGAAGGGCTGTCCATGTCGATGATCAAATAGACCGCCGCCGCCACCAGCGCTCCGGAAATGAGGCACGTGAAGACGACGGATTGTGCGGCGCGCGAAAGCCGAAGCCGGCAGGTGCATCGACGCGAAGGTCGAAAACCGCTTTCAATACCGGGCGAAGGCGCTATCTATGGCGCGGGGCGGCTCCCAATCACTCACGAGGCAATCCATGACAATTCGCGCTGTCGTCTGGGGCGAGAACATCCATGAGCGGACCAATGATGTGGTGGCCTCCATCTATCCGGAAGGCATGCACGCGACCATCGCCAAAGCGCTGAATGCCGACAAGGCGATCTCCGCCTCGACCGCGACGCTGGAGCAGCCGGAGCACAGCCTGCCGGAATCCCGCCTTGCAGAAACCGACGTGCTCGTCTGGTGGGGACACAAAGATCATGGCGCGGTGGCCGACGAGGTGGTCGAGCGTGTCGCCCGCCGCGTCTGGGAGGGCATGGGGCTGATCATCCTCCATTCCGGCCATTTCTCGAAAATCTTCAAGCGGCTGATGGGCACGCCCTGCACACTGAAATGGCGCGAGGCCGGCGAGCGGGAGCGGCTTTGGGTGACGAGCCCCAGCCATCCGATCGCCGAAGGCCTCGGCGAGTATTTCGAGCTAGAGAACGAGGAGATGTATGGCGAGCAATTCGCCGTGCCGGAGCCGCTGGAGACCGTCTTCATTTCCTGGTTCCAGGGCGGCGAGGTGTTCCGATCGGGCGTCACCTATCGCCGCGGCGCCGGCAATATCTTCTACTTCCGCCCCGGACACGAGACCTATCCGACCTATCACGACGCCACCGTGCAGAAGGTGCTGCGCAACGCAGTGAAATGGGCACACAACCCGCAAGGCTCGAAGCCCGCCATCCTCGATGCGCCGAACGTGCCGGTGGAGAAGGCGCTGGAGCCGATCGAGGAGCGCGGGCCCAAGCTGCATGCGCATGGCGAGGCCGGCTTCCGCTAGAAAAGGCGCCTCTCCGCCTCGCTTGGGATTGCGCGGAAACAGTGCCTGGGTCACATTCGCCTTCCATTATTGAATCGAACCAAACCGCTCGAAGGAGCAGAAAATGCGGCTTTTGATACTCGGCACCGGCTGGATGGCGCAGGAACATGCCCGCCGCTTCGGCGCCATCGAAGGCGTCGACATCGTCGGCGCGGTCGATGTCGATGCGGCCCGTGTCGGCGAATACGCCGACGCCTACAAGATCCCGAAGCGCTTTACCTCGCTTGAGGCGGCGCTCGATTGGGGCGATTTCGACGCGGTCGCCAATGTCACGCCCGATCGCATCCACCACCCGACCACCATGGCGCTGGTCGCCGCCGGCAAGCCGGTGCTGTGCGAGAAGCCGTTGGCCGAGAATTTCGGCAAGGCCAGCGAGATGGCCGATGCCGCGGAAGCCGCCGGTGTCGTCAACATGGTCAACCTCACCTATCGCAACGTGGCCGCGCTGCAGAAGGCGCGCCAGATGGTGCAGGCCGGCGAGATCGGCACGGTGCGCCATGTCGAGGCGTCTTATCTGCAGAGCTGGCTGGTGTCGAAATTCTGGGGGGACTGGCGCACCGATCCGAAATGGCTGTGGCGGCTGTCGCGCGGCCATGGCTCCAACGGGGTGCTCGGCGATGTCGGCATCCACATCCTCGATTTCGCCAGCTATGGCGCCGCGCTCGGCATCGACCATGTCTTCTGCCGGCTGCGCGCCTTCGACAAGGCGCCGGGCAACCGCATCGGCGAGTATCAGTTCGACGCCAACGACAGTTTCGCCATGACGCTCGACTTCGCCAACGGCGCCTTCGGCGTGGTCCATGCCAGCCGCTGGGCCACCGGCCATATCAACGAACTGCGCCTGCGCATCCATGGCGACAAGGGCGCCATCGAGGTGGTGCACAATCTCGACGGCTCGCTCCTCAAGGCTTGCGTCGGCGACAATGTGGAAAACGCCAAGTGGGAAGAGCTCGACCCCGGCACCGTGCCCACCAATTATCAGCGCTTCGCCGAAGCGGTGAGGAGCGGCGTGCAGACCGAGCCGACTTTCCGCCACGCTGCGGGACTGCAGAAGGTGTTGGACCTTGCCGTGGTGTCGGACGAGAAACGGGCGGAGCTGAGGGCCAACGCGGACACGCAGTGAGGCCCGAGCGCTGATCTCCCCCGCGGGGGGAGATTAGCTGTCATAACGCCCCGCGATAAATCTCCACCGCCGCCGCAACCAGCGCCGCATTGCCGCCCGCGACGCTGCCGTCCGGCAACTCCTTGCCGTCCTCTAGCCCGACCCGCGTCGACAGCTTCCGCGCCGCCGCGCGCTCGACGAAGGGCCAAACCGTCGCGTTCTCGCCATGCAGCAGAATCGAGCGGCGGATGCCGGCGCGCCGCAAGACCTTCTCGATGCCGTCGGCCACCGCAAAGGCTTCGTCCAGCGTCTGCTCTGAAATCTCGATCAGCACGCGCAGCACCCGGCCGCCATGGTCGAGCCCGACCAAGCGCTCGGCGTCGGCGATGGACGCCAGACCAGCCTCGATGCCAATGCCGCGCTGGCGCAGGCTTTCCATGACGACGGGCGCCGCCGTCTCGCTGAGATTGACCGAGGCATAGTCTGGCAGCTCGCGCCAGCCGGAGATGGCGACCAGCGTGCGCAGATCGTCCTTCTCGATCCAGGCGCCGGTGGAGACGCCGATCAGCGTGCCCGGACAGGCGCGGCGCAGTGCCGCGACCGTCCTGTCCATCGCTTCCGGCGCCAGGCTCTCGCGGCCGTCGGCGCCGCGCGCATGAACATGGAGCTCAGCCGCGCCCGCCGCGATCGAGGCCGTCGCATCGCGCGCCATGGCCTCGGGGTCGAGCGGCAGCGCCGGATGGAAGTCGGCGGAACGAGCGCCATTGATGCAGGCCTGAACGATCATTGTTACGGCATCCTGTTTCGGCTGACCGGAGCCTAGCGCAGGGCCGGAATGATCGGAACGGCCACGGCGAAGCCTCCTGACATGTCGGGTCGACAAAGAAAAATATCCCCTTTGGCCCGGCGGCCAAGGGGACAAGCGTTCCCCTTCGTGGTTCGGACCTTGAAGCCCGTTATGCCGGCACGCGCTTCAGCGCTTGCGCCATGCAGTGGATGCCGCCGCCGGTCTTGGAAATCTCGCTCATGTCGACCGCCGCGACCTCGAAGCCGCGCGCCTTCAACTGGCCGATCAGCGTCTTGCTCGAGGTCGGCGCGATCACCCTGTCCTTACCGAGCGACATGAAGTTGCAGCCGAGCGCCATGGTGTCCTGGAAGGGCACGTCGATGATCTCGTGGCCCTTGCCCTTCAGCCAGTCGACGATGCCGGGCTCGGTGCAGGCGAGGCAGACGGCGGTGAGCTTTTCGGCGATCGGCACCACCATCAGGTCGATATGGACGTAATATTCGTCGATGAAGGCGAGCCTCGTCTCCCAGCCTTCCTTGTCGAACCAGGCCTGCACCTGGCGGGCACCCTCCTCCTGCGTGCGGGCGCCGCCGCAGCCGATCAGCACCACACCCTCCTCGATGACGTTGAAATCGCCGCCCTCGAAGGTGCCGGCGGTCACCATGTCGTAGATCGGGATGCCGAGCTTTTCATAGGTGCGAATGGCGGCGTAGTTCTCGCCGCGCCGCCACCAGTTGGCCATGGCGGTGATGAATGCGCCGTATGGGGTCATAACGCTGGAGTCGCGCGAATAGACCTGCATGGGCAGTTCCGGCGTCGGCTCGTGCCAATGGATGTTGACGCCGAAATGTTCGTAGGCGGCCACGAGGTCCTTGTGCTGTGCCTGCGCGATCTGGATGTTGCAGGGCGCCTCGCGCAAATGCTTGCGCGACAGCGAGCTGGTCGACAGATGCCGGAGGAAATTGGGCGAGCCGAGCAGCACGTCGGTCAGCACATCCGTCTCGTTTGCGAAGCCCCAGCCGGTCAGCGGCTTGGTTCCGCCATTGGGGTTGCGGCGCTGCAGCGAGAACGGCTCGGCGACGATGCGGTCATGGACGGTCATGGGGTTCTCCTCTGGACTATTCTGTTGATCGGTCATGCGGTGGAAGTGGAAGGGATCCACCAGTCGCGCCCGCGCGGCGTGGTGACATATTCCGGCCAGCGGAAGTTGATCGGCGGCTCGTAATCGCAGAGCGGCGCGATCCAGTTCGAGCCGCCAATGCCGCCGCCGGTTCGCTTGACGAACTCGTCCATGGCGGCGTCCCGCGCGGCCTTGTCTTCCAGTAGGCGCAGCGCGGTCAGCGCGACCGTCTTGGCAGCGCAGGTGACCATCGGATCGATGGTGGCGGGGATGCCGCCGAGCGCATTCATTGCCCACGCCGGATAGGTGTGGCCGCCGGCCGCGCGCAGCGCCGGACGCGCGATATAGAAGCGCGACGTCGGCGCATGCCAACTCATGTCGGTATAGTCGTCGGAGGTCGAATTCACCTGCGACGGCGGCAGGTCGCGACGCAGGATAGCCTCGGCCTCCTGCGGCGAAATCAGCCGTTCGAGCTCGTCGATGAACGGGTTCTCGGTCGCCTCCCCGCCAGCATTGACCTGGACCTCGCGCGCGATGCCTTTCGCCTCCTCGCTCCAGCGCGGCGCGCCGACGGTGGAGAGTGCTTGATAGGTGATCTCAGCCATGGCGTGATTGGCGAGCCCCGGCCGCGACTTCGAGACCCAATGGCGCTCGTAGCGGCAGCCGCTCATCTTCGCCGCCGCTTCCGCATTGCGGTCGAGCACGGCTGTCACCTGCTCGGCCATGGCAATGGTCGGCACGCGGATCATGTATTGGAGCTCGGCGAGGCCGGCCGGCAGGTTGTCGGCGGTCGCCTGGCCTGCCGTCAGGATCGCCTCGCTGATCGACCAGCCGCCCTGATGCGTAAGCATGGAATCGCGCAGCGCCTTGGAGGCCATGTACATCATCATCAGCGCGTCGTTGGCGCCGGGCGCCCTGACCGCCGAATGTGCCTGCGGGATCGGCGCACCGTCGCCGGCGCGGACCCAGTTTTCAGGCTCGTCGCAGACGAAGCGGTAGATCATCGAATAGGCGGCGCCGCAATGCGTGTCCCAGCGCGCGGTGTTGCAGAGCGGCAGCATGTAGAAGGGATGGAAGGAGATCATGCCGGCGAGGCCGTCATAATAGCCCTTGGCGGCATGGATCGGCTTCGAGCCCCTCACCTTCTCCGCCGGCTCGCCGGTGAAGCGCAGCGTGCCCTTGATGCCGTGTTCGAGCATTGCCGCCTTGGTGGCGAGCAATCCGCCGAGGCTGCCGATGCCGAGACCCGAATGCGGATCGGTGTGGCCGCCCGCCTCGACGCCGAGACCCGGCCGCGCGCGCTTCACCGTCGCGGCATCCTGGCAGTTGCCGGGCACGGCGTCGTACTCGCCATACATGCCGATCACCGGGCCGTCGCCATTCGTCCAATGGGCGCAGAAGGCCGTCGGCATGCCGCCGGACCCTTCCTCGACCGAAAAACCTTCGCGCTTCAGCCGATCCACATACCAGGCCGCCGACTGGTACTCGCGCCAGGCGGTCTCGCCGAAATCGAAGATGGTGCGCGTCCAGGCCGACAGCAGCGGCTGGATGCTGTCGATGCAGGCGAGCGCGGTTTCTTGCGCCGAGGTCGTCACCGGTTTGTCCATGCCCCAAAGAAAGCAGTGAAGCGGCTCATCAAAAAGTGATATGTTTTCCCGGCTCGTGCAAATTCGGTTCACCTGAGGCCTCTTGCGAATACCTTCCACGCAGGCGCTGCGCGCCCTCGACAGCTTCGCCCGTCACGGCAGCGTATGGCGCGCCGCCGACGAGCTTCATCTCACCCGCAGCGCCGTCTCGCACCAGCTGAGGCTGCTCGAACGCGACCTCGGCTTCGATCTTTTGCAGCGCATCGGCAAGGGCGTGGCGCTGACGCCGCGCGGCCAGCGCTACGCGGCCGACGTCCGAAAGGCGTTGACCGTCCTCGGTGACGCGAGGACCCAGAACAGCGGCGCCGGAGTCGGCGGCTCCTTCGCCATCTCCTGCCCGCCGGGCTTCGCCTCGATGTTCCTATGCACGCATATCAGCGAGTTCCAGCAAATGTATCCGGACGTGACGCTGTCGGTGCTGACGCCGCGGCGGCTCGACGATGTCAGCAATCCGGATGCCGACGCCTTCATCGCCTTCGGCGTCGGCAACTGGCCGAACCGGGCCGTGGAACTGCTTTGCGAAGTATCCTTCACGCCGCTCTGCAGTCCGAGACTGCTCAACAAGGTCGGCGGCTTTTCAAAGCCCGCCGACGTGCTGCGCGCCAACCTGCTGCATCTTTCCGACACCGAGGACTGGGCGCGCTGGCTGGCGCTGTCCAAGGTGGAAAATCCCAATACCGAGGGAGGCATCTTCTTTTCCGACATGAACCTCGTTTTCTCGGCGGCGATTGCCGGCCAGGGGATTGCGCTCGGCGACGAGCTGACTGGCCGCCAGGCGCTGAGCGAAGGCCGGCTGGTCAAGCCTTTCGAGGCGTCGGTGCCCTCGCCGCGATCCTATTTCCTGGTTTTCGAGCACGCCAAGGCCGGGCACCCGGTGCTCAATGCCTTCGGCGACTGGCTGAGGGCGAAGCTGTCGGAGAGCAGTCTGGCGAAGTATTGAGATTGGCAGCTCCAGCGCCGCCGCCTTCGCCACCCGTGAATCAAATTTGCCGATCAGGCGAAAACTATTCGGTTGCGGTGAGCCGCAGCCATGCCTACGATTTCATTGGGAACTGAGGAAAGAGCCAGGATGCAGCAACCCGGCCGGGCCGCGGAGATCAAGGCGAACGGAATCGGCAAGAGCTTCGGCTCGTTCCGGGCGTTGGACAATCTTACCCTCGATATCGGCCGCGGCGAGTTCCTGACCCTGCTCGGGCCATCCGGCTCCGGCAAAACCACCTTCCTGATGATCCTGGCCGGCTTCGTGCAGCCGAGCGAAGGCAGGCTTTTCAGCGACGGCGTCGATATCACCGATCGGCCGGCCGAGCAGCGCGCCGCCGGCATGGTGTTCCAGGGCTATGCGCTGTTCCCGCATATGAGCGTGGAGCAGAACATCGCCTTCCCGCTCAAGGTGCGCAAGAAATCCGCGGCAGAGATCAAAAGCCGTGTCGGCGAGATGATCGAACGCGTCGGCCTCAAGGGCCATGAGAAGAAGTTGCCGGCGCAGCTTTCCGGCGGCCAGCAGCAGCGCGTGGCGCTGGCGCGCGCCTTGGTGTTCGAACCCGGCGTGCTCTTGCTCGACGAGCCGTTCTCGGCGCTGGACAAGAGCCTGCGCGGCCAGATGCAGGCCGAGATGAAGCGCCTGCACCAGGAGACCGGCACCACCTTCGTCTTCGTCACTCACGACCAGAGCGAGGCGCTGGCGCTGTCGTCGCGCGTCGCCATCTTCAACCACGGCAAGCTCTTGCAGGTCGGAAAGCCAGACGAGGTCTATGACCGGCCCGCCAACCGCTTCGTCGCCGAGTTCCTGGGCGAAATCAACATGCTGCCGGTAAAGGGCGTGCGCCCCGCCGACAACGGCGCCACCGGGCTGTGCGAGGACCGCGCGGTCAACATGCGCTGCAAGGCGGAAGCGATCAAAGGCGACGCGATCCTCGCCATCCGCCCCGAGGACATGTCGATCGCGCCGGAAGCGTCGGCCAACCAGAACGGCATTGCCGCGACCGCTGTCGCCTCGACTTATCTGGGTGCGGCGACCAAGCTCGACCTCACCACCCGCCAGGGCGCCAAAGTTACCGTCTCAGTGCCGAACGAGGTCGCGGCGGCTGCCTTGAGCAAGGGCAATTCCGTCTGGCTGACCTGGCCGGCGGAAAAGGGCTTCCTCCTTCCGGACGGAGGACAGTAAGCATCGCCGCTGCGGCTGAACTCGCCGCATCGGCATCCGGTTCAGATCAACGACAACAAGGGGAACTGACATGAACGATACGAAGAAGCAGACGATTGAATCCCTTGCCGAGCGGACCAAGCGCGGCGAGATCTCGCGCCGCCAGTTCGCACGGCTCGCGGGCCTCGTGCTCGCTGGCTCGCCGATGCTCTTGCGCTCGACCGGCGCTCACGCCGAGACCAAGGGGCTGGTGCTGGTGAACTGGGGCGGCGACGCGATCACCGCCTACGACGCCGCTTACGGCCAGGCCTTCACCAAGGAAACCGGCATCCCGGTCAAGATGGACGGTTCGGGCCCGACCGAAGGCGCGATCGCCGCGCAGTTCAAGAGCGGCGCGCCGACCTGGGACCTCGTCGACGTCGATCCGTTCTCGGCCATCACGCTCGGCGGCCAGGGCATGCTCGAGCCGATCGACTACAAGATCGTCGACAAGAGCAAGATGCGGCCGGGCTTCGGCTGGGAATATGCGGCGTCCACCTATTTCTTCTCCTATGTGATCGCCTACGACTCGCAGAAATTCGGCTCCAACGCGCCGACCGGCATGGCCGACTTCTTCGACGTCAAGAAATTCCCGGGCAAGCGCTCGCTCTACAAATGGGGCGTGTCGAGCTGGGAAGCCGCCCTTCTCGCCGACGGCGTCGCTCCCGCCTCGCTCTATCCGCTCGACCTCAAGCGCGCGCATGACAAGATCGCCGCCTTCAAGGAGAACGTCGTCTCCTATTGGGGCGGCGGCGCCGAAAGCCAGAGCGTGCTGCTCAACGGCGAGGCCTCGATGGCGATCGTGTGGTCGACACGCGCCTCGCTGATCGAGCAGGACTCTGGCGGCCAGATCAAGTTCATCTGGGACCAGGGCCTGATCTCGCCCGGCGCGCTGGCGGTCCTGAAGAACAACCCAGGCGGCAAGGAAGCGGCGATGAAGTTCATCGCCAGCACCCAGGATCCGCAAAAGGAACTGGTGATGTTCGACAAGCTTGGACAGGGCCCGGCAAACCCGGCGGCCGACGCGCTGATCCCGGTCGATAAGAAGCGCATCAACCCGGTCGATCCGGCGAACATGTCGAAGCAGATCCCGCTCGACATGGAGTGGTACGCCAAGAATTACGGCGCAGCACTCGACGAATACACCAAGATCATCTCGGCCTGATCGGGCCGAGAGCTACTTGGCGATGAGAGGACCCCTCTCCGACAGGATGGGCGCGGCGCTGTTGATGGCGCCGCTGCTCCTGTTCCTGATCCTTGCCTATGCCTGGCCGTTCCTCGGCGTGGTGAAGTGGAGCTTTACCCTGCCGACGCCCGGGCTCGGCCAATACCATGCCTTGCTCACCGACGAGCTGGTGCGATCGGTGTTCATCCGCACGCTGCGCATCGCGGCGATCGTCACCGTGGTCTCGGTCACCGCCGCCTATGCCATTACCGTGGTGTGGGTTCGCGGCAGCCCGGCGCAGCGCGTGCTCGCCGAATTCTGCATCCTGGTGCCGTTCTGGATCTCGGTGCTGACGCGCGCCTTCGGCTGGGTGGCGCTGCTGTCCAACCGCGGTCTGATCAACACCTGGCTGCAATCGATCGGCTTCATCTCCGAGCCGCTGACTTTGGTTCGCAACGAATTCGGCGTCATCGTCGGCATGTCGCATTTCCTCATTCCCTTCGCGGTGTTCCCGCTGGCGTCCGCCATGCGCAGCCTGGACGAGCGCGTGCTGCTCGCGGCGCGCGGGCTTGGCTCCAGCCGCATGCGCACCTTCTGGACGGTGTTCGTGCCGATGACGCGCTCCGGCATCATCGGCTCGGCGCTGATCACCTTCGTCTTTTCGCTCGGCTTCTTCGTCACGCCGGCGATCCTCGGCGGCGGCCGCAGCGTGATGATCGCGGAGCTGATCTATCTGCGCATCTTCCAGAGTCCCGACTGGGGGCTGGGTGCGGCGATCAGCGTGGTGCTGGTGGTGTTCGTCGGCGCGCTGATGGCGCTTCTGTTCCGCTACGTCAAACCGAAGCAACTGGTGTAGCGCGATGCCGACCTACCGTCCCGGTCCCGTTTCGCTGATCCTCGCCGTGCTGGTGGCGCTGTTCCTGCTGATGCCGCTGCTCGCGGTCATCCCGGTGTCGCTGACGCCGAGTCGCATGCTGACCATGCCGACGGGCGAATTGTCGCTGCGCCACTACCGCTCGCTGATCGAGGATCCGCGCTGGCTGGATTCGATCCTGCTGTCACTCCGAATCGGCATCGTGAGCAGCGTCCTTTCCACCGCGCTTGCCCTCACCTTCAGCCTTGGTTGCTGGATGTTCCAGCCGCGCTTCACCGCCGCCCTTGTCGGCTTCGTGCTGTTGCCGATGGTGGTGCCGCCGGTGGTCTCGGCGGTGACGCTCTATTTCCTGCTCACTTCGGTCTCCGGCCTCACCTCGTTCTTCGGCTACGACACCTGGCTGGGCGTCGCCATGGCGCATTCGGTGATGACGGTGCCATTTGCGACGGTGCTGATCCTCGTTTCGCTCAGCCAGCTCGACCGCCGTATCGACCTTGCCGCGCGCGGGCTTGGCGCAACCGTGTGGGAACGCGCGACGCGTGTCATCATGCCCAACATCAAATTCGGCATCGTCACCGCGGCGCTGCTCTCCTTCGTGCTCTCCTGGGAAGAGATCGGCGTGACGCTGTTCATTACCTCGGTCAACGCCATCACCCTGCCCCGCCTGATGTGGATGGGCCTGCGCGACAATATCGACCCGGCGATCGCGGCACTCTCGGTGATCCTGATCATCATCACCGTGCTGGTGCTCGTCGTTCGCAGCGTCGTCACAAGGCAGCGCGCCGCACGCTGAAACCCAAACAAACCTGACCGAAACGCGGCCGAACCTGCCTAGGGAACCTCCCGGCGATATCAAACCGGTGATCGCCCTTGGTCGGCGCGGCAAGGCACGGGACCTCAAAACGAAGAGGCCCGCCGGGAGCGGCGAGCCTCTTACGGGCCGAAGTGGAAGTTCGGCGCCGTGATGATCCGGGGGTGTGGATCAGCTCGGAATTTAGCCAACAGCGCCCGGCCGGGCGACTTACAAATCCGTAATCTTCGCGCCGGCAGGATCGAGCGGCGCCGGCAAAAGAGACATATTATCATAGCCTTCCAACATTCTCGGCCGCGCCGGCGCAGTGCCCTTCAATCAAAAGTGATGGGGTACCGGCACGACCAAGGCCTGTCCGCGGCCGCGCGGAGCCCCGCTGGCTAGCGATTTCCCGGCAGCATTCTGGTCAGGATCGTGTCCCGGCGAATCAGGTGGTGATAGAGCGCAGCCAAGGCGTGCAGGCCGGCCACGATCAGTATGCCGTTCGCGCATAGCGAATGAAGCTCGCGAATGGTCCGCGCGGTCGCCCTGTCCGGAGCGAAGGGCGCGGGAATCGTGAACAGGCCGAAGAAGCTCAGCGCGTCGCCTCGGAACCAGGTCAACAAAATGCCGAGGACCGGAATGGCGATCAGCAGGGCATAAAGGATGAAATGCCCGATCTTCGCCGCGGCCCGCTCGGCAGTGGACATTTCCGATGGAAGGTCAGGCGCGCCCCGAAGGCTGCGCAGCACCACCCTCCAAAACACGAGAGCGGCCAACAGAAGGCCGAACGAGATGTGCAATCGCCAGAAGAATGCTACCGCCGGCTCCCCGCGGGCATAGAAGGCGTCGCCGTAGGTCAGGGCGTAGAGCAGGACGACAAGGACGAACAACGTCCAGTGAAGAAACTTCTGGGCGGACGTGTAGGTCCTGGCGACGGCCATGCTGTGCGGCTCCGTTTGACAGGGTTCCCGTTTCGAACGCGTTCCTGGCAGACGTGTGGCCGCTAAATTAAGAGTTCGTAAGACTTCGGCGAAGGGACGAGACGCCTGCGGTAGAGCCCCCCGATTGCCGTCTCTTTGCATCCGCGCCATCGGGGCGCCGCGGCGGACGAAGGCCCCCCGGCCTCGTCCGTGCGTGGCGGTCCGTTCAGGCAGCTTGCGGCCGCCGCATTCTCTCGACTAAAGCCTGTCTTGCCGGTCCGGCAAGCGGCTTTTCCGTGGCCAGCAGGCCATCGAGCAGCGCCAGAAGCTCGCGCGCTGCCGAAGACTTGCAGGAATAATAGACCATCTGACGATCGCGGCGGGTTTCGACCAGGCCAAACCTGCGCAGTTTGGCCAGGTGTTGCGACAGCGCTGACTGGCTGAGTTCGACCTTGTCGGCGAGCACGCCAACCGAGAGTTCGCCCTCGGCGAGGTAGTTCATGATGAGCAAACGCTTCTCGTTGCCCATCACCGCAAGAAAGGCTGCCGCGCTTTCTGCGTTGGCGGTAAGTTTCTTGGTAACCATCGATTTCCCCATGGTTCAAGCTCTTCCGAAGGCCACGGGGGCAATGGCTTCAGAGTTCCAGAGCGTTGATGAGCCTGCCCCGGTTTGGACGCGGGACCTGCCCTGCTTCTTTTCGACCAGAACCCCTTCGCAAACCCGGTTGCCACCACGTCGGGGTCGCTGGTCTCGGACAGAACGCGCGGCGTTTTTCTGGGCTCAAGTCAATGCAGACTCGGAAAAATTCCGCGCTGCTAATGCGTATCAGCGTAGCGCTCGTTCGGCAAGAATATAACGAGGCCGGCAAACAACAGCCAGTTGCAGGCAGGAAGCACAGCAACCGGCGTGCCTGGCTGAAGAGACCTCGGCCATGATCTTGCCGCGACTCACTCCCAGTCTCGAAGCGTGCTATTATTAGCCGGGCAAGAGGGGCCGGGCTGGAGGAGGAAGCCATGTCCATCGTACGCAACACGTTCAACCCCGACGAGACGGCCATGCTTGGCCGTGTTTACAAAAACGGCAATTTCGAAGGCGAGACTGCCGAGCAGAAGGAAGCGCGCGCCTCGCGCATCATCGCCAATTACATGGCGGGGATCACCGACGAGGCGGAACTGATCGAGCTTTCGCGGAAGCCGCTTGGAAGATGAGGAGCCTGCGCCGCCTTCGTAGAACGACTTCACGTTAAATTGAGGTTTTGCGACGCAACGCTACGATAAAATATATCGCGATCCGATATACTTCGGGAGGTTTCAGCGATGATCCAGGGATGGTTTTCCAGGCCGGTCGAAGTCGCCGTCGGGATCTCGGGCTCGATCCGCCATATATCCAACGCCGAGCAGGCCATCGAACTGCTGACCGGCCAATGGCGTGATGCCGGCAGTGCGCTGCATGGCGCGGCACTGCGCGCCTGCCGCCGGGCGATCCGCGGCGACGTTGCGGCGGACAACGCCAGGGAGGCCTTCATCGTCGCCGCGCGCGAGGCGCATGTGCTGGTGGAATAAAGCATGACGGGCCCTTCCCTCCACGGGGCTGCCTATCGATAGCAAAGTCACAAAAGCACCCAGTACCGATGGGCCGATGCTTGACCCCCGTCCGGGTGCTTGTCCTAGAGCGTTTCATCGTTTCACAGAACGACGGATCGCTGTATCTCTTTGTTTTTACACAATTCCGGAGAGGAGCTACAGCGAAGCTGCCGGAGCTTATCCGGTCGCACCTTGCCTGGAATGCCTGGGCTTGAAATTCTTCGGAACCTAACGCCCGGAATTTTGTTAACGCGCGGGTCCGCAATCGCGGAGCCGCATCGGGCGCCGTCCGGCGCCGATTGCTTGCTCAAAAGACGATCATAAGAACGGAGGAAGTGATGAACGATGTCTGGTTTTCCGTGCCAGTCGTGATCGATTTCCAACCAAACGGCCAGCGCAAGGTTTCGAGTTGCTTCGAGGCCATGGAATGTCTTGACCAGCGCTGGCCCAGACAGGCGCGCGACCGCACCTGGCGCTCGGCGAGCCGTGTCTGCCGCGACGCGCTCGATGGCCTGCGCAGCCCGGTGGAGGCCCGCAAGACGCTGCGCAAGGCTGCCAAGGTCGCCGGCCTGCTGGCGTAGCCCCGATTTTCCCACGGCGCCCTATGAGCGGCGCCACCAAGCCCGTCGCGGTTTCCCATTGCCGCGGCGGGCTTGCGTTTTCAATGCAGTGACGGCCGACGCATACTTGGAACGCGTTCAAGCACGCGTCCCGTGGGGTACATGAAAACGCCGGCCGCCTGGCTTTGGGGTTGCCTGACGGGTTCAGGCCGCTCCATTTCGCCGAGTCGGCCGGCAGGTCGCAACGCGAGCACAGGGACATGGTAAACGGGCGGTTATTATCCACAATGGCGCGGCGCCAATCGGGCGCGCGGCCGGATCAGGCAAAGCCACCAAGAACTTCCGGGAACTGGACCGCCAGTGCGCCTTCTTCAGCCTGCCGGGCGTAAATCTGATGCATTTTCGCGCCGTCATATCTGGCGCGGCGGCGCTGGATATCCTTGCCGAAAAGACCGGCGACGGCGTCGAAACGGCGGAAGAAGCGCTTCATCACGCCGCGCTCGAAGGGTATGCGCTGCTCGAACGGCTTACGCCAGGGCGTGTCCTTTGCCAGGTCGCGCCAGATGCTCAGCGCTTCCAGCTCGACCCCGACCTGGTTGCCCCACGGCTTGCCGCCGGCGAAATGCCTGGCCCAGGCCTGGGAGAAGCGAAATTCCCGTGTCCCCAGCGATTGCAAATTCCAGTTCGGGTGCATCGTCTGCCATTTGCCTTCGAAGGCGATGTTGAGGGCGTTCTGGTCGTTCATCTGACCTTCGACGGCGGTCTTTCGCGTCTGCTCCAACAGGGCACTCTCGCGAACGGCGTTCATATCGAAGACAACGACCCCGGAATTGAAGTATGGCGCACCGGGCGCCAGCTTGAGCCTTTGCCGGTAAGAAGGCCTGAAATACATATAGTCGTCATGCGCGGCGAGCAGAGGGGCGCGCAGCGGTTGTCCAGCCAGGTCATTGATATCTCGATTGAAGAGAACATCGCAGTCTGTGTATGCGATGCGATCATATGGCTCGAAGAACGGAAACCGGTCGGCGAAAAGCCGAACGTAAGCGGCAATGCTGTAGGTTCCGAAACGGAAGCCGAAATTCGTCATGAAGTCCGTGACATCGACCAGCTCGACCCTGCCTTTCAACAGGCGGCTGGCGACTTCAAGATCCGTTTCGCTCGCACCGGTGTAAAGCAGAAAGCCGTCGATCGGTGCAGAGACATCCAGTATCCGGCGCACTGTCAGGCAGGCATACGGAAAGTAGTTGGCATCCGCCGCCAGGAAGAAACACGACTTCATCGTTCCGCTAACCGCTGCCCGTCATTTCGTCGCGGTGCCTGCCACAGAATGCCTCTCGATAAAAGTCTCGATCGGGCCGGTCAGCGCGGCCGCCTCGGCTTTGATCTTCTCGTCGTCCCAATGCCACCACCGGATGGCGAGCAGTTTCGAGATGACGTCCTGCGAAAAGCGGTATCTGATCAACCTTGCCGGTGACCCGCCGACGATCGCGTAAGGCGGCACGCTCTTCGTGACCACCGCCCCTGCCCCGACGACAGCACCGTCGCCGATTTCCACACCCGGCAAGATCATCGCGCCATTGCCGATCCAGACATCATTGCCGACAGCAATGCCGCCTGGCCTGCCGGCATTTGCGACCGGCTCGGGCTGCTTCAGCAACCGGCTGTAAATCGGAAACGAGGTTGCACTCTCAGTTGGATGCTGGCCAGAGCAAATGAAAAGCACTTGACCGGCGACCGAGCAGAAGGCGCCGATTTCCAGCGGAGCGTCCTTTGCGGAAAACAGGACCTTTCGCCATGTCACGCCGTAAGTGTGACGGCCGACCTTGACGTGTTCCGGCAATTTGGAACGCAGGTCCCTCAGCCATTTGGAAAGCGCCGACATTCCAGATACCTCCCCAACGCTCGTTGCGACTTGGACCGATCGACCGATCAACCAAAAAACTTTGTACAGGCGCAAGGGACCGATCCACCAAACCTAGCTCCTCCATGGGAACTTTTGGGTGGATTGGATTTGCGCGTGTTGGTAGTGGGAGCATCCCAGACACTTCTCCCAAATGATCGAATGAACGACGTTTTTGGCTATGTCGCCTATGGCGATAACGAGGTTTATCATTTTGGCGCACTGCTAAGCGCACTTAAGCTTTTGTACCATTGCCCTCATGCCAATATAATCGTCGCAACAGACAGGCCCGAATTCTTTCGTCCATACCCCGTCGAGACGATGACCATAACGGCCGGCCAGAAAGAGTTGATGTCTTTCGGCTGGCGCTATCATTTCGGAATCAAGGCTGCGTGCCTGATCGAAATCCTGAATCGGGCGGACCGCCTCATCTTCATGGACTCCGACCACTACCCTTATCTCGATCCGACCAGAGGATTTCGGCAAATTACCCCGATACGCTCTTTCATGCGCAAGTGTGAGGGCCGGCATCGGCGTTATCCGGTTCTCTCAGGCAAAGGCGTCAAGATCGGAGACTACACTCTGACGGGCGACGAACCGATGTGGCAAAGCGGAATCCTTGGCATTCATCGGGCCAACATCAGTGCCTTGACCGAGGCCTATGCCGCGATGCTAGCCGTACGCGAACTGACCAATACCGATGCACCGGAGCAGTTCTGCATCGGTGTTGCGCTCTCCCGAAATGAGCTAGCTGTCAGCCGACACCACCTTCCGGTCAGCGACTACAACACCCGAGGAAAGAAAGCTTTTGCCAGTCCGCGCGTGCTGCAATTCTTCGAGATGTACGGTGACGCTCCAATTGCGGAGCAGATAAGGAGAGCCGGCTGGTATCGCTTGTGGCGAACTCCCATGGACCTATGGCGCCAGCGGGATAGGTGGTCGTTTTAAGTCGGCAGTTGTCAGGTACGGCAAGCCGCCCCGGCGATCTTGGCGATCGCCTCCTCGATGCCAATCCTTCCTTGCCGTCTTAGGGCGTTCGGCTCGCGAAAATCGATCCAGCCCTCATTGAAGCCGTCGAGCATGCGCATGCGCATGGCGGGATGGCGCATGCCCTGGTCGCGGAAGATCGTCTCCCAGCGTTCGCGTGGGATGATACGCGCCTCCACCCTGCGGCCGAGGACCTTGCCGAAGGCTGCGGCGATCTGGTTCGGCGACACTCTGTGTTGCGCTTCCAGTTCGATCACCCGGTGGCCGCTCCAATCCTCCAGCAGAAGTTCCGCAGCGGTCCTGCCGACATCGGCGGCAGCGACCATCGCGACCGGTCGGTCGAGCGGCTGGAGGTAGCTGTCGATGACGCCCTCGCGCGCCGCGGCGAGATCCCACTGGGCATTTTCCATGAACCAGGCGGCACGTAGGAACGTCACGGCCACAGGCAGATCGGCGAGCGCCTCTTCCAACAGGCGCAACACATTGAGCAGGTTGGGCTCCGCGGCATCCGCGCCAATCGTCGACAGCACGACGACCTTGGACGGCAACGCCCTGTGCAGCGCCTCGCGGATGACGGCGATTTTCGGCAGCACGTCTGGGAAGCCAAATTCGGCATCATAGACCGGCGGCAACAGGATGAATGCGCCTTCGACGCCCGACAGCGCCGCGGCGAGCGGCCCGGCATCGCCGAGATCGGCAACCGCAATCTCGCAGCCCCTGGCAAGCCAGGGCGCGGCCTTGGCCTGGTCGCGAATAACGGCGCGAACCTTGCGCCGGGACTTGAGCAGCGTTTCGGCTACGGCGCTGCCCACGCGGCCGGTGATTGCTGTAACAGCGAACATGATTATGCCTTTCGGATCGTTCTGGTTGATCGGGATCGCGGCCGACGAAACAGGAACCAGGCCAGCGGAAATCGGTGCCGGCCTTGTCCCACCCTTTTCTTGCTGATTCCAGCGCCGATATGTCATCATAATCCGGACTTCAGGTTGGGAATGACACATGCCTTATGACGGAAGATTGCTATCCGGCGTGACGGTCCTGATGGCGGTGGTCGAAGCCGGCTCAATGGCGCGGGCCGCAGACGCGCTCGGCATGACCGCCTCGGGCGTAGGCCGCGCCGTCCAGCGGCTGGAGGCCCGTATCGGGGTGCGGCTCCTAGACCGCACGACGCGCACCATGCACCTGACCGACGAAGGGCGGCGCTTCTACGAGCGGGTCGGCCCTCACCTCGACGGCATCGAGGAAGCGGCGGTAGAGGCCACAGGTGCCACTTTGGTGGTTCGCGGCAGGCTGCGCGTCAATGTCGACCCGTTCTTCTCGCAACTGGTATTGGCCGGGCATGCCGGCCGGTTTCTGTCCCTATATCCGGAATTGCGCCTGGAACTCATCATGCGCGACGCGGTGGGGGACTTGGTGGCCGACGGGTTCGATCTCGCCTTGCGCTTCGGCGATCCGCCGTCCGGCTCGCTCACCGCGCGCAAGTTGTTTGAGACGCGCATACTCACCGTCGCCGCTCCCGCTTACATCGAGCGCCGGGGCCGCCCGCAGCGCCCCGGCGATCTGCCCGACCACGACGCCATCGACTTCTGGGATGCCGCGCATGGCCGCGCCTATGAGTGGGAATTTCGCCGCGGCAACGAGGTGCTGCCGGTCAGCGTCCAGACCAGGCTGATGACTTCGGACGCGCCGACCATGCTCAACGCCTGCCTTGCTGGCGCCGGTATCGCGCAGGTTCTGGAATTCGCGACGCGCGAGCAGGTGCGCGACGGGCGGCTGATCGAGCTGTTCCCCGACTGGCGGGACGAACTCTTCCCGCTCCACGCGATCTACCCTTCGCGACAATACCGCACCGCCAAGGTGCGGGCGTTCGTGGATTTCGTGGCAGATCTCTTGGCGAAAGTTTAAATCCAGAGTCAACCGGATCTCGTAAGCCATTGAACAAAAATGGCGATCCCGGCAGGATTCGAACCTGCGACCATCGACTTAGGAGGCCGATGCTCTTTACAACTGAGCTACGGGACCGCCGAGCAAACTTCTAAGCCGCGTGCAAAGTCGGTATAGCGCTCACATCCACTTCACGTTCGGCGTGCCAGGCATCATGGGCTGCCTGCATGCGAAGCCAGACTGCAGCGCCGTCGCCGAACATTTTTCCAAGCCGAGCCGCAACGGACGGCGATACCGGCTTCCGTTCGCGGGTGATATCGTAGAGCTGCTGTCGGGAGATTCCGAGCAGCCTGGCAATTTCCACCTTGGTCTTTCCAGTCGCCGGGATGATGTCCTCAAGCAGCGCTCCCGGGTGGGACGGGCAACGCTCAATCGGACGCTTCGGCTTGTGCTCGCTCATCAATCAAACTTCCCCAGTCTGTCCGCCTCAATGATACTGCTCGAAATCGACGCGGGCGGCGTCTTCGCCGTCGAATTCAAATGTAATGCACCTCGGGCCGTTCACGTGAACCGTATAGCGGGTCGGGTCGAAGCCTCTCAGCGCGTGAAAATCAAACCCCGGCAGGTTCATATCTTCCGGCCGCTCGGATGCCTCAAGGCGATCAAGCCTGACCAGGATGCGCTTATGCATCTTGACGTCGATCTTCCCGGTTTTCCCGGTCTCGAACAAGTCGGCCAGCGCTTTGCTCTTGAATGACTTGATCATGCCTCACGTAAGCAGATAGCGTACACGAGTCAATCTCATGTAAGCAATACGCGTACATTTGCAATCGACAAGAATTGCCCAAACTGGCGATCCCGGCAGGATTCGAACCTGCGACCATCGGCTTAGAAGGCCGGTGCTCTATCCAGCTGAGCTACGGGACCGTCGGCCGCCCGGGCCGGCTGATGTTACGCCGAGGCGACGCAATAACAGAGTCAGTGCGTCCAAGGCGTCCTGCGGTCATAGCGGAAATTGTCCGAATAGGAAATCTGCCGGCGCTTGGCTTCCTTCGGCTCTTCGACGCGGTAGGCGATCTTTTCCTTCTCGGCATAGGCGATCGCCTCTTCCTTCGTGTCGAAGGTGAGCTTCACCTGGCTCAGCATGTCACCCGAGCTGGTGTAGCCCATCAGCGGGTCGATCTTCTTGCGCTGGGCGGGATCGAATTCCAGCACCCAATACCCGGTCTTTGCCTTGCCGGACTGCATCGCGGTTTTGGCTGGACTGAAAATGCGCGCGGACATGACCACCTCTTTGCCGCCCGAAGACCGGGCACTCTCGTTCAGCGCCGCTTCCAGGACCCCACCGGGAGCCTGAAACCTCGCGCCAACCCGTCATTACTGTGCAATCACCGCGGCGGCAAGGCCGCAGGTGCCGAGGGGCGCCCGCGACGGCGCGGGGAACCTCGCTCCGCTGCCGACATTATCGAAACGTCGGGCCGAGCCGTGCCGGCCTTCCCTGTGAGCCACCACCAAAACGGACGTTTCGCCATGACCGATGCAACCGAACATGCTGTCCTGCAGCTCGCCGTGCTTGTTGGCAGCCTGCG
The DNA here is from genome assembly GCF_029625735.1 of Mesorhizobium sp. WSM4935. Lineage (NCBI taxonomy): Bacteria > Pseudomonadati > Pseudomonadota > Alphaproteobacteria > Hyphomicrobiales > Phyllobacteriaceae > Mesorhizobium > Mesorhizobium sp. WSM4935. The sequence continues at coordinate 140,990 of NZ_JARTVR010000012.1, read as the reverse complement.
CGCCCAGTCCTTCAGCCGCAAGATCGCCAAGGCGTTGGCCGCCCGTGCGCCGGATTCGGTGCGCTGCCGCTTCGTCGAGATCGGCGAATTGCCTCTCTACAACGAGGATCTGGACGGCGACAGCCCGCCGGCGGCGTGGTCGACCTTCCGCGCGGCGATACGCGAATGCGACGCGGTGCTGTTCGTCACCCCGGAATACAACCGCTCGATCCCGGGCTGTCTGAAGAATGCGCTCGATGTCGGCTCGCGTCCGCCGGGCAAGAGCGTGTTCAAAGGCCTGCCCGCCGGGGTCGTCAGCGTCAGCCCGAGCAAGATCGGCGCCTTCGGCTCCAACCAGGCGCTTCGGCAGACCTTCGTCTTCCTCGACATGCCGGTCATGCAGCAGCCGGAGGCCTATATCGGCAATGTCGCGCAGCTGCTCGACGACAAGGGCGCCGTTACCAATGCCGACACCGCGGCCTTTCTCGAGACCTTCATGGCCGGCCTGGAAAGCTGGATCAGGAGGGTGCATCCGGGCGGCTCGTCCTTCGATGCCTTCATGAAGCAGCGCGAGAAGATCGCCGAGGACTATGTCAACGGCGATGCCACCTCGCTGAAGGCGATCGTCACCCATGCCGGGCCGGCGACATTCTTTTCGCCGCGCGGCGACCATCTCGAAGGCGCCGAGGCGGTTGCGGGCCGCTACGAGCGCGATGCTGCGAGCTTCCACAAGGGCGGCAGCACCGACCTCGAGGTGCTGCAGGCCTCAGCGAGCGGCGATCTGGCCTTCTGGACCGGCTTGCAGCATGCCAAAACCCGCATGGGCAGAAACGGCGAGTCGACCGAGATGACCTTGCGGGTGACGGAAGTGTTCCGGCTGGAGGATGGCGCCTTCAAGCTGGTGCATCGCCACGCCGACCCGGTTCATTAGCCAGCATTTGTAAAACCCGCGACACAATGCCGGCGGTTTTTGCAACAGCCATCTATTCCTTTTGGCGGGCGGGCGGCATATGTCAGATACATGATCGTGCCACTTGAAGGCATGATGACGACGATAAAGACACGAATGGGCGCGGCAGCGAAAGTCTTGCCGTCGGGGGTCGGCGAGCCAGCGATACTGGACGGCACGATTGTCATCGGCGCGGGCGCCGCGGGGCTTGCCGCCGCGCATGCGCTGGCCAGGGCCGGCGTGACGGTGCAAATCCTGGAGCGCGAGGGGCGGCTGGCCGAGCCCTGGCACCGCCGTCACGACAACCTGCATCTTAACACGCATCGCGACCTCTCCTCATTGCCCGGCGTTTCCTATCCGGCAGGGACGCCGGCTTTTCCGCATCGCAGCGCCGTCATCCGTCATCTCAACGATTTCGCCAAAACGCACCGGCTGCCGATCTCCTTCGGCGTCAAGGTCGACGAAATCGAATTTCGCGACGACCACTGGCTACTGCAGACAAATACGGGCTTGATGGCGGCGCGGTCCGTGGTGATCGCCACCGGGCGCGACCGGCAACCCTTCATTCCGGCCTGGAAGGGCATGGAGGATTTTTCGGGATCGATCATCCACTCCGCCGATTTCGGCAAGGCAAGCGACTATGCCGGCAAGAAGGTGCTGGTGGTCGGCGCCGGCAATTCCGGTTTCGACGCGCTCAACCATCTTTCCCATGTCGAGACGGGCCAGATGTGGCTTGCGGCGCGCAACGGACCTTCGCTGCTGCCCAAACGCATCGCCAAGATCGCCGTGCACCGCATATCGCCGCTCATGGCGAGCCTACCGACAAGGCTCGCTGACGCGGCCATGGCCGCAACGCAGCGTCTTGTGTTCGGCGATCTGACGAAATACGGCCTGCCGCCTGCCCCGGCGGGCGGGGCCAGCCGGCTCGGTTCCGACTATACGGCGATCGCCGCGGATGACGGAGCGGTCGAAGCCATCAAGGCCGGGCGCATCATCGTCGTGCCGCAATTGCGCGAATTCAGGCCCGATGGCGTCGTGCTCGACAACGGCCAGACGATCGCGCCGGACATCGTCATTGCGGCCACCGGCTATCGCACCGGGCTGGAGACGATGCTGGGTGGGCTTGGCGTGCTCGACGCCAAGGGCGTGCCGCTGTTCAACGGCGCCGCGAACGATCCGAAGCTCCCTGGACTCTGGTTCACCGGCATGCGGCCGAGCATTCGCGGCTGCTTTGCCAACGCAATAATCCAGGGCGCTGCGATCGCCAGGAAGATCGCCGGCCAGAAGCGCTGAGCTGAACGGTCATTTTCGACCTCCGTTTTTGTGTTGCCTTCCAGGCGCGCGCCCCCTATACGCCGCGGGATGTCGGAGTGTAGCGCAGCCTGGTAGCGCACCTGATTTGGGATCAGGGGGTCGCGTGTTCGAATCACGCCACTCCGACCATCGCTTCCTTCCTAGACCAGCCGGTCTCGGCGTCCTTGCATTCCGGCCAGAGGGGATCTCACCTTGGCAGCGGTGGTCGTAGCGATCCTCGACAGGGACAATTGGGACGCCAATACCGACATCATCGTCGTCGTGGATGGCGCCAGGCGACGGCTGACATGGGTGCCGCGCGACCTGTGGTCTCCCGTCATAAATGACCGCGTCAATGCAGCCTTCGCCATGGGTGGCGGCAAGTTGCTGCTCGACGCGCTGGCGGGACTGGGATTTATGGCCGATAGCGCGATCTGCCTCCGGCGCGGCGCGACCGAGGCCGCGCTTGCCAGCGCCAGCATCAGGGTGCCGATCCGCGCGCCGCTCGATTTCTGGTATCCGCTGACACCGACAAGGCGCATCGAAGACGGGCGCCAACAGGTTTCCTTCCGCCCGCCCGCCGAAACACTAAGAGGCGCCCGCCTCCATCAGTGGATCGGCGCCCGCACGATGGTCAATGGCGAGGGCACCGACTTCCATCGCATGGGCCGGCAGATCGTCTTCCTGCGCGCGCTCATCGCCCAGGGTTTCGATTTCCACCTCGTGCTGAAGGATCCGGAACTGGTGCGGATCGACGGTGACGATCCGCTTCCCCTGCTTGCCCGCGTCTCGGCCAGCTGGCGCATGCAGGTGCATGACTGGGTGGATGACGCCGTTATCGACGGCAAGATGGTGCTGGTCCCGCGCAAACCGAAACCATGGTGGCGGCGAAAATGGCGAAGGCTGCGGGACAGGCTCAAGGGTACGCGGACCTAGCCCATTTCGTGCCGCTAGAACGGTAAACCCGCCGGGCGAGAACCCCAACACCTCGAGCCCGGCGAGCCTACAACCCGATCTGGAACGCGATCGGGGCCGGGGTCAGCCGGCACTGTCTGCGTTGCAAGAGCGATGCCGGAAAGACTGTTCCGGAATGGGACAGCCACTCTAACGTCGCGCGGGCAGTTCAACATCAGATATCGAACTCGCCCTGCCCCTCATCCATGGCGCTGACGGTCTCGGCCGCGAGCGCGCGGGTGATCGGCGTCTTGCGCTCGAGGGCTGCGCGGTCGAGTCGCTCGACGACGCGCATGGCGGTGCCGAGCGAGCGCTCGATGCGGCGCACCAGATATTGCACCACATGCGGCTCGACCTCGACCTGACGGTCGGCGAAGAGCTTCGTGATGACGCCGGCGAGCAGCAGATCGTCGGGCTCGTGGATCTCGATCGTCGCTGCCGCCTTCAACCGCGAAACGAGATCCGGCAGCGCGACGCGCCAGGCTGAGGGGAAACGCCGCGCCGTGAGCAGCAGCGTCGAGCCCGCGCCGCGCACGGCGTTGATCAGGTGGAACAGGCCTGGCTCGTCGATCGCCGCCTTGTCGATGTCGTCGACGAGCACCGGCTTGCTGCCGAGACCGGCTATGTGGTCGCCGATCCGGCCGGAATCGATGGCGACGGCATGCGCCCTATCCTGCCAGATCCGGGCGAGATGCGTCTTGCCTGAGCCGGGCGGCCCGGCCAGCACCACGACCGGTGACGGCCAGTCCGGCCAGCGGTCGATCAGCGATGCCGCTTGCGCATTGGTGCCCGAGACGACGAGCTCATCGCGCGAATAGCCGGTGCCGTGGCCGAGATCGAGCGGCAGCTGGCGCGGCGTATCTGCTGGCTGAGCAGCCATTTCAGCCCTGCGTCGAGCGGTGGCCGCCGCCGCGATCGGCCGGCAATGGCGGCACGGGCTGGGCGACGTGACCCTGGTAAAGTGGCGATTCGAGATAGCGGGCGATGGCAAAGCGCACCAGCACGGCAATCGCGGCCGAGGCCGGCACCGCGATCAAAAGGCCCACGAAGCCGAACAGCGCGCCGAAGGCGAAAAGCGCGAACATCAGCCATACCGGATGCAGGCCGACGCTCTTTCCGACCAGCCGCGGCTGCAGGATGTTGCCCTCGATGAACTGGCCGACCAAGAACACGCAGGCGACCGCAACCACCATGGTCCAGTCCGGCCAGAACTGGACGAAGGCGACGCCGACGGCGAGCACCAGCCCGGTCAGCGAGCCGACATAGGGGATGAAGGAGATCAACCCGGCGAAGAAGCCGATGAGGATGGCGAAGTTCAAGCCGGTCAACGTCAGTCCGGTCGCGTACATGGCGCCGAGCACCAGGCAGAGCGTGCCCTGCCCGCGCACGAAGCCAGCGGTGGCGGTGTTGATGTCGCGGGCAAGCGCACGCACCGTCTCGACATGGTCGCGCGGCACCCAGCCGTCGACCTCGGCCACCATACGGTCCCAGTCGAGCAGCATGTAGAAGGCGACGACCGGGGTGACGACGAACAGGCTCACCACCGAGACCAGCGCCACGCCCGAGCTCCAGATCGAGGTGAAGACGGTGGTGAGCAGGCTGAAGCCGGAGGTCAAGAGCGAATTCAGCCCTTCGCGCAGGCCGGCGGCGTTGACGCCGAAGCGCTGCTCCAGCCATTTCGGGTCGAAACTGGTGATCAGCGACTGCAAGCGGGTGAGATATTCCGGCAGCTTGCGGGCGAAATCGGCCATCTGGGTCGCCAGCACCGGCACCAGGATGACGAAAGCCAACACCACAACGACGATGAAGGCGATCAGGATCACCACCGTCGCCATGAGGCGCGAAAGGCCGAGCCGCTGCAGCCAGTCGGCAACCGGGTCGAGGAAATAGGCGAGCACCATGCCGGCCACGAACGGCAGGAGGATGCCCGAGAAGATGTAGAGGAACAGCGCCAGCAACACGGCCGTCGCCAACCAGAAGAAGATCTGGCGGCGAAGCCCGCCCGAGACGTCGTCGGCGACGATCACCGCGCCATCGCTGTCAGGCGTCCGCGCCGGAGCCGCCCGATTTGCCGATGCCCGACTTGGTGTCGCCCGACTCGATGTCGCCGGTTTGGGAGTTGCTCGTCCGGGAGCCTTCGCCATAGCCGCTCATATGCCTTAGCCAAGCCACGAGATAGGCTGCGGCCGAAGCCACGGTCAAGACCCCGGTCAGCAATATGAGCGCGGTCCGCAGCGGGCCGAGATGCACCGAAAAGGCGAGTTCGCCCAGCACCAACGCCGCCAGCACGATCTGTGCGGCGGTGTTGGCCTTCGACACGAAGAGAGGCTTCACCTCGACCGGATGGCTCATCACGCTGGACAGGAGCACGGCGCAGACGATCAGCCCGTCACGCGAGACCATGGTCACCACCAGCCAGAGCGGCAGTTCGCCGGCAAAGCCCATGACGACGAAGACCGAGACCAGCAGGAGCTTGTCGGCGACCGGATCGAGATAGGCGCCGAGGCGGGAGGACTGGTTCCAGCGGCGCGCGATGAAGCCGTCGACACCGTCGGAGATGCCGGCGACGAGGAAACCGGCGAAGGCCCAACCCCAAAACGACTGCAGCATGGCCAGCACCACGGCGGGCACGAGCAGCAAGCGCAGGATGGTGATCAGATTGGGGATGGTCACCGCACGTCCCGTCGTGGGTTATAGGGAATAGATGAGGGAGATGGGCGGCGGGCGCAAGTAGCGGGGGCGGCTTCGGCGCCTCGTCCACTTTCCACGGTTTTGTCCATCTCAACATCCGTCATCCTTGCTCCCCGAAACCATTCATGCGAAGAGCCCGCAATGGAAACAGGGACGAGCCGACGATGAGCAAGGGCGACAAGGCCAAGCGCAAGAACGGGCTCACCTATGCCGAGGCGGGCGTCGATATCGATGCCGGCAATCTGATGGTCGAGAAGATCAAGCCGCTGGTGCGCGCGACGCGCAGGCCGGGCGCCGACGGCGAGATCGGCGGCTTTGGCGGGTTGTTCGATTTGAAGGCCGCAGGCTTCACCGATCCGGTGCTGGTCGCCGCCAATGATGGCGTCGGCACCAAGCTCAAGATCGCCATCGAGTCCGGCAAGCACGACACGATCGGCATCGATCTCGTCGCCATGTGCGTCAACGACATCGTCGTGCAGGGCGCGGAGCCTTTGTTCTTCCTCGACTATTTCGCCACCGGCAAGCTCGATCCGGACCAGGGCGCTTCGATCGTCGGCGGCATCGCGCAAGGCTGCCGGCGGGCGGGCTGTGCGCTGATCGGCGGCGAGACCGCGGAGATGCCCGGCATGTATCACGACAAGGACTACGACCTTGCCGGCTTCGCCGTGGGCGCGGCCGAACGCGGCCAGTTGCTGCCGACCGACGATATCGTCGAGGGCGACGTGCTGCTCGGCCTTGCCTCCTCCGGCCTGCATTCCAACGGCTTTTCGCTGGTGCGCCGCATCGTTGCCGCGAGCGGGCTTGGCTGGAGCGATCCGGCGCCGTTCAACGAGGAGCTCAGCCTCGCCGAGGCGTTGCTCGAGCCGACGCGCATCTATGTGAAGTCGATCCTCAAGGCGATCCGCAACACGCATGGCATCAAAGCCCTCGCCCACATCACCGGCGGCGGTTTCCCGGAAAATATCCCGCGCGTCTTGCCGAAGGACTTTTCCGCAGAGCTCGACCTCGAGGCGATCGACGTGCCGCCGGTGTTCTCGTGGCTGGCCAGGACCGGCGGCGTCGCGCCGGAAGAGATGATGCGCACCTTCAATTGCGGCATCGGCATGATCCTCGCCGTCGCCTCCGGCCAGGCGGCTCAGGTGGCGGCGGTGCTGCAGGAAGCCGGCGAGACGGTGACGCCGATCGGCCGCATTGTGCCGCGCCGCGACGCGGGCGTCATTTATCGGGGCTCGATCGGCCTATGAGCAGGAAACGCACGGTCGTCCTGATCTCGGGACGCGGCTCCAACATGACGGCGCTGATCGCCGCCGCCGCCGATCCAAGCTATCCGGCGGAAATCGTCGGCGTCATTTCCGACCGCGCCAACGCCGGCCTCGGCATCGCGCAGTCGCGCGGCATCGCCACCAAGGTCATCCAGCGCGCCGACCATCCGAGCAAGGATGCCCACGACGACGCAATCGATGCGGCGCTCACCGGCTTCGGCGCCGATATCGTCGCCCTGGCCGGCTATATGCGGATCCTCGGCCCTGGCCTCGTCGAGAAATGGCAGGGGCGCATGGTCAACATCCACCCTGCCCTGCTGCCGGCCTTCAAAGGTCTGGACACGCACGCGCGTGCGATCCGCGCCGGCGTTCGCATCCATGGCTGCTCGGTGCATTTCGTCACGCCCGAGATGGATGACGGCCCGATTATCGCGCAGGCCGCCGTGCCGGTGATGGTCGGCGACAATGAGGACACTTTAGCCGCGCGGGTGCTGAAGGTGGAGCATCGGCTCTACCCGCTGGCGCTGGGTCTCGTCGCGGAAGGCAAGGCGCGCATGGAAAAGGGCCACACCGTGCTTGCCCATTTCGCCGACGACGCCGACAACGCCACCTCGGTGGTGATGGCGCCCGACCCGCTGCGCGAGGAGACCGACCTCGAACAGTTGGCGCGGATCACGCCGTAGAGGCTGCAATGCCCCTCAGACAACTGCTCATCCTGCGCCACGCCAAGTCGAGTTGGGACGATCCCAAGCTTGAGGATTTCGACCGTCCTCTCGCCCCGCGCGGGCTGAAGACGGCGCCGCTGATGGGGCAGGAGCTTTCGCGGCGCGGCTGGTTGCCGGATCTGGCGCTGGTCTCGCCGGCGCTGCGCACGCGCGACACCTGGAGGCTGGTCGCCCAGGAACTGCCGAAGCACGCGCAGGCGGAATTCGCGGACGAGCTCTACGAGGCCGCGCCGGCCGCCATCCTGGCGCGCGTGCGGCAGGCCAGGGCGACGAACCTGCTGGTGATCGGCCACAATCCCGGCCTGCAGCATTTTGCGCTGCGGCTGGCCGGCGCCGGGTCGAATGAGGGTTCATTCAAGAAGATCGAAGCGAAGTTTCCGACGGCAGCGCTTGCCCGCTTCACGCTGGACGGAGATTGGGCACATCTCGACTTCCACGGCGCGCGGCTGACCCATTGCATTCGGCCGAAGGATTTGACGTAGAGCCCAAAGCCTGCCGGCCCATAAGCGAAACGGCGGGCAAGCCCGCCGCCTTCAATATCTTCAAAGACGAGCTCAATTGCCCCAGTTGTCCGATGGCGGACCCGGCCAATCTGCAGCGCCGGTCGCGCCAGTCTTCATCTCGGTATCAACCTTCGGAGCCGGCTTGACTGTCTTGTGCTTCGGGATCGAAGCCGTGACGTTGGTGTCGGCGCCAACGGCTGCCTGGTTCACGCCATCAGCGCCGTAGTGATCGCTGCCAGCGGATGCGGTGCCCATGGCGGCGGCAAGTATGGCGGCCGCGACGAATGCAATCCTGGTCATGTTCGATTTCCTTGTTTGTGTCGTTCCATCGCGGTGGCCTTGGGAGGATGGCCCCGCTGCCGAGAAGACCCGCGGCGGCCGCGATTTATTCCCGGCGCGTTCGCTTTTTCAGCGGCCGGAGCAGCGTCGGCTTCGACTTCGCTCCAAAAAAGGCAAGCGATTACAAATGCTTGTGATACAGAAACTTGTGAAGTGATTCATATTGCCGGTAGCCGGCTGTATAAATGCAAAGCGGCGGGACAAGCCCGCCGCTGGTATTTCCGCACCGGATCAATGGTTGCCGAACAGGTCGTGATTGGTGCCCTGCGCCACCGGCCTGCGGACATCCGCGTCCGACTTCGTGATCGAGGTCGTCACGGTCCGATCGATGGTGACGTCCGGTTGGTTGGCGTTGGCCGAGCCGTAATGGTCGGAACTGGCGAAGGCAGAGCCCGTGGCGACGAGAATAGCGGCTGCGGTGAGTGCGATCTTGGTCATTTCAAATACTCCTGGTTCTGGGGTTGCGCTTTTCGATCGGGCACGGTTGACGATCCGATGACGCAGTGGTGCCAGGACGACCTCGGACATCGCCCGGGGTGCTGCCCGCTCGTTCCACTCGCTTGAATTTCCTTGCATCGGCCCCGTCTAACGGCCCTTGCTCCCACTTCGACGGCAGCCCAGGCCCCGTTACAGGCATCACCGCTTCGTGATGAATGCTTGATCAGCAGCCGCAAAGCCGGCCCTCCGGATAGCCGGCTGCGTAAAAGCAGAGCGGCGGGACAAGCCCGCCGCTTTGAGGTTCGTCTAGAACAGAACGCTTAGTGATTGCCGAACAGGTCGTGGTTGGCACCCGCGACGACCGACGTCTGGGCGTCCGC
>NZ_JARTVR010000012.1:0-131377 GCF_029625735.1 Mesorhizobium sp. WSM4935 | reverse complement strand
ATCCGACTTCTTGACCGAAGCGGTGTAGGAGGTGTCGACCGAAGCGGCCGGCTGGTTGGCGTTGGCCGAGCCGTAGTGGTCCGAGCCGGCGAACGCGGCACCGGTGGCGACGAGAAGGGCAGCGGCGGTAAGAGCGATCTTGGTCATTTGAGTTACTCCAGATTCAAAATTGTTGGTGGAAGGTTCGCTTGGCGAACCCGATTAATGGTTGCCGAAAAGGTCGTGGTTGGCGCCCTGGACGACCGGCTTCTGGGCATCCGCATCCGACTTCTTGACCGAAGCGGTGTAGGAGGTGTCGACCGAAGCGGCCGGCTGGTTGGCGTTGGCCGAGCCGTAGTTGTCGGAGCCGGCGAAAGCGGCACCGGTGGCAACGAGAAGGGCAGCGGCAGTAAGAGCGATCTTGGTCATTTGAGTTACTCCAGATTCAAAGTTGGTTGACGTTGGTCAGGATGGGACCGCTTAGCGGCCCCAGATGCCCTGGCCGGATTCCGGCTGGTTCTGAGCCGGCTTGATGTGAAGGTCGCGCTGCTCGAACTTGCGGATCGAACCCGTGACGGTGTTGTCGACATTGCCCGCAGGAGCGGTCACGGCCGGCTGGTTGACGTTGTCCGAACCATAGTGGTCGCTGCCGGCGAAGGCGCTGCCCGTGGCAATGAGGAAGGCAGCGGCGGCAAAAGCAATCTTGTTCATTTTAGGTACTCCAGATTTAAAGTCTGTCCGTCTAGTGGCGTGCCGTAATGGAAATTCGCGTCGCTCGGACCACCCCGAAATGGGTCGGCCCTGTTGCCATTTCCAATCACGAAAAGTTGTGAACCGAACCGTTCGGTTCGATCTTGAAATTACGTGAACGACGCGGCGGCCACATTGTTATCGTTCAATATCAATTGCTTAGGGCGACTGTCCTGCGAAGCGGCACCCGTATGTGAGGCGCCGGCGTTCACCTTAGTTACACGAACCGTCAACATTAATTGAACCGAACGGTTCGGTTTCATCACTTGAACAAGCCGGCAGGCGGCTCGGCAGGCGCCATGACAGGGTGACGACCGGCGGGAAACCAAATTTGCCTTGCGGACCGATCGATACTATCGGTTGCCTCAGGACCAGTTTGGACGCCGCTGCTGCCCTTGGTGGAGCCGGCGCCGTTGGGAGGAAACAGCGACAACCGATGCGGCTGCTGCTTGTCGAGGACAATCGCGAACTGGCCGATTGGCTGGCCAAGACGCTGCGCCAGGCGAGCTATGTCGTGGACGTCGTGCATGACGGCGAGGATGTCGAGCATGCTTTGGCCGCCGGCGACCACGCTTTGATCATCCTCGACCTTGCCCTGCCCCGCATGGGCGGCATGGAGGTGCTGAAAAGGCTGCGGGCGCGCGGCAACCCGGTGCCGGTGATCGTGCTTACCGCCAATGCCAGTCTCGACGGCCGGGTCAAGGGCCTCAACGAAGGTGCCGACGACTATCTGGCGAAACCTTTCCAGATCGAGGAGCTGGAAGCGCGCATCCGCGTGCAGCTGCGCCGCGCCAACGACCGCACCGCCCCGGTCATTGCCTGCGGCGATCTCGTCTTCGACACCAACACCCGCCTGTTCTCGCTTGCCGGCGCGACGCTGTCGCTGACGCCGCGCGAGCACGCCGTGCTGGAACAACTCGTGGTCAAGGCAGGGCGCACGGTGAGCAAGGCGGCGCTGTCGACCGCGATTTACGACTTCGAGACCGATGCCGACCCCAGCGCCATCGAGATCTATGTGCACCGCCTGCGCAAGAAGCTCGAGGGCTCACGCGTCCAGATCGTCACCTTGCGCGGTCTCGGCTATCTTTTGCGCCACGACGATCCGGCGCCATGATCAGGATCGGCAGCCTTCGCCTGCAATTGCTGGCCTGGGTGGTGCTGCCGCTGGCCGGGCTCGCCGCCATCAACCTGTGGACCAGCCATGGCAACGCGCTGGCAACGGCGGACCTCGTCACCGATCGCATGCTGGTCGGATCGGCGCGCGCGATCGCCGAGCAGGTGGCGATGGCGGGCGGCGCGCTCGACGCGACGGTGCCGCCGGCGGCGATCGAGATGTTCGACACCGGCGACCGTGACAGCGTCTATTATCGCGTCGAGACCGCCGGCGGACGGCTGCTGACCGGCTATCCCGACCTGCCCGTGGCTCCGGAGCACGGCGGCCTCGAAGCCTCCTATCGCGATCACCGGCTGCGCCTGGCAACGCTCAGCCATGCGGTGATCGGAGCCGGCACGGATTCACCGATCAAGGTCACGGTCGGCGTCACGCTCGCCGGCCATGACGCGATGGTGAAGCGGCTGTGGCTCAGCGCCTTCGCCCAGCAGCTTGCCTTGGTGGCTATTGCCGGTGTGTTCGTGCTGCTCGGCCTGCGCCGCGGGCTGGCGCCGCTCCTCCGGCTGCGCGATGCCGTGCGCTCGCGAAGCCGCAGCGATCTCGATCCGGTCGAGGTTACAGGCGCGCAGAGCGAGATCCGGCCGCTGATCGACGCGCTCAACGCCTATATGGAGCGCGTGCGGGCGCAGATGGCCGCGCAGCGGCGCTTCATTGCGAACGCCGCGCATCAGCTGCGCACGCCGCTGGCGCTCTTGTCGACGCAGGCAAGCTATGCCTTGCGCGAAACCGCGGCCGACCGGCGCCATGAGGCGCTTGTTGCCTTGCAGACGAGTTCCGGCAAATTGGCGCGGTTGGCCGAGCAGCTGCTTGCCTTATCGAGGGCGGAACCCGGCAGCCGCCGGCCGCGCGCCGATCGCATCGATCTCACAGAAGCCGCCCGCCATGTGCTGGAAGCGCAGGCGCCGGCGGCGATCAAGCGCGACATCGACCTCGGCCTCGAGGAGAACGGACCGGTGACGGTGGTCGGCGACGGCACGATGCTGCGCGAGATGATCGTGAACCTGGTCGACAACGCGCTGCGCTATTCCAAGCCAGGCGGCAGCGTCACGGTGCGGCTCGCCGCCTCGGATGGCGAAGCCGAGCTCACGGTCAGCGATACCGGTCCGGGAATCCCGCCGGAAGAGCGGGAGCATGTCTTCGAGCGCTTCTACCGTATTGCCGGCGCAACCGAGGAAGGCAGCGGTCTTGGTCTCGCCATCGTGCGTGAGGTGGTCGAGAATGCCGGCGGCAGCGTCACGCTTGGCGACGCCGCCGCGGGCGGGCTCAAGGTCGAGGTGCGGCTGCCATTGGCCGTCCCTGACCAGCGATCTGCCTGATCACGTCCCCTGTTCGTTGAACGGCGCCGGACGCCACTTCACCACATAGTTCTCGAAGCGGGTGATCAGGAACTCCACCACCAGCGCCATCACCGCCAGGATGATCATGGCGGCGAAGACGCCATTGGCGTTGAAGGCGCCCTGCGCGGTGGAGATCAAGAGGCCCATGCCCTGCTTGGCGCCGAGAAACTCGCCGACCACCGCGCCGACCAGAGCGAAGCCGAAAGAGACATGCAGGCTGGCGAGGATCCAGCTCATCGCCGACGGGATGATGACCGATCTGGTGATCTGCATCGGCGAGGCGCCGAGGATCTGGGCGTTGGCGATCATCGCCCTGTCGGCCTCGCGCACGCCCTGGAAGGCGTTGGCGAAGACGACGAAGAACACCATGACGACAGCCAGCGCCACTTTAGACGCCATGCCGAGCCCAAGCGCGATGATGAACACCGAGCCAAGCACCACGCGCGGCACCGAATTCGCGATCTTGATGTAGATGGAAAAGACATCCGCCAGCAGCTTGTTGCGGCCGAGAATGATGCCTGCCACGATGCCGCCGACGGCGCCGATGGCGAAGCCGAGGAAGGTTTCCTCCAGGGTCACGTAGATCTGCAGCCAGAGCGGCCCCTGCGAGGTGCCCTCGGTGACCCAGGACCAGATCTGCTCCCAGATGCCCGACGGGCTGGAGAAGAAGAACGGATCGATGAAGTTGTAATCGGCGCCGAGTTCCCAAAGGCCGAGGAAGACGATCAGGATCGCGAGGCGCAGGCCGATGACCAAGGTGTGGCGCTTGCGCAGCCGCGCCCTTGCCTGCGCTTCGGCGGCGACGATCGAGGTGGCGCGGGCGGCTTGATCGGTCGGAGAGATGGCGGTCATGATAAGTCTCCCCTCAATGGCTTGCCTGGAGGCCACGGCTCTGGCCGAGCTGCACTTCCTCGCGCAGATCGTTCCAGATCACCTTGGCGATCTCGATGAATTTCGGGTCGTAGCGGATATCGGCCATGACGCGCGGACGCGGCAGGTCGATGCGGTAGACGCTCTTCACCGTGCCCGGGCCGGCGGTGAGCACATAGACCTTGTCAGCCAGCGCCACCGCTTCCTCCAGATCGTGGGTGACGAAGACGACGGAGGACTTCAGCCCCGACCAGAGGCCCAAGAGCTCGTCCTGCATGGCGGTGCGGGTCTGCATGTCGAGCGCGCTGAAGGGCTCGTCCATCAGCAGGATCTTGGGCTGGTTGATGAAGGTCTGGGCAAGCGCGACGCGCTTACGCATGCCGCCCGAGAGCTGATGCGGATAGTGTTTTTCGAAACGCGAAAGACCAACGCGGCCGATCCAGTCGCGCGCCTTGTCATAGGCTTGCTGCTTCGGCGTGCCGCGAAACAGCGGGCCGGCGGCGACGTTGTCGATGACGCTGCGCCATGGAAACAGCGCGTCGGCCTGGAAGACGAAGCCGATATCGCGGCTGATGTCGGCGACCGGATTGCCCATGACGCGGACATTGCCGGTGGTGGGCCTGAGTAGGCCGGTGACGAGGTTGAGCGTGGTCGACTTGCCACAGCCGGTCGGGCCGACGACGCAGGCGAACTCGCCGCGCGCCACCGTCATGGTGAAATCGCGGATCGCCGTCATCATATGGCCGTCCGGCGTGACGAAGCGCAGCGTCACATCGTCGATGGCGATAGCGGCGTCGGCCGGAAGCGCGGCCGGAGACAGTTTCTCGGCCGCCATGGTCTGGGATTGCATGGCACACTCCTGTTGTGGTGGCGCGGGGATGCCGACGGGTCAAGCTCATGGGCCTGACTCGGCTCGGCATCCGGAAAGGGGCCGCTGCCGAATTGATTCAGGCGGCCGGCGCAAGCTCTTGTTTTTCAAGGGCGGACCGATCGGCCCGCCCTTGCCTGCCGGCGCTTACTTCGCCGCGTCGACGAACTCGGTCGTATAGGTTTTCGACAGGTCGATCTGCTTGCCTTGCAGGCTCTTGGAGAAGGTCGACAAAACCTTCAGCACCGTCTCCGGTCCGTCGGCCGGCATGCGGCCGTCGGGCGTGAACATCGCCTTGCCGCCGGCAAGGCCCTGCACATAGAGGTCCTTGTTGCCAGCGTAATAGTCCTTGGGCATCTTGTCGGCGATCTCCTCGGCCGAATGGCTGGCGATGAACTTCATCGTCTTGACGAAGGCATTGGCGAGCTTCTGCGCCTCTTCCTTGTGGCCTTCGAGCCAGCTCGACTGGACGTAGAAAGAGGCTGCCGGATAGTCGCCGCCCAGCGCTTCCTTGGTCTTCTCGGGCGTGCGCATGTCGACGAGCACCTTGGCTTCGCCGGTCTGCAGCAATTTGGCGATGGTCGGCTCGGTCGTCATGCCGGCCTGGATCTGGTCCTGCTTGACGGCGGCGATGAAGGTGTTGCCGGCGCCGACCGGAAGCAGCGTGTAATCGCCGGGTTTCAGGCCGTTGCGGACCGCGAGATATTGCGTGAGGAAATCGGTCGAGGAGCCGAGACCGGTGACGCCGAGCGTCGCGCCCTTGAAGTCGGCAGGCGACTTGATCTCGGGATGCTTGGCCGAGACCAGCTCGACCTCGCCCGGCGCCTGGCTGAACTGCACGATCGACTGGATGTATTTGCCCTTCGACTGCAGGTCGACGGTGTGGTCGTAGAAGCCGACGACACCCTGCACGGCCCCGGCCAGCAATTCGTTCTCGGCTTCGACGCCCGCACGAGAGTTCACCAACTCCACGTCCAGCCCCTCATCCTTGAAATAGCCGAGCTGCTGGGTTAGCACGGCCGGCAGATAGATCTGCTTTTCCATGCCGCCGACGATGATGGTGATCTTGTCGGCAGCCGAGGCCGTCGATGCGCCGGCGCCAACCATGGCAAGCGTCAGCGCCACCGAGCGCAGAACGCGTTTAGAGATGAGACGGGTCACGTAACTTCCTCCACTGGGCGACGCAGCGCGCCGCATTTCCTCCTTGCGGCCACTCCCAGCCGCTCATGTGGCGAACGCCACAAAACCGTCATGGCACGGCCAAGCTTTCAGCTGGCTTTCAGCCGTTTTGGCGGCTGTGGAACGGAATGCGGCTTGGCTTCCGGTCACGAGGCAGTGAAGCCCAGCACATCTTGCATGTCGTATTCGCCCGGCGGCCGCCCGACAACCCACAGTGCCGCCGCAACGGCGCCGCGCGCGAACATCGAGCGATCGCCGGCGGCATGCGAGAGCGTGAGCGTCTCACCTTGGCTTAGGAAGCTTACGCTGTGCTCGCCGACGATACTGCCCCCGCGAGTAACGGCAAAGCCGATCTCGCCGGCGTTGCGCCGACCAACGAGGCCATCGCGGGCGCGCTTCGCCACATTATCCAACGCGACGCCGCGTCCTCGCGAAGCCGCTTCGCCCAGCATCAGCGCCGTGCCTGACGGCGCGTCGACCTTGAAGCGATGATGTGCTTCGAAGATCTCGATGTCGCAATCGTCAGGGCCGAGTGCCCGCGCCGCCTGTTCGACAAGACCGGTCAGCATGTTCAGTCCCAGCGAATAGCTGCCCGAGCGGACGATTGCGATCTTCTTCGCCGCTTGCGCTACGGCTTCCAGCTCAGCGACATCAAACCCGGTCGAGCCGATGACCAGTGCCGGACCGCCGCGCGCGGCGCACGCCTTGGCCAATTCGGCGGAAGCCGCCGGCGTGGTGAAGTCGACGACCACGTCGGCAAGCGCCAGCGCCTCGTCGCGCTCGACCAGCCCCTCGCCACTGCTGCCCGGCCGATGGAAGCGGGCGACCAGTTCCAGCCGAGAATCGGCAGCGGCTGTCTCCGCCATCTGCCGGCCCATGCGGCCGAGCGCGCCGGCTATGGCTATCCTGAGCGGCTGCTGCATGGCGAGCTCCGACTGAGAAGATGAGTCCGAAGAACGACATGGCGACGGACTCTGGCAGGACCGGTCAATTCAGGGCGCGCAGCCAGACCTTGTTGTCATGGACGGCGGCGCCGCCATAGGGCGCCGGCGCGTCGGCGCCCGTCAGCACGTTGATGCCCTCGCCGCGCTCATGAGCGCTGTTCGGCCAGATGCCTTCGGCGATCACCACGCCGCGCTTCACGCCGTCGAAGAACCTGGCGTGCAGCACAATATCGCCGCGCCGGTTGCCGACCTCGACGCGACCGCCATCCTCGATGCCGAGCGCCTCAGCATCGTCCCGGTGGATGAGCAGCTCGGGCCTGCCCTCCTTGGCCTTCGACACCGGTGTCTCGGCAAAGCTGGAATTGAGGAAGTTGCGCGCCGGCGAGGTCGCTAGGCGGAAGGGATGCTCCTCATCCGCGACCTCGATCAGCTCAACATGGTCGGGGAATTCCGGCAGCCGCTCGACCGGACCGAAAAGGCCCATGCTTTTCGGCGGCCGGTTGGGCGCCCACTGCCCGGTCCAGTTGGGCCGGAAGTGGAATTTCCTGTCGGCATGGCCGAAGCCGTTGATGAAATGGGCCTCGTCGAAATCGGGCTGCAGGTCGACCCATTTCTTTTCCTTCAAAGTATCGAAGCTGCCGAGACCGCGCTTGCCGAGGATGATGTCGATATGCTCGCGCTCGGTCAGGCCGAAGCCCGGCCGGTCGCCGACGCCCAACCGCTTGCCGAGCTCCTCGTTGACGTAGTGGTTGGTGCGCGGCCCTTCCGGCGGCTCGATCAGCTTGGGGCCGAGCGTGATGTGCTGGTTGCCGCCGCCCTTGTAGATGTCGTCATGCTCCAAAAACATCGTCGCCGGCAGCACGACATCGGCAAGCTTCGCCGTATCGGTCATGAACTGCTCGTGCACGCAGGTGAACAGGTCCTCGCGCAGAAAACCCTTTCTCACCAGCCGCTGCTCCGGCGCGACATTGGCGGGATTGGTGTTCTGGATCAGCATCGCCGTCACCGGCGGGCCGCCATAGAGCGCGTCCTCAGCACCCGTCAGCACCGGGCCGATGCGCGAATGGTCGAGATAGCGGATGTTGGGGTCGCGCATCGCGGTGCCTTCGAGCACATCCTGGTTCAGCTTGAAGATGCCGGAATTGGAATGGAAGGCGCCGCCGCCCTCATACTGCCAGGCGCCCGTGACGGCGGCGATCGAGGCCGCGGCATGCATGTTGACGGAACCGTTGCGCTGGCGCGCAAAACCGTAGCCGAGGCGGAAGTAGGTTTTCTTCGTGGTGCCGACCAAATGCGCGAAAGCTTGAATCTCATCGGCGCGCAAGCCCGTGATGGCGGCCGCCCATTCGGGCGTGCGCGTGCGCAAATGCTCTTCCAACCCGCGCGGATCGTCGGTGTATTTCTCCAGATAGGCGCGGTCGGCCATGCCATCGCGGAACAGCACATGCATGACCGCGCAAGCGAGCGCGCCATCGGTGCCGGGCTTCAGCACCAGGCCGAGATCGGCCTGCTTCATCGTGGCGTTCTCGTAGATGTCGATGACGACGATCTTCGCGCCGCGTTCTTTCCGCGCCCTGGTCGCATGGGTCATGACGTTGACCTGCGTCACCACGGCATTGGTGCCCCAGATCACCACGCAGTCGGACTTCGCCATCTCGCGCGGATCGGGACCGCGCAAGGCGCCCGCGCCCATCATCCAGCCGGTCCAGGCGAGATTGGTGCAGATCGAGCTGAAGAAGCCGGAATATTTCTTCGCATGCCGCAGCCGCTCGATGCCGTCGCGCTGCACCAATCCCATCGTGCCGGCGTAGAAATAGGGCCAGACGGTCTCCGAGCCGTATTTCGATTCCGCCGCTATGAACTTTTCCGCGACGAGGTCCAGCGCGGCTTCCCAGCTCGCTTCCTTCCAGGTGCCCTCGCCCTTGGCGCCGGCGCGCACCAGCGGTTTCAGCAGCCGGTCGGGATGGTGCACGCGATCCGCATAGCGCGCGACCTTGGCGCAGACGACGCCCGCCGTATAGCTGTTCGCCTTGGCGCCATGGACACGGCCGATGCGGTTGTTGTCGAGCAGCTCGACTTCGAGCGCACAGGTGGACGGGCAGTCATGCGGACAGGCCGAATGGCCGATCCGGAGCTTGGCGTGCTGGTTCATGCGGGGTGTGTAGCGGGTTTTGGGGATGGCGTGTAGAGCCAGAGACAACTAGCCAATCTCCCTCACAAGGGGGGAGATCAGCTAATCACTCCGCAATCCCTTCCTCATATTCCGCCGACATGGTCAGCCACTTGTCTTCGTTCTGGGCCAGGGTCTGCGCCAGCTGCGAGCGCTCCTTGGCGAGCCGCGTCGCGGTCGAGGGGTCTTTCTCGTAGACTGCCGGATTGGCGAGCTCATCCTCGATCAGGTCGATGCGCTTGCGGATGCGGTCCATCAGCGCCTCGGTAGCGCGGATTTCCTTGGCCAAAGGCTCGAGCGCGGCGCGGCGCTGGGCGGCTTCGCGGCGTCGGTCGGCCTTGGAGGCCTTGTCCGCTTCCTTCTGCTCGCGGCGGTTAGAGGAGACGCCGGTGACCAGCGTCTTATAGTCCTCGAGGTCGCCGTCATAGGGATTGACCGCGCCGTCCTTGACCAGCCAGAGCCGGTCGGCCGTCGCCTCCAGAAGATGCCGGTCATGCGAGATCAGGATGACCGCGCCCGGGAAATCGTTCAGCGCATGGATCAGAGATTCACGGCTGTCGATGTCGAGGTGGTTGGTCGGCTCGTCGAGGATGAAGAGGTTCGGGCCCTCGAAGGCGGACAGGCCCATCAGCAGGCGCGCCTTCTCGCCGCCAGACAAGTCCTTGGCGGCGGTGTTCATCTTCTCGGTCGACAGGCCGAACTGCGCGACGCGGGCGCGCACCTTGGCTTCCGGCGCGTCCGGCATCAGCCGGCGCACATGTTTGTAGGCGCTTTCCTCGGGGCGCAGATCGTCGAGCTGGTGCTGGGCGAAGATCGCCACCTTCAGACCCGGCGCGATCGTCATCGAACCCGTCTCAGGCTTCAGCCGGCCGGCCAGCAATTTGGCGAAGGTCGACTTGCCATTGCCGTTGGCGCCGAGCAGCGCGATGCGATCGTCGGCATCGATGCGCAACGTCATCTTCTTCAGGACCGGATTGCCCTCGGTGTAGCCGACATTGACGCCGTTCAGCGCCACGATCGGCGAGGCGACCGTCTTCACCGGCTCGGGGAAAGAGAACGGACGCACCGTGTCGTTCACGACAGCCGCGATCGGCTTCAGCTTCTCCAGTGCTTTCAGGCGCGACTGCGCCTGCCTTGCCTTGGACGCCTTGGCGCGGAAACGCTCGACGAAGGACTCCATGTGCTTGCGCTGCGCTTCCTGCTTGGCGCGGCTCTTTTCCTGCAGCTCACGCTGCTCGGTGAGCTGGCGCTCGAACTGATCGTAGCCGCCGCGCCAGAAAGTGAGCTTTTTCTGGTCGAGGTGGACGATCGAGTTGACGGCGCGATTGAGCAGGTCGCGGTCATGCGAGATCAGCAAGACCGTGTGCGGATATTTGGAAACATAATTCTCCAGCCAGAGCGTGCCTTCGAGGTCGAGATAGTTGGTCGGCTCGTCGAGCAGCAAAAGGTCAGGCTCGGAGAAGAGCACGGCGGCCAAAGCAACGCGCATGCGCCAGCCGCCGGAGAAGGACGAAGCCGGACGCTTCTGCGCGGCATCGTCGAAGCCAAGGCCGGCAAGGATCGTGGCGGCGCGGGATTCGGCCGAATGCGCGTCAATGTCGGCCAGCCGCGTATGGATTTCGGCGATGCGGTGCGGGTCGGTCGCGGTCTTCTCCTCTTCGAGCAAAGCCTGGCGCTCGACATCGGCTTTCAGCACGATCTCGATCAGCGGCTCCTCGGTGCCTGGCGCTTCCTGCGCCACCTGGCCGATGCGCGTGTTCTTCGGTAGGCTGATCGAGCCGGTTTCCGAAGGGAAGTCGCCGGTGATCGCCTTGAACAGCGTGGTCTTGCCGGTGCCGTTGCGGCCGACGAGACCGGCCTTGGTGCCGGCCGGCAGCGTCAATGAGGCATGATCGAGAAGCAGCCGCCCCGCCATGCGCAGCGTAAGGTCGTTGATGATAAGCATAAGCGGGCTTTTGCACGGGACATCGGCGCTTCGCAAGAGCCAGCGCCTGGAGGGACCCGACATGTGCGACCGCGTACCATCCGGTAAAAGCCCGGCGGACTGGAACCAGTTGCCGGCCAAAGCGTTGGGAGGCCCGTGATCCGCTATCTCGCCCTCGCCTTCATCTTCTTTCAGGTCGCCACGACAACCGCGCTGGCGACGCAGGTGGTTCTGTTCGAGGATCAGACCACTCAAATTTTAGTCCCAACCGGGCCTGCGAGCGGACCGCAGGCCCAACCGGCCTCTCCCCAAGCGGGAAAGATTGCGAACAGGCCAGAGACGCGGGCGCCGGAACACCTGGTGATCCAGATCGATTCCGGAATGACATCTTAGGCTTCACCCATGATTGACTAAGAGGTTGGCGAGACAGCGCTCCTCTGCCCTGCCGGCCCATCTCCCCACACAGGGAGATTGTTCGCCCCTCCGCATTCGCCAATCACCGGTCACACTTTGCTTGCCACGTCGCAGGTTTGGCGTTGATCGCCGCTGTCGTCTCAACCTATGCTGGCGCGAGCGGTGGGTGGAATCCAACGGAAGGCAGATCAGATGTCGGGCAAGACCACGCTCCTTTCGGCCTCGCTGGCGGTCGCGATTTTCGCAGTCGTCGCCGGGCTGGCTATGCTTCTCACTACCCCCGCGGCCCATGCGGCAGCCATCGACTGCGCGGCAGCGAAGACACAGGCCGATCTTGCTAGCTGCACGGCCGCGAATGCCGCTTCGGCGGACGCGGGGCTCAACGCGGTCTACAAGGCGCTGGCGGGACATCTCGCTCCCGCCGACCTGAAGCGCCTGCGCGACGCGCAGCGCGCCTGGATCCCGTTCCGCGACAAGGAATGCGCCTTCCGCACCCAGCCCTATGCTGACGGCTCGGTCTATGCGACCCTGGTCGAGACCTGTAAGGCGGAATTGACCAAGGTGCGGCTGGCGCAGTTGCAGCGCCAATTGCAATGCCCGGAAGGCGACCTCTCCTGTGTGCCGCAAAGCGGCGGCAATGCCGCGCCCACGAAGAACGCGCCTGCGGCGCCCAAGGCCGCGTCTGCGAAGGCTGGCGCCGCGCCTGCGAAACCCGCCCCTGCCCAGGCTAGCCAGAAAGACACGAGGCCGTGCGTGCAATCCGCCGGCAAGGCAAAGTCGGACCAGTATGTCTCGCAGTGCATCCAGGTGTCGCCGGCGACCAATCCGCCCTGCAACGGGCAGAATGCCTGCAGCATGATGATCGACGAGATCAAGCGCGGCTGCGCCATGATCGGCAATGACAATCCGCCGGCTTTCTGTTCCGCCTATAAAGACTGACCAGCGCTGCCTGCCGGCCGCAGCGATCATATTCCCCGGCGGAAGATCAACCTGGCGCGGCAAGACAACCGCAAGTTCGGCGTCGGCTGAATATTGCGGGACGAGCGACGATGCCACCAAAGAAGGGCAGAAAAATCTTGCGAGCCATGCATGATGTTTATGAAAAAATTGATTTCAGTTTTATCATAAACCTGCAAACCTATAGACGCGCCGTGAGTCGGAAGTAGGCGCCAACGATAACTTGGTCCCGTAACTTGGTCCCGTAACTTGGCCCAAATAACTTGGCCGTGTCAGGAGCTCACGATGGATGGAGCGCCCAGCGATTTACGAACGTTGAGATATGTCGCGGAGATCACGCGCAAGCTGGCAAAAATGCTCTCGCGCACGCGCTATCAGATGCTTGTCTATCTTCTTGAGATGACAGCGGTGGAGGCGGAGAGCCTTGCCGGCGAGCAGGATTCCAAACGCAGCCGGCCGGCCAAGCCATCTCAGGGCAGCCGCTAGCGCAATTGCGGGAAAAGCGCGAGCGGTCAGGCTCGGCGACTTCGCCGTAGCCTTCCGTCCGGAATTGCGTAAAAACAAAGAGATAGGGCGTTTCGCCGTCTCGGTGAAACGGTGAAACGCTTGGCTGGAGTGTTTCACGGAAAGTGTGAAACGCTCCAGCCGTCTCACATTTTCCTTGGAGTTGCTTAAAGCGCGTCGCGATCTTTCAGATTCGCTCCATGCGCTTTAGGTTTTGATTTACGCATGTCTTTATCCCGAAACCGGTTCCCGCTTTCGGGATAAATGCTTTAACAGCCCGCGCGTGGCTGACCGTTTGCCGCCAGGCGGTCCAGAACGGCCAGGCAGTTCAGCCTGCGCGCCTCGATGACCGACGGATCGTCGCATTCGACGATCGCGCGCTCGAACCGGTCGAGCGCATCGAGCGCGACGAGCAGGTCGCCGGACGTTTCGCCCAACGAGAACAGGATGCGCCGCGCCCTGACGCCGTCGGCCGCATTTACCGAGGACTGAACGGCCACCCCGCGGCGCAAATCGCCGAGGGCAGCCTGGCGGTCGCGCCATGGCGTTGGCGCGACGTCGCCCGTTGCGGGCACCATGCCTCAGGCCTTGGCCTTGCGCCTGCCCTTGGCTGCATCGCCGCCGGCCGGCTTGCGGCCCAGGCCGGACGATTTGGCCAACGCCGAGCGGGTCGCCGAGTAGCTCGGTGCCACCATCGGGTAGTCGGCGGGCAGGCCCCATTTCGCGCGGTATTCGTCCGGCGTCAGGCCGTGATCTGTCGCAAGGTGGCGCTTCAACGACTTGAACTTCTTTCCGTCCTCGAGGCACACGATGTAGTCTGGGAAAACCGAGCGCTTCGGATTGACGGCGGGCGTCAGCGCCACCGCCTCCTTGACAACGCTGCTGCTGGCGAGCTTGCGCACCGAGGCGCTGACGCTGGCGATCAGGTCAGGCAGGCCGGAGGCAGGGAGCGGATTGTTGCCGACATAGGCCGAGACAATGTCGGCGGTCAGTTCGATTGCAGTCTTGTCGTCGATGTTGGACAATTTTTTCACCTTCTGCTGGCCCTTAAATCGCCAGCTCTTTTTTAAGACTTTCGTCGGTGTATCGAATTGGACAGGTCCCCCAACGGACCGTCCAGAGTCAGTAAAGCCACGAGACTCAATACCGCGCAATGTTTCTACACGGACTGGAAACGCGCAAGTTAGGAATTCTAATAGCTATAGACAGCGTTTTATAGCACCGGCTACCCGCCTGGATGCGTAAAAGGGGCTATAGCACTTCAACTTACGGTAGGAGTTGCTGAAAAATCCAAGTTCACGCCAAGTTCCGGCACGGCACGACAATTCGCCGGCCGGACAATCGATCATGCGCGATTCGGCGTTCGCGTGGCAAATCGCTCATTTGCCGGCGACACCGCGCCTGAGTTCCGCGGGCGGTTTGTCCGCGAGGATCTCCAGCACGCGCTTCCAGCGCGCGCAGCGGCCGAAATCCTTCTGTTCGATGGCCTTCTCCGCCTTCATGGCCGCGTAGAGCGGCGCCTCCGCGCCAAACTCCCTGACCAGCCAGTGCGCCTCCTGCCTGGCGCGGCGTTCGTCCTCGTCAACGGCTATTTTGGACATTGTGCCTGATCTCCGTACCTTCGATGCCGACCGCGAGGCAGCTGCCAATGACGAGGACGGCGCCGGCAATCGCCGTCATCGACAGGCTTTCGCCCGACAAGGTCAGCAGAAACGTGGAAGCGATCGGCGTCAGATAGGCGACGACCGCTATCCTGCCGCCGTGGTCGAGCTTTGCCGCGCGCGACCAGAAATAGTAGCCGAGCCCCATCGGACCGGCGCCGAGATAAAGGCCGAGCAGAAGGTGCGCGCCGCTCGGGCGCACGAGACCATCGTGCAGACACCAGGCGAAGGTGAGCGCGACGCCGATCAGCGCCGAGGGCAGAAGCAGACGCTCCGGCGACACGGCAAGGCGGCCGACAGCGAGCGAGTAAAAGGCCATGCAGAGCGCCGAGCCGAAGGCTGCGAGATAGCCGACGAAGCTGCCGCCTTCGAACCAGGTCTCCGCGCGGCCACCGGAAATCACCAGCGCCACGCCGACAAAGCCAAGCGCGGCCACCAGCCCGAGCAGCAGCGGACGGCGCGGTCGGCCAAGCAGGATGACCGCCGCGGCCATCATCAGCGGCCAAGTATAGGCGACGAGATTTGCCTCGATAACCGGCATCGAGGCGAAGCCGATATATTGCAGCACCATCGTGCCGACCAGGCCCAGGAAGCCGACGAGGTAAGCGAGCGCGGACGTCCCCTTCTCCCCTTGTGGGAGAAGGTGGCCTGGCGTAGCGAAGTCGGATGAGGGGTGTTCCAGGGAATGCCAATGTCTCACTCCGCTGGAACACCCCTCATCCGTCTCGGCGCTGCGCGCCGATCCACCTTCCCCCACAAGGGGGGAAGGAAAGAGCCGGATCAGCGCGAAGACCAAAGCCGCGCCGCAAAATTGCAGGAACTGCACTTGCGATACCGGATAGAGGGCAAGCAGCGTCTTGCCGACCAGGGCATTGGTCGCCCACAGCGCCACGGCGCCGAGGGCGAAGGCCAGCGCCGTCCCCAGTGCGGCGCTGGAACGGTTTTGACAATCCGGCACGAGGCTCAGCGACGCTGAAGGCGGCTGTCGCTCGAGCGGATCGTTGGTCATTACCACGACTCCCTCGCCCCGCCGGAAACAGGCTCGGCAGCGGCCTTCGGCACGGGATGCTCCTCGGCATGACGGCGATAGGCGGGCAGCTGGTTGGTCCAGACATCCTCAGCCAGCTCGTTCACCCAGGCACGGTCATGGTCATTGTCGGCGGCGAGATAGAACATGCGGTTGTCGTCGACATAGGGTTTGGTCGCCGAGCGCTGGTTGAGCACCAGCGTGACGCGCTCGCCGAGCTGGATCGGCGCCGTGCGGTGGAGCACGCCGAGGAACTGGCCGAGCGTGGCGTAGTTCATCTTGTGGTCGATGCGCATGATCTTGTTGCGCGGCAGGTCGCGGCCGGACTCCAGGATCGAGCGGCCGGTCTCGGAATCATCGCAATAGATCTCGAGATGACCGCCGATGAGCGGATCGCTGATCGACAGCGGAATGAGCTCCGTCACCGGAACGCCATCGCAATGCCATTCGACCGCGCCATCCTTGGGATTCATGAAGGTGACGGTCGAGCCGACGATCGACAGCGGATAGGGCTCGAGCTTGGTGCCCATCATGTCGGACAGCTTTTCCAGCCGCAGC
The DNA here is from genome assembly GCF_029625735.1 of Mesorhizobium sp. WSM4935. NCBI lineage: Bacteria > Pseudomonadati > Pseudomonadota > Alphaproteobacteria > Hyphomicrobiales > Phyllobacteriaceae > Mesorhizobium > Mesorhizobium sp. WSM4935. The sequence continues at coordinate 115,064 of NZ_JARTVR010000012.1, read as the reverse complement.
TTGTCGTGCAAAAGTTCCTTGATCTCCGGAATATAGCGGTCGGCGCCGGTGATGAAGGTGAGGTCGAGATGCTTGTGCACGGCATGGCTGGCCTTCAGTTTCAGGGCAGCTTCCTCGATGGCGGCAAGCAGAGCCGGGTCGTAACCATGACGATACTGGGCGACGCCGAAGCCCGACACTTTCCAGGCCGTCTCATGACCAATGATCGCCTCGCGGCTCATTGCACAGCGCAGTTCGGGAATTGTATGGGCGTTCATTCTACTTTCTCCAAGGTGGGGGCAACACTTGGTTAACAGTCATTTAAGCGCCCACCCCTGTAAATTTAGGAATGCTGGTGGTAGCGTAAGCCCAGCTTAAGGTCGAAACCCCGTGCGTCTGCTCAGTCAGGTCAACCTCAACTCGCTGAAAATCGTGGAGAGCGCCGCGAGGCACAAGAATTTCACACGCGCCGGCGAGGAGCAGTTCATCACGGCGTCCGCCGTCAGCCAGCGCGTGAAAAGCTTGGAGGATCAGTTGCGCTTCAAGATCTTCGAGCGCGGCGGCAACGCTGTATCGCTGACGCCGGAGGGCGAGACCTATGTGGCGCGTGTGCGCGAGGCCCTGGAGCGTATCGTGGCGGCAAGCATGGAAGCCACCGGCCAATCGCAGGCGCATGTGCTGCGGATCTGCGTTCTGCCGACCTTCGCGGCGCGCTGGCTGTTTCCGCGGCTTTCGGCCTTCCAGCATCAATATCCCGACATCGAGATGCGGGTTTCGACCTCTTACGCCACGCATGAATTCTCGACCTCGGAATATGATCTCGAAATCCGCTATGGAGACGGCAATTTTCCCGGCCTCACCTCGGAGCTGCTGTTCAAGGAAGATCTGACGCCGGTCTGCAGCCGCAAGCTCTTCCATGAGGTGCTGGGCGACAAGCCGCTGTCGAAGGTGACGCCGGAGGACCTGCGCTATTTCACACTGCTGCACTCCGACACGTGCACGCAGAACTGGCAGTCATGGCTGGGCTTTGCCGGCGCGAGCTTCGTGCTGGGCGAAACCAGGAGCGTCTATTTCGATTCCTGCATGATGTCCTACGAAGCGGCCAATGCGGGGATGGGCTTTGCCGTCGCCAACCGCGCCTATATGGCAAGCGACATCCGCGCCGAACGGCTGGTTGCGCCCTTCGCGGTCCACCATCCCAACACGGCCGGATGGTATTTCGTCAGCCCCATCAAGGCGCTCGGCGCACGCAAAGTGGAGCTGTTCAAGCATTGGATCATGGCCGAGGCGGCGCTAACGCAGCGCCAGTTGGACATGGAGGTCGCCAACGTGCCGGTGAGGCGCTCGGCGATGGCGTGAAGATCACTCTTGCACAATGCTCGCTTGAACGAACGCGGGACCGGGGGCGCTGCGACGGTGCCTTCCTGAATTCGGGTTTTCCGTTTCCCCTGAGGCTTAATAGCCGGCTACCGCGATCACGCCATGACGCAAAGCGGAGACTCAGCTATGTTGGATCGTGCGGCGGGCCTGATTTTCCCGCTTGGCCGGCGCTACCGAGCTTCCTCCCAAGCAGCGCCGGCCTTCTTCGTTTCGGCCGGCGATAACTTGACGTTTAAGGCCGACGATAACTCGACCCGCCCCCTGCCCTATTGCTTCGGCGCCGTACCCTGCTGGTCTCCGCCGGTGGTCGATTTCGGCACCGGGTTCTTGTCGACCTGAGGGTTCTGGTTGACTTCATCGCCCGGCGCCTTGGTGGGCTGCACGCTGTTGTCGCAGGCGGCGAGCACGAGCCCTGCCGCGAGAGCCAGCAGCACAGGAAGTTTCTTCATGACGACCTCCTCTCGTTCGCCCCTTTCATGAAGGGCAAACGAGGCGGTGGCGGTTTGGTTGCGTGGCGCGGGGAACCAACCGGCCCGCGTCCGGTTGAAATCCCGAGCCAATCGAACGCAACGAGGAAGTGATCATGGTCCGTCTGCTGCTTGTCGGCCTTTTTGCCTACACCGCCTATCGCGTCGCCGTGAGGATCATCGACGAGGTGCCCGGAAACGTCACGCCGCTGGATATGCCGGGCGATGAAAGGCGCAGGCTGCGGCGGCAGTCGGCGGCGATGGGGGTGGAACCGAAGCGGTAGCGGTTTTTTCCGCCTCGGCGGAGGAAAGGCGGCCGGGCGAAGCCGAAGACGGATTGGGGAATACGCTCTTTCGGCTGGGAATATCCCTTCCAGTGAACGCATTTCTTGAATGCGGGCGCAGCCCCCTCTCCGGCCACCTCTCCCGCTTGCGGAGCGAGGAAATTATTGCGAACAAAGCGGAAACGATGCTTGATGGGCGATGAACATCGCCGCCCGTGATTCGTCCTTCGAGACACCCGCCTATCTTGCCCGGCTGAACGACGAGCAGCGGCTGGCGGTGGTGCATGGTGACGGCAAGGTGGCGACGCCGCTGCTGGTGATCGCGGGCGCGGGCTCCGGCAAGACAAACACGCTGGCGCATCGCGTCGCGCATCTCATCGTCAAGGGCGCCGATCCGCGCCGCATCCTGCTGATGACCTTCTCGCGCCGCGCCGCGGCCGAGATGGCCAAGCGGGTGGAGCGCATCGCCGGCGAGGTGCTGGGGCGCGACGCGGCGATCATCGCCGACGCGCTGGCCTGGGCCGGCACGTTTCACGGCATCGGCGCAAGGCTTTTGCGCGATTATGCCGAGCAGATCGGGCTCGATCCCGCCTTCACCATCCACGATCGCGAGGATTCGGCCGACCTGATGAACCTTGCCCGGCACGAGCTGGGTTTCTCCAAGACCGAAGGCCGCTTTCCGACCAAAGGCACCTGCCTGCAGATCTATTCGCGGGCCGTGAACGCGCAGTCCCCTCTCGGCGAAGTGTTGGGCTCCGCCTTCCCCTGGTGCGCGGCATGGGCGGACCAGTTGAAGGAACTCTTTGCGGCCTACGTCGAGGCCAAGCAGGCGCAGAACGTGCTCGATTACGACGATCTCCTGCTCTACTGGGCGCAGATGGCGGCCGAGCCGGAGATCGCCGCGCATCTTGGTTCCCGCTTCGACCATGTGCTGGTCGACGAATACCAGGACACCAACCGGCTGCAGGCCTCGATCCTGCTCGCGCTGAAGCCCGACGGCGCCGGGCTCACCGTGGTGGGCGACGACGCGCAGTCGATCTATTCCTTCCGCGCGGCGGAAGTGCGCAACATCCTCGATTTCCCCAAGCAGTTCGTGCAAGGCGCCGAGATCGTCATGCTGGAGCGCAATTACCGCTCGACCGAGACGATCCTGGCCGCCGCCAACAGGGTGATCGGCGAGGCCAGCGAGCGCTTCACCAAGAACCTCTGGACCGAGCGCCGGTCCTCGCACAAGCCGCAGTTGGTCAGCGTGCGCGACGAGGCCGAGCAGGCCAATTATGTCTGCCAAGCGATCCTGGCCGAACGCGAGGCCGGCACGGCGCTGAAGGCACAGGCGGTGCTGTTTCGGACCTCGAGCCACAGCGGACCGCTGGAGGTGGAACTGACGCGCCGCAACATCCCCTTCGTCAAGTTCGGCGGCTTGAAATTCCTCGACGCCGCGCATGTGAAGGACATGCTGGCAATGCTGCGTTTCGCCGAGAACCCGCGCGACCGCGTCGCCGGTTTCCGCGTGCTGCAGCTCATGCCGGGGATCGGCCCGTCCGCCGCCTCGCAGATCGTAGATGCCATGGCGACATCGCTGGACGAGACGCTGGGCCTTGCCCGGTTCCGGCCGCCGCAGCGCGCCGCGCAGGACTGGCCGGTGTTCCTCGACATCTATAGCGGGCTGCGCGCCGGCGCCAAATGGCCGGCGGATCTGGAACGGATCAGGCTCTGGTACGAGCCGCATATGGAGCGCATCCATGAGGACGCGATCACGCGACGCGCCGATCTCATCCAGCTCGAACAGATCGCATCGACCTATCCGTCGCGCGAGCGCTTCCTGACCGAGCTCACCCTCGATCCGCCCGACGCCACAAGCGACCAGGCCGGGCCGCCGCATCGCGACGAGGATTACCTCATCCTGTCGACCATCCACTCGGCCAAGGGCCAGGAATGGAAGAACGTCTTCGTGCTCAACACGGTCGACGGCTGCATCCCGGCCGATCTCGGCGTCGGCACCAAGGAGGACATCGAGGAGGAGCGGCGCCTGCTCTATGTCGCGATGACCAGGGCCAAGGACAGCCTGCATCTGGTGGTGCCGCAGCGTTTTTATCCGCACAATCAGGCGGCACGCGGCGACCGCCACGTTTATGCTTCGCGGACCCGCTTCATCCCGGCCTCGATGCTTTCGGCCTTCGAGCAATCATCCTGGGCAAGTGCCGCGCTCAAGGACGACCCGCGCCAGCGGCCGGGCGTCAAGGTCGATCTCGGCGCCCGCATGCGCGGCATGTGGAAATAGGCCGCCTGTCCCTCTCCTGCCGATTCAAGACGGATCAAGTCCGAGAAGGAAAAATCGGCATGCGCGGAACCTCCCGCCGCAAGCCACGTTGTGTGGCTTCCTTCCCCCAGACCGGAGGCCCGCCGCCTCCACAGCCAACAGACGAGGTCCCGAATGCACGACAGGACGTTCTTCACCCCGGTCGCCCTCAGCGTCGGCGCCGGCCATAAGCGCATGATAGCCTCGCTGTTCGACATGCACGACTTCCTGACCGAGTTCCCGCCGTCGCGCCGGCGCCTCAGCTACGGCGCCGCGGTGAAGGCCTGCGAAGACGCGCGGAGCGGAGAAATCTCGACCGAGGCCGCGCGCGATGCGCTGATCACCTTCGCGGTGACAGCCGGCGTGCTCTGGCCTTCGGAGCAGCCGATCGCCTCGGTCAAGCCGGTGGCGCGCGGCCATGGCGGCTTCGCCGCCTGACGACAGGTCATTCCGGCTTGGCGGCCGACGGCGAAGCTTCGGCGATCGGCGCGGCTGGCTCGGCCGTGGTCACGAAGGGATAGACGAGTTGCTGGTGATAGAGCTGCGGCACCGGCTCGTCGACACCGTATTTCTCCGGCATATGTTGCGGCATGAATAGGGTGCCGCCGATCAGGTCGATGATGGGCAACTGGGCGGCGAAGTTCTTGTCATAGGCCTGACGTTCATTGGCATGATGCCAGTGATGAAACTGCGGCGAGGCTATCAGCCATCTCAGCGGCCCGAACTTTATGCGGGTGTTGGAATGGATGAACACCGACTGCCAATGATAGATCAGCACATAGATGAGAACCGCCTCGCCTGAAAAACCCAGCGCGAAGAGCGGCAGGAACGAAGCCGATTTGGTCAGGATCTGGTCCACCGGGTGCACGCGGTGGGCGGCCAGCCAGTCCATCTCCTCGATCGAATGATGAATGGCGTGAAAGCGCCACAGGAACGGCACCGCGTGAAAGGCGCGATGGGCAAGATAGAAGCCTATGTCGGCGACGAGCAGGGCCTCGATCACCTGCAGCCATAAAGGCTGTGACTGGACGGCGGCGGGAAGCGCGCCGGGAACGGCATGCCGGAGCACCAGCATCGCGGCGCCGATCACCAAGAGCATGCCGAACTTGATGACGATGCCGTTGAAGAGCAGATAGAAGACGTCGTTCAGCCAATGCCGGCGCGTCACCGATTGCCCGGCATGCAGCGGCAGGAGCTGCTCGAGCGGGATGAAGATGAGGGCGATGACCAGCACCGCCTTGTAGTCGATGAGATCGAACACGGTCGCTCGCGGATCGGCTGAAGCCAGCGTCCCACACTAGCCGCCAAAGGATGAACGGACCGTTGCTGCCGCCCAGCGCGGCGCTGCGAGATCCCGTGAAACTTTTCGACCGCTGCGTGAAACACCGCACGGACCGTTCGCATTCACCATGTCAGTTGCGGGCGCGCTTCAAGTCTTTGTTTTGATGCATGTCGTGTCCCGGAACCGCTGCACACTTCCGGGCGACATGCATTAGGAGGGCGGATGTTTCTCGATCGCGATCGTTTCAAGCCGGCGGCAGAAATGCGGCTCAGCCGGGACAGGTCGTCGATCCGGGTGACGATCACCGACCCCGAGGCGTGCGAGCTCGGCGAAGCCGTCTATGCCTGGATCACCGCCGGGGGCAAGCCGGTCAGGATCGGCACTTGCGGCGCCTCGGCGGGCAAACGCCTGCTTACCTATCCTGGCTATATCAACCGCAGCCTCACGGGTCGAGGCGGCACGACGCCCAAATGGGAAGCGCTGAAATGGCTGAACCTACTCGCCGAACACGGCATGCTGACGGCAGTGGTGCATCAGCCGGAACCGACCCCGACCGCGGCGGGCCTGGTCAGGCCCTATCTCGATATCGAGCGCCAGTTGATCCGCCAGCACAGGCCGTTGCTCAACCGCAGCCGCCGTTGAGAGCGGTTCAGCCCAAGCTCGCGCCGCCAAGAGCCGTTCAGTGGACCGTGCCGGCGACTTCGCCCGACGGCACACCGCGCGGGCTCTCGAAGCTCACCTGGTCACGACCGTTGGACTTGGCCTTGTAGAGATGCCTGTCGGCGACCTGGAACATGTCGTGATAGGTGGTTGGACCGCTGAAGGCGATGCCGCCGATGCTGACCGAGAGCGGCCATGGCTGACCGCCGGGCGCGAACTCAGCCTCGCGGATACGCAGCCGGATCGATTCCGCGACCAGGAAGGAGCGCGTCGCGTCGGCGCCCGGTAGGAAGACCGCGAATTCCTCGCCGCCGATGCGGCCGACAATGTCGGCGCCGCGCAGCTGCCCCTGGATCGTGCTGGCGATCAGCTTCAGCGCCTGGTCGCCGCAGTCATGGCCGAGACGGTCGTTGATCGATTTGAAATGGTCGGCGTCGACGATCAGCAGCGCACCGGAATCGGCGACGTTATGGCTGCGTGCCTGCTCGAGATAGGCTTCGACCAGCATCGAGAAGGCGCCGCGATTGAAGACGGCCGTCAGGCTGTCGGTCGCAGCGACGATGCTGAGCTCCTTCTGGGCGATCGCAAGCTGGCGCATCTTCCACATCAGGAAGAACAGGAAGGAGCCGCCAAGGAGAAGCGGCAGGAACAGGTCGGTAAGTTTCGCCCACAGCAGCGCCTGCGGCGACAGCGACGGGAAATTGAAGGAATCGACGAAGAAGGCTGCCGCAATGAAGAAGGCGGTGCCCGCGGCGGTGACCACCACGACCCTGCCCCAACTCGTAGGGGACAAATCGATGCGCATGGCATTGCTCCCACTGCAATTGGGCCTATTGTGCAGCGGGAGCGCAAACGAAGTCCTAATTCATTACATTCAATGCAAGTCCGGCAGGGTTCAATTTTCCAGGGAAAAATTCGTTGTTCCAAAGGGATATACAAGTTTTTCCTTTAAGTTCGATCAACAATCGGTGGTCGGAAAGCCGTGGCGATGGCCGCGCTCAAGCGTAGGCGCGGCCTTCCTCCGAGCGCTGGAACAGCATCAGGTCGAGCGGCACCGAGGGCCGGCCGAGCACGGTAAGGCACATATGCGCCTGGCCGCGATGATGGGTCTGATGGTTGAAAAGATGGCTGAGCGCCGGCGCCAGCCGTTGCGAGACGGTGCGCATGTCGGTCGTCATATAGGAAAAACGTCCGGTGAACGCCCTGTCGGTCGTGCCGCCCACCCAATCGACGATCCTCCTGTCCTCGGCCTCGCGTGCCACGCGCAAGCCCGGAAAGGCGCGATAGAGGATCGCCGCAAGATTCGAGGGCGCGTCACCCTCGCCCGTAAAGCGCTTCATCCAGACGCGGTCGGTGACGAGCAGATGGTTGAGCGTGCCAAGCATCGAGCCGAAGAAGGCGCCGACGTCGCGGCCGAGTTCCTCTTCGTCGAGATCGGCGGCGGCATCATAGATGCGCGTATTGGCCCATTGATTGTAAGCCGCAAACATCATGAAATGCTGTTTCATTCTTCCATCCGGCTCACAACGAATCCAGGCTCTTCGTAACCCGCAGGAACCGTAATGACCATTCTGTTCTATGACCTCGTCGGCCACGACACCGAACGCCCGTTCAGCCCGCACTGCTGGAAGACGAAGATGGCGCTGGCCCATAAAGGGCTCGCCGCGACCAAGATGCCGACACGCTTCCTCGAAGTGCCCAAGGTGGAAGGCGGCGTGTCGAAGACGGTGCCGGTGATCCGCGACGGCGAGCGGGTGGTGGCCGATTCCTTCGCCATCGCTCTCTATCTCGACGAAGCTTATCCGGATCGGCCGACGCTGTTTGCCGGTGAAGGCGGCAAGGCGACGGCACGCTTCATCGAGCGCTGGTCGCAGCTCACCATCCATCCTTACATTGCAACGGTGGCCCTTACCGACCTGCATGGGATGCAGGATGAGACGAACGGCCGCTATTTCCGCGAGGATCGCGAACGGCGCTACGGCAAGCGGCTGGAAGAGGTGGTGGCCGGACGCGATGCAGGGCTCGCCGGCTTCCGCGCCTCGCTGGAGCCGCTGCGCTCGATGCTCACCTACCAGCCCTTTATCGGCGGAGCCTCGCCGCTGTTTGCCGACTATATTGTCTTCGGCGCGCTGCAATGGGCGCGCATCGCCTCGCCCTTCCAGTTGCTTGACGACAGCGACAGCATCGCCAGTTGGTTCGAGCGCTGCCTCGACCTGCATGGCGGGCTCGGCCGGCAAGTCGCGGCCGCGGCGTGAACGCCGCGAGCGTCGACTGTCATGTTGCGGTATGAGATGCAGGCCGAGATCTGGGTCTACCCCGGCAAGGGCGGGTGGCATTTCATCACGTTGCCCACGGACGTCGCGGCGCGGATCAAGGCGGCGGGACTGGCGCGCCCCTGGGGCTCGCTCGGCGTCACGGCCGTGATCGGCAAGACAAGATGGAGCACGTCGCTTTTCCCCGACAAGGCATCGGAACGCCTGCTTTTGCCCGTCAAGGCCTTGGTGCGGCAGCGCGAAGGACTGAAGGCCGGCGACGTGCCGGCGGTGATCATTGAGATCGAGCTTTAGCGTCTAGTCCGGCGCGTCCCTGTTCAGCGCGCCCTTGTCCGGCGCGTTCTTGTCGACCAACCTGACGCAGATCGGGTCGCCCTGCTCCATCCGTGCACACTGCCATTCCGGGCCGAAGCCGAAATTCCGGTCGCGCAGCGGAAAGAACAGCAGCAGAAGGACGAGCACGGCAAGAACTAAGGCCATGAAGAGAATGCCGGCGACGTCGCCGCGTCTGAGGTAAGGCCAGTTCATCGCTTTCAACTCCCTGGCCCGATGCTCCAGGTCTCCAAGCGAAAAACGCATTCGCAGCCATCTAACTATCCCGCAAAGAGCCGGCCTTGACCAGAAGCCGCCTCCTCTTGGCAAGCCGCCAAGCGGCTTGTATAGAGCCCGCCACTCCAATTTCCACTCCCAGAACAAGGACGACCCTATGGCGATCGAACGCACCTTCTCCATGATCAAGCCGGATGCGACCAAGCGCAATCTGACCGGCGCCATCACCAAGATGCTGGAGGACGCGGGTCTACGCGTCGTGGCGTCGCGCCGCGTATGGATGAGCCGCCGCGAGGCCGAAGGCTTCTACGCCGTGCACAAGGACCGTCCGTTCTTCGGCGAACTGGTCGAGTTCATGTCTTCCGGCCCGACCATCGTGCAGGTGCTGGAGGGCGAGAACGCCATCGCCAAGAACCGAGAAGTGATGGGCGCCACCAACCCGGCCAACGCCGCCGAAGGCACCATCCGCAAGGTGCATGCGCTGTCGATCGGCGAGAATTCGGTGCACGGCTCGGATGCGCCGGAGACCGCCGCGCAGGAGATCCGCTACTGGTTCTCCGACACCGAGATCGTCGGCTGAGCGGCAAGCTCCAGTCAAGCAATGAAGGCGGCCTAACGGTCGCTTTTTTGTCGCACCGGGGTGGGCAAGCAGGACGCTCGCCCTAAATTGGCGTCTTCGGCGACAAGTGATAGGGGCATCAAGTGATAAGGGCTTCGCCGGCTGCGAGCGCCTGTCGCACTTCCGCCCGGAGATAGGGAGGGAAGCATGATCGACCCTCATGTTTCCACAAGCGGTGTTGCATATCCGGACGATCTCGTTCTGCTTAAGCGTATCTATGACCAGGTCTGCGAGGAGCGGGGCATCGCCCGCGGCAGCCCTGAGGCCTCCGAATTGGCCATCGAAGCCATGAGACTCTTTTCGGCCGGCATTTTCGACGAAGACACGATCGGCCGTCGCCTACGCCACCGCTGATCGCGCGGTTGGCCGGTTTCATTCCCCGTCGCCGTAGCGGATGACTTCGACTTTCTCCCTGGTGATCAGGCAGCTCTTTGTCTTGGTAAGCGCCTTGATCCCGGGGATCAGCGCATCGATCTTCTCCGGGGCGTCGACGATCTCGACGACGATCGGCAGATCCTGCGACAGGCGCAGGATCTTGGCTGTGTGCAGCACGCTGGAACGGCCGAAGCCAAGCGGACCCCTCAGCACCGTGGCGCCGGCCATGCCGGCCTCGCGCGCCTTGATGATGATCGCCTCGTGCAGCGGCTTGCCGTCGGCGGCCCTGTCGTCCTCGCCGAAGAAGATCCTGAGCAGCGCGCATTGCGCGGGAAGTTCCATGTTCTCCTCCCTTGTTACCCATCGACCGGCAGACGGTTGAGCCTGGACGCCATGAGATAGCCCAGCCATGCGGCGGCCAGCGACAGCCCGACCACACTGATGAGATAGGTCGCGGCCAGCGGCCAGTCGCCCTCGAACAGCAGGAGGAAGATATCGAGGCTCATCGCCGAAAACGTGGTGAGGCCGCCGCAGAAGCCGGCCATGATAAAATTGCGGCTGGCGGGACCAATCATCAGGCGGCCGTCCGGCCCGGTCAGCGTGGCGAAGGCCATTATGACCCAGGAGCCGACGACATTGACGAAAGCGGTCGACCAAAGCGCGTTCAGGCCGAGCAGCGAGACGATGACATAGCCCGACAGGAAGCGGGTCAGAGAGCCGATCGCCGCGCCGCAACCGACCGCCAGATAAAGCCGCGTAGCCATCTGCCTGTCGGTCATCGCTCAGCCCCCCACACCGGTGGTTGAACCAACCACCCAGGTGGTTGAACCAACCACCCAGACGACCGCCCAAAAGCCGAGGGCGACGAACAGCACGCACAGCGCCGCCGAAGCGACGACGTTGAAGACGGCGAGCCGCCCCTCGCCGTCGAGCGCCAGGTTCAGCGTCTGCAGGCAGAAGGACGATACCGTGGTGTAGCCGCCGAACAGGCCAACGACGATCAGATCGCGCACGAGATCGCTGGCGAAGATGCCGCCGACCGAGCGCGCCGCGCCGGCAAAGGCGCCGATGGCCAGCGCGCCTGAGACGTTGACCGCCAGCGTGCCCCAGGGAAAGGTCTCGCCGACGCCACGGCCTACCACGCCAGACAGGAAAAAGCGGGAAATGCCGCCGAGGAAACCGCCGATCAAGACCAGGGCGCAAGCCGCAAGGGTCATCGCTTCAATGCCTTTCCAACGCGATTCCGCACCGGAATCACTTCACGAAATCAGGCATGATACGAGCGGGAAAACGAATCCTGCCGCGCAACAGCACGCCTGGCAGGAGTCATCAGCCACAAGGGCGGTTTCGGGGGAACCCCATCCCCATTTTTGAGGGAACCTAGGGGGTTGTAGCGACGCGGTCAATTGCCCTGCTCTCGGATGAGAAACAGGACAGTCGACACAGCCCCCGGAGCGGGTTCAACGCGGAAGCGGAGATCCCGCTCTAGCGGCCTTTTTCCGCAATTCCGGGACGGAAGCGCGCCCCACTTTTCCTGGAATTGCCGCCCTCCGGCGGGCACAGGAATCATTTGGCTTGACGGTCTTTCACATTCGCGTGGGCGTTCGCCGCCTCGGTGTCGGTAGACGGCGTCTTCGTCTCCTCGCCGGTGAACGGGCTGCCCTGCCCAGGTGCAAAGTCGCCGCTATGACCGGCCTTGTTGGTCTGGAAGGGCTGGCTGTCGGGGCTGAGGCCATGGTGCGTGGCATTGAACAGATGATCGTCCGCCCTGGCAAAGTCGGCGAAGGCTATCAGCGATATGCTTGTGACTGCGAGTATGAGCGTGTGCTTGTTCATATCTGGTCTCCATTGAGTGCCAGATCGATCCCGCGCATTCGGTCTGGCGGTGTGAAGGGGCGTTTGTCCCTTTGCCTGCCCGCCATCTGCATAAGTCAACGCTCGGCGCCGCCGGTTTATTCCGGCGAAGACGGTTCCAAGGCTGAAAAGTCGCGCCCGCCCAGCGGGGCGCCCGATGTCAGCGCGCCATTTTCAGCAGCAGCGTCTGCGGCTTGGCATCCAGCGGGTCGAGCTGGTGGCTTGTATCGGTGATGAACATCAGCCGTTCGCCGACCGTGATGCGCGCCTGCAGCGCGTAGGTCCGGCCCTTCTGTATCGCCTTGGGATCGAAAGCGATGTCGAACTTGATCGGCACCTGGCCGGTGGGCGCTATACTACGCTTGGCGATCACGGTCGCCGGTGCATCGGCCAGCGAGACGTCGGCGAGTTCGATCATGAGCACGGCGTCGGACGGCAAGGCGATGCGCTCGCGGTAGGTCACCTCGCCGGCAATCGTCTTTTCGCCGGCCTTGCTCAGTTCCGGCACCGCGAGCACGCCGACGACCAGCGGCACCAGCCCGAAGATGAAGAACTCCGCGATGCGGTCCAGCATAACCCTGCTCCGCCCAGCAAATTAAACGGCAGGCTTGGGAGGGATTGCGGTCGTTCGATGGCCGAACGGGAGTTTTTTCTGATGCATGTCGTTGCCCAGAACCGCTGCACACTTCTGGGCGACATGCATTATTCGCTTTGTTTCTTCCAGCGGTCTGCGGCGCGATCGTCGGCTTCCTTGGCCTCGACCCAGCCGCCCTCGGTGCCGTCGGCGCGGTGTTCTTTCTTCCAGAAGGGGGCGCGCGACTTCAGATAATCCATCAGGAAATTCGCCGCCTCGAACGCCGCCTGCCGGTGCGACGAGGCCGCGACCACCAGCACGATGTTCTCGCCCGGCACTATCTTTCCATGGCGATGGATGACGGTGAGCCCCTGCAGCGGCCAGCGCTCTGTCGCCTCGGCGGCGATGCGGCCGATCTCGGCCTCGGCCATGCCGGGATAGTGCTCCAGCTCGAGCGCCGACAGCGCGCCCTGCTCGTCGCGACAAAGGCCGGAGAAGGTGACCACGGCGCCGATATCGGCACGCCCCTTGGTCAGGCCGGCGATCTCGGCGGCGACGTCGAAATCCTCGCGCTGGATGCGGATGGCGGGCACGACGGCGCCGGTCATCTCAGCCCCCGGTCATCGGCGGAAACAGCGCGATCTCGCGCGCGCCGGCTATCTTCTCGCGGTGGCCGACATGTTCCTGATTGATGGCGACGCGGATGACGTCGGGGTATTGCAGCGCGTTCTCATATTCCTCACCGCGCGACTTCAGCCAGCGCAGCAGATCGGCGACCGTCTCGATGCCGGAAGGCAATTCGACGTCCTCTTCCGGCTTGCCGATCCGCTCGCGTACCCAGGCGAAATAGATGAGCTTCGTGGACATTGCTTTCACTCGTCCATGATGTGCTTGAGGCCGGCGCGGAAATAATCGTAGCCGGTGTAGAGCGTGACGAGGGCCGCGACCCACAAAAGCACCAGGCCGATCTGGGTGGTCAGCGGAAAGATCTTGTCGCCGGCCGGGCCGACCAGCAGGAAGGCGATGGCGACCATCTGGATGGTGGTCTTCCACTTGGCGAGTTGCGTCACCGGCACCGATACTTTCAAGGCAGCCAGATATTCGCGCAGGCCCGAGACCAAGATCTCACGGCACAGGATGATGATGGCCGCCCACAGCGACCATCCGGCGATGCCGCCATGGCGGTCGGTATCGGCGGCGAGCAAAAGCAGGCAGGTGGCGACCAGCAATTTGTCGGCGATCGGATCGAGCATCTTGCCGATGTTGGAGGTCTGCTGCCAGGCGCGCGCAAAATAGCCGTCGAAGTAATCGGTGATGGAGGCGAGGAGGAAAATGACCAGCGCCGACCAGCGGGCGAAGTCGGACGACTTCAGATGTCCTTCAAGAAAAAAGCACAGCACGACCAATGGCACCGCGACGATGCGGGCATAGGTTAGGATGTTCGGCAGATTGAACGCGCGCTGTACCATGTCGTCTCGGGAAATCTCCTCCGCCAGACGTACTCAAATCAGAAGCCAATGTAGGGGGTCAACAGGCGAGATTCGATTGACCAGGCAAAAATAGCATTTGTGTCTGCCGAAGACCCTGCGGCCCATCGTCCGATCCGTCAACCTTCCGTGCTAGCGGTCAGTCCTCAGCTCTCGTGGAAGTGATTGTAGACCAGCTTCGCCACATGCTCGGAAATGCCGTCGACCTTAACCAGGTCCTCGACCGCGGCGCGGCTGACCGCCTTTGCGGTGCCGAAGGCGAGCAGCAGGGCGCGCTTGCGGCCAGGGCCGATGCCGGCGATCTCGTCGAGCGGGCTTTTCACCATCTCCTTTTTGCGCCGCGCGCGATGCGAGCCGATGGCGAAACGGTGCACCTCGTCGCGCAGTCGCTGGACGAAATAGAGCACCGGATCGCGCACCGGCAGCATGAAGGAGTCCCTGCCCTTGACGAAGAAGCGCTCGCGGCCGGCGTCGCGGTCCTGGCCTTTGGCGATGCCGATAGCGACGACGCGGTCCTCGATGCCGAGATCGGCCAGTATCTTGCGCACCGCCGTCATCTGGCCCTGGCCGCCGTCGATCAGGATGACGTCCGGCCAGGCCGGGAAGCCGCCATTGCCGGTGACCATATCTTCGTCGCCGGTTTCGTCTTCCGCGGTGGCGCCAGGCTGCTCGTCGCCATGCTCTTTGAGCAGCCGCGAAAAGCGCCGCTGCATCACCTCGCGCATCATGCCGAAATCATCGCCGGGCGTGATCTCGGTCGAGCGGATGTTGAATTTGCGGTACTGGTTCTTCACGAAACCTTCCGGGCCGGCCACGACCATGGCGCCGACCGCGTTAGTGCCCATTATGTGCGAGTTGTCGTAGACCTCGATGCGCACCGGCGGCTTTTCCAGGCCGAAGGTCTCCGCAAAACCCTTGAGCAGACGGGCCTGGGTCGAGGTCTCGGCCAGCCTGCGGCCGAGCGCCTCGCGCGCATTCTGCAGCGCGTGATCAGTCAGATCCTTCTTCTCGCCGCGCTGCGGCACCGAAATCGTGATCTTGCGGCCGGCATGGGTGGAGAGCGCCTCGGCGAGCAGCTCCTGTTCCTGCGCGGCCTGTGACAGAAGCAGCGTGCGCGCCGGCAGCTTGTCGTCATAGAATTGCGCCAGGAACGAGCCCAGCACCTCGGCCGGCTCCAGCGCCGGATCGGCCTTGGGGAAATAGGCGCGGTTGCCCCAATTCTGGCCGGTGCGGAAGAAGAACACCTGGATGCAGGTCTGGCCGCCTTCCTGATGGATGGCGAAGACGTCCGCCTCTTCAATCGTCTGCGGATTGATGCCCTGATGCGCCTGCACATGCGAAAGTGCGGCAAGCCGGTCGCGATAAATGGCGGCGCGCTCGAAATCGAGTTCTTCCGCCGCCTGCTGCATGGCGGCCGAGATCTCCGTCTTTACCTTCTGGCTGCGGCCGGAGAGGAAATCCTTGGCCTCGGCGACCAGCTCGGCATAGCCCTGATGCGATATCTCGCCGGTGCAGGGACCGGCGCAGCGCTTGATCTGGTAGAGCAGGCAGGGCCGCGTGCGGTTCTCGTAGAAGGAGTCCGTGCAGCTTCTGAGCAGAAAGGCGCGCTGCAGCGAATTGATGGTGCGCCCGACCGCGCCGGCCGAGGCGAAGGGACCGAAATAGTCGCCCTTGCGCGAGCGCGCGCCGCGATGCTTGTAGATGCCGGGCGAGACATGGTCGCCGGTGAGCAAGATGTAGGGGAACGACTTGTCGTCCCGCATCAGCACGTTGAAGCGGGGTCTCAGCCGCTTGATGAGGTTGGCCTCGAGCAGCAGCGCCTCGATCTCGGTGCGGGTGACGACGAATTCCATCGTCGCCGTCTCGCGCACCATGCGGCCGATGCGGGCGGTGTGGAAACGCCCCTGCGCATAGTTAGTGACGCGCTTCTTCAGGCTGCGCGCCTTGCCGACATAGAG
Organism: Mesorhizobium sp. WSM4935; assembly: GCF_029625735.1. Classification (NCBI taxonomy): domain Bacteria; kingdom Pseudomonadati; phylum Pseudomonadota; class Alphaproteobacteria; order Hyphomicrobiales; family Phyllobacteriaceae; genus Mesorhizobium; species Mesorhizobium sp. WSM4935. The sequence goes on along the minus strand of NZ_JARTVR010000012.1, from coordinate 99,024 downwards.
CACATCGCCGGCGGCGTTCATCATGCGATAGACGCCGGGCTGGTTGGGCAGCCGCTTGACGAAGGTCTGGATCACCTCGGCGCCGACCATGCCGTCGGCGTCGCCGGCATGCGGCGTCCAGTCTATCGCGGTGAAGGCGACATCGGGTCCGGCGGGAATTGACTCCGGCTCGACGATCTCCTCCGCCGCCTCGTCCTCGATATCGAGTTCGACATCGGGCGGCAGATCGTCGGCGGCGCCGTTTCGCTTATGTTTTTGGGCGGGACTCATTCCACCATGCCTGTCACATCAGGCGTCTGCCACGCAAGATGCTGACCGCCGTCGAGCGCGATCATCTGGCCTGTCACCGAGCGCACCTGCCAGAGATAGCGGATCGTGGCGCCGAATTCGGGCAGTTGTGGGCCGCGCCTCAGGATCAGGCCCTCGACCTGTTTGCCGAAATCTTCGTCATCCTGGCGCTTGTTCTTCAGTGTTGGGCCGGGGCCTATGGCATTGACCCGAATGCGCGGCCCGAGCGCCTGCGCCAGCATCTGCGTTTGCGTCCAGAGCGCCGATTTCGACAGCGCATAGGAGAAATAGCGCGGCGTCGGCCGCCAGACGCGTTGATCGATCATGTTGACGATCAACCCCTCCTCGCCTTCGGGCAAAGCACGGGCAAAATTCTGCGCCAGCAACGCCGGCGCCTTCACATGGATGGCGAAATGACGGTCCCACGCCTTCCAGTCAAAATCCTCCACCCGGTCGTCGACGAACAAGGATGCGTTGTTGACCAGCAGCGTGACAGGGCCGAGCGCGGCCTCGGACCTGCCGACAAGATCGCCGACGGCATCCATGTCGGTGAGGTCGGCGGCGACCACGGCGGCACGGCCGCCCTTACCCGCGATCTTGCCCGCCAGCGCCTCGGCCTCGGCGCTTGACCGGTGGGCATGGATGGCGACGGCGAAGCCATTGGCGGCAAGGTCCTCGACGATCGCCTTGCCGATCCGTCTTGCTCCACCCGTCACCAGCGCGACGGCCGTGGCTTGTTTCATGGTGTCAATCCTTAATCAGCTTCACGATTCCGGGAAGCCGGCACAATATGACGGGCCAAGCGTTAAATGCCATTTCCACCTGAGGCAGGAATGTGGCGAAGGACCCGGATGCGCTTGCGCCCCGCCGGATTTTGGGGCATCGTTCAGGGCAATATATGTCGCTGGATCCGTTGAACCAAGCGGTGTGCGGCGCAACATGGTTAGCGTGCTGACATTCGCTGTTGCGAAGATGCAACGTCACCTTTCGGCCTCATTTGCGCCGGGGAATGACCCAAGTTCAGGTTCGCTTCAGCCGCATTTCAACACGAGATTTGGAACCGTTGAGCGCCAAGCCCGTTTATCCCCCCGGACGGGCCCGGGGCGTTTCATGGACAAACAAGCCTAAGTGTCTTGTGGCTTAAGGAGTATATAATGAAGACCAATCTCAAATTCGCGCCGCTCGCCGCTGCTCTCGGGCTGTTCGCCTTTGGTGGCACCGCCTTTGCGGCCGACGTCGTTTCCGAAGAGCCGCCGGCTCCCGCTCCGGTTGCCGAGCTTCCGGTTGCTTCCTGGGCCGGCCCCTATGCCGGTATCAGCCTGGGCTACGGCTTCGGCGGCCATGCCGATGCTCGTGACGCGGGCGTCAATGTGAAGACCAAGGGCTTCATCGGCGGCGTCTTCGGCGGCTACAACTGGCAGCAGGATAACTTCGTCTATGGCGCCGAAGCCGATCTCGGCTACAACGGCGTCAAGGGCGACAGCGCTGGCATCAATGCCAAGGGCGGTCTCGACGGCTCGCTGCGGGCTCGCCTCGGCTATGCCGTGACCCCGGAAATCCTGCTCTATGGCACCGGCGGTCTCGCCGCCAAGAACCAGAAGATCACGGATAGCGTCACCGGCACCGACGAGAGCAAAGGAATGCTCGGCTGGACGGCCGGCGTCGGCTCCGACATCAAGATCACCGACAATGTGTTCGGCCGGGTCGAGTACCGCTACACCGACTACGGCGACAAGGACTTCGGCGCCCTCGGCAACGTCAAGTCGAAAGACAACCGCGTCACGTTCGGCGTCGGTATGAAGTTCTAAGTCGTTAGAAGCCACGACACGGAAAAGCCGGGCCTTGCGCCCGGCTTTTTTTGTGCCTGCGAAACCAGCAAGGTCGCTAGTCCTTCAGCCAGCCCTCATTTCGACCCCTTCGCCGGTTTGGCCTTTGCTTTCGGCGGCAGCGTCTCGACGAAAGCCAAGGCGCGATGGAGCCAACCGGCAAGATCGGCATCGGTCGTCGTACCTTCCGGCGCGACACGGATATAGCCTTCCATCGAGCGCCCGCCCATCTCCATCGTGCTCGCATGAGGACGTGCTGCGGCAGCCGCATGCGCGTCCTTGCCGACACGCACCAGAAGCCCGCGCTTCGAGGTGCCGATCAGCATGTTGCCGTTGATCATAAAGCAGGTGCCGCCGAACATCTTCTGCTCGGTGAAGATGCGCCCGCCGAGGGCGGCGCGCAGGCGCGCGACCATCGGGTCGGGTGCGACGCCGGTCGAGGGCTTTGCCATGTCACCGCTCCAATTTGGGTGATGTCAGGCAAGCATGGAAGCAGGCGGGACTCAAGATGGTGCGCGATCTTCCCCTTCTCCCCTTGCGGGAGAAGGTGGCCGAGCGAAGCTCGGACGGATGAGGGGTGCTCCAGCTTGACGCACACCTTGGTCAGCCTCGGACGGCGCCAAGTTCACCAGCACCTCGCTCGTCCAACACCCCTCATCCGTCTCGGTGCGATCGCGCCGATCCACCTTCTCCCACAGGGGAGAAGGAGCGCGCCTCAGCCCGGCACGCTGCCCTTCAGGTCCGGAAACTTCTCATCGAACCTTGCGGCCCAGCGGACCAAGCGGCCGCGGCCCTTCTCCCATTGGCCGGAAAAGCGCAGCGCGAGATAGCCAAGCGTTGCACGCAGCGCCATGTGGCCGGCGGTGATCTTCTTCGGCAGCTTCGGCGGGTTGGCGTTGATGAGGTCGAGCGCAGTGGTGATCTTCGTCCATTGCCGGTCGAGCCAGGGCTGATAGACCACTGCTTCCGGCCGCGTGCGCCGCTCATAAACCATCGACAGCGCGCAGTCGCAGATGCCGTCGGCAAGCGCCTCCAGAACTTCCGCCTCGAGCCGCTTGTCCGGATTGCGCGGGAACAGCGCATTCTTCGACAGACGGTTGAGATGCTGGGTGATGGCGCGGCTGTCATAAATCGAGCGGCCGTCCTCCAGCATCAGCACCGGGATCTTGCCGAGCGGATTAGCCGAGATCAGTTCGGCGGGCTTGTCCTCCGTCTTGACCGGCACGAGGTCGACGGCAATGCCGGCATAGGCGGCCGCCATGCGGACCTTCGAGCTATAAGGGGATGTGGAAGCATAGAGCAGTTTCGGCATGATCGGGTTCCCAGTTGTTTGCGGCACTGTTGACCGAGCAGGGTCCGAAGGGCAACGGCCAGCGGGCCGAACCGGATTAGCCAATGCTTCTTTGCCGGCGCAGACGCCAACAAAAAAGCTCCCGGAAGTTTTGCTGGCAGCAAAATTTCCGAGAGCTTTAGGAGGAGCGTTCGCTCCGACTTCGCTCGCTTTGACACCGAACTGGCGAGAGGGGCGCCTGAGTGGCCCCGCCCTCACCTGCTTGCGCCAGCCAAGCGAAGCTACGTGATTACTTCTTGGCGGCCGGCTTCTTCGCCGGAGCTGCCTTCTTCACGGCTGCCGGCGCTTTGGCGGCGGCGGCCTTCATCGGAGCCTTGGCGGCGGGCTTGGCCGCGGCCTTCGCTGCCGGTTTCTTGGCGGCGGCAGGCTTGGCTGCTGCCTTGGCAGCCGGCTTGGCCGCTGCCTTGGCGGCGGGCTTTGCCGCAGCCTTGGCCGCAGGCTTCGCTGCTGCCTTGGCCGGAGCCTTGGCGGCTGCCTTCGGTGCCGCTGCCTTCTTCACTGCTGCAGGTTTCGCGGCAGCCTTAGCTGCCGGCTTCTTTGCCGGCGCTTTCGCTGCCGGCGCCTTGGTTGTCGTCTTTGCCATGCGATGCCCCTTGCGTTTTGCCGATGGTCGTGAGTGACCCGGCGTGTCTATGCATATCTGACTCGCGACTGTCTAGCCAGCGAAGCAACACAATGATTTTCAGTTATTGAATTTTGGTTACACCAAGATGCATCTCATGGAAAAATTGCGAGCGAATCTGTCACTTTCCAAGTGACGGCCCGGCCCGCAGACTTTCGCCCTGCTTCTATGGTCCGATCATCCATCTGCCCGCGGCATAAGCTTATATCACAATGTGAGCGGAGTGCTCACAATAGAGAACACGCCACCGAACGCCCGCTTCATCTTGTCCAGCGAAAACATTTACAGATGAACCAGCCAGGCAAGACGATCAAAGCTTGCGTATTCGAAAGTGAGCTTAAAGCTCATATTCCAGTGCTGCCGTAAATCTCCGCCGGCTAGCGTTCACCCCTCAGGCGGCGCGCCGGCTCGGAGCGGTGCAGATGGACGGCGTAGGTATCCCAAGGCGGGGCGACCGCGATCCCGGCCAGCATGCGGCCGATCTCGCCGCGATGGTAGCTGCCGTGCAGGACAACATGGGTCAGCATCTCCTGCCTCGTCATGCAGCCCTTGTCGCCATCGGTGAAGGTGAAGGCGACGGGTTCGGCAAGCCCTTGCTTCGAAACAGTTTCCAGATAGTCGAGATACCACCGATCGACCTCGGCCAAGGCGACGCGCAGCTCGCGCGGTTCGGGCGTGCCTGGCGTATTGTCGCTCGCATATTCATGCGCGGCGCCTTTCAGATGCGCGGCAAAAATCCGCGACACGACATGGATATGGTTCATCAGACGGAGCGCGATGTGGCGTTGTCCGGCGTCCCGAGACGGATCCATCCCGGCAAGCTTCTCCACGAGCTCATCGTTTGCCCAGGCCTGATAGGCGAGCATGCCCTTCAGCAAGGTCTTGGCACTCATCTTGCGGCCCCATTTGCTTTGGTGAAATGAATGTGAGTATCCTGTTTATATTCTCGGGAGACAGGCCAGCATGTCTACTCGCATTGCAAAGCCGGCCGCACGCATGCGCAAGCAGCCGCGCCAGGCGCGTTCGATCGCAACCGTCGAGGCGATCATCGAAGCCGGTGCTCACGTTCTGAGCGAGCTCGGCTGGGCGGGCTTCTCCACCAACAAGGTGGCGGAAGCCGCAGGCGTCAGCATCGGCTCGCTCTATCAATATTTTCCCGACAAGCTGGCTCTGGTCGAAGCGATCCGGCGCCGTCACTTCGATCATGTGCTGTCGGTGATTCGCGAGGCGGCGGCGGAGGAGAAGCCGCTCAAGCAATTCGCGCGCGAGCTGGTACGCGGCATGATCGGCGCGCACTCGATCCATCCGACGCTGCACCAGGTGCTGCTCGACGAGGCGCCCGGCGACCGCGGCTCACGCGCCGCGCATGCCTCGTTCCAGGCGCGCTATCTCGAACATTACGCGGCGGCCGTCGCGCAGTACCGCAAGCGCCGCAAGGATACCGAGACGATGGCGCGCGTGCTCTCCTCGGCGGTCGAGGGCGTGATCCACAACGCGGCACGGCGCAACATGCTCGACGCTCCAGAGCTGCAGAAGCAGCTTGTCGAGCTGATCCAGGTTTACATATCGGGTGGCAAGGTAGCCTGAGTCAGCAGAAGCGGAGCAGGCTACGAGCGGACCTGCTTCCGCGGCCCGCCGACGAGACCTGAAAGCCAGAAGCCATTCAGGATAGGTCGGTGGGACAGCGACCCTGCCCCTGCCGCTAATTTCCCTCGTGGGGAGATGCCTGGCGGCTAGAGGGACGCCCCGTAGAGCGCGCCTTCAATGTTTGTCGGCCAGCGCCAATTATCTTAGAACGCGGCAGCGGCCGTTATAGACCAGCCAGCGATCGAAGCCCAAGACGCAGAATTCGACATTGTCGCCGATCGAGGCAAAGCCCTGGCCTTCCTCGATCAGGTAGAAGATCGAGCGGTCGCGGCCGTCCGACAGGTTGACGGTGGCACGGCAGTAATGGCGGCCGATCGGCCATTCGTCGCTCGCCGGCTCATAGCGATGCTGGCGGATGTTGCGGAAGTCGGTGATCGCGACCTGCGGCAGATGCGGCACGTGATGTACCTGATAGGAGAAGCGGTCGGTGATCTTGTTCAGCACCCATGCCTCGCTGCAGACGCTGCCGTCATCTTCAGTGTAGACGGACAGGTCGGCGGCCTGCGCCGCCTGGCCGAAGCCCAGCGGAGCGGCAAAGGGAGTGGAGAGCGCAACCAGCGCGGCAAGAGCGGAATGGGCGAAGCGAGTCATGACAGCCTCTCAAGGTCGGTTCCGCGCACTGTGCGGATTCGCTTGGCGGCGGTCAAGCGGTCGCGAAAACAATGGTTTCCGCAAACCTTCGTTCCAGACTTCACCAGCTAGTTCGGTTGTGTAGAGATTCAGGTCATGCCGGCATCGCCTGAATACCCATACAACCTAAAACGTGCCGGCCAGCAGCAGCCCGCCGATGACGGCAATGTTGATCAGGAAAGCATTGCGCAGCACTTGGCGCTCCGGCTCCTGGCTCACCCAGAAACGCAGCAGCATGAGGTTCGTCGCCAGCGTGAAGACGACCAGCGCGCCGGCCGCGAAGGGCCGGGCCATGCCAATGGCAAGCAGGAAACCCGCAACGATCTCGACCGTCGAACCGGCGGCCAGCATCAAGGCCGGGGCCGGAAACTTCTGCGCGGCCAGATAGTCGCGCATCGCCCCGAATTTCAGGACATGCTCGATGCCGGCGAACACGAACACGCCGCCGATGAGGAGAGCGCCAAGCGCTTGAATGGTTTGAACAGGCATGGCGGCCTCCCGCCGACGGCGTGTCTTGCTCCGCTCAGTCCTCGGGGACGAAGGCCGGATTGTAGACGACCTCCCACAGGTGATCGTCGGGATCCTGGAAGTAGCCGGCATAGCCGCCCCAGAAGGTCTTTTGCGCCGGCTTGACCACACGCGCGCCGGCCTTGACGGCTTCGGCCATCACGGCGTCGACCTCGGCCTCGCTGCCGACATTGTGGCCGATGGTCAATTCGGTCGGGCTGCGGCCGGTTTGCGGCACCGTGGCATCCCAGGCGATGTTGGCGCGCTCGTAGATGGCGAATTTCAGGCCGCCGGCGAGCTCGAAGAAGGCGACGGCGCCATGCTCGAATTCGCGGCCGATGATGCCCTCGGTCGGCAGGCCGAGGCCGTCGCGATAGAATTTGAGGGAGGTTTCCAGATCGTCGACGCCGAGCGTCAATACGGAGATGCGAGCTTTCATTTCTTTCACTCCTTTCTATATTCGTGACCACAGTCGCAAACGGACGCGGTCTGATGCGAGCGCGTGAAGCACCATGAAGTTGCGTCCGTTTTGCCATGGATGACGTGGCCGGCATTGAATATTTCGGCCAAAATGACCGTCGCACCGATCCGGCAACCCGGCTGGAGCAGATCGGAGAAAGAATGGAACCGGTCCTGGCGCAGACCACCGGCTTCTTTCGCGAGCGGCCTGTCGCTGGCGGCCTCGCCGCCGCCTTCTGTGCGGTCTGGGTTCACCGCATGGACGAGCGCGCCGTTCCTCCGATCGTCATCATGCCGGACGCAACGATCGATCTGCAATGGATCGACGGCCGCTTCCGCGTGGCCGGGCCGGACAAGGAGCCGCAGATCGAGACGCCGCCGGCCGGCGCGATTATCGTCGGCTTCCGCTTCCGGCCGGGCGCGGCTGCCGGCTGGCTCGGCGTGCCGGCCGGCGAAATCGTCGGCGAACGGCTGGACCTCGGCGAATTGTGGGGTACCCGGGCTCGCCAACTGTCGGACCGCATCAAGGCCGCGACCGACCTGCCGGCCTTGCTGCGACAGTTGGAAGAAACGATCGGCATGCATACCGAAGGCCGCGAGGCGCTCGACCCACAGATGGGCCGGGCCTTTGGCGTCCTGGACGAGGGTCTGCCGCCGGAAACGCCGCTGGTTCCGTTCCTGCAACGCCAGCTGCATATGAGCGAGCGGACGCTGCGCCGGCGTTTCGAGGACGCCTTCGGCTATGGCCCGAAGACGCTCGACCGCATCCTGCGCTTCCATCGGTACCGGCGCCTGCAGCGGCAGCAAGGCGATGCCTCGACCGCGCTGCTCGCCATCGAGGCCGGCTACGCCGACCAGGCGCATCTGATCCGCGAAAGCCGGCGGCTGACGGGCGTGACGCCTACGGCGCTGACTTAAGGTGACATGGTCGCTCTATTCGCCCGCCAGCCACTCGAGCGACCAGCGCGACGGTTGCCGAAGGGCGAGCGCCTTGTGAAGGGCGGGCAATAGGACCTTCAACTCGCCTTCCAGCGTGTAGGGCGGATTGACCACCACCAGCCCGCTGCCATCGAGGCTGGGCTCGTCCGAGGCGGGCCGGATCTCGAAGGCGATGTCGAGCAGCTTCGGAATGCCGGCTTCCTTCAGCGCCGCGCGGAAGGCCGTCACCGCCTTGCGGTCCTTGATCGGATACCAGAGTGCGTAGATGCCGCCCGGCCAGCGCCGGTGCGCTTTGCGAAGTCCTTCGACGAGCCGGGAGAACTCGCCCTCCTCCTCGAAGGGCGGGTCAATGAGGACGAGGCCGCGCTTTTCCTTCGGCGGCAGTTGCGCGCCGAGCGCCAGCCAGCCGTCGAGCTCGATCACCCTTGTCTGGAAATCGCCGGCGAAGACGGATTTCAGCCGCGCGGCATCCTCCGGGTGCAGTTCGATCGCCGTCAGCCGGTCCTGGTTGCGCAGGAGATGGCGCACGATCAGCGGCGAGCCGGGATAGTGCTTGAGGCCGCCGTCGGGATTTTGCGCGCGCACCGCTTCCAGATAGGGCTGAAGCAGCGCTGCTGCCTGCGGCTCGAGCGCAATCTTGGCCAGCCGACCGATGCCACCCTGCCATTCTCCCGTCTTGCCGGCCTCCACCGAGGCGAGATCGTAGCGGCCGATGCCGGCATGGGTGTCGATGACGCGAAAGGCCTTGTCCTTCTGCTTGAGATATTCGACGAGGCGCGCGAGCGCGGCATGCTTGACGACATCGGCGAAATTGCCGGCGTGGTAGGCGTGGCGATAGTTCATGCGCGGCTCACTCCAAGGAGCATGATGTCGACCGAAAACCGCTTCACATTTTTTGGCATCATGCTCGTGGCGAACCGTTGCGGCCCCAACGCGGCGGTGGCGGCTGCGAATTGGGATTTTGCGGATGGCCTCCGCCGCGGCGGCCGAAGACCAGCGACAGCACCAGTCCGGCAAGGCCGATGCCCATCAGCGTATAGCCGGCCGGCTGCGCACGCTCGTCGATCGAGCCAGCGTCGGCGCGCAGGATGAGATCGGCCGAGCGCATATCGATGTCGTCGGCATCGCCGGGGCCGACGGTGAAGACGTAAGGTCCGGGCGTGACGGTTTTGATGACGCCGGCCTCGTCGCGAAAGATCTTGTCGGGCAGCTGCGGGCTGGCCTGGCGCGGATTGTCGGTGTGGTTGAAGGAGAGCGCCGAGGCCAGTGCCGTGCGGCCGCCGCTCGCCGCGGTCAGCGTCAGCACCGTGCGCTGCTGGCCGGCGACCCGTTCGGCCCGCGCGGTCAAGTCGACCAGTACCCGCACCGGCGCGTCGCCTGCGGCGAGCTGCACGGTGACGGGCCGGAAGCGGCCGCCCTCATAGACGCGGTAAGTGCCGATAGCATGGCCGGAAAAATTGCTCATCGCCCAAGGATAGAAGATGCCGATGGCGGCACCGGCGATGAGGACAAGGACGGAGAGGAAGCGCATTCAGAGCCTTGGCTGTTTTCGGCTAGCCGCCATTTCCTGCTAGCGGTTTTGGTCGCGGGCAGCTTCGCGGACCCGCTCCATCTCGTCCAGAAACATTTCCAGGCCAAGCCTGAAAGTCTTGTCGAAGCCGGCGGTGCCGAAATAGGCGCCGGCCTTCGCGACGCTCGGATAGTCGCGCGCCAGTTCCTGGTCGCTGACGGTGGTGACCGCCGAAGGTCCCTTGGCGTAGCCGGCCGTCTCGTCGAGGATCGCGCCCATCAGATAATAGCCGGCGGCGCGGAACAGGCGGGCGCTGAGCTCAGGTCCGAAGCCGCCATCCTCGAACAGGCCGATGATGGCGTTGAGCTTGGCGAGGCAGGGCGGCGAGTTCATGCGGTAGACGACGATGAACGGCGCGAAGGCCGGATGCTCGGTCGCGACGCGCCGGAATTCCTGCAAGCCGATGCGGGCCCGCTCGCGCCAGGGCAGGCTGTCGTCTGGGATCACGAGCCCGCTCATCTGGCGGTCGACCAGCGCCTCGTAGAGATGCGCCTGCGAGGGGAAGTGATGGTAGATGCTCATCGCCTCGCAGCCGAGCCTGGCGGCGAGCTTGCGCATCGAAAAGCCGGACAGCCCTTCCCGCTCGATCACCTCGAAGGCGGCATCCTCGATCATCTCGCGGGAGAGTTTTCCGCGGGTTCGCTTTTTTTTGCTCGATGCATCCATGGCGCTTGACAACTTACACTGTAAGGTTCATCTTCCGTATACCTTACATCGTAAGGCTAACAAAAACCAGAGGAGAACATTATGTCAGTCATTCGCATCGCCTCAGCCGTGCATTCCTGCCTTCGTTCCGCCTCGCTCATCGCAGCCGCGGGTGTGTTTACCGCCGTGCTGACGTCCACGCCTGCCCGGGCCGATGATTATGACGCCGCCCTCAAGGACATCCAGTCGACGATGGGCGGCGTGCCGAGCTTCCTCAAACAGTTCCCGAAAGCCGGTCTGCCCGGCGCGTGGGCCGAGGTCAAGGCCATCGAGCTCAGCGACAAGACGGCGCTGACGCCGAAGGAGAAGTCGCTGATCTCGCTGGCGGTCGCAGCACAGATCCCCTGCCAATACTGCATCTGGTCGGACACGCAGGATGCTAAACGCGCCGGCGCCACCGGCGAGGAGATCCAGGAGGCCGTCGCCATGGCGGCGCTGACGCGCCACTGGAGCACCATCTTCAACGGCATGCAGGTCGATTTCGACCAGTTCAAGAAAGAGATGGGCGGAGAATAGGACTTACTCGGCATAACTTGTCCGGCAAAGCGGGCGGGCGCGAACCCCGCCCGCTTTTCGCCGCCCCGATCGAGGCTCCAACCAAGCTTGTGGATTCGCCGCCGCTGCTGCCGCCGTTTCACGGAAACGGCGAACCGCTCTATCTCTTTGTTTTGACGCAATTCCGGACGGAAAACCGCTCACACTTTTCCTGGAATTGCTCTATAGGAACAGCGCCTTGTTAGAAGCCGGCACGGATCCGATATCGGACCGGCGCCGATCGGGCCGGCATTCGAGAGTTGCCTCTCCGCAGGCCCTCGGATAGCGCTCCGTCCCGAAATTGGCGGCCCGTTGGAGACCTGTTTGAAGCGAGCGATATCGATAATCGTCACTCTGGCGCTGCTGGCATGGCTTGCCAGCGACCAGCGCTGGAAGATGGTCGGCGATGCCTTCGCCAGCATCACGCCGGGCGCTTTCGTGGCGGTGGCGGCGGCACTGTTCGTCACCTATGTGCTCAGGGCGCTGCGCGTGTGCGACGAGTTCCGCGACGATGTGAACGGCCGCTTCGGCGCCACGCTGCGCGTCATCCTGATCCATAATGCGATGATCAACATCGTGCCGTTCCGCGGCGGCGAGACGGCCTTCCCGATCCTTTTGCGCCAGGTGTTCGGCGTGTCGGTCGTGCGCGCCAGCGCCTCCCTTCTCTGGTTCAGGCTGCAGGACGCTTTCGTCGTCGGCGTGCTGGCCTGCCTGGTCTGGCCGGGCCTCCATCCGGCGCTCAGGGCCGCCGGCATCGCGGCGCTGATCGCCGCCGCATGGTACCTGCCGCGCTGGGCGCGCGCGCCGCACAACTGGACGGCGGGCGGCAAGATCGTCTCGAAGCTCGGCAAATTGCGCGACATCTTCACCGAAGCGACGGGGCGCTCGCGCTATGGCTGGTGGTGGACGATCGCCAACTGGGCGCTGAAGCTCGGCGTGCAGGGCTGGCTGCTCGCCATGCTGCTCAACACCTCGTTCCAGACCGCCTTTCCGGGTGCCGTCGGCGCGGAAGCCGCCGCCATCCTGCCGGTGCAAGGCGTCGCCGGCTTCGGCACCTATGAGGCGGGCGCCGCCGCGGCGCTGCTTTATTCCGGAATCGCCATGAAGGACGGCCTGCAGGCGGCGCTTGCGCTGCATCTCTTCATCCTCTGCTCAGCGGTTGCAACCGGTGCGATCGCCTGGCTGTTTCCCTCGAAATCGACGCTGCCGGAGACGCCGGCGGCGGGACCGGCAAGGAAATGACCGCCATGAACGTGCTTCCCATCCCCGCATCGGGATTGCCCGAGGGCGCCGTCATGCCCGAGCACAAGCTCTCAATCGTCATTCCGATGTACAACGAAGCCGACAATGTCGAGCCGTTGCTGGTCCGCATCCATCAGGCGATGGAGAACTACAGCCAGCCCTGGGAAGTGGTGCTGGTCGACGACGGCAGCACCGACGCCACGCCCGCCGAAATCCGGCGCCTTGCGGCAGTCTACGGGCCGCATGTGCACGGCGTGGAGCTGGTGCGCAACTACAAGCAGACCGCCGCCATGCAAGCCGGCCTCGACGCAGCGCGCGGCGACGTCATCGCGACACTCGACGGCGACCTGCAGAACGACCCGTTCGACATTTCGCGCATGGTCTATCGCCTGCTGACCGAGGATCTCGACCTCGTCGCCGGCTGGCGCAAGGACCGCAAAGAAGGGTTCTGGTTGCGCCGCCTGCCGTCCCGCATCGCCAACAGGCTGATCGCGCGCGTCACCGGCGTCAAGCTCAAGGATTATGGCTGCAGCCTGAAGGTGTTCCGCGGCAGCGTCATCCGCAGCGTCCGGCTCTATGGCGAAATGCACCGCTTCATCCCGGCGTGGCTCGCGACCGTGACGACACCACGCCGCATCGCGCAAGAAGTGGTGACGCATCACGCCCGCATCCACGGCCAGTCGAAATACGGCATCTCGCGCACCTTCCGCGTGGTGCTGGACCTCGTCTTCATGTTCTTCTTCCTGCGCTACCGCACGCGGCCCGGCCATTTCTTCGGCGGCATCGGCATAGTGCTCGGCGTGCTCGGCTCGCTGATCCTGGCCTATCTCTTCGCGATCAAGGTTTTCTGGGGGCAGGATATCGGCACAAGGCCGATGCTGATCACCGGCTTCTTCCTGGTGATCGCCGGGCTGCAGGCGGTGACATCGGGCGTGCTCGCCGAGATGCTGTCGCGCGTCTATCTGGAGGCCAACGGCGCGCTCGCCTATGTGGCGCGGCCGCAGCCCGCGCATGGCGAGGGCGACGGCTGGCACTGGCCGAACAAGCCGGCGGCCTCAAAGCCAAACCCGCGCCGGAAATGATCCGGCCAGCCGGCCGTCGATAGCAGCCGCGTGCCAATCACGTCCGTAACCTGCTCAGCCGGTACCGCCCTGCCGGTTCGACAATCTTGATCCGCATTCTCCCCCGCCGCATGAGCTTGGCCCTGTCTGGCGCAAAAAGCGCGGTACCTGCGACTCCGGAGTCGATCAACCGGCGGCAGGGCTGGCCGGCCGAACTGCCAGTCCCGCCTGCTCCAACCGTTCGACGAGCCAGGCAATACCTGCGTCCATCATCGCGACCTTCGGCACCAAGGCGGTGATCTGAAAGCGCGGCAACGGCACAGGGGCGTCGACGGCGATGACGCCGAAGCGGCGCCCATGCATGCCCACGAAACGACGCGGCAGCGCCGAGACGAAGTCCGTTTCGGCCAGCACAGCAAGCGCGAACATGAAATTGGGGACAGTGAGCGCGATGCGCCGCGACCGGCCTTGCGCGGCAAGCGCGGTATCGACGAAGCCCAGCGCATCGCCTGTCTGCGACACCACGAGGTGTTCCATGGCGCAGTATGCCTCGATGCCAGTGTTCTGCGAGAACCGGTGTCCGGCGCGCATGGCGATGACGAAATCCTCTTCATAGAGCGTGCGTCGAAGAAAGCGCTCGGGCGCATCGTCGATCGGGACGACCGCCACATCCATGACCCTTGCCTCAAGCTCGGCGATGGCATCGCTCCAGGCGGGCAATGGCGAGGTCTCGCCTTGCCTCGGCAGCAGCTGGCGGATGCCGATGTCGATGCCCGGCGCGCTTCGACGCAGGACTTCGAGCAGCGGCGGCAGGAAGACCGCGGAGGCGCCGTCGGGCGCACCGATGACGAAGCGGCGGCCGGAGCGGGTTGGATCGAAGGGCTCGGCGCTGGCGACGACACTTCTCACGCGCGCCAGGATTTCGGCGACAGGCGCGGCGAGCTCCAGCGCGCGGTCGGTCGGCACAACGCCCCTCGGCGTGCGCAGAAAAAGCGGATCACCGAGCAACCCGCGCAGCCGGCCGAGGCCATGGCTGACCGCCGACGGCGACAGGTTCAGCCGCGACGCCGAGCGGCTGACATGGCGCTCCTCCATAACGGTCTCGAACAGGACCAGCAGGTTGAGGTCGACGCGAGATAGATCAATTTCTTGCAGCATGTTGCTGAAATCATATCACTGGATTCATCTCGATTGAAGTGAGATCGTCCCGCATCGGTCGGACGGCGAAAGTCGTCTGGCTTGGTTCCCGATCTTTCCAGGAGATTCTCTATGTCCAAATCCACAAACACGACCGGCAAGGCCGGCGCACCGCTCGAGCGGAAAGCCCGAAGCAACGCAATTTCCAGGCGGCTGGCGCTGGCGGCGCCGCTCGCCCTGCCGCTGGCAATGCAAGCTGCCGCAAGTAAAGCCGCGCCGCAGGCGGCCATGGACGACGCGGCTCTGAAGGAGCTTCTGGCAAGGGCGGAGGCGGCCAGTTCGGCCTTCGTGCGTGGCGACATGAAAGCCTATCTCGACCTGATCGAGATCGCGCCCGACTTCACTTTGATGCAGCCCTTCGGCGGTCCGTTCTCAAGAGGTTTCGACAGAAGCCCCAAACATCTGGCCGAACTCGCCAGCTACTTTCAGGACGGCACGGTAAGAATGGAACTGGTGCAGGCTTACGCATCGGGCGACATGGCGGTGCTCGCCGTCATCGAGTGGGGGCATGGCAAGGTTGGTGGCCTGGAGCAGGAATGGCCGCTCAGGGTGACGCTGGTTTTTCGCCGCGAAAACGGCAAATGGCTGCTGGCGCACCGGCACGCCGACCCGCTCGTCCATAAGATCAGCCTTGAGCAGCTGTCAGTACTGGCAAAGGGCTGAAGATCGTAAAGACGCTTCGGTTCGGCGGGCAGCGGAAGTCTGAGCGCCGGACCGATGGTGAAGTGATGCTAAGCCTTGCGTTCCCAGCGCCGGTCCGGGGTCTGCTGCCAGTAGGTCACGGCGTGGCCGGCTTCCTTCATCGTCTTCCAATGGCCGCGGGCGGCTTCGAGCTGTGCGGCGTCATGGCCGTCGAAGAGGAAGACGGCGCGCTCGTATCCCGATAGCTCGGGCGGGCTGGCGCCATCGACCAGGAAACGGATCTGCGCGGCGTTCTGGTTGCCCTCACCCGTGGTGAGCAGGACCGGCTGCTCGGCCGGATAGGCTTCGCGGTCGGTGGCATGAGCCAGGAAGGAATCGTCGCGGAACGTCCACAGATGCTGGTCGAGCGCGTCGCGCCGCTCTTCCGTGCCGGTCTGCACCACAGCGCGCCAGCCGCGCTCGACGCTGCGCTCGAGCAGGCCCGGCAGCGCCTCCTCCAGCGTCGATTCGGTCAGATGGTAGAAGAGGATGTCGGCCATCCCCTACCCTTCGTAATGATCGCGCACCAGCCTGTCGAGCAGCCTCACGCCGAAGCCCGAGCCCCAGGACTGGTTGATCTCGCTCGACGGCGCGCCCATCGCGGTGCCCGCGATATCGAGATGCGCCCATGGCGTGTCCTTGACGAAGCGCTGCAGGAACTGCGCGGCGATGATGGCGCCGCCATAGCGGCCGCCGATGTTCTTCATGTCGGCGTTCTTGGAATCGATCAGCTTGTCGTATTCAGGCCCGAGCGGCATGCGCCAGACCCGCTCCTGGCTGGCCTGGCCGGCGCCGAACAGCCGGCCGGCGAGCTCGTCATTGTTGGAGAACAGGCCGGCATAGTGCTGGCCGAGCGCCACCATGATGGCGCCGGTCAGCGTCGCCAGGTTGATCATGAATTTCGGCTTGAAACGGTCGTTGGCGTACCAGAGCGCATCGGCCAGCACGAGGCGGCCTTCGGCGTCGGTGTTCAACACTTCGATCGTCTGGCCCGACATCGAGGTGACGATGTCGCCGGGCCGCTGGGCATAGCCGTCGACGGCATTCTCGACGAGGCCGATGATGCCGACCACGTTGGCCTTCGCCTTGCGCGCGGCGAGCGCATGGATCAGCCCGGTGACGGCGGCCGCTCCGCCCATGTCGCCCTTCATGTCTTCCATGCCCGAGGCCGGCTTCATCGAATTGCCGCCGGTGTCGAAGGTGACGCCCTTGCCGATGAAGGCAAGCGGCGCGTCCTTGGCCTTGCCGCCGTTCCAGCGCATCACCGCAAGGCGGGCGCCGCGCGGCGAGCCTTGCGCAACGCCAAGCAGCGAGCCCATGCCGAGCTTCTTCATCTCTTTTTCGGTGAGGACCTCGACCTCTACACCGAGCTGCTCCAGCAGCTTGACGCGTTCAGCGAATTCGACCGGGCCAAGCGCATTGGCCGGTTCGTTGACGAGGTCGCGCGCAAGCAGGACGCCGTCCACCACCGCTTCCTCGCCGGCGAAGGCCTTCTTCGCGGCCGCAGGGTCGGCGCAATGGATGGTTATCTTGGCTGGCTTGGCCGCCTCGGCCTTCTTGGTCTCAGGCGACTTTGAATCGGATTGCCCGTCTTCCTTGTCCTTCCTGGTCTTGTATTTGTCGAAGGAATAGCTGCGCAGCAGGATGCCGGCGGCAAGGCTGGCCGCCTGGCGGCCATCCGGCTGCAGATCGGGCAGATCGAGGACGACGGCCACCTCGGCCGCCTTGCGCAGCGAAGCGGCAACGGCGCCGCCGAGCTTCAGCCAGGCATTGTCGTCAAGACTCGAGACCTTGCCGGCGCCGATCGCCACAAGCCGGTCGACAGACGTTCCTTCCGGCGCCAGCACCTCGGCCGAGCTTGCGAACTTGCCGGAAAAATCCGCGACCGGAAACGCGCGTGCAAGCGCGCCGGCCGGATCGCAGGCCTTCGCCGCCTCGCCAAGCCCGCCGCCATCTGCCGCGAATACGAAGACGCTGCCCTTTTTCGGCGCAGCGAATTTGGCGAAAGAAATGGAGGGTCTCGACGTCATCAGGTCCTGCTTTCGGGGATGGCCGCGCATGTCGGCAAAGGTTTGGCAAGCGTGCGCGACATTTGGTCGTTTTGAGCCATTTGGCAAGACTTTGGCCGAAATCGCTGTCTATATCAGCGCCACAATAGACAAAGGATTCGCCTCGGCACGGCGTCAGCTTTTAGCCGTAACCTGCTGTTAACCATCAATGTTTCGCATTTCTTATCCATTGGCGCGGAGACTCCGTCACGCCGGGGCAGACGGCGTGGGGCGACAATCCGGAGCGAGCCGCCTATGACCCAGTTGTGCACGCGTCGCCGGATCACTACTTTGTCGACGGGCATGATGCCGTTCGGCAAAATCGAGAAAAGCCTTCATGAAGGTCGTTGAACGCTACATCATGCGCCGGGCGCTGACGATGTTCCTCGCCGCGCTGGCCTGGACGCTGGCGATCGTGTGGACGACGCAGGTGCTGGCCAAGATCGACCTCGTTACCGACAACGGCCAATCGGCGCTGACCTTCTTCGAGGTCGCGGCCCTCATCATCCCCTCCATCATCCCAATCGTGGTGCCGTTCGCGCTGGTGGTGGCGGTGGCGCAGACGCTGAGCGCCATGAACACCGATTCGGAGCTGGCCGTGCTCAGCGCCGCGGGCGCCTCGCGCTGGACGATCGCGCGGCCGATCCTGCTGCTGGCGGCTTTCGCCTGCGCCTTTTCCTTCATCGTCGACAATGCGATAGACCCCTATGCCAGGCAGAAGAACCGACAACTGGTAGCCGCTTCGCGCGCCGACCTCGTGTCGCTGATCATCCAGGAAGGCACGTTCCGCAAGATCGATGACGGCCTCTACCTGCAGGTCGGCGAACGCCTTCCTGGCAACCGGCTGGGCGGCATCTTCGTCGCCGATTCGCGCGAGGAAGGCGCCAGCCTCACCTACTATGCCAAGACGGGCAGCATCGTCGAAAAGGGCGACGAGAAGGTGCTGATGATGAATGACGGCGTCATCAACCGCAAATCGGTGACCGGCGATCTCTCCGTCATCCGCTTCACCTCTTACGCCTTCGACATGTCGGCCTTCATGTCGGCGGCGAACGACATCACGCTTTTGCCCAAGGACCGCACGACCGCGTATCTGCTCAACCCAGATCCAAACGACAAGATGTTCCAGCGCGAACCGGGCAGCTACCGTGCCGAGCTCAACCAGCGCTTCGCCGAATGGTCCTATTCGCTGGTGTTCGCGCTCATCGCGCTTGCGGTGGCGGGCGATGCGCGCTCGCATCGCGAAGCGCGCATCAATCCGCTGATCACGGCGATCGCGATCGCGCTTTTCGTGCGGTGGCTGGGCTTCTTCGCCGCCGGTAAAGCCGACAAGGTCTGGTACTATGTCTATCTGCTCTACGGCATACCGCTCATCGCCTCCGCGGTTTCGGTCTGGTTCATCGTCTCGTCCCGCACCATGGAATTGCCGGTCAGCTGGGCCGACTGGCTGACGGGCCTTGCCAAGCGCGCCGGCGAAAACTGGACGACGTTCAAGCTCTGGCTCGCCCGGCGCACTTCGGGCCAGGGAGCCTGACCATGGGCTGGACGCTGGGTCGCTATTTCTTCTTCCGCTACGTCTCGATCACCTTCTGGTTCTTCCTGGGCCTGCTGGCGCTGGTGTTCCTGATTGACTTTACCGAGCTTTCCGGCCGCACGACCGGGCTGCCCGGCTTCACCTACGGCATAGCCTTCGCCATTTCGGCGCTGAGGATGCCGATGATCATGCTGCAGACGGTGCCGTTCGTCGGGCTGTTCTCGGCGATGGCGACGCTGGTGTCGCTCAACCGCCGCTATGAGCTGGTCATCGCGCGTTCGGCAGGCGTGTCGGCCTGGCAGTTCCTGTTCCCCTGCTGCGTCGGCGCGCTGATGTTCGGCGTGCTGTCGGTCGCCATCATCAACCCGATCGCCGCGCATGGCTTTTCCTGGTCCGAGCAGATGGAGAACGATCTAAGGGCCGGCAAGTCGAATGCCGTCACCACCAACGTCACGCCGTGGCTAAGGCAAAAGACCGAATCGGGCGACACCATCATCGGCGCCCGCGCCATCCTCAACCAGGGGCTGGAGATGGCGGATGCGGTGTTTTTCGTCCTCGACCCGCAGGGCAACATCGCCGAGCGAAAGGATGCCGCCAAGGCTTTCCTGCGCGATGGCTACTGGGAATTGCAGGACGTCAAGGTCTTCAAGGGCGGCAACATCCAGGCGCTGGCCTCCGACAAGGTGCCGACCAATCTCAAGCCGGAATTCGTGCAGGAGCGCCTGGCGCGCCCGGAAACCATCCCTTTCTACGAGCTGCCGCGCAAGATCGAGATCGCCCGTTCCTTCGGGCTCAAGGCAAACGCCTTCGCCATGCAGTTTGATTCGCTGGTGGCGTTGCCGTTCCTTCTCGTGGCCATGACGCTGATTGCTGCAACGGTTTCAATGCGATTTGCGCGAATGGGGCAGTCGGCAACGATGATTCTGGGTGGCGTCGTGGCCGGCTTTCTGCTTTATGTCGTTTCGGTACTGGTCAAGGCATTCGGTGTAGCCGGATTCGTGCCTACGGTGGTGGCTGCATGGGTTCCGGTTGTCGTGGCTATGTTCTTTGGGGTGACGTTTCTGCTATACAAGGAAGACGGCTAGTGAGGGAGGCGGTCTTGCGCAACCATAGGCAGGCCGGTTTGGCACGCCTCTATGGGGCGACCGCTTTGGCATGTCTGTTCGCCTGTGCGGTGCCGACGGCACCCGCGCTGGCGCAGCAGATTACTGCCAAGCCCGTCCCGTCCGGTTCGCAGATGCTGCTGGCCGCCGACACGCTTGTCTATGACAATGACAAGCATACGGTGACGGCCGTCGGCGGCGTGCAGATCGACTATGGCGGCAACAAGCTGGTCGCCCAGCGCGTGGTGTATAATCGCGACACCAAGCGGCTGGTCGCCAGCGGCGCCGTCGAGTTGATCAATAGCGACGGCACCAAGGTCAATTCCGACCATATCGACATCACCGACGATTTCGCCGACGGTTTTCTCAACGCGCTGCGCGTCGAGACGATCGACAAGGCTTATTTCGCCGCCGAGAGCGCCGAGCGCATGGGCGGCGTGCTCACCACCTTCCACAACGGCGTCTACACCGCCTGCGAACCTTGCGAGGACAAGCCGGACAAAGCCCCGACCTGGCGGGTCAAGGCGCGAAAGATCATCTGGAACGGCGAGAAAAAAACGGTCCGCTTCGAGAACTCGAATTTCGAGTTCTTCGGCTTCCCGCTCGCCTACCTGCCGGCCTTCGAGATCGCCGACCCCACGGTGAAGCGCAAGAGCGGCTTCCTGATCCCCGGCATCGTCTACAACAACCATCTCGGCGTCGGCGTCAAAGTCCCCTATTATTTCGCCCTGTCTCCGACCTATGACCTGACCGTCACCGGCAGCGGCTATACCAAGCAGGGTTTCCTCGGTGAGGCCGAGTGGCGCCAGCGCTTCAACAACGGCCAATACACGCTGAAGATCGCCGGCATCAATCAGCAGGATCCCGACGCGTTCATCGATTCCGCCGGCCATAATGTGAACTCGGGGCCTGCCGACGATCCGAACAAGTTCCGCGGCATGATGGGCACCAAGGGCCAGTTCGCCATCAACGAGCGCTGGAATTTCGGCTGGGACGTGCTGCTGCAGACCGACAAGGAATTCTCGCGCACCTACAATATCGAGGGCTACAGCGACCTCGTGCACCAGTCGTCGATCTATCTGACAGGCTTGAGCGACCGCAATTATTTCGACGTCCGCGCCATGCGCTTCGAGGTGCAGGAAGACACGCTCTCCAGCGATCCGACCTCGCGCTCCGCCAAGCAGCCCTGGGTGCTGCCGTCGCTCGATTATGCCTATATCCCCGACACGTCCGTGGCCGGTGGCCAGTTGTCGTTCAACGTCAACACGCGCGTGATCAGCCGCAACCGGCTGGACGCCGTGCTGGCCAATCCGATCGACGACACTTCCATCAACAATGTGCGCGGCATCGAAGGCGAATCGAGCCGGCTGAGCGCGGAAGCCGAGTGGAAGCGCACCTTCACGACGGATGGCGGTCTGCAACTGACCCCGTTGCTCGCCTTCCGCGGCGACGCCGGCTATGTCAACGCCAATCAGGCTTCGCTCGATGCCGTCAACCAGATGGCGACGAATCTCGGCGAAAACGTCGACATGCGCTCCTCGCTTGCCCGCTACATGGCCACCCTCGGCCTCGAGGCGCGCTGGCCACTGCTGTTCTCGATGTCTAGCTCCAGCCATATCCTGGAGCCGACGGCGCAGGTCTTCGTGCGTCCGAACGAGCAATATGTCGGCGGACTGGCCGTCCCCAACGAAGACGCGCAGAGTTTCGTCTTCGACGCCACGACGCTGTTCGAGCGCGATAAATTTTCCGGCTATGACCGCATCGAAGGCGGCACGCGCGCCAATGTCGGCTTCCGGTACTCGGGCGCCTATGACAATGGCTGGGCCACGAACGCCATCTTCGGCCAGTCCTACCAGCTCGCCGGCGAAAACTCCTTTGCCGCGCCCGATCTCGTCAATGTCGGGGCCGAGTCCGGCCTGGACAAGCGGACCTCGGACTATGTCGGCCTTGTCGGCTTCAATAGCCCGAGCGGTTTCTCCGGATCGCTGAGCGGGCGTTTCGACGAGCAGACCTGGGAGGTCAGACGCGCCGAAGTGAAGGCCGCCTATTCCAGCCTGCCGATATCGCTCAGCGCCAAATATGCCTTCATCGAGGCACAGCCGCTCTATGGCTTCACCACCGACCGCCACGAGCTCACCCTGGGCGCTTCCACGCATCTGGCGCAGAATTGGCGGCTGTTCGGCACCGGCACCTACGACCTCCAGACAAATGTGCTGGTCAAGGACGGTGTCGGCTTCGCCTATAACGATTCCTGCTTCACCTACATCATGACGTATTCGCAGACGCGCGACACCGTCACCAGGGAAGTGTCGCAGAACATCGGTTTCAACCTGTCGTTCCGCACGCTCGGCGATTTCGGGTCGTCAACAAGCGCAGTCGATACCATCCAGTGAGCACGGCGCGGCGCATGGGCTCGGAGCCGTGTGCTCATGGTGCTTGGGCTTGATTTGACGCGTGATCCCTTGAGTATAGGCTCAATTCTCGGCGTCATGGGCCGGCGACATCGTTTCGCCGCATAGGACGGGCATGGGGTCGACTGCATCGCGCAGGCGCTCGGAGGACGCGCGGCGCCGTCATGGTGGGGAAAAATCGGGAAGGCAAGATGAGGAAATACTTTTTTTCGGCGGGATTCGCGCTTCTGGTGGCGGCGGCCACGGTTCCGGTCACGGCTGTCGTGCAGCCTGCTTTCGCCGCTGAGATCAAGTACATCGTCAACGGCATACCGATCACCACCGGGGACATCGCGCACCGCGCCGCCTTCTTCAAGCTGCAGCATAAGAAAGGCGATGCGAAGGAGGAGATGATCGACCAGACGCTGCGGTTGGCCGAGGCCAAGCGGCTCGGCATCCGCATCACCGACCAGCAGGTCGACGCCGCCTACCAGCGCTTCGCATCGGGCAACAAGATGCCGCTGGCGAAGCTCGACGCGATCATGGCGCAATCGGGCGTCACCAAGGAGCATTTCAAGGAATTCATCCGCGCCCAGATGGCCTGGAACCAGGCGCTCAGCGCGCGCTACCGCTCCGGCGAAGGCGGCTCGGTGACCGAGCAGGACGCCGTGCGGCGCATGCTCGACAAGGGCGGCGCCAAGCCGACCGCGACGGAATACATGCTGCAACAGGTGATCTTCGTGGTGCCGGCATCGGAGCGCGCCGCCACGCTTGCCAAACGCAAGCGCGAGGCCGACGCCATGCGTGCCCGCTTCAGCGGCTGCAACACCACGCGCGAATTCGCCAAGGGCCTGCTCGACGTCACCGTGCGCGACCTCGGTCGCGTGCTGGCGCCGCAATTGCCGTCCGACTGGGCCGAGCAGATCAAGGCGACCAAGGTCGGCGGCGCGACGCCGACGCGCGAGACCGAACGCGGCGTCGAGTTCATCGGCATCTGCTCCTCGCGCGAGGTCTCCGACGACAAGGCTGCGCAGATGGTGTTCCAGGCCGAGGGCAGCAACGACAAGGACGCCGAAGAGCTCAGCAAGAAATACGTCGCCGAACTGCGCCAGAAGGCCAAGATAGTCGAACGCTAGAGCGACAAGCGTGTCTCGACAGAGCAGCGAGTTCGCCCAAACCATGAGCGGCCCGGTCCGCGCGCCGGCATGAGTATGCAGAAAACCGATGCCCCGCTTGCGCTCAGCGTCGGTGACCCCTCGGGCATCGGACCCGAGATCGCCATCGCCGCCTGGCAGGCGGGCGACAGCGCCGGCGTACCGCCCTTCTATCTCATCGCCGACCCCGCCTTGATCGAAGCCCGTGCCCGCCTCGTCGGCGCGAATGTCACGATTGCCGAGACGCTGCCGGGACAGGCAGCGCATCACTTTGCCCGGGCCCTGCCCGTCGTACCGCTCGATGCGCGCCATTTCGACAGCCCGGGAGAACCGGACCCGGCCAACGCCGCGGGCACCGTCGAAGCCATCGAGCGCGCCGTCGCGGACTGCCTCGCCGGCCGCGCCGCCGCGATCGTCACCTGCCCAATCGCCAAGAAGCCGCTCTATGATGCCGGTTTCGGCTTTCCCGGCCACACCGAATATCTGGCGCATCTGGCCTCGCGCCACACCGGCACGGACGTGAGGCCGGTGATGCTGCTGGCAGGACCTGAACTGCGCACCGTTCCGGTCACCATCCACATCGCATTGGCCGAGGTGGCAAAGGTGCTCACGACGGAGCTGATCGTCGCGACCGCGCGCATCACCGCCGCCGATCTCAAGAGCCGGTTCGGCATCAAGCGGCCGAAGCTTGCGATCGCCGGGCTCAACCCGCATGCCGGGGAAGGCGGCGCCATGGGCTCCGAGGATGCCGCAATCGTCGCCCCGGCGGTTGAGATGTTGAAGGCGGAAGGCATCGATGCGATCGGGCCGCTGCCGGCGGACACGATGTTTCATCCGCGTGCGCGCGCCTCCTATGACGCGGCGCTCTGCATGTATCACGACCAGGCGCTGATCCCGGCCAAGACTTTAGCCTTCGACGAGGCGGTGAACGTGACGCTGGGTCTGCCCTTCATCCGAACCTCGCCCGATCACGGCACCGCTTTCGACATCGCCGGCAAGGGCATAGCGCGCCCCGACAGCCTGATCGCCGCGCTGAGGTTGGCGCGCCGGCTGGCCGACAGCGGACGGCGGGCCGCCACCGCATGAGGCTCCATTGAACGGACGCACCACGATCGACGGGTTGCCGCCGCTGCGCGAGGTGATCGAGCGGCATGGGCTGCAAGCCAAGAAAGCGCTCGGGCAGAATTTTCTGCTCGACCTCAACCTGACAAGCAAGATCGCGCGCGCGGCCGGAGATCTCGGCGAGGCGACGGTGATCGAGGTCGGTCCGGGTCCAGGCGGACTGACGCGGGCGCTGCTCTTCAACGGCGCGCGGCGCGTGATCGCCATCGAGCGCGACGAGCGCTGCCTGGAGGCGCTGGCGGAGGTCTCCAGGCATTATCCCGGCCGGCTCGAGGTCATTCCCGGCGATGCGTTGAATACGGATTTTGGGGCGCTTGCCGGCGCGGCGAATGGCGGGCCTGTGAAGATCGTCGCCAACCTGCCCTACAATATCGGCACGGAGCTTCTGATCCGCTGGCTGACCGTGGCCGATTGGCCGCCCTTCTACCAATCGATGACGCTGATGTTCCAACGCGAGGTGGCCGAGCGCATCACCGCAGGTCCCGGCCGCGACGCCTATGGCCGGCTCGGCGTCCTGGCCGGCTGGCGCACGGAGGCGAGGATCGCCTTCGACGTGCCGCCGCAGGCTTTCATTCCACCGCCCAAGGTCACCTCCTCCGTCGTGCATCTGGTGCCGCGCTCGTCTCCCCTGCCCGCCGACGCAAAAAAGCTTGGCCGCGTCACCGAAGCCGCCTTCGGCCAGCGCCGCAAGATGCTGAGGCAAAGCGTGAAGAGCCTGGGTGGCGAGGCCCTGCTGCTGCGCTCCGGCATCGAGCCTACGCGGCGGGCGGAGACGCTGAGCGTGGAGGAGTTTGTGAGGCTGACGAACGCGGTGTAGCCGCGCCTTTCCCTTCTCCCCTTGTGGGAGAAGGTGTCGCCGAAGGCGACGGATGAGGGGTGCTCCAGGGAATGCCAACGTCTCACTCCGCTGGAACACCCCTCATCCGTCTCGGCGCTGCGCGCCGATCCACCTTCTCCCGCAAGGGGAGAAGGAAAGGTCACCCCGTTTTCTCGTCCAGCAAGCCGGAAATGAAATCGAACAGCCCCGGCCGCCGGTCGCGGCGAAGCCGCTCCGCCGTGACGATGGCGCGGACTTCGGCGAAGGCGCGGTCGAGATCGTCGTTGACGATGACGAAGTCGTATTCCTTCCAATGCTCGATCTCGAGGCGGGCGTTCTTCAGCCTGGTCTCGATGACGGATTCCTGGTCCTCGGCGCGGCGCTTCAGGCGCGCCTTCAATTCCTTCATCGACGGCGGCAGGATAAAGATCGAGACGATGTCGGCGCGCATCTTCTCCTTGAGCTGCTGGGCGCCCTGCCAGTCGATGTCGAAGAGCATGTCGCGACCTTCGGCGAGCGCCACCTCCGCCGGCTCGCGCGGCGTCGCGTAGCAATTGCCGTGAACCTCCGCCCATTCGAGCAGCGCGTCGGAATCGCGCAGCCGTTCGAACTCACGCATGGTGCGGAAATGATAGTGGACGCCCTCGATCTCCGAGCCGCGGCGCGGCCTTGTGGTGACGGAGACCGAAAGCTCGAGGCTCGAATCGCTTTCCAGAAGATTGCGCGCGATCGTCGACTTGCCGGCGCCCGACGGCGACGACAGCACCAGCATCAATCCGCGGCGGCGGATGCGGGATCCCAGATCCCTGGCAGACGTCGGCTCCTTGGCAACCATTCCCGTCACTCCAGATTCTGGACCTGCTCGCGAAACTGGTCGACCACCGCCTTGAGTTCCAGCCCGATCGCGGTGACCGCCGCGGCATTCGACTTGGAGCATAAGGTATTCGATTCGCGGTTGAATTCCTGCGCGAGAAAATCGAGCTTGCGGCCAACGGCGGCGCCGCTTTTGAGCAGCGCCCGCGCCGAAGCGACATGAGTCTTCAGCCGGTCGATTTCCTCGCGGATGTCGGCCTTGGTGGCAAGAAAGGCCGCCTCCTGGTGCAGCCGGACGGCGTCGAGATTGGCCGAGGCATCCATCAGCAGACGCAGTTGCTCGGTGATACGCTCGCGGATCGCCGCGGGCTCCCGCGAGGGATCGGCCTCGGCCTTCAACGTCAGCGCCTCGATGGCGTCGATATGGCCGGCAAGCAGCGCCCCAAGTGCCGCGCCCTCGCTGCGGCGCGCTTGCTCCAGCCCGCCAAGCGCCGCCTCGAGCGCCGAGAGGATCGCAGCATCGAGAATGGCGCGCTCCTCTTCGGTTTCGACGGCTTCGGGAATGTCGAGCACGCCGCGCAGGGAGAGCAGGCCGTCGGCGGTGGCGGGCTGGGTGCCGAACTGCTCCTGCAGGCGCTTCGCCAGCCCCGCGAGGTCCTTGAGGAAGGCCTCGTTGACCACCGGCTGGGTTTGCCTTGCGGCGGCGCGGCCGACGGTCAACGTCGCCTGAAAATTGCCGCGCGCGAAACGCTTCTGAACGGTCTGCCGGACGACCGTCTCCAGCCGGTCGAATCCCTGCGGCAATCTCAGCCTCACCTCGGCGCTCTTGCCATTCACGGACTTCACCTCCCAGGCGATCGAGGTGCCTTCGCTTTCGGCGGCGGCCCGCGCAAAACCGGTCATGCTTTGCAGGCTCATTGCCCTGTCGTCCCCCTGTCGCGGCCAAGGCAAGCGTGGCCCAGCGCTGCGCGCCCCAGAAATCGCCGGACGATCGGCCGGCGCCCCCTAAAAACATGAATACGGCCTCGCGTCAAAGGACGCGTGCTTCCGTTGGATGCAGGTCGTTTCCCCAAAGCCGCTACGCACTTTTGGGCGACATGCTTCTGTTGATGCAAGTCGCTACCCAAAACCGCTACGCACTTTTGGGCGACATGCATTGCGCCTACTGCGCTGCGTCGCCGCCAGCATCCCCGTTCTCGCCATTGTCTCCGGCGTCGCCGTCGGCGTTGCCATCGGGAGCGGCCGGCGCCGTCGTTTGGCCGGAAGCCTTGGCGGCGGCATCCGCCTGCTTCTTCTGCAGCGCCCGGTAGCGGGCGACGTTCTGGTTATGCTCTTCCAGCGTCGCCGCGAAGACATGGCCGCCATTGCCGTCGGCGACGAAATAGAGGTCGTCGGTCTTCGAAGGATTGGCGACCGCTTCGAGCGCCGCACGGCCCGGATTGGCGATCGGCGTCGGCGGCAGGCCCTTGATCATGTAGGTGTTGTAAGGCGTCTGCTTATCGAGGTCCGACTGATAGATCGGCCGGTCGGCGGGCTTTCCCTTGCCGCCGAACAAACCGTAGATGATGGTCGGGTCCGACTGCAGCCGCATGCCCTTAGCCAGGCGGTTGAGGAACACCGCGGCGACGCGCGAGCGTTCATCGCTCCTGCCCGTCTCCTTCTCGACGATCGAGGCGAGCGTGACGAAGTCGTCGATGTTGGCGATCGGCAGATCGGGAGCGCGGTGCGACCAGACGTCTTCGACCAGTTTCTTCTGGTCGGCGATCAGCTTGTCGATCATCTGCTGCCTTGTCGCGCCGCGGGTGAAGCGCAGCGTGTCGGTGGCGATGCTGCCTTCCGGCGGCAAGGTCGCCGGCATGTCGCCGGTGAGCGCCTCCTGATCGGCGACGCGCTGCAGCGCCTGCTCGACCGTCAGCCCTTCGGGAATGGTGAGCGAGTACATCACCGACTTGCCGCTCTTGAAAAGCTCCATGATGTCGCGCATCGAGGCACGCGGCTTGATAGCGTATTCGCCGGCCTTCAACGCCGATTCATTGCCGGTGGCGCGCACGCCGAGCCGGAAGATGCGGGCATCGCTGATCAGGTTTCGGCGCTCGAGCTGGTCGGCGATCTCCTGCACGCCGGTGTTCGGCTTGACCATGAAAGTGTCGCCATTGGCGGACGGACCGGGCTCGACGAAAGCCTGCATGCCGAAATAGAGCGCCGCACCCGAGGCGAGCACCACCAGGATCACCAAGGAGAGGAAGAAATTCAGGAACACGACGACCTGGCTGCGCGAGGCGCGCGAACGCTTCGACGGCGGCGGTGTGCCGGCTTCCGGGCGCAACGCCTCGGCCGCGGTCTTCGGCACGATCGGGCCCTTCGTGCCTTGCCGTCCGAATTCCCCGTCGCTCGGATTAGTGTTCATGACGCCCTGCCGTCTGATCTTGCAACGAATCCCCCGGCGAAAAGCTAGGGGCAAATTTGGCAAAAATGACGGCAGTTGGCGGACTGCCGATTGGTCTGTCTCTGAGCAAATCCGGAGGGGAAACCGCACGCTCCGGGGGGATGCTCCGGTTGCTACTCAGCCATTGTAACGCTGGAATACGAGCGAGGCGTTGGTGCCGCCGAAGCCGAAGGAGTTCGACAGCGCGACGTCGATCTGGCGCTGACGCGGCTTGTTCGGCACGAGGTCGATCGCAGTCTCGCGTTCCGGATTGTCGAGATTGATGGTGGCGGGCGCGACGTTGTCGCGGATGGCGAGGATCGAGAAGATCGCTTCCGCGGCACCCGCGGCGCCCAGGAGATGGCCGATGGACGACTTTGTCGACGACATCGAAATCTTCGAGGCGGCATTGCCGACCAGCCGCTCGACCGCGCCGAGCTCGATCGTGTCGGCCATGGTCGAGGTGCCGTGGGCATTGATGTAATCGACATCGGCCGGCGAAAGCTTTGCCCGGTTCAGCGCCGCGGTCATGCAGCGGAAGGCGCCGTCGCCGTCCTCGGCGGGGGCGGTGATGTGGTAGGCGTCGCCGGTGAGTCCATAGCCGGTGACTTCCGCATAAATCTTGGCGCCGCGCGCCTTGGCGTGCTCGAGCTCTTCCAGGACGACGACGCCGGCGCCCTCGCCCATCACGAAGCCGTCGCGGTCGCGGTCATAGGGACGCGACGCTGTTTCGGGACTGTCGTTGCGTTCGGTTGAAAGCGCGCGACAAGCGGCAAAGCCGGCAATCGACAGCCGGGTGATCGGCGCTTCGGCGCCGCCCGCCACCATGACGTCGGCGTCGCCCCACATGATCAGCCGAGCGGCGTCGCCGATGGCATGCGCGCCGGTCGAGCAGGCGGTGACCACCGCATGGTTCGGGCCTTTCAGGCCGTGGCGGATGGAGACCTGGCCGGATACCAGGTTGATGATCTGTCCGGGGATGAAGAAGGGGCTGATGCGGCGCGGGCCGCGCTCCTTGAGGATCATCGCGTTTTCGGCGATGCCGTCGATGCCGCCGATGCCGGAGCCGATCAGCACGCCGGTGGCGCACTGGTCCTCATGCGTTTCGGGCTTCCAGCCGGAATCGGTCAGCGCCTCGTCGGCGGCCGCGATGCCGTAAAGGATGAAGTCGCCGATCTTGCGCAGTTCCTTCGGCTCGAGCACGGCCTCCGGATTGAAGGTGCCGTTCGAGCCGTCGCCACGCGGGATGATGTGGGCGATCTTGCAGGCAAGATCGTCCACCTCGAATTCGGTGACGCGGCGGCAGGCGCTGCGGCCGGAAAGCAATTCCCGCCAGCTGTGCTCGACACCCATGCCAAATGGCGAAAGCAGGCCAAGGCCCGTGACGACGACACGCCTCATCGCAGGTCCTCCCCGATAATGCCTGCGAAAGACCTCAGGCCGAGGCCTTGTCGATGTACTTTACGGCGTCGCCGACGGTCAGGATGGTCTCGGCGGCATCGTCCGGAATCTCGACGCCGAATTCTTCTTCGAACGCCATGACGAGTTCGACCGTGTCGAGGCTGTCCGCGCCCAGATCGTCGATGAAGCTCGCCTGTTCCGTCACCTTGTCGGCGTCGACACCGAGATGCTCGATGACGATCTTCTTGACGCGCTCTGCGGTGTCACTCATTTGGGGCAATCCTCGTCTTAAGTTGTCTACCTTCGTTAGCGGGCGGAATGCCGCTAATCAAGTTGAAAGATGGTCTTGCGGGCAACGCAACGCCACAGGACCGGTTTTTGCCCGAACCGCCGGGTTGCGGGCCGCATTACACGAAAAATGACGGGCGTCCAAGCCGAAATGGCTGTTTTCACAGGCGCCCGGCCCCGGCCTCGCCTTAGATCAGCACCCCGCTAGATCATCGCCATGCCGCCATTCACATGAATGGTCTGGCCGGTGACGTAAGCCGCCTCATTGGAAGCAAGATAGGCGACGGCGGACGCGACCTCGGCGCTGGTGCCCATGCGCCTTGTCGGGATGGCGGCCATGATCGTCTCTTTCTGCTTGTCGTTGAGCTTGTCTGTCATGGCCGATTCGATGAAGCCCGGGGCGACGCAGTTGACGGTGATGTTGCGGGTGGCGATCTCCTGCGCCAGCGATTTGGAGAAGCCGATCATGCCGGCCTTGGACGCGCAGTAATTGGTCTGGCCGGGATTGCCGGTGACACCGACCACCGAGGTGATGTTGATGATGCGGCCATGGCGGCGGCGCATCATCGGATGCGTCAGCTCGCGGGTCAGCCGGAACACGGCGGTCAGGTTGACCTCGATCACGGTGTCCCAGTCGGCGTCCGACATGCGCACGAACAGGCCGTCCTTGGTGATGCCGGCATTGTTGACCAGTATGTCGACGCCCTCGAGCTCCGCTTCCGCCTTCTGCCCGAGCGTCCTGACCGCGTCGCGGTCGGTCAAATCCGCCGGAAACAGCTTTACGCGGTCGCCCAATTCGCCCGCGAGGGCTTCCAGCTTCTCCACACGGGTACCGTGCAGGCCGACGATCGCGCCCTGGCTGTGCAGCACCCTGGCGATCGCTTCGCCGATGCCTCCCGATGCGCCGGTGACGAGCGCCTTGCGGCCGGTCAGTTCGAACATTTTTCCAACCTCATTTTCCAGACGGCTGCAAGCAGTCGCGTTTGCGTATACGTCATATCGTCCAAGTCACGCTAGATAAGCGTCGGAGATTAGCGAAGGCCTCCTTCGTGTCGTCATCCACGAGCGGAGCGGGGCCTCATCCCAACGCCGCCAGCGCCGCCTCGACTTCCGCCGCCGTGCCGATGGCGCCGGTGGCGGTGTCGCGGTTGATGCGGCGCGCCAGGCCCGACAGCACCTTACCGGCGCCGACCTCGTAAAGCGTCGACACGCCATTGGCGCCGAACCACTCCACTGTCTCGCGCCAGCGCACGCGGCCGGTCACTTGAGCGACCAGGCGGCGCGCGATCTCGTCCGGATCGCTTGTGGGCGTCACCGTCACGTTGGAGACGACCGGTACGGCCGGCGCGGATTTGGCCACACCAGCCAGCGCCTCCCGCATGATCTCGGCCGCCGGCGCCATCAGCGCCGAATGGAAGGGCGCTGACACCTGCAGCATCAACGCCCGCTTGGCGCCCTTTTCGGTGCACAGCTTGGCGGCCAGCTCGACCGCCGCCTTGGCGCCCGAAATCACCAGCTGGCCACCGCCATTGTCGTTGGCGACCTGGCAGACGGAGCCCTTGGCCGCTTCCGCGCATGCCGCTTCTACATCGGCATGATCGAGACCTATGATGGCGGCCATGGCGCCCTCGCCGGCAGGTACTGCCGCCTGCATGGCGTTGCCGCGGGTGCGAAGCAGCCGCGCCGCGTCGCCGACCGAAACGAAGCCGGCCGCGGCAAGCGCGGAATATTCACCGAGCGAATGACCGGCCACATAGGCCACCCTGCCCTTCAGCGAGAAGCCGCGCGCTTCGAGCGCCCGCATCGCCGCCAGGGACACCGCCATCAGCGCCGGCTGGGCGTTGGCGGTCAGCGTCAGCGTCTCTTCCGGCCCTTCCCAGATCAGCTTCGACAGTTTTTCGCCAAGCGCGGCGTCCACCTCCTCGAACACGCGGCGCGCTTCCGGGAAAGTATCGGCGAGGTCCTTGCCCATGCCGACGGCCTGGCTGCCCTGTCCCGGAAAGGTGAATGCGACGGCCATTGAAGTCTCTCCAGAGGCTGATTTTTCCCTGCCTCTGGCGCAAGGCGGGCGGCCAAGTCAAGCCCGCGGGCGCCGCTTCGACCCTCATTTCAGCCGGAAAAGGCAGCTGACTCCCTGTTCCGAAAGGCCTTTTGGCGATCACACCTGATGAAAACCGCTCACGTTTGGGTTGCTGGCTCTTCTTATTTCCGGCACAGGCGCTAGCTTTGCGTGACATTTCGATGACAGAAGCGTGACGGCGTGGAAGGCGTGTTGCGTGGGGCCTGGGGGAAACAGAGTGGCAAGGATCAGAAAAGGCGCGGCCAAGCCCGTGCCAGGTTTTTTGGAAGACGATCCGTCCACGGGCTATCTGCCCGGACGAACCTGGCCGACCGTACGTTACGGCCTGGCGACGCTTCTTGCCTCCGCCCTGCTGGTATTCGCGATCGAATGGATCGTGCGCGGCGATTTCTTCGGCACCGTCGATTTCTTCCTGCAGCCTTTCAAGCCGGGCTGGACCACCATCATCGTCTTCGCGCTGGTGCTGGTCGGGCTCGATGCCATACTGGGCCGCAGCCATCAAAGCCTG
The DNA here is from genome assembly GCF_029625735.1 of Mesorhizobium sp. WSM4935. Lineage (NCBI taxonomy): Bacteria > Pseudomonadati > Pseudomonadota > Alphaproteobacteria > Hyphomicrobiales > Phyllobacteriaceae > Mesorhizobium > Mesorhizobium sp. WSM4935. Next base: position 66,082 of record NZ_JARTVR010000012.1, on the reverse strand, counting down.
ATGATCGTGGCGCCGCTAACGCTGGCGCTTGCCTTTGTCGGCCACCAGAAGTCGCATTATCTCGGCGACCCGCTCTATCCGACGGATTTCCTGTTTGCGCGCCAGATCGTGGCGCTGATGCCGCTTCTGGTGCGCGAGCGGCCGTGGACGGCCGTCATGCTCGCCGCGGCCATCATCGGCGGCCTGACGCTGCTCGTCTATTGCTGGCGGACCTGGCGCCGGCGTGTGCCGATCCTCAGCCGCAAGGGTCGCCTGGCGCGGTTGGCGCTTGCCGTACCGCTGCTCGCCTTCTTCGTCTCGATCATGGACTACGCCACCTTCTCGTGGACGCGCGACCGGCTGCAGATCATCCCGATCATGTGGGACCAGAAGGAGAACTACGCCTCCAACGGCTTTGCGCTGGCCTTCGCTATGAACGTACCGATGGCGCATGTCTCGGCGCCGCCCGGCTATTCGCAAAAGGCGATGGCCGCGATCCAGCGGCCCGACGTCGCCGTTTCCGTGCCGGACGAGAAGCCGGATATCGTCGTGGTGATGAGCGAATCCTTCTGGGATCCGACGCAGCTGCCCGGCGTCAGCATCAAGCCCGATCCGATCCCGACAGTGCGCGCCTTGCGCTCGGGCTCGATGTTCTCGCCCGAATTCGGCGGCATGACCGCCAATATCGAATTCGAGGCGCTGACCGGCTTTTCCAACGCCTTCCTGCCGGCCGGCTCGATTCCCTACCAGCAATATGTGCGCACCCCGACGCCCTCGCTGGCGACCTTCCTGAAGAGCGAGGGCTACCGGGCGCGCGCCATCCATCCCGGCACCAACTGGTTCTGGAACCGGGGCGCCGTCTATGCCGATTTCGGCTTCAACGACTTCCGCTCGGAAGAGACGCTGCCGCCGATGGAGAAGCGCGGGCCGCTGGCTTCCGACGCGGCGATGACCGACGAGATCATCCGCGAGGCGGACGCCAGCGACGATCCGGTTTTCCTGTTCGCCGTCAGCCTGCAGAACCACGGCCCTTACGAGCCCTACCGCTACTCCAACCCGACGCATTCGGTTGACGCGCCGATCAGTTCCTGGGCGCGGGAATCGCTGCTTTCCTACGCCGAGGGCTCGGCCGACGCCGACCGCGGCCTGCAGCGGCTGATCGACTGGGCTAAGGCGCGCCAGCGGCCGACGGTCATCGCCTTCTTCGGCGATCATCTGCCCCCGCTCGGTCCCGTCTATGTCGAGACCGGATTCCTCAAGGACAATGTCGCGCCGCGCAAGGAACCGAGCGCCGACGCAGCGATCGAGCATCACGACACGCCGCTGATCATCTGGTCGAACCGGTCCGGCCCGGTGAAGAACCTGGGCTCGGTTAGCCCAGCCTTCCTGCCCTACCATATACTGACCACGGCCGGCATCACCCACCCCTACTACACCGGTTTCCTCGGCGCGCTGCGCGAGCATTACCGGGTGGTCGACCGCAACCTGCTCCTGTCGCCCGCGGGCGAAGCGACGCCGGACTGGGCGAGGCAGAAGCAGATCGATCCGAAGATCAACGATTTCCGCTTCATCCAGTTCGACATGATGTTCGGCAAGCGCCACTCGGCGCCGGACTTCTTCCCCGAGACGGTGAACAAGCTCGTTGCGCATACGAGTTGAGCGGGCGGTGGTTGAAGCCGCGTGTCGACGTCGCGCCGAATTGATCGAAAAGCGGCCATGGCGGCGGAATAGATATTTGGTCCGTAGCCGGGAATTGCAGCTTCGGAACGCGTATCCTCACAGATCGGACCTAAATCAGGCTCGATGTAGCAGTGACCGTCCAGTTGCCGGAGTCGATTTCGTCGTGTGCGACTTGCCGCCGGTCTCGGGATGCCTTTGATTTCGACTTCAGACCGGCAGGCCGAGTTGCTGTCGCAGGCTCTTGTCGAATGCGGATGCGGGCACGAAACGGCGCAGGAAGCTGACCTGGCGCGCCATCTTTCCCGCCGCGTAGCGCCGCTTCGGGTTCGGATCGGTGGCGGCCGCCAGAACGGTGTTGGCCACCACTTCAGGCGTATCGCCTTTTTCCATCGCCTTCCGCACGGCTATGGTCATGCCGGCGCGCGCCGCGTCATAAATATCGAGCAACTGGTCCGGCCTGGCGAGATTGTCTTCGAACGATGTGCGGGTATAGGCCGGCTCGACCAATGCGACGCGAATTCCGAACGGTCGCAATTCGTGGTCGAGCGATTCCGAATAGCCTTCAACGGCATGTTTGGTCGCCGAATAAAGCGCGAAATAGGGAGCCGGGATGAACCCCTGCACCGAGCTCAGATTCACGATCCTGCCCTTTCCTTGACGGCGCATCGTCGGCAGCACTGCATTGACCATCCGGATGACACCGAAGACGTTCACGTCGAACAGAGCCTGGGCCTGCTCAATCGAGGATTCCTCCGCGCCGCCGAGCAAGCCCATGCCGGCATTGTTGACGAGCAGGTCGATGCGCCCGGCGTCGGCCAGCACTTGGTCGACCAGCTTCGCCACGGACGCCTCGTCGGTCACGTCGCAAGTCAGCATGGTGATGCCGTCGGTTTTCTTGGAGACTGCGCGACGGCTGGTTCCGAACACGCGAAAGCCCGCCTTCTGCAGGGCCTTGGCTGTCACATAGCCGATACCCGAGGATGCCCCTGTGACGATGGCGACGCCAGGACTGGTCTTATTCATGGAGGTCACTTTCTTTGGGTTGGATTGGAAAGGCAGGAGATGCGCTAGTCACCAGCGGCTCGACCGTTCGTGCCGCGCCCGTCCCAGCGCCGGAACAGCGCGCTGGCGTTGACGCCTCCGAAGCCGAAGCCGTTGCAGATCGCATAATCCATCTCCATGGGTCGGGCCCGGTTCGCCACGAAGTCGATCCCGTCACCTGCCGGATCGGGGGCGCTGAGATTAAGGGTCGGCGGCGCCACCTGATCCCTGAGCGCCAGGATCGTGAAGATCGCGCCAAGCCCGCCGGCGGCGCCGAGCAGGTGTCCGGTCGCCGACTTCGTTCCGCTGACGGCGATCGAGAAATCCGTGCCGAAGACCGTCTTGATCGCCTCGATTTCTCCCAGATCGCCCACCGGCGTGGAGGTCGCGTGGGCGTTGAGATGGCGGATCTCGCGTGGTGAGATGCCGGCCTGGGCGATCGCGATCTCCATCGCGCGGCGAGCGCCATCTCCGTCCTCGGGACCGGAGGTGACATGATGCGCATCCGCCGTCGTGCCGTAGCCGACGATCTCGGCGAGCGGTTTGGCGCCGCGCTGAAGCGCGTGGGTCAATTCCTCGACGACCAGGATGCCGGCGCCTTCGCCCATGACGAAGCCGTCGCGCGAGACGTCGAACGGACGCGAGGCCTGGTCGGGCCGGTGATTGAAGGAGGTTGAAAGCGAGCGTGCGGCCGCAAAGCCGCCCAGGCTGACGGTGTTCATGCAGGCTTCAGTGCCGCCGCACACGGCGATGTCGGCTTCATCGGCGCGGATGATGCGTGCCGCATCGCCGATCGCCTGGATGCCGGCGGCGCACGCCGTCACCGGCGCGCCGATGTGGCCCTTGAAGCCGTAGCGGATCGAGATGTGGCCGGCCGCGAGGTTCACCAGGAAAGACGGCACCGTGAACGGCGAAAGACGCCGGACGCCACGCTGGTCGACGGTTCGCACCGCCTCGGTGATGGCAGGGAACCCGCCGACGCCTGAGGCAATGACCGTCGCGGTACGGGTCCGATCGTTTTCCGAAGCAGGCTTCCATCGCGCCTGGGCGAGCGCCTCCTCTGCCGCGGCCAGCGCGAAGAGAATGAAGCGGTCGATCCTGCGCTGATCCTTCGGGGCCACGAAGGCATTCGCATCGAGGCCGGCTTCGGGGTCTTCCTCCAGGGAAGGAACCACGCCGCCGACCTTCGCGGGCAAATCTCCCACCACGTCGTCGGTGAGCCTGCGGATGCCGGAGCGGCCGGCCAGAAGCCGCGACCACGATGTTTCGACATTTGCGGCCAGAGGCGTGATCGCGCCCATGCCTGTAACGACTATGCGTCGCATTTAGTCTCCTATCGAATTGCTTTTGCCGCGAGGTGACCCCAAGCGCTGCATGGTCATGGACGGACATTGGATGTCCGCTCGCCCGTTCGCGCTGAGGGGGCCGGCCCTATGGCTGCCTACGCACGATCAAGCATGTGGACGTCCCATGGGCGTCGAGCTTGCCTTGTGCGTCCTCGATTCTGCCTTCTAACGTGATGATGGTCCGGCCGCGCGAAACGACGTGCCCGATGACGCGCATTTCGCCGGAATCGACGAAGATCGGACGCACGAACTTGGCCGTGGTTTCATGTGAGGGACAGGTTTCGCCCGGCGAAAGCGTCGTCTGGGCGGCAAGCGCCATAACGGTGTCGAGCATCGTCATGATCCAGCCGCCGTGGACGGTATTCGTCAGGTTGCAAAAGCGCGGTTCGGGCGTGGCCAGAAGCTCGACCTTGCCCTCCTCTGGGGCAAGCAAGGTGAAAGGCAGCGTCTCCGCCATCGGCGGCCGGCGGATGCTCCCGTCCGCCAGTCCCGCGACGAGTTCGAGCCCGGACCAGCCCGCCAATTCGGCGATCGAACCGGCCGCGCCTGGCGCGCCCGTCACAGAAACCTGCGTCATTGGTGAGGCCCCGGCTGGACATCCACGGTACGCGATGCCATCCGCACGGTCTCGGCGGCCGCTTGCAGGAACTGCTCCGACAGCCGCTCGTCATTGACGGCGCGCGAAAGGACGACCGCGCCGACCATGGTCGAGAGAATGGCCATGGCCTTGTCGCCCGCATCTTTGCCGTGGGCATCGCCAAGCCAACCGCCAAGCAGCTCGAGGTATTGCCGGATCCCGGCTTCGAATGCCGCTTTGACGTCGCTGCCTTGCCTGGCGGCATCCGAGCCGAGCGCCACGACCGGGCAGCCGTCCATCCGTTCTTCGCGATGTCCGGTGCTGAGATAGAAGTCGATCACTGCGCCTAGCGGGTCCTCGGGATTCGCCGCGGCCGCGGCCGACCACCGGCGGGACGCGTGCTCCAGCGCCCGCCTGGATGCCTGCGCCTCCAAATCCTCCTTCGACGCGAATTGCTTATAAAAGGCGCCCTGGGTCAGCCCGGCGCCCTGCATCAGATCCTTCAGGCCAATGCCGTCGAAGCCGCGCTCTCGAAAAAGGCGGCTTGCCACGTTGATCACCGTTTCGCGGTTCTCCGCGGCCTGAATGCGACTCACGCGCATCATTATCTCCTTTTTTAGATTGCATTCGTAATCTATATCCGATATAGCGTTCGAACGCAATCTATTTTTACGTGAGGCGATGGGCATGAAAAAGAGACCGGTTATTATAGTCGGTGCGATCCTGATCGCAGGGTCGGGGGCGATCGCGGTGTCAGGGGTGACGGCATTCGCCACATTCGCCAATCCCGCGCAGGAGGCCTCCGCCGCAAGCGACCCGAGGCAGGAACAGCCCGTCGTCCGGCTAGCGACGGCAGCGCGGGTGAACGGTTCCGAACGCAGCTTCACGGGCATCACAGGGGCCAGAGTGGAGAGCAATCTCGGCTTCCGCGTCCCCGGCAAGATCCTCGAACGGCTTGTCAATGTCGGCCAGCAGGTAAAAGCCGGTCAGCCGCTGATGCGGATCGACGACACCGACCTTCGCCTCGCGCTCACGGCAAAGCACAATCCGTCGTTGCAGCGCGTGCGATCGTCGCTCAGACGGAACCGGATGAACGGCGATACGCCAATCTGTTGAAAGATGGGTGGGTCCCCCGGCAGCGCTACGAGCAGGCAAAGGCTGCGCTGGACACCGCCACGGCCCAGCTCGCCGCCGCCGAGGCGGAAGCTAAGGTCGCGGAGAATGAGGCGGCATACGCCGTCCTGCTGGCGGACGCCGATGGAACGGTGGTCGATACGCTTGGCGAGCCGGGCCAGGTGGTCTCCGCCGGCCAGACCGTGGTCCGGATCGCTCAGGCCGGCCCTCGCGAAGCGGTGGTCGCGCTTCCCGAAACGATCCGGCCGGCGATCGGCTCGGTGGCCGACGCCAGCGTATATGGGGGTGATGAGCAGATCCATGCGGCACATCTGCGGCAATTGTCCGACTCCGCCGATGCCCAGACCCGCACCTATGAGGCCCGTTATGTGCTTGACGGCGAGGCGGCAGCAGCGCCGCTTGGCGCGACGGTAACCATTCGGCTGACAACGCAGGCGAACGAGCCGGAAGTCCAGGTGCCGTTGGGAGCGGTGCTCGACGACGGCAAGAAGACCGGCGTTTGGGTCTTCGACAACGCCACGTCGACCGTGCATTTCCAACCGGTCAAGCTGGTTCGTGTGACCGGCGAATCCGCTGTCATCTCCGGATTGAGCTCCAGCGATCGGGTTGTCTCGCTCGGCGCCCATCTCCTGCAGGAGGGCGCTCGGGTCAGGACTGCGTCCGAGAGCGGGAACAACTGACCATGACCCTCAATCTTTCCGCGATCGCGGTCCGCGAACGCGCCGTCACCCTGTTCTTCATCCTCCTGCTGGTGGCCGCCGGCGCCTACGCCTTCGTCATGCTCGGACGGGCTGAGGACCCCAACTTCACCATCAAGACCCTGACGGTCACGACGGCTTGGCCCGGCGCGACGGCGCGTGAGATGCAGGACCTCGTCGCTGAACCCTTGGAGAAGCGCCTTCAGGAACTGACCTGGTACGACCGGGTGGAGACGACCACGCGGCCGGGCTATGCGTATATGACGGTCACGCTGAAGGACAGCACGCCGCCATCCGCCGTGCAGGAAGAGTTCTACCAAGCCCGCAAGAAGCTCGGGGATGAAGCGCGCAACCTGCCGTCCGGCGTCTACGGCCCCTTCGTCAACGACGAATATTCGGATGTGAGCTTCGCCCTCTATGCGCTCAAGGCCAAGGGCATGCCGATGCGCGAGCTGGCCAGGCAGGCCGAGGCGATCCGCCAGGACCTCCTGCATGTGCCCGGCGTCAAGAAGATCAACATACTCGGCGAACGTCCAGAACAGATTTTCGTCGAGTTCTCCTACGCCAAGCTGGCAACGCTCGGCGTGTCGGCACGCGATATCGTTGGAGCGTTGCAGCGGCAAAACACCGTCACGCCGGCGGGCTCGATCGATACTGAGGGGCCGCAGGTTTTCGTCAGGATCAATGGTGCGTATGACAGTGTCCAGGCGATCGCCGATACGCCGATCGCCGCCGCGGGGCGGACGCTGAAGCTTTCCGATGTCGCCGAGGTCCGCCGCGGCTATGAGGATCCTCCCACCTATCTCATCCGACGCCAGAGCGAGCCCACCATCATGCTCGCTGCCGTTATGCAGGAGGGCTGGAATGGTCTCGCGCTGGGCAAGGCGCTGGAGGACAGGACGGCGGCTATTGCAAAGACGCTGCCGCTCGGGATGACGCTCGAGAAGGTGACGGACCAAGCCGTCAACATCACCTCGGCAGTCGACGAGTTCATGATGAAGTTCGCGATGGCGCTGGGCGTCGTGCTGCTGGTGAGCCTCGTCAGCCTCGGTTGGCGCGTCGGCATCGTCGTGGCCGCCGCCGTCCCCCTGACGCTTGCCGTCGTGTTTCTCATCATGCTGGAGACCGGCCGGTTCTTCGACCGCATCACGCTCGGCGCCCTCATCCTGGCGCTCGGTCTTCTGGTTGACGACGCCATCATCGCCATCGAGGTGATGGTGGTGAAGATGGAAGAGGGCATGGACCGCATCAGGGCGGCGGCCTATGCCTGGAGCCACACCGCGGCGCCGATGCTGTCGGGAACGCTGGTGACGATCGCCGGCTTCCTGCCGGTAGGCTTCGCGCGCTCGACGGCAGGCGAATATGCCGGCAACATCTTCTGGGTCGTGGGATTCGCGCTCATCGTCTCCTGGATCGTCGCCGTGGTCTTCACGCCCTATCTCGGCGTCAAGATGCTGCCCGAGATCAAACCAATCGAGGGTGGTCACCACGCGATCTACGACACGCCGAACTATCGGCGCCTGCGGCGGCTCATCAGCTTTGCCGTGCGCCACAAGTTCGTGACCTCCGGTATCGTTGCCATCGCCTTCGCGCTTTCCGTTGTTGGCATGGGCGCCGTCAAACAGCAGTTCTTCCCGACATCCGACCGCCCGGAAGTGCTTGTCGAGCTTCGCCTGCCGGAAGGCACCAGCATCGAGACGACGACCGCCACGGTCGAGAAGCTCGAGGGCTGGCTGGACAGCCAGCCCGAAGCCAAGATCGTCACGAGCTATGTCGGTCAGGGCGCTCCGCGCTTCTTCTTCGCGATGGCGCCTGAGTTGCCGGATCCGGCCTTCGCCAAGATCGTCGTGCTGACCCCGAACGCCGAGGCGCGCGAGGCGCTGAAGCATCGGTTGCGGCAGGCGGTGGCACAGGGACTCGCGCCGCAAGCCAATGTCCGCGTCACGCAGCTCGTGTTCGGCCCCTACACACCGTTCCCGGTCGAGTTCCGGATCATGGGGCCCGACCCCGCGCAGCTCTACAGCATCTCCGAGAAGGCCCTCGACATCATGCGGGGCGTCCCGGACGTGCGGCAGGCCAACCGCGACTGGGGCAATCGCACGCCCATGCTTCGCTTCGTCGCGGACCAGGATCGCCTGAACCTCATCGGCCTGTCGTCGGCCGAGGCGGCCCAGCAGTTGCAATTCCTCCTCACCGGTATTCCGGTCACGCAAGTTCGCGAGGATATCCGCAATGTCCCCATCGTGGCGCGCAGCGCCGGCGGCGAAAGGCTGGATCCATCGCGCCTGGCGGATTTTTCGCTGATGAGCCGGGACGGCCGGCAGATTCCGCTCGACCAGATCGGCCATTCCGAAATCCGCCTGGAAGAGCCGATCCTGAAGCGGCGTGACCGGACGCCCGTCATCACGATCCGCTCAGACATCAACGAAGCGACTCAGCCGCCGGAGGTCTCCAAACAGGTCATGAAAGCCCTTCAGCCGCTGATCGCATCCCTTCCCGCCGGCTATCGCATCGAAATGGGCGGATCGATCGAGGAGGCCGAGAAGGCCAACACCGCGTTGGGCAAGATCTTCCCGGCCATGATCGCCGCCATGCTGATCGTCATCATGCTGCAGGTGCGATCCTTCTCGACGATGTTCATGGTCGTGCTGACGGCGCCGCTTGGCCTCGTCGGCGTCGTGCCCATGCTGCTTGCCTTCAACCAGCCCTTTGGCTTCAACGCCATTCTGGGCCTGATAGGACTGGCCGGCATCCTGATGCGCAACACGCTGATCCTGACCGAACAGATCAAGGAAAACCAGGCAGCCGGCCTGGATGACTATCACGCCGTCATCGAGGCTACCGTGCAGCGCGCGAGGCCCGTGATCCTGACCGCGCTCGCCGCGGTGCTGGCCTTCATCCCCCTCACGCACTCCGTCTTCTGGGGATCGATGGCCTATACGCTGATCGGCGGCACGGCGGTCGGCACGGTGCTGATCCTGCTCTTCCTCCCCGCTCTCTATACCGCTTGGTTCCGGATCAAGCCAACGGCGGATGAGACGCCTGAGGATTTGACGCATGAGCCGAAACGGGAACTGCGACTGGCAATGGCCGCGGAATAGCGCTCGGTTGCCGAAGAAGACGGTCAGGTTCCCGCCCGCAGGATCTGTCTTGCGGGCGGGACGGTGTTACCCGTCACAGATGATCGCCGGCCCCAAGCCCGCATGTCCGGCTGATCAGCGGAGAGATCGGAACGCGAGCTGATCTCGATGAAGTGCGCACGCGCATTCTGGAGGTGGCGGAGGAGCGCTTTCGCCGCATCGGCTACCATAAGACGTCGCGTCCCTGTCAGTTGGTGAGCTGCAGCCTGGAGAACTTGTTGGCGATCGTCTGGAAGACGGATGAGCCGGCCACGTCCTACGGATCGGTCACGGGTCTGACGCCGCTTCGCGCGTTAACTATTCGGCTGACCATCCATGCAAGCGAAATCAATCGCTCTCGCTCGATCGATCGCCCGACGCCGCAAAATGAGCATCGCATGTTTAATCGAACTCGCTTGGGAACCAACTACGCTCGGCTGCGTTGCGGCCGATGGTCTGCTGAGCGGGAAGGGTGAATGCGTATCGGAAATTTCGGAGGCCCCGAGAGGTTCATTCCTCTGCCGCACGAGGTCTCAGTTCTTCAATCGGCTCCTGATATCATCGAAAAGCTGCCGATCGCGATTTACGCTTGCGACGCGCGGGGGCGTGTCTTGTGGTTCAACAAGCGCGCTGTTGACCTGTGGGGCAGGACGCCCTTGGTCGGGTCTGATAGCGAACTCTATTGCGGATCCCACAAGCTCTATTTCGACGGTCGCGAGATCGGCCGCGATGAAACCCCGATGGCTACGGTGTTGCGAACCGGCATTCCCATCAGAGGCGTGGAAGCTGAAGTGGAACGGCCCGACGGCTCGACGATCTGGGCGATGGTTCACATCGAGCCGGTTGAAGACGATGACGGGCGGGTCGTTGGGGCGATCAATTGTTTTCACGACGTCACGGACAGGCGTCGAGCCGACGACATCATGAAACAACAAGAGCAGCGGCTCGCCGCTACGTATCAGCATGCCGGAATTGGCATCGCCGAAGTCAATGAAAAAGGCGAACTGGCGCGCGTCAATGGCTATCTGGCCGGTCTTCTCGGCTATTCAGCCGACGAGCTGATCGGCAGATCGATTTTCGATCCGGCCCTGGCGGAAAATGTCGATGCCGATCGGCGACAATTCGAGCGCCAGGTGCGAGGCGAGATCGACAACTACCGTCATGAGAAGCATTTCATCTGCAAGGATGGGGCAAGAATCTGGGTCGCGGTCACGTCATCGAGTGTGAGAGACGCAAACGGCCGCTTCCTGCATGCGGTGCGGGTGCAGCAAGACATCACGGCGCGGAAGGAAGCCGAGGCAGCCCTGGTGCGGCACTTGGAGCAGCAGGCAGCGCTCTACGAGTTCACCGACAGGCTCCAACGAGCGGCGGATCTGGAGGAAGTGTACGATATAGCGCTTAGCACGATTGTGCAGGCACTGCACGCCGATCGCGCCTCCATACTTCTCTTCGATGAGCACGGCGTCATCAAATTTGCCGCCTCGCGGGGTTTGTCGGACGCCTATAAGCAGGCGGTGGAAGGACATTCTCCCTGGTCTCAAGACGCGTTGGACCCTGAGCCGATCGCTATAGAGGATGTCGCACAAAGCGAATTACCGTCCACTCTCAAGGCCACCGTGCAAAATGAAGGCATTGCGGCGCTTGCGTTCATGCCCATCACGGCGCGAATGCGGTTGCTCGGCAAATTCATGACCTACTACGACCGCCCGCACGCGTTTTCGGACTCCGAGATCCAGTTCGGGCTGACGGTCGCGCGCCAGCTCGGTTTCGCGGTCGATCGGGTCCGGCTCGAAACTGCCCGGCAGAGGACCGAGCGCGCCGCGAGCCAGTTGGTTGCCATCGTGGAGTCCTCCCACGACGCCATCGTCAGCAAGGATCTGAACGGCATCATCAAATCGTGGAACGCCAGTGCGGAGCGCCTGTTCGGCTACACCGCCGAAGAGGCGATCGGCAGGCATATAACGATGATCATTCCGGACGACCGACTTGGCGAAGAACCGGAGATTATCGGCCGCATCCGCCGTGGCGAGCTTGTCGATCATTTCGAAACCCTGCGTCGCCGCAAGGATGGTAGCCTTATCGACATCTCGCTGACCATTTCTCCGATACGTGACAGTCAAGGCAGGATAATTGGCGCTTCTAAAATCGCCCGCGATATCACCGACCGCAAGGCGGCCGAAGCCAAACTGCGTGCCAGCGAACGGCAGTTGAGGGATCTGCTGGCGGCCATTCCGGCGGCGATCTACACGACGGATGCCGAGGGCACGATAACCTTCTTCAACGAGGCTGCCGTCGAACTGTCCGGGCGCGTTCCGCAGATCGGCAAGGACAAATGGTGCGTCACCTGGAAGTTGTTTTGGCCAGACGGCACGCCTCTGCCGCATGATCAATGTCCGATGGCGATAGCTCTGAAGGAGGGGCGCGAGATTCGGAACGTGGAGGCCGTCGCCGAGCGTCCAGACGGCGTGCGCGTTCCTTTCATCCCATATCCGACGCCGCTCCGCGACGAGGCTGGCAAAGTTGTCGGCGGCATCAATATGCTCGTCGATGTCAGCGAACGAAAGCAGGCTGAGACCCAGCAGCGCCTGCTGTTCAACGAGCTGAACCATCGCGTGAAGAACAACATGCACATGCTGCAATCGCTGCTTAACCTGGCCGGCAACAGGACCGCCAACGTCGAAGCGCGGCAGATCCTTCGCGAGGCGAGCACCAAGGTGGCAGCAATGGCAGCCGCCCAACAGGTGCTATACGGCACGGTCAATTCCACCGAGTTCAACGCGCGGGATTTCTTCCGCGCCGTTTGCGACACGATACGACAGACATCTCCCAACCAAGTCCGCATCGAGTACGAGACCGACGACGCGGAACTTTCCAATGACGTCGCCATGCCCTTGGCGCTCATCCTCAACGAGCTTCTGACCAATGCAATCAAATACGGGAACCAGGATGGATCCGGCCTGATTCTGGCCGGCCTGAGGCGCGATGGCGAGGGCTTCGAAGCCTTTGTAGAAGATGGCGGCCCGGGCTTCGACATCGCAGCGGTTCGCGACCGTTCGTCGGGCTTGAAGTTGGTGCAAGGCCTAGCGCGGCAATTGCATGGTGAGTTCACCGTCACTGCGAGACCAAAGACACGGTGCAGCGTCCGTTTTTCACCGCGTCGACATCCCTCAAAGCTGCCGGATAATGTTCGATGACTGAATTTGCCACCTCGTCCAATCGCCCACCGGCGCCCCCGAACCCCGTTCGCGCGGCCGAGCCGATCGGTGCAGCTCCGTCACCCCGTATATTGGTGGTCGAGGACGATTTCCTCATCTCGCTCGAGATAGAAAGCACCCTGGCCGGCGCCGGCTTCGAGGTGGTGGTCGTCGGTTCGGGCGAGGAAGCCTTAAACGTTGCAGCGGCGGACCGGCTGGACTTGGTCATTATGGACATGCGGCTTGCCGGCGCGATGGACGGCGTGGAGGCCGCCACTGAGTTGTTCAAGACTTACGGGTTGCGTTCGGTCTTTGCTACCGCTCATTCGGACCAGCATGTGCGCACTCGCGCAGCGGCTGCGGAACCCGTGGGATGGCTGGTTAAACCTTACTCTCCGGCTTCGTTGCTGGCGGCCGTCCAAGCCGCGCTAAGAGGCAACGGCAATTGAACCGAACCCAGCGGGTGAGGATGATTGGTCCCGAGGCGCGGATTGCAATCTCCAAAGGGCCGTGGCGGTTCCATTCCGCCACCACCACTCCTAACTCCCCGTCAGTTGGTGAGCTGCAGCCTGGAGAACTTGTTGGCGATCGTCTGGAACACGTTGGGGAGCTTGGCCGGGTCCTCGACGGCGTAGTAGTCGGTCGGATCGGACGCGCAGGCGCTGTAGAGCGAGCGGTTGGCCGCCGTGTCGGACTGCAGCACCATGGTATAGATCTGGACACCCTGGTTCTTCAGCTGGGCGCAGACATCCTTGGTCCAGCCGTCGACGTTGCGCGCGGCCGTCGTCTGATTGCTTGAGCCGAAACGACCGCTGGCGAGGTAGCCGTAAGAGGTGTAGTCCGATTTCTGCGGCGTGTTGCTGGCGCCGTAGACGACGTTTTCGCCGTCGGTCAAAAGCATCACAACCTTGGTGACGCCTGCCGTCTTGTAAGGGGATGCATCGGTGTAGGGCGGCTGCGGCGACAGCACCCGCTGGCCCCAGGCGAGCCCTTCCGACACGTTGGTGCCTGAGCCGTTCCATTCGCTCATCTGGCTTGCCGCCAGGCGCAGCTTGTCGAAGTCATCGGTCAGGGGAATGATCGGCGTCGGGCAGGCGCGGTTGGGGCCGATGGTGATCGTGCTGCCTGTTTCGGTAATCAGCCTGGTGGTCGAGGCGACATATTTTCCGATGATCTTCAGATCGGCGCTGAGCAGCGCATTGACGAGGCCGGAAGCCAGGCCGCTGAGGTCTATGCCCAGAATATTCTGGTTGAGCTTGCTGTTGTCGATCGTGTCGTCGAGATAGGAATTGTTGTAGCCGGTCGAGGAATTGCCGTAGGAGGCCGACGGCTTCTTGGCGATGTCAGGATCATCCGGTGCGAAATAGGGCACGAACAGCGTATCGGGCTTGGACGGATCCGGCGGCGTATCGGAGATGTTCAAAGCGCCCGGCCGGGCCTCGACGCAGCCCTTCCAGCCCGTGTTGTTCCATCCGCCCTTCTGGCCAAGCTGCCTGAACAGCGCCATATGGTTCGGCCGCTTGCCGCCGACGATCGGAAATTGACGCCGTTGGTGGACGACTTGCCGTCCATGTCGATCCAGGACGGGTCGAACTCGGGGCCGTTGACGTTGACGGCCGTGACGAAGGGCACCAGCGAGGCGCGCACGGGACGGGTCGGCGACTTGACCGCTTCGAGATAGTCGAGCAGCGACTTGGTCGCGGTCCGGAGCGCGCTGATGCGCGCGCCAGCCATCGAGCCGGTGTTGTCCAGCACCAGCACCACTTCGAGCTGATTGTTGGATTCGACCGCGGAAGCGTTGACGCTGATGTGCTTTTCGGCGCCAAACAGGAACGCGAAATTGAGATTGACGTCCGCCGAGGCGGTGGCCCTGGTCTTGACGAAGTTGACGCCCCTGTCGACCGTCAGCGTGGCCTTGGCGTTGGAAAGTTCACCATGGCCGGCGATATTGGCCTGGAAATAACTGTTGAAGGCGCCGGTGCGCGTCGTCTCGGCGTCGCCCAGATGCGAGGAAGCGAGGTTCGCCGCGTCCAACGCGTTCTGCAGATCGCTTTTGGCCCGCATCAACGTCGAGACGTCGGTCGCAAACGCCACTGCGCCCAGCATGGCAGGCACGCCCACCGCCAGCATCAACGAGAAATTGCCTCGCCTTGAGCGCCAGAACCGCCTGAGAAGCATTCCCTACCCCCTGGAATTGCTCGATGGGATTGCCCGATCTTCGCCGCCTTGCGGCCCGCGTGCCTCTCATGCGCCTTTCATGATAAACAGGTGGTTACAACCAGATGCAACCTTATATGGTGGTTAAAGGCCAATTACCGGAAAATCGATAGGTCGAGCATCGGCTGGCGCTTGGCGTTTTTTTTGAAGCTGCGACACATTGGGGACTCGCCCGGCGCCTTGCCGGCCTTGCCTTCCTGGCGAATTGCTATATAGACGCGCTCAATCTGCCGGTCCTTGCTGGGGGCTGAACGGAGGGCCGTGGCTTTTCGAAGCCGCGACACGAAGCCAGAAGCGCTTCCCGCCTCCCGTGTCTCCGCTCTCGACCGTCTCGTGATGCTCCTTTCTTCCCCGCGCCTTGGCGACCGGGTCAGACAAGTTGCAGAGGCTTAGCCGCGAGGGCCGGTGAGAGAAACGAAGAAAGGCAGAAAAACATAATGGCTCTTTACGAACATGTGTTTCTTGCCCGGCAGGACCTGTCGCAGCAGCAGGTTGACGCGCTTGTCGAACAGTACAAGGGCGTCATCACGGCGAATGGCGGCTCGGTCGGCCGGATCGAGAACTGGGGACTGAAGTCCCTCACCTACCGGGTCAAGAAGAACCGGAAGGCTTACTACACGCTGATGGACATCACCTGCCCGCCGGCCGCGCTCAACGAAATGGAGCGCCAGATGGGCCTGTCGGAAGACGTCCTTCGCTTCCTCACCGTCAAGGTCGAAGCGCATGAGGAAGGTCCTTCGGCGATGATGCAGAAGCGCGAAGAGCGCTCCGAGCGCGGCGGCTTCGGCGACCGCGAGCGTGGCGATCGTGGCCCGCGTTCCTTCGGCGACCGCGACCGCGGCGACCGTGGTCCGCGTTCGTTCGGCGACCGCGAAGGCGGCGACCGTGGCCCGCGCCGTCCGCGCGAAGGCTTTGAAGGGGGTGCAGAATAATGGTCGACATCAACCAGATCCCGACCCGGCGTCCGTTCCACCGCCGCCGCAAGACCTGCCCGTTCTCCGGCGCCAACGCGCCGAAGATCGACTACAAGGACGTGCGTCTCCTGCAGCGCTATATTTCCGAGCGCGGCAAGATCGTGCCCTCGCGCATCACCGCCGTTAGCCAGAAGAAGCAGCGCGAGCTCGCCAAGGCGATCAAGCGCGCCCGCTTCCTCGGCCTGCTGCCCTACGTGGTCCGCTAAGCTCTGGAATCCGAAGCGGGCGGCTGGCCGCCCGCTTCCATCTCCGGCGGCGGGCGCCACGAAGGTTTGAAGGTCAAATCCCGAGTTGGGGCCGATAGCCTCTAACTGCCCAGACAGGCAGGACAGCGACAAGAGCGGCGAGGCCGCGCCAAGCTTCCTGACCTGTTCCAATTCATTCAGCGCCGATCGAACGGTCGGCGCACAGACGAAGGAACGAAACCATGGAAGTCATTCTCCTCGAGCGCATTTCCCGCCTTGGCCAGATGGGCGACACCGTCAAGGTCAAGGACGGCTTCGCCCGCAATTTCCTGCTGCCGCAGGGCAAGGCGCTGCGCGCCAACGAAGCCAACAAGAAGAAGTTCGAAGGCCAGCGCGCACAGCTCGAAGCCCGCAACCTGGAGCGCAAGTCGGAAGCCTCCAAGATCGCCGAGACGCTCGACGGCAAGAGCTTCATCGTCGTGCGCTCGGCCGGCGAGACCGGCCAGCTCTACGGCTCGGTGTCGACCCGCGACATCGCCGAGCTGCTCACCGCCGAAGGCTTCACCGTCAGCCGCAACCAGATCGAGCTCAACCAGCCGATCAAGACCATCGGCCTCTCCAATGTGGCGATCGCGCTGCATCCGGAAGTCGAGGTCACCGTGACGCTCAACGTCGCCCGTTCGGCCGACGAGGCGGAGCGCCAGGCCAAGGGCGAGACGCTGACCACCGCAGAGGCCATCTATGGCGAGGACATCAACGACAATGCCCGGCCGGAGAATTTCTTCGACCCGAACGCCGAATTCGAAGGCGGCGAAGAGAACGCCTGATCTCAGGTCCGATCTCTGGGCCTAATCGCCGGGCCTGACCGGCACAGTTTCCGAGGCATCGCTTCGGCTCGCACACGTCCAGGATTTCTGGACCAACGCCCGGGTCTCAGACCCGGGCTTTTTTGTGCCAAATGGAACTTTTCGACACCCTATATCTTGTGCACATTACAGCGTGGCGCGTCGATTGGACGCGGGGTGACGCGCTGCACTTTTGATCCGGCATATTCCAGTCCGATTACCGGGTGATCCGACTGAGGGGACATTTGGTCATGAACATCCTGTTGAAACACGTTCTCGAACGCCTGGTGCGCGTCGGCGACCTCAAGGTGACCGGCCCGAAGGGCACCACGCACAAGTTCGGCGACGGCAGCGGCGAGCCGGTGCATATCCATATCAAGACCTCGCATGCCGAACGCGCCATCACCTTCGACCCGATGCTGGCGGTGCCCGAAGCCTATATGGACGGAGAATTGGACGTGCTCGAGGGCGGCGTTCTCGGGCTGATGCGCATCGCATTTCAAAACATGGGCTCGAGCGGCATCGACGTCACCTGGTCGAAGGCGATCGAGGGCCTGCGCCACGCCTTCCGCCGGCTGCAGCAGATCAACACCGCCTCACGCTCGCGCCGCAACGTCGAGCGGCACTACGACCTGTCCGGCGAGCTCTACAAGCTCTTCCTCGACGAGGACATGCAATATTCCTGCGCCTATTTCGAACAGCCCGATATGACACTGGACGAAGCGCAGCTTGCCAAGAAGCGCCACATCGCCGCGAAGCTGAGGCTCAAGGCCGGCCAGACCGTGCTCGACATCGGCTCCGGCTGGGGTGGGCTGGGCCTCTATCTCGCCAAGGCCTTCGACGTCGACGTGCAGGGCGTGACGCTGTCGACGGAGCAGCACGGCGTCTCCACCGACCGCGCGCATGCGCAAGGCTTGCAGGACCGGGTGCATTTCGACCTCAAGGATTACCGTCATATCAACGAGCGCTTCGACCGCATCGTCTCGGTCGGCATGTTCGAGCATGTCGGCGTCAACCATTACCGCACCTTCTTCGACAAGGCCGCGACGCTTCTGAAGCCGGACGGCGTAATGCTGCTCCACACCATCGGCCGCTCCGGCGTGCCGTGGGCGACCAGCGCCTTCATCCGCAAATACATCTTCCCCGGCGGCTACATCCCGGCGATGTCGGAAGTGCTGCCGGCGATCGAGAAGTCGGGCCTGATCGTCACCGACATCGAGATCCTGCGGCTGCACTACGCCGACACGCTCAAGCATTGGGGCGCGCGCTTCGCCGTCAACCGCGACAAGGCGAAAGCGATCTATGACGAGCGCTTCTGCAGGATGTGGGAGTTCTATCTCGCCGCCTCGGAGGCCGCCTTCCGCTGGCAGGACCTGGTGATCTTCCAGTTCCAGATCACCAAGAAGAACGACACGCTGCCAATGACGCGCGACTATATGGCCAAATGCGAGAAGGCGCTGGAGCTGCGCGATATCGGCCACAAGGAGCCGGCGGCGCCTGCGCCAGCCAAGCCGACGCGTCGCCGCAAGGCGGTGGAATAGACGCGCATTGCCGCTTGCCATCGCGGCCTGACGCCCCGAAAAAGGTCTCGTTCGCGAGACCTTTTTCATGACCTATCTCATCTATACCGCAGCCGCCCTTGCCGAGATCGCCGGCTGCTTTTCCTTCTGGGCATGGTGGCGGCTGGATAAGTCACCGCTCTGGCTTCTGCCCGGCCTCGCCTCGCTGGCGCTGTTCGCCTTGCTTTTGTCGCTGGTCGAAACGGACGCGGCGGGCCGCGCCTATGCCGCCTATGGCGGCATCTACATCGCAGCCTCGCTCGGTTGGCTGTGGCTGGTCGAGGGCACGCGCCCCGACCGCTGGGATCTGGCCGGCGCCGCGCTCTGCATTGCCGGCGCCTCCGTCATTCTGCTGGCGCCTAGAGCATGATGCCGAAAAGTGTGAAGCGGTTTTCGGACAACATCATGCTCTATCTCTTCAATCCTAAGGGAGCCTGAGGTGGAATTGCCCGCCCCACTCCGGCAAGGCGTCGACAGCCTGCTTGAGAAAGTGACGCTGCCGGTGCTGAAGCAGGCCGCCAGGACACTCTCGGAGCGCTATCGCGCGGAGCTGCGCGACGGCCGCCTGCATATGGGCGAGGACATGGCGGTCAAGGCCTATCTGGCGACGCGGCTGCCCGCCACCTATGCCGCGGTCCGCGCCAGCCTCATTGCGCTGGCCGATGCGCGACCGGATTTCCATCCGAAGACCTTGCTCGACATCGGCGCCGGGCCTGGCACCATGCTTTGGGCCACGGTGGATGCCTGGCCGGAGCTGGAGCAGGCGATCCTGGTCGAAGCAAGCGCCGCGGTGCGCAAGGTCGGGCAGGCGCTTGCGTCGGGCACGATCGCGGCCCGCGCCGAATGGATCGCCGGCGACGCCACCATTGATCTCGACGGACTCAAGCCCGCCGATCTCGTCAGCATCGCCTATGTGCTCGATGAGGTCGCACCGGCCTCGCTGCCGAAGCTCGTCCACCACCTCTGGCAACTGACCGCCGACACGCTGCTTATTGCCGAGCCCGGCACGCCCGCCGGCTGGCAACGCATCCTTGCCGCACGGCAGCAACTGATCGAAGCCGGCGCACATATCCTGGCGCCCTGCCCGCACCAGGCGCCCTGCCCGCTCAAGCCGCAGGACTGGTGCCATTTTTCGCGCCGCGTCGCCCGCTCGCGCCTGCATCGTCTCGTCAAGGAAGCCGACGTGCCGTGGGAGGACGAGAAATTCATCTATCTGGCCGCGTCCCGGCAGCCGGCGCCGGTTCGCCCGGCACGGGTGCTCGCGCCGCCGAAAGGCGGTTCCGGCAATGTGGTGCTGAAACTCTGCCAGCCGGACGGCAGCGCCGGCGAGCAGTTGCTCAGCAAGCGCGACGGGAATGTCTTCAAGGTCGCACGACGGGCCGATTGGGGCGATACGCTGGGATAGGAATTTTCTTGTTTTGTTCTGGTTCGAAGCGCTATCTTCGGTCTCTTCGATTCGAGTCAATGACGATTCTTTCCACGAGAAAATTTTGCTGTGAATCGCGAGTATCAAAGTCAGTCAGAATCTTACTGTTGCAGAAAGGTCAGCACCCATTTGTCTCGTTCTGATATCGAGGAGGCGGGATCGAAATCGGGGACATCATGGCAGAGGCGGCACTGAAATTCGGCGCGGCGGAGACGCCGCTTTATCGCGAGGCCCCGAACAACATCGAGGCCGAGCAGGCGTTGCTCGGCGCCATCCTCGTCAACAACGACGCCTTCTATCGCGTCTCGGATTTCCTCAAGCCGGCGCATTTCTACGAGCCGCTGCACCGCCGCATCTTCGAGGTCGCTTCCGAGCTCATCCGCATGGGCAAGATCGCGACGCCGATCACGCTTAAGACCTTCCTGCCGGCCGACGAGAAGGTCGGCGACATGACGGTGGCGCAATATGTGGTGCGGCTTGCCGTCGAAGCCGTCACCGTCGTCAATGCGACCGACTATGGCCGTGCCATATACGACCTCGCCACGCGCCGCGCGCTGATTACCGTCGGTGAGGACATGGTCAACATCGCCTATGACGCGCCGGTCGACATGTCGCCCGCCGACCAGATCGAGGATGCCGAGCGGCGGCTGTTCGAGCTCGCCGAAACGGGCCGCTACGACGGCGGCTTCGAGAGCTTCAACGATGCGGTCAAGACCGCCGTCGACATGGCCAACGCAGCCTATATGCGCGATGGCCACCTGTCCGGCATCTCGACCGGCCTGCGCGACCTCGACCGTCGTATGGGCGGCTTGCAGCCTTCCGACCTGATCGTGCTCGCCGGGCGCCCCGGCATGGGCAAGACTTCTTTGGCCACCAACATCGCCTTCAACATCGCCGAGGCCTATGTGCCGGCGCAGCAGGCCGACGGCACGTTCAAGGCCGCCAATGGCGGTGTCGTCGGCTTCTTCTCGCTCGAAATGTCGTCGGAACAGCTCGCCACCCGCATCATCTCCGAGCAGACCGAGATTTCGTCGTCGAAAATCCGCCGCGGCGAAATCACCGAGATGGATTTCGAAAAACTCGTCGCCTGCTCGCAGACGATGCAGAAGATCCCGCTGTTCATCGACCAGACCGGCGGCATCTCGATCGCGCAGCTCTCCGCCCGCGCGCGACGTCTGAAGCGGCAGCGCGGCCTCGACCTGATCGTCATCGATTATATCCAGCTCATGCAGGGCTCCTCCGCGCGCGCCTCGCAGAACCGCGTGCAGGAAATCACCGAGATCACCACAGGCCTCAAGGCCTTGGCCAAGGAGCTCGGCGTGCCGATCATCGCGCTGTCGCAGCTGTCGCGCCAGGTCGAAAGCCGCGACGACAAGCGCCCGCAGCTCTCGGACCTTCGCGAATCCGGCTCCATCGAGCAGGACGCCGACGTGGTGCTGTTCGTCTATCGCGAGGAATATTACCTCAAGAACCGCGAGCCGAAGCTCGGCACCGAGGAATACGTCAAGTGGGAAAACGAGATGAACGAGGCGCGCGGCAAGGCCGAGGTGATCGTGGCCAAGCAGCGCCACGGACCGACCGGCACGGTGAGCCTTGCCTTCCACGGCGAGTTCACGCGGTTCTCGGACCTGGCCGAGGAGCATCATCTGCCGGAGAGGTTTGAGTAGGCGCTTGCTTTGGGAGTAGCTGATTGGATTTCAGCGACATCTATCAACGGATGAAGTTCGAAGCATATGAAATCTCCGAGGACGAACGAGCGCAACTGACCAGTTATTTGAGATCTCCTGGGTCAATTTCTACCGCGAAATCCCACGCCGGCTTGCTAGTCTTCTGCTATTCGAGCGAGCCGGCGTCCGAGAACATAGAGTTAGTCAGGAAATTCCTTGCCAAACATGTTGAGGACTACACACGAAGCGCAGCGGTGACTGGTCTTTATCGGATTTGGAAGCTGGGAACGACCTCCGATATCGACAATCTGCTCGGTCTTGTAGCACTTTGGCCAGAGGATTCTCGGTACTCCACCTCTATTTCCGCGATCGGATGCGCATTCCTTCTCATGCATCGCCTTCAGGACCGTCGTCTCTCGCTGGCACTCAGGCAGTTGTTGGAGACGCTGCATGAAGAACTTAGACAAGATAACGAATTAGCAGTCGGCCTCTTCATTCATGCCTGTTGGTCCGCGTATGATAATTGGGCCCAAAGCAACCTGCAGCGCCGCATCCATTTCGATACGATTGAAGAGGCGTTGTCGATCTATTGGGATCGCCAGAGATATTTCTTGGAACCAATAAACTGATGGCCAAGTCCCGCGTTCAGTTCATCTGCCAGAATTGCGGCTCGGTGCATCAGCGCTGGGCCGGCAAGTGCGATGCCTGCGGCGAGTGGAACACGCTGGTCGAGGAAGGCACGTCCGGCGGCATCGGCTCGGGGCCGGCCAACACGCGCAACGCCCGCAAGGGCCGCGCCGTGGTGCTCACCAGTCTCGCCGGCGACATCGAGGACGCGCCGCGCATCGTTTCGGGCATCGGCGAGCTCGACCGCGCTACCGGCGGCGGTTTCGTGCGCGGCTCCGCGCTTCTCGTCGGTGGCGATCCCGGCATCGGCAAGTCGACGCTGTTGACGCAAGCCGCCGCGGCGCTCGCCTCGAAAGGCCACCGCATCGTCTATGTCTCGGGCGAGGAAGCTGTCGCGCAGATCAGGCTGAGGGCGCAGCGCCTCGGCGTCGCCTCGACGCCGGTCGAGCTTGCCGCCGAAACCAATGTCGAGGACATCCTCGCCACCATCGCCGACGGCAGGCGGCCGGACCTCGTCATCCTCGATTCCATCCAGACGCTGTGGACCGATCTTGCCGATTCGGCGCCGGGCACCGTCACCCAGGTGCGCGCCGCCGCCCAGGCGATGATCCGCTACGCGAAATCCACAGGCGCCGCGATCGTGCTCGTCGGCCATGTCACCAAGGAGGGCCAGATCGCGGGCCCCCGCGTCGTCGAGCACATGGTCGACGGCGTGCTCTATTTCGAGGGCGAAGGCAACCATCACTTCCGCATCCTGCGCACGGTGAAGAACCGGTTCGGCCCGACCGACGAGATCGGCGTCTTCGAAATGTCGGACAAGGGCCTGCGCGAGGTCTCCAATCCATCCGAACTGTTCCTCGGCGAACGCCACGCGAAATCGCCCGGCGCCGCGGTTTTCGCGGGCATGGAAGGCACAAGGCCGGTGCTGGTCGAGATCCAGGCGCTGGTGGCGCCCTCCTCGCTCGGCACGCCGCGGCGCGCCGTGGTCGGCTGGGACGGCGCGCGGCTGTCGATGGTGCTCGCCGTGCTCGAGGCGCATTGCGGCGTGCGCTTCGGCCAGCATGACGTCTATCTCAACGTCGCCGGCGGCTACCGCATCTCGGAGCCGGCGGCCGATGTCGCGGTCGCCGCGGCGCTGGTTTCGTCGCTCACCGGTCTTGCCCTTCCCGCCGATTGCGTCTATTTCGGCGAAATCAGCCTATCGGGCGCCGTGAGGCCGGTCGCGCATGCGCAGCAGCGCCTCAAGGAAGCCGAAAAGCTGGGTTTTGGAAGTGCGGTGCTGCCGCTCGGCAGCGAGGAAGTTGCCGGGGGGATCGGGGCCGGCGCGTTCCAGCCCACCGAGCTTGCCGACCTTGTGGCGCGCATAGCCGGCTCACGGCGCGGCCGTGCCGACGACGAGGAGTGACGCGGCTCATCAAGCCGTAAGACAGGAAGTGGGGCGAGAACCATGCCGATTACGCTGCTTGACGGAATCCTCGTCGGCTTCACCCTGGTCTCAGCGATGCTCGCCATGGTGCGCGGCTTCTCCCGCGAAGTGCTGTCGGTGGTTTCCTGGGCAGCAGCGGCGGCGGCGGCGTTCTTCTTCTACAAGCCGGTCCTGCCCTACGTTCAGCCCTATATCGACAACGACAAGATCGCGATGGCGGCCTCCGCCGGCATCGTCTTCCTCATCGCGCTGATCGTCGTCTCCGTCATCACCATGAAGCTCGCCGACTGGATCATCGATTCGCGCATCGGCGCGCTCGACCGGACGCTCGGCTTCCTCTATGGCGCGGCGCGCGGCATCCTGGTGGTCGCGGTGGCGCTTTTGTTCTTCAACTGGCTGGCCGGTGCCAAGGCGCCCGCCTGGGTCGCCAATGCCAAGTCGCGGCCGCTGCTGGAGACGATCGGCGCCAAGCTCGAAAGCGTGCTGCCCGAAAACACCGAGGAACTGGTCAACAAATACACGCATAAGGGCAGGCCGCAGGCCGGCGCGCCGGCCACCACCGATCAGCCCGCGGCCGAGCCGCCGGCCGCCGGTGACGACAACGCGCCGGCACCCGACGACAGCGAGGGCGAGGCGCCTGCCGACAACGAGCCGGCTCCGGCGCCAGCCCCGGCTCCCGCTCCGGCGCCGGCAAATTGAAATCCAGGCCAGCCATAGCGCTGGCCTGAGGCATTTTGTGAATGCCCGACGAGGCGCGTTGCGTTCCGCGAGAGATCGCCTTATATGGCGGCTTTAGCGGAGCTTGAGCACCAGATGGCAGACTCAACGGCAGACGAAGGCAAAGTCCTTTCCGCCGAGGCCGACGACCATTTCCATGACGAATGCGGTGTGTTCGGCATTTTCGGCCGGCAGGACGCGGCGGCCATCGTCACACTCGGTCTTCACGCCTTGCAGCATCGCGGCCAGGAAGCGGCCGGCATCGTCTCCTATGACGGCACGCAGTTCCATGTCGAGCGCCATGTCGGCCTGATCGGCGACACCTTCACCAAGCAGCACGTGCTGGACCGCTTGCCGGGCAACCGCGCCATCGGCCATACGCGCTATGCAACCACCGGCGGCGCCGGCATCCGCAACATCCAGCCCTTCTTCGCCGAGCTCGCCGAGGGCGGTCTGGCGGTGGCCCATAACGGCAACCTCACCAACGCGCTCACCGTGCAGCGCACGCTGCAGAAGCAGGGCTCTATCTTCTCCTCGACCTCCGACACCGAGACGCTGCTGCACCTGGTCGCGACCAGCAAGGAGCGCGATTTGAATTCGCGTTTCATCGACGCGATGCGCCAGGTGGAGGGCGCCTTCTCGCTGGTGGCGATGACGGCCAAGAAGATGATTGGCTGCCGCGATCCGCTCGGCATCCGACCGCTGGTGCTGGGCGATCTCGACGGCGCCTGGATTCTCGCCTCCGAGACCTGCGCGCTCGACATCATCGGCGCCCGCTTCGTGCGCGACATCAAGCCCGGCGAAATGGTGGTGATCACCTCCAAGGGCATCGAGAGCATCTTTCCGTTCGAGCCGCAGAAGACGCGTTTCTGCATCTTCGAATATGTCTATTTCGCGCGACCGGATTCGTCGGTCGAAGGCCGCAATGTCTATGATGTGAGGAAGCGTATCGGCGCCGAGCTCGCACAGGAAAATCCGGTCGAGGCCGACATCGTCGTGCCGGTGCCGGATTCCGGCACGCCGGCCGCGATCGGCTTCTCACAGGCCGCCGGCATTCCCTTCGAGCTCGGCATCATCCGCAACCACTATGTCGGCCGCACCTTCATCCAGCCGGGCGATTCCATTCGCCACATGGGCGTCAAGCTGAAGCACAACGCCAACCGTCGCATGATCGAGGGCAAGCGCGTGGTGCTGGTCGACGATTCGATCGTGCGCGGCACCACCAGCCAGAAGATCGTGCAGATGGTGCGCGACGCCGGCGCGAAGGAAGTGCATATGCGCATCGCATCGCCGCCGACCAGCGCGTCCTGCTTCTACGGCGTCGACACGCCGGAGAAGTCGAAGCTCCTGGCCTCGCGCATGTCGGTGGAGGAGATGGCGGAATTCATCCGCGTCGATTCGCTCGGTTTTCTCTCGATCGACGGACTCTACCGCGCCGTCGGCGAAGCGCGCCGCGACAACGACCAGCCGCAATTCTGCGACGCCTGCTTCACCGGACAGTACCCCACCCGCTTGCTCGACTTCGAAGGCCACGACAACGTCCGCACGCTGTCGCTGCTGGCGAGCGGCGGGTCGTAAGCCGCAATATTTGTTTTGACGCAATTCCGGACGGAAAACCGCTAGACACTTTTCCTCGAATTGCTCCAGCTCACGGACATTCTCGCATGACCCTCGACCTCTCCGGCCGCGTGGCGGTCGTCACCGGCGCCTCGCGCGGCATCGGCTATTTCATCGCCAGGGAACTGGCGGCAGCCGGCGCGCATGTCATCGCGGTGGCGCGCACGGTGGGCGGGCTGGAGGAGCTCGACGATCAGATCAAGGCCGATGGCCGCGGCCAGGCGACGCTGGTGCCGCTCGACCTGACCGACATGGCCGGCATCGATCGGCTGGGCGGCGCAATCCATGAGCGCTGGGGCAAGCTTGATATCCTGGTTGCCAATGCCGGCGTGCTGGGCGTTATCTCGCCGATAGGCCATGTCGAGGCCAAGACCTTCGAGAAGGTGATGACCGTCAACGTCACCTCGACCTGGCGGCTGATCCGTTCGGTCGACCCGCTGCTCAGGCTCTCCGACGCCGGCCGCGCCATCATACTCTCCTCCAACGCGGCGCATTCGGCGCGCGCCTTCTGGGCGCCTTATGCCGCTTCCAAGGCGGCGGTCGAAACAATGATGCGGTCCTGGGCGCATGAGACCGAGAGCCTGCCGCTGAGGGTGAACGCCGCCGACCCCGGCGCTACTCGGACCGCGCTGCGCGCGCAGGCAATGCCCGGCGAGGATCCGGAGACGCTGCCGCATCCCTCCGAGATCGCCAGGCGCATCGTGCCGCTGGCGAGCCCGGAGTTGAAGGAGACGGGCCTGATCTTCCAGGCCAAGCACAACCGCTTCGTCGCCTACCGGCAACCGGAATAAAAGAAGCTCAGACCGGATTAAACCGGGCTCCGGCAACGTTCTTCGAATGCAAGGCATTCGAAACTGGAGGACCGACATGCGTAGACTTCTTCTCGTTGCCGCCACCGCCATTGCCGCGGCACTCGCCGCGTCTGCTGGCGTAGCCCTCTCGCAAGACAAGACCATGAGCTTCTTCGTCACCAGCGTCGGCTCCGGCAAGGGCGCCGATCTTGGCGGCCTGAAAGGCGCCGATGCCCACTGCGCGTCGCTCGCGGAAGCGGCCGGCGTCACCGGCAAGACCTGGCATGCCTATCTTTCCTCCAGCGCCGAAGATGCGCGCGACCGCATCGGCAAGGGTCCCTGGTTCAACGCCAAAGGCGAGAAGATCGCGGACGACGTCGCCTCGCTGCACAGCGATGCGAACGGCATCACCAAGCAGACGGCGCTGACCGAAAAGGGCGAGATGATCAACGGCCGCGGCGATACGCCGAACCGGCACGATGTGCTGACCGGCTCCAAGCCCGACGGCACCAGGATCGCCGACCAGACCTGCGGCGACTGGACGATGAGCGGCGCCGAAGGTGCCGCCATGATGGGCCATCACGACCGCACCGGGCTCGACGATTCGGCAGCGGCGAAGTCCTGGAATTCCTCGCATGCGTCGCGCGGCGGCTGCAGCCAGGAGGCGCTCAAGGGCACCGGCGGCGACGGCCTGTTCTACTGCTTCGCGGTCGAGTGAGCCCGAAGCCCCATCGGTCCATTCACGGGTCTGTGAACGGGGCGGCGAAAGCGTGTGCCGCCGCCCTGCTTTCGCGATCCCCAGGGAGTTGCTAGGATCGATCCGACTCCGACATTCGAGCAAAGCGAGGAATTCCCATGGCCGCCTCTCCCAGCGTAGCGTTGGTCTGGTATCTGGTGATCGCCGGCCCGCAAGGCGGCATGGTGGTGCTGCCCAGCACCTTCGACACCCGCGAGCAGTGCACCAACGCCATCACCGAATATCAGAAGCAGCCGACGCCGCAGGGCTGGGCCGTGCAGTGCGTGCCGAGCGCCTCGCCCTTCACCGACGAAGGAGATGCTGAGGAGCCCTCTGCGCAGTAGCGCCACTGTCTCCCTCCTTGAGGGGGAGATCAGTTGGCGCTCACACTCAACGCCGGCTTGTTGTTGATCGTCTGGAAGACCACGCAGTAGCGCTCGGTGAGCTTCATGAGCGAATCGATGCGCTCTTGCGGTTCGTGGGTGTCGAGGTCAAATTTCAGCCTTATCTCGCGAAAGCCGACCGGCGCATCCCGGGCGACGCCGAGCGTGCCGCGAAAATCGAGGTCGCCCTCGGCCTCGACGGTGGCATTGCCGAGCTTGAACTCCAGCGCCGTCGCCACAGCTTTCAACGTCACGCCGGCGCAAGCGACCAGGGCTTCCAGCAGCATGTCGCCCGAGCAGAGCTCCAGGCCCGAACCGCCGGTGGCCGGATGAAGCCCGGCAACCGCAAGCGCCCTGCCCGTCTCCACCTTGCAGGCGATCGACTGGTCGTCGAGCGTGCCGCGGGCTCTCAACGTGATCAGCGCCTTGGCGGCGTCCTCGCGATAAGCGTCCTTCAGCGGAGCTTGCATGGCTTTGAGTGCGGTTGCATCCATTTGGTGTCCTTCCGATGCGTCTTTGACGGTAGATAGCACATAATTCGAGCTTGGGTTCCTCGCCCCATGAAATGGAGAGAGGTGGCTCGGCGAAGCCGAGACGGAGAGGGAGCGCGCTACGAAGGCCCCCTTTCCGTCCGGTTCGCGGACACCTCTCGGGGGCGAGGAACCCAAGTCTTGAGACGGCCCCTTTGACTTCCCTCGCCCCGGCCATACTTTTGCGGATGCCATCCAAGCGGAGCTCCCATGCGATTCAAGCTCGTCCCCCTCGCCTTCCTGGCGCTCGCCGCCTTCGCCCAGCCAAGCTTCGCAGAAACACCGCAACGGCCGGCCCCGACCGGCGGCGTGCTGTCGCTGTTGCCGGTGCCGCAGGTGACCGAGCATTCGATCACGCTTGGCGGGCGCAAGCTGGATTACCAGGCCAAGGCCGGCACGCTGTCGCTCTTGTCCGGCAAGGGTGAGGTCACGGCCGAGATATTCTATGTCGCCTACACGCAGCAGTCGCCCGTCCCGGCCAAGGATCGGCCGATCACCTTCGTCTTCAACGGCGGACCCGGTGCTGCTTCGGCTTACCTGCATCTCGGCGCCATCGGACCGCGCATCGTCGAGACCGCCGCCGACGGCGAGTTCCGGCGGCCGCCGCAAAAGCTCATCGACAATCCCGACAGCTGGCTCGACATGAGCGATCTCGTCTTCGTCGATCCTGTCGGCACCGGCTACAGCCGCGAAGCGCCGGGGCATGAGCCGAAAGAATTCTGGAGCGTGGACGCGGACGCCAGCTCGGTCAGCGCCTTCATCCGCCTCTATCTGGCGCAGAACGGCCGCACGGGATCGCCGCTGTTCCTCGCCGGCGAAAGCTATGGCGGCTTCCGCGCCGCGCTGCTTGCCCGTACGCTGCAGGAAGATGTGGGCCTGAGCCCCAGCGGCATCGTGCTGATCTCGCCGGCGCTGGAGTTTATGCTGGTGCGGCCCGACCAGTTCGACCAATTGCACTGGGCGCTGGAGCTGCCTTCGCTGGCGGCGACGCGGCTCAAGGGCGACGGCGTGAGCGGCGACGCGTTGCGCGACAGGCTGGCAGAGGTCGAGCGTTACGCGCTCGGCGATTACCTGACGGCGCTGAACAGCGGGCTGGAGCAAGGCGGAAAGCTCGCCAGCGGGCGCGTGTCGGAGATCACCGGCCTGCCGCTCGAGCTTGTCCAACGCAATTTCGCCCGCATCCCCATCGGACTTTTCGCCAAGGAATTCCAGCGCGCCACGGGCAAGGTTCTCAGTCCCTATGACGCCACCATCGGCACTGCCGACATCGCGCCGCAAAGCGCGCGTGACACCGGACCCGATCCGGTGCTCGACCGCAGCGTTCCAGTGCTTACCTCCGCCTTCGTCGCCTATGCCCGCGACGAGCTCAACTACCGCACCGATGTCAGCTACCGGCTGCTCAATGGCGAGGTCAGCCGCAACTGGGATTACGGCACATCGGGCCAAGGCTATGCCGGCGTGATGAACGACCTGCAGCGGGCGCGTTCGCTCAACCCTGCCCTCGGCGTCGTTATCGTCAACGGCTATACCGACCTCGTCACGCCCTATCTCGCCTCGCGCTATCTGGTGAACCAGCTTCCCTCTCTCGGCGACACCAAGCCGATCCGCCTCGACGTCGTCGATGGCGGCCATATGATGTATCTGCGGCCGGACGGGCGGCGCGCGCTGAAGGATGCGGCATCGGAACTCTACCAGGCGACGCAATAGGCTCCGGCAGGCACGCGGCAAAAGGCCTGCGCCAACGCAAGCGCCGCGGTGGAGCAGCGCCGTGCAAGCTTTCGCCCGTATAGCTGGAGCAACGGTCCCGACTGGGGCGGAACCGCTTCACGCAAGCACGCTGAAACCGCATGGCCGATGTCGTCATCCTCGAAAGCCGCGAAAGGGTGCTGGCCGGCATCCTGTTCACGGCCGCCGCCTATTTCCTGTTTTCGGCGCAGGATGCCTCGATCAAGCTTCTGGTCGCCGGCATGACGGTCTGGCAGATCATGTTCGTGCGCTCGATCACCGTGCTCCTCGCCTGCGGCGCGATCGGAGGGAAGCGGCTGTTTGCCGACACGATCGCTTCACCGATCGTCAGGCCGATGCTGGTGCGCAGCGCTTTCACGCTCGCCGCCTGGCTTTGCTACTACAATGCCGCCCGCTCGCTGCAGCTTGCCGAGCTCACCACCATCTACTACGCCGCGCCGATCATCGTCACCGTGCTGTCGGTGCTGATCTTGAGCGAGACGGTGCCGCTGCTGCGCTGGATCGCAGTGGTCATCGGCTTCGTCGGCGTCTTCATCGCCTGCGATCCGACCCGGCTCGGCCTCTCCGTGCCGGTGCTTCTGGTGCTGGCCGCCGCGGTTTTGTGGGGCATCGCCGTGGTGCTCTTGCGCAAGACGGCGCTGCAGGAGCGCACGACGATCCAGTTGGTGCTCAACAATTTCTATTTCCTGCTCTTCTCGGCCGTGCCGGCGCTGCTCTGGTGGCGCATGCCCGATTGGCGGCAGCTTCTTTTGCTGGTCAGCGTCGGGGCGCTCGGCGGGGTGGCTCAATATGTACTGTTCGAAGGCATGAAGCGCGCGCCGGTGTCGATTATCGCGCCGTTCGAATACACTTCGCTGGTCTGGGCCTTCGCGCTGGGCTACGCCATCTGGGGCGACGTGCCGCGCACGGAAGTGTTCATGGGCGCGGCGCTGATCATTGGCGCCGGCCTGCTCATCGTCGGCAACGAGCATTTCCGCAGACGGGAACACGCCTCATGACAGAAGGCTGTCAGGAGCAACTGGTTAGGCTGGCGCCATGACGGAGACGCTTGACATGCCCGAAAAGCTTGCGCCTGCCGCCGCCGACGTGGCGGCCGAGCGCACGCTCGGCATCATCCTGGTGTCGGCATCGGCTGTCGCCTTCGCGCTCACCGGCGTGCTGACCAAGTCGATCCATGCGGACCCGCTGACCATCACCTGCTGGCGCGGCTTTTTCGGCTCGATCCTGATCACGCTCTATGTGCTGTGGCGCCGGCGCCGCTCGGGCGGACGCGAGAGCCTGAGATTGGGCTGGCGGGGCTGGCTGCTCGCGATTGAAGGTGCTGCCGCCAGTATCGCCTTCATCTCTGCCTTCAAATTCACCTATGTCGCTAATGTTGCCGTCATTTACGCGACCTCGCCCTTCATCGCGGCGCTGCTTGCCTTCCTGCTGGTGCGGGAAAAGTTCCGGCTGCAGACCATGGTCGCGGCCGCCGTATCGCTGTGCGGCGTCGCCATCATGGTGGGTGCCGGCCTCGGCAGCGGACACCTGTTCGGCGACGGGCTGGCGCTTTTGATGACCACCGGCAGCGCGCTCTACATGATCATGGTGCGCGCTTTCCGCGACTCGCCGGTCGTATGGGCGGGCGCCGTCTCGGCCTTCCTGCTTTTCGTGCTCGGCTGGTTCGTCACCGATCCGCTGGCCGTCTCGACGCGCGACGTGGTGCTGCTTGCCACCTTCGGCTGCTCCTTCGCGCTGGCCTCGATCCTGTGGACGGAAGGCTCGCGGCTGATCCCGTCGGCCGAAGCCGGGCTGCTCGGCTCGGCCGAGGTGCCCTTCGCCATCCTGTTTGCCCTGCTGTTCCTCGGCGAGGTTCCGCCGATGGCCAGCGTCATCGGCGGCGCCATCGTGCTTTGCGCGGTCTTTGCCCATGCCGGGCGCGACTGGCTGAAGGCGAAGTCCGCGACGGCGTAAAAATATTTCGCCACTCACGGAACCATCATCCGGCTCAGGCATTGTTAGATCGACGGGTCACCCCCCAAGTCCCCCCAAACCCCTCGACCCGTCCGACTAGAAGCCGACCCGCAAAAAGGTCGGCTTTTTCTTTGGGAATTGTTTGTTCGGGAATTCGCGGGATGTCGCACCGCGATTTTTATCAGGACGACAAGGCCAGCCCGCCGCCGAGAAGCTCCGCAAGATCCCGCGCCGGGCGGGCCGCTTCGCGGCCGAGCCGGATGGCGAAATCGGCCATCGGCAGCGGCGGCAGGTTGAAATCGGCAGATGCCTCGACGATGCCGGAATGGGCAAAACGCCGGGTGCGCGGCGTCAGTGCGATGCCGGCATTGACCGCGCTGCGCAGACCGGCAAGGCTGGCGCTTCCGGCGGCGATACGGTAGCGGCGGCCGGCAGCGTCCAGCGCGTTGAGCGCGGCCTCGCGGAAGCCGCAATAGGGATCGAGCAGCGCCAGCGGCACCACCTCCTGCCGCGCCGCCAGCCCTTTTTCCGAGCACAGCCACAGCATCGACTCGCTGATCACAGCGGCTTCATCCGGCGATGGGGAATGGCGCATGGTGATCGCGAGGTCGAGCTGGCCCGCCTGCAGCGCCGACCCGAGTTCCATGGAACGGCCGACGCGCAGCTCGATCCTGACGCGCGGATGGCTGATCGCGAAGGCGCGCAACAGGTCCGGCAGGCCGTGGTCGGCGAAATCCTGCGTCGTGCCGATGGCTATGCGGCCGCCGGCGCGCGCGCCTTTCAGCGCCAGCCAGGCTTCGGTGTGGACGGCAAGAATTCGCCGTGCATGGCCGACAAGGTCTTCGCCTGCCGGCGTCAACCCGCGTCCCCTGCCCTGCGGGGTGAGTAGCGGCTCGCCGACGATCTCTTCCAGCCGCTGCATCTGCGCGGTCACCGCCGACGGCGTGCGGCCGACGGCGGACGCGGCCTTGGCGAGCGAGCCGCCGTCGACGAAGGCGAGAAAGGTTTTCAGCAGATCGGGATCGAGCGTTTCCACACTTCGACGATATCGAAGCATTTATCAAAAACAATTCGATTTTTTTGATGGTATGATGATGGCACGCTCCTTCCATTCGAAGGCACAAGACCTCGAACCGAAGGAGAGAAAAATGCCGATCATCAATGTCAGCGTCACCGGCAGGCCCGACGCCAAGCTGTCCGCCGCGATTGCCAGGGAGATCACTGAGATCACCGCAAGGGAGTTACGCAAGGATCCGACGGTCACCGCCGTGGCAGTAAACTATATCGATCCGCAGCACTGGTTCGCCGGCGGCAAGTCGCTGGCCGAGCTCGGGACCAACACGTTCTGGCTGGACATCAAGGTCGTCGACGGCACCAACACCAAGCTTGAGCTCGAAGCCTATCTCAAGGCGATCTTCGAGGCTTTCGGCCGGCTGCTCCAAGGGGTGCATGAGGAAAGCTATGCTTTGGTGCACGAGGTGCCGGCCGCGGCCTACGGCTTTGGCGGCAAGAGCCAGGAGTTCCGCTTCATCAGCGGAAGGCTGAAGACGGCGTAGGCGCCTGTCCCCTTCTCCCCTTGTGGGCCTGTTGCGCAGTCAGCGAGAACAGGCCCACAAGGGGAGAAGGGGGAGCCCGGCCTTCCCCCCACATTGACCTTGCCCCCACTTCCGCTACCTTCTGCCGCCGAAGCGGCCGCTCAAGAGCCGCGCTGGAGGAGACTGGGAGAGAGCGGCATGATCCTGACCCTAGCGCTGCTGGCGGGCCTTGTTCTTGCCTGGCTGCTGATCGCGGTGATCGAACGGTTCCGGCTCGACCTGCGCTTCACCCAGGCGCTGCTCTATGTGCCGTTCAAGCTCGCCTATCGCATCGTGGACAACCGCATCCGCATTGCCCGCAGCGCCAAGACGCCGGTGATCTATGTCGTCTCGCACCAGTCGCGCTTCGAGCCGGCGCTGATGCTGTCGCTGCTTCCCGACGATACGCTGCATATCCTGGACGACGCCTCGGCGCGCTCGCCCTGGCTGGAGCCGTGGCGCGAGCTTGCCCGCACCATCGCCTTCAACGCCGAGCATGTCTTCGTCAGCCGACGGCTGGTGCGCGTGCTGAAGGGCAAGGGGCGGCTTGCCGTCTACCTGCCGGATAATGTCGAGCCGGATGTCAAATCCTTCCGGCTGTTTCGCGCCATCACCCGCATGGCCATGCAGGCCGACGCCCGCATTGTGCCGATCTTCGTTGCCGGCACGCGCGACCTGCCGGTGTCGCTGACGCCGAAGGAGAAAGCGCCACGCCATTGGTTCCCGCGGCTGTCGGTGAGCGCGCTGGAGCCGATGACCATCGCCGAGCTTACGGCGCGCAATCCCGACATGGCCTCCAACACCAACGCGCTGTTCGACCGTTTCGCCGAAGCGCGGCTCTACGGCACCAATCTCGACCGAGGGCTGTTCCTCGCCATGCGCGACGCCGCCGATCGCGTTGGCCCTTCGCGCCCGATCATCGAGGATGTGATTTCCGGTTCGCTCAGCTACCGCAAGCTGTTCATCGGCGCTCGCGTGCTCGGCCGCCATTTCGAGGCGGTGACGGCGCCCGGCGAAGCGGTCGGCGTGCTCTTGCCCAACGCCAATGGCGTGGTGCTCACCTTCGTCGGCCTGATCTCGGCGGGCCGCGTCGCCGCAATGGTCAACTACACCGCCGGCCCGGCGAGCGTGACCGCGGCGGTCCGCACCGCCGTGATCCGCACCGTGATCTCGTCCCGCACCTTCATCGAAAAAGCCGGCATCGACGACATCGTCGCCGCGGTTGAGGCGGGCGGCGCGAAGATGCTCTGGCTGGAGGATGTGCGGGCCAGCGTGACGACCCTCGACAAAGTCGCGGCCGCGCTTTTGTGGCGCCTGCCTTTGCAGCGCCAGCAAGCCTCGAAGCCAGCCGTCATCCTGTTCACCTCGGGCTCTGAAGGCACGCCGAAGGCGGTGGTGCTGTCGAGCCGTAACCTGCTCGCCAATGTGATGCAGGCGGAAGCGCGCGTCTCCGTCTCGCCGGCGGACATCCTGCTCAATGTGCTGCCGGTGTTCCATTCCTTCGGCCTGACCGGCGGCACCGTCCTGCCGCTGGTGCTCGGCATAAAGCTGTTCCTTTACCCCTCGCCGCTGCACTACAAGATCATCCCCGAGATCGCCCGCAAGGTGAAGCCGACGGTGATGTTCGGCACCGACACCTTCCTTGCCAATTATGCCCGCACCGCCAAGGACGGCGACTTCTCCAGCCTGCGCTTCGTCGTGGCCGGCGCGGAAGCGGTGAAGCCGGAAACACGGCGCACCTATCGCGACCGCTTCCAGGCCTCGATCGTCGAAGGCTTCGGGCTGACCGAAGCCGCGCCCGTCGTGGCGGTGAACACCGCCATCCATGGCCGCGACGGCACGGTCGGGCGGCCGCTGCCGGCCATCCGCATGAAGCTGGAGCCGGTCGAGGGTATCGCCGAGGGCGGCCGGCTGTGGCTCGACGGGCCGAACATGATGATGGGCTATATGACCGCCGACCGTCCCGGTGAATTGCAGCTACTGGAAGGCTGGCACGACACCGGCGACATCGTCTCGATCGACCGCGAGGGTTTCATCACCATACGCGGCCGGGCCAAACGCTTCGCCAAGATTGCCGGCGAGATGGTGTCGCTGGGCGCCGTCGAGATGCTGGTGCAGTCGCTGTGGCCGGAAGAGCGCCACGCGGCGGTGGCCGTGCCCGACAAGAGGCGCGGCGAGCGCATCGTGCTGGTCACTACCGCCGACGACGCCAATGCCGAGGAACTGCGCCAGTTCGGCAAGAAGGCGGGTGCCGCCGAATTGATGGTGCCCAACGACATCATCAAGGTCGACGAGATTCCGGTGCTGGGTTCGGGCAAGACGGATTACATCTCGGCGCGCAAACTGGCGATCGACCGGCTGGGGCTGAGCGCGGCGGCTTAGATAGGCGCCGGCTTTAACCGATATCCGAGGGCGGCACCTTTTCGCCTTCGCGCATGGCCCGCTTCGAATAGGCGCGCACGGAGAG
The DNA here is from genome assembly GCF_029625735.1 of Mesorhizobium sp. WSM4935. Lineage (NCBI taxonomy): Bacteria > Pseudomonadati > Pseudomonadota > Alphaproteobacteria > Hyphomicrobiales > Phyllobacteriaceae > Mesorhizobium > Mesorhizobium sp. WSM4935. The sequence continues at coordinate 29,874 of NZ_JARTVR010000012.1, read as the reverse complement.
CGGCAGGAACAGCAGATACCCTGCGACCGAAGCGGTCAGCGTGTACCAGGGATAGGTCATCAGCAAGAGGATGTAGAGCACCACGCCGAGGATGACCGGCAGCACCCTGTCGCCCGGAACCTTGACGCTCTTGCCCGAATAGACCGGCAGACGGCTGACAAGAAGGAAGGCGATGAGCACGGTGAAGCCGGTGGCGATGAAGGCGGCCGGCCGGCTGGGCTCGAGCCCGAGCCGCAGGAAATAGAGATAGAGCGGCAGCATGACCAGAACGGCGCCGGCCGGAGCCGGCACGCCGACGAAATATTCGGTCTGCCATGCCGGCTGGTCGGTGTCGTCGGCCAGCACGTTGAAGCGGGCAAGCCGCATGCCGCAGGCGATGGTGAAGAGAAGTGCCGCGATCCAGCCCGGCGAGCCGGCGCGATCGAGCAGGAAGGCGTAGAGCACCAGGGCCGGCGCAACGCCGAAATTGACGATGTCGGCCAGCGAATCCATCTGCGCGCCGAATTTCGAGGTGGCCTTCAGCATGCGCGCCAGCCGCCCGTCGATGCCGTCCAGGAAGGCGGCGAGCAGCACCATGACCACTGCGATCTCGAAGCGGTTCTCGAAGGCGAAGCGGATGCCCGAAAGGCCGGCGCAGATGGCAAGCACCGTGACCAGGTTGGGCAGCACCATGCGCATCGGGATCTCGCGGATGCGCGGTCCGCCGCTGGCGTGGGCCTCGAATTTCTTGAACGGCGCGCCCAATGCTCAGGAAATCCTGACCAAGGGCGTGACCGCCGTGCCGCCAAATTCGGCAAGCACCGTCTCGCCGCCGACCGCCGTCTGGCCGACCGCGACGCGCGGCACGGCGCCCGAGGGCAGGAAAACATCGACGCGCGAGCCGAAGCGGATCAGGCCGAAACGCTCGCCGATGGCGATCGTACCGCCGGCCTCGGCCCAGCAGACGATGCGGCGCGCCACCAGCCCGGCGATCTGCACGGCGGCGATCGTGCCGTTCGGGCTGTCGATGACCAGGCCGTTGCGCTCGTTCTCGGCGCTCGCCTTGTCGAGCTCGGCATTGAGGAATTTGCCGGGCTTGTGCTCGATGCGCGTGATCCGGCCGCGCACCGGCGCGCGGTTGATGTGGCAGGAAAACACGTTCATGAACACCGATATCCGGGTCATCTCGCCCGAGCCCAGGCCAAGCTCGCTCGGCGGCACGGCAGGCCCGACCGCCGAGATCACGCCGTCGGCCGGGCTCACCACCAGCCGGTCGTCGACCGGCGTGACGCGCTCGGGATCGCGGTAGAAATAGATGCACCATGCGGTGAGGATCAGCCCGATCCAGAACAGGATCGAGGAGAAATAGCCGAGAAACAGCGTTGCCGCGGCGAAGGCGGCGATGAAGGGATAGCCTTCGCGATGGATCGGGACGAACGTGTTCTTGACGGAGTCGAGAAGCGTCATAGGACTTTGGGGGCGGTCCCTGTTTCAGGTTGCGCCTCAATAGCCGAAAGCCCCCCTCCCCGCAACGCAACAATGGGAAAGAGTGAGCGGCGGGTACGGCGATGATAGCCGCGACTTTCAACACGACTGTAGGAACCCGGCCATCTCATCCGTCCTAGGCTGGACAACGCGCCCAGGGAGCCGGCCAATGTCGTCATCGAGCAGCGTCAGGAAAGCCAATATCATCATGGAAGGCCTCGCCTTCGGCGAATCTCCGCGCTGGCATGAGGGGCGGCTCTGGCTTTGCAACTGGGGCACCGGCAAGATTGTCGCCGTGGACGAAGAGGGCAAGAGCGAGGTCATGCTGACCGTGCCGGCTGTCCTGCCCTATTCGATCGACTGGCTGTCTGATGGACGACTGCTCGTCGTTTCGGGTCGGGATGGCCTTCTGCTCCGGCAGGAGGCAAATGGCGGGCTCGTCGCACATGCCGACCTCACGGGACTGTCGAAGAACTCGTGGAACGAAATTGTCGTCGATGGCCGCAACCACGTCTACGTCAATGGCGGCGGACCAGCACCGGCACCGGGCGAGCATTTCGGGCCGGGCACCATCGTGCTGGTCGCGCCGGACGGCACGCTGCGACAGGTTGCCGAGGATATCGCCTTCGCCAACGGCATGGCGGTGACACCGGACAACCGGACGCTGATCGTCGCCGAATCTCACGCCAGGCGGCTGACCGCCTTCGATATTGGCGAAGACGGCAGCCTTTCCAAGCGGCGCGTCTGGGCTGACCTCGGCAACGACTATCCCGACGGCATCTGCATCGATGCCGAAGGCTGTGTCTGGTATGCCGATGTACCGAACCGGCACTGCGTCAGGGTGCGCGAGGGCGGCGAGAAAGTCGACAAGGTCGAGGTCGATCGCGGCTGCTTTGCCTGCGTGCTGGGCGGAGCCGACGGCAAGACGCTTTTCATCCTCGCCGCCGAATGGCGCGGCTTCGAAAACATGGTGAGCGACTCTCGCACCGGTCAGGTGCTGAGCATCACCGTAACCGCGCCTGGCGCCGGATGGCCCTCCTACACCTCCGGCACGCGCTGGTAGTTGGCGATGTCGGCCTTGACGCCGAGGCGCGCGATGGTTTCCTGCGCGCTGAAGGCGATGCGCTCATGCGCTGCCTTGACGATCGGCACCACCTTGTCGACGGCGTCCTGGCTTTCCCATTCGACCAGGGTGACGATGTTGAACTCGCCCGGGCCGGAGAACTGTTCCAGCAGGAAATCCTGCACGAAGCCTTCCTGCTGGCGCAGCAATTCGTGCGTCATGATGACCTTGCCGAGGATTTCGTCGCGCGCTTGCGCCGGCACGACGAATTTATCGACCCGGAACACGCTGCCGGTGCGGTGGTTCTTGATGCTCATTTCGATCTGTCTCCGTTCTTGGACGAGTTGCTTCGCAGGGGCTCGGAGACGGTTTGCAAGCTCAAGTTAAGTTGAGGTCAAGGGGGATTTCGCCCTTCCCTTCTCCCCTTGGGAAGAAGGTGAAGTCGGCGCTAGCTCACCTCCGACGTCCTGCGCCGCACAACAACCCCCAGCTCGTCGCTCTCGCGGGCGATGCGCAGGCGCTCCTCGGCTTCGGTCGCTTCGCGCTGGCGGTCCCACATCGAGGCGTAGAGGCCGTGTTTGGCGAGCAACGCCGCATGCGTGCCGCGTTCGGCGATCTGGCCGTCCTTGAGCACGATGATCTCGTCGGCCGAGATCACCGTCGACAAGCGGTGCGCGATCACGATGGTGGTGCGGCCCTTGCTGACGAGGTCGAGCGCGGCCTGGATTTCCTGCTCGGTCTGGGTGTCGAGCGCCGAGGTCGCCTCGTCCAGCATCAGAATCGGCGGCGCCTTGAGGATGGTGCGGGCGATCGCCACGCGCTGCTTCTCGCCGCCCGACAGTTTCAGCCCGCGCTCGCCGACCATCGACTTGTAACCCTCCGGCAGCTTGTCGATGAACGGCCCGATCTGGGCCAGCTCGGCGGCCTTGCGCACCTCCTCCTCGCTGGCGCTGACGCGGCCGTAGCGGATGTTATAGGCGATGGTGTCGTTGAAGAGCACCGTGTCCTGCGGCACCATGCCGAGAACCGCGCGCAGGCTCTCCTGCGTGACATCGCGGATGTCCTGGCCGTCGATCAGCACCTGGCCGCGCTGCACGTCGTAAAAGCGGAACAGAAGCCTGGAAATGGTCGACTTGCCGGCGCCGGACGGTCCGACGATCGCCACCGTCTTGCCGGCCGGCACCTCGAAGGAGACCCCCTTCAGGATCTTGCGGTTAGGATCATAGGAGAAATGCACGTCGCGGAATTCGACCTTGCCGGGACCGACCTTCAAAGGCTTGGCATCCGGCTTGTCGACGATCTCCTGGGGCACGTCGAGCAGGTCGAACATATGCTCGATGTCGGTCAGGCCCTGCCGGATCTCGCGGTAGATGAAGCCGATGAAATTGAGCGGTACCGAGAGCTGGATCAGCATGGCGTTGATGAAGACGAAGTCGCCGACGCTCTGCGTGCCGGCCTGCACCTCCAGCGCCGACATGCACATGACGATGACGGTGCCCAGGCCGAAGATGAGGCCCTGGCCGAAGTTCAGCCAGCCCAGCGAGGTCCAGGTCTTGGTCGCGGCGATCTCGTAGCGCGCCATCGAGCGGTCGAAGCGCTCGGCCTCCATGCGCTCGTTGGTGAAATATTTGACCGTCTCGAAGTTGAGCAAAGAGTCGATCGCCTTGGTGTTGGCGTCGGTGTCGCTGTCGTTCATGTCGCGGCGGATCGAGATGCGCCAGTCGCTCGCCTTGACCGTGAACCAGACATAGAGCCAGACGGTCACGGCGACCACGACGACGTATTTCCAGCCATAGGTGAAGGCGAAAATGCCGGCCGTCAGCGCGAATTCGAGGATGGTCGGCGCCGTATTCAGCATGATGAAGCGCACGATCGTCTCGATGCCCTTGGTACCGCGCTCGATGATGCGCGACAGGCCGCCGGTGCGGCGCTCAAGATGGAAGCGCAGCGACAGCTGGTGCATGTGGACGAAGGTGCGGTAGGCGAGCTGGCGCACCGCATACTGGCCGACCCGGGCAAACAGCGCGTCGCGCAGCTGGTTGAAGCCGAGCTGGACCAGGCGCAACAGGTTGTAGGCGATGACCAGCATAATCGGCGCGAGCAGGAAAGCTGGCAGCGGCGGCGGCGCCTTCGAGGCGTGAGCCAGAGCATCGGTCGCCCATTTGAAGAAATACGGGCCGGCGACCAAGGTGACCTTGGCGACGACCAGAAGCAGCGTCGCCCAGGTGACGCGGGCTCTAAGATCGGCGCGTTCGGCCGGCCACATATAGGGCCAGAGGTTGCGCAGGGTCGTGAGGGTGCCGGCTTCGGCGGATACGGTTTTTTCGGCCACTAGTCTTGCCTTTTGGGTGAGAGGCTGGGGCAGCAGGAGTTGACGAGCTCGGTGAGCGAGGCCGACACACCGGCCAGCGCGGCGTGGTCGACGGCATAGCGCGAGCGCTGCCGGTCGGCCTCGAAGCGGACCAGCCCCGCCTCGACCAGCACCTTCAGATGCTGCGAGACGGTCGACTGGGCGAGGTCGAGATGATCGACCACCTCACGGCAGGAGCAGCAGGAGCTGGCCGAGAGGCGCTTCAGGATCTCGATGCGTGCCGGATGCGAAAGCGCCGCCAGGCGGAGCGCCATGGCGTGACTGTCGCTGCAGCGGATTTCGGGGGATTCGGTCATCGTCCATCGGCGATAGACGATGAAGGATGGGAGGGCAAGCTAGGCGGATGGATAGAGAGCTAATCTCCCCGCTCGTGGGGGAGATCAGCCAATCGCCACCTTCACTCCGTCTTCGTCGGAGTGGTCATCTGCTCGCCCAAAGCCTTCATGTCGGCATCCTCGCCTTCCTTCGACTTGGATGGCACCTTGAACACCTGGCCCGGCCAGATGCGATCGGGATCGCGGATCTGGTCCTGGTTGGCCAGATAGATGGTCGAGAAGCGAGTGCCATGGCCGTAGACGCGGCGCGAGATGCGCCAGAGCGTGTCGTTGCGGCGGATGATGACCGCGCTGTCGGCATGTTCGAGCTTGGGCGCGACCGTCTCGGGCACATCGGTCGTGGGCGTCGCTTCAGCGACTTTGGCTGGAGCCTCGGCGGGCTTGGCCGCTTCGGCCGTTGCGGCCGGCTTGGTTTCAGCGGTCGCGGGCGCCTTGGCCTGCTTGGCCTCGCCCGTCTTCATCTCGCTGGGGGCGACGGCGGCCATCGACTCGCCGGGCTCGCGCTCGAACGGTACGGCGGCGCGGGCGACGACCTTGACGCCGTCATCATCCAGCCCGTCGACATGTATGGTGTAGCTGCCGACCGGGATGTCCCGCTTCGCCTCGATCAGGAAATGGCCGTCGGGCGAAGTCTTTGCATCGCCGAGCAGCATGTCCCCGGCATAGGCACGCACCTTGCGGCCGGGATCGGCCGTGCCGGCGACGAAGATCTTGCCGCCGTCGATCTCGACCGCTTCGACGGCGATCTTGGGCTCCGCCGCGGCACCCGCAGCCGGCGCGGTCGCCTGGTCGGTGGCGGCCGGCGCGGTCGCAGCCGGCGCCGAGGCCGTGTCGGATGCAGTCGGCGCGGTCGCAGCCGGAGCCTGGGCCGCAGGCGCCGCCGCCTCACCGGTTGCGCCCGGCGCCGCCTGCTTGGTCTTGGCCTGCGGCACGGTGATCAGTTGCGAGGCCTTGCCCGGCTCCTCGACCATGGCCAGCACCTGACCCGTCGGGCTCTGCGGCACCGAGACGACGGCGGTCTGGGCCGAGGCGACGGTAGTGCCGCCGACCGTCTGGCGCAGCGTGATCGTATAGTCGCCCGGCTTCAGCGGATCGTCCAGCACGATGGCGAAGGCGCCGTCCGGGCCGGAATCGGTCGAGCCGAGCACGGTGCCGCCACTCAGGATCTCGACCTTGGCGTTGGGCGCGGCGCTGCCGGCGACGACGACCGAGCCATTGCCTTCGACGCGCACGACATCGAAGGTCGGCAGAGTCGGGCCTGTAGCGGCGGCTGGCGCCTGGGCGGGCGTTGTGGTGGCCGGCGCCATCTTATTGGCAGGCGCCATCGTATTCGCCGGAGCCATTGTGTTTGAAGGAGCCTGGGGCACGCGCGCCTCCGTGCCCGTGCTCGAGGATTCAGCGGGTTTCGCATCGCCCTGCGGCAGCGCCGCGACCTGCGCCGGCTTCTGGTTGTTGATATAAGGGTCGAGCGCGCCCGAGCCGTAGGCGACCGCCGCGACGGCGACAACGCCGCCCGCCGCAAACAAAAACGCCTTGGAAGGATTGATAGCCATAATTCCTTAGTGCCCCCTTAGCCACCTAACGCCCGGTCTAGCGTGTTTTCTCCACGCTCACAAGAAAAAGCCCGTCGGCGGGCTTGACCCGGCCAACCGTCCCCATCACCAATCATCGCCATGAACACGATTCGATCCGTCTGCGTCTATTGCGGCTCGTCTCCGGGCCGCGACGAGGCCTATATCAAGGCCGGCCACACGCTCGGCCGCTCGCTTGCCAAATCCGGGTTGCGCCTGATCTATGGCGGCGGCACCAAGGGAATCATGGGCGCCGTCGCCGATGGCGCTCTCAAGGCCGGCGGCAAAGTCACCGGCATCATCCCACGCTTCCTGATCAACAAGGAAGCGACCGAAAGTGCGCTCGACAAGCTCGATGAACTCTTGATCACCGACAATATGCATGAGCGCAAGCATAGCATGTTCGAAAAATCCGACGCCTTTGTGGCGCTACCGGGCGGCATCGGCACGGTGGAGGAGATCGTCGAGATCATGACCTGGGCGCAGCTCGGCCATCACCGCAAGCCCATCGTCTTCGCCAACGTCAAGGGTTTCTGGGACCCGATGCTGGCGCTGATCGAGCACATGTCGGAGGAGGGCTTCATCCACACCGCGCATAGGGTGAAGCCGCTGGTGGTCAACGACCCGGAAGCGATCGTCGCCGCCATCATGGTGGCGGGCTCGTCGGTCGACGCCCCGACGGAAGGGGTGCAGTCGGTGATAGACAAAATGTAGGCAGTGGGGATTAGGCAGTAGGCAATAGGGAAGACAGGCCCTACTGCCTACTGCCTACTGCCTACTGCCTACTGCCTACTGCTTACTGCCTAACCCCTACCGCCCTCCTCAAATCCCCAATCACCGCCCGCCGATCATTCCTGCGCCATGCCAGATGGATCGACACGCTGCGCTTGAACCAGGGCAGGTCGCGGAAGATCACGCCAGGCGGTGCGGCGCTTCGCAGGCTTTCCTGGACCGTGGCGAGGCCGAGGCCGGCGCTGACCAGGCCGAGCGAGGTCAAGGGGTCGTTCGTCTCATAGGCGATATCGGGCATGAAGCCGGATTCGACGCAGGCCGCCAGGAACTGCGCGCGGTTGGTGTCGCCGGGCTGGCGCACGACGGTGATCCAGACCCGGCCATCGAGATGGCCGGGTGCGATGTCGGCGACACTGGCGAGCGGATCGCTTTCCGGCATTGCCAGCACCAGCGGCTCGCGCCGCACCAGCATGCTTTCAAGATCGGGATCGCCCTCGGGCGCCGGAGAATAGACGAAACCGAGGTCAAGGATCCGCTGCCTTAGATCGTCGAACTGCGCCGCGGTTCGCCGGCTCCTGAGTTGCAGGTGGAAATCCGGCCGCGCCCGGCGAAAGTCCTTCAGCATCGCGGCAACCAGCCCGGAATGCACGGCGCCCTCGACATAGCCGATGGCCAGGCTGCCGGCGGCGCCGCTGGCGAGATTGCGCCCGAGTTCTTCCAGCCGCGCCGCATTGGCGAGCAGCGCGCGGGCTTCGGCAAGGAAGGCCTTGCCCTCGGCATTGAGATGGACGCGCTGCTTCACGCGCTCGAACAAGGGGACGCCGAGCTGCTCCTCGAGCTGGATGATCTGCCGGCTCAGAGGCGATTGCGAAATGTGCAACTGCTCGGCGGCGCGGCCGACATTGCCGGCCTCGGCGACGGCGACGAAATATCTGATCTGGCGCAGGTCGAGCATTTTGCCTCCAACTCAGTCCTCAAATGTCTCAACCATAACCTAATCAGTCTTGGACAGTCTGACCAGCCGGCGCAATATCTCCCGCATTAACCAGCCACGAAGGAGACCGCCATGCAGTTCTTTGCCCTGCTTACCCGCAACACCCAGAAGTTCAGCGACGCCGATTTCGCTCCCCTGCTCCCGCCTGAATCCGAGCAGCGCAAGACGCTCTACGTGCAAGGCGCGGTGCGCCAGATCTGGAACCGCGGCGACGTTCCCGGCACCGGCATAATGTTCGAGGCGGCCAACGAGAAGGAAGTGCGCGGCCACCTCGCCACGCTGCCGCTGATCGAAGCCGGAATGATGGACATCGCGGCGATCGTGCCGCTGGACCCTTATCCCGGTTTCGGGCCGAAGCGCTGAGTGAGGCTTCAGGTGAGGCTGTTATCCCGCGCAGCACCCTCACCGCCTCGGGGCCGTAACCGCGGCCACCCGCTCCCCTTGCCGCAGACGAAGCCGGCGCTATTGTCGGCCGCGATCCGAAACAGGGCGGAATATCCATGAAACTTGGCTTTGTCGGCACGGGCGCCTTGAGCTCGGCCATCGTCACCGGGCTGAAATCGCTGCCGGGCGAGACGACGCCGGTCGTGGTCTCGCCGCGCAACGAGGCGATCGCCGCGGCGCTTGCCCAGCGCTTTGCGGATGTTCGCATCGCCGCCGACAACCAGGCCGTGCTCGACCAGTGCGACACGGTGATGCTGGCGGTGCGGCCGCAGATCGCGCACGAGGTGCTGAAGGAGCTGCGGTTCCGCAAGGACCATCACGTCGTCAGCCTGATCGCGACGATATCGCGCGAGGAGATCGCCGGCCTCGTGGCGCCGGCCGCGCATGTCGGCAAGGCCCTGCCCATGCCGATGATCGCCCGCCTGCAGGGCGCGACACTCATCTGCCCGCCGGACCCGATCGTCGCGGCGTTCTTCGGCAAGCTTGGCCGGGTGATCGAGGTCGAGGATCAGGGCGAGTTCGATGCGCTCAGCGTCGTCACCGCGACCTATGCCAGCTATTTCAAATATCTCGACACGATCCACGCCTGGGTGCGCGGCCAAGGCGTTCCGGGCGACAAGGCCCGCGACTACATCACCAGCATCTACAAGGCGCTGGCCAACGCGCCGGATACGGCGCCGGACGAAGATTTCATGCATCTTGCGCAGGATTATGCGACGCGCGGCGGCATCAACGAGCAAGTGCTGCGCGAGCTGACGGAACGGGGCACGTTCGAGGCCTTCGCCGAGAGTCTTGACCGCGTGCACCGGCGCATTGCCGGCAAATAGCTCACTCGGCCGGCGCAAGCCGCGCTGAGCGTCTGCGCGCGCTCAGCCTATCGAGATAGAGATAGACGACCGGCGTGGTGTAGAGCGTCAGGAGCTGCGAGACGATGAGGCCGCCGACGATCGCCGCGCCGAGCGGCTGGCGCAGTTCCGCGCCTGTGCCGGTCTCGATCGCCAGCGGCAGCGCACCGAGCAGCGCGGCAAAGGTCGTCATCATGATCGGCCGGAAGCGCTGGACGCTCGCCTTGTGGATCGCCGCGCGGGACGAGAGCCCTTCCTGGCGTTCGGCCTGCAAAGCCATGTCGATCATCATGATGGCGTTCTTCTTGACGATGCCGATCAGCAGGATGATGCCGATCAGCGAGATCACATCGAACTCCATGCCGGTGACGATGAGCGCGAGCAGCGCGCCGATGCCCGCCGAGGGTAGCGTCGACAGGATGGTGATCGGGTGCACATAGCTTTCGTAAAGCACGCCGAGCACGACATAGATCGTGGCAAGTGCTGCGGCGATCAAAAGCAGTTCGTTGAGCAGGTTGGCGCGGAAGGCGAGCGCTGTGCCGGCCAAGGAGCCATGGATCGTGACCGGCATTTTGAGCTCGGCCATGGCGCGGTCGATCGCTGCCGAAGCATCGCCAAGCGTCGCGCCATCGGCAAGGTTGAAGGAAATGGTCGTGGCGACGAAATGGCCCTGGTGGTTGACCGAGAGCGGCATGGTCGCCGGACCGTAGGTGCTGAAGGCGGCCAAGGGCACCATCTTCTCGGCCGAAGTGCTGACCGCAGCACCACTCGAGGCGCTGCCATGGCCGGTGACGGCGATGGCGTTGGTCGCCTGGTTGCGCAGCGAGCCCGTCAAGCTGCCGGCCAGCGCATTGGTCTGCTGCGTGCCGCTCGCCGCAGCGCCTGAGGTGCTGACATAGATGCCGTTCAATGCGCTTGGGTCCTGCAAATAGTGCGGCGCCACCTCCATGACGACATGATACTGGTTGCGGGCGTTGAAGATCGTCGACACCTGACGTTGGCCGAAGGCGTCGTAAAGCGTGGCGTCGATGCTTTGAGGTGTCAGGCCGAGTCTGGCAGCGCTCTCGCGATCGACAGTGATGTTGGTTTCGAGCCCGGCTTCGTCGCGGTCGGAATTGACGTCGGTGAGCTCAGGCGCCTTTTTCAGGAGATCGACCAGCTTCGGCGTCCACTCGTCGAGGTCGGCGGTGGTGTCGGCCTGCAGTGTGTACTGATAGGTCGCCAGGCTTTGGCGGCCGCCGACCCTGATCTCCTGGCGCGGATTGAGGAAGAGCTGCGCGCCGGGCAATTGTCCGAGCTGCGTGCGCAGCCGCGCCAGCACGACTTGCAGCGGCGCCCGCTCGCCCTTCGGTTTCAGGGCGACCTGGACGAAGCCGGAATTGGTCTGCCGGCCGCCGATATAGCCGACCACATTCTCGACCGCCGAGTCGCTTTTGAGGATCTGCTCCAGCTGCTCGAATTTCTGCCGCATCAGCTGGAAGGAAATGGCCTGGTCGGCGCGCAGACCGCCCATCAACTCACCGGTGTCCTGCTGCGGGAAGAAGCCTTTCGGCACCGCCGTGTAGAGATAGACGTTGAAGACGATGGCCGCGAGAAGCACCACCAGCATGATTTCCGCATTGTCGAGCGACCAGGCGAGCGAACGTCCGTAACCGGCGCGGACGCGTTCGAACACGCCTTCGCCGAAGCGCGCCAGGAACGAGCGCCTGACTGATGAGCTCGCAGCCGGGCGCGGGAAATGCGCGCACATCATCGGCGTCACCGTCAGCGACAGCACCAGCGAAATGGCGATCGACAGCGAGAGCGTCAGGGCAAATTCCTGGAACAGGCGGCCAAGTATGCCGCCCATCAAGAGGATCGGCAGAAAGACGGCGACCAGCGAGGCGCTCATCGACAGCACGGTGAAGCCGACTTCCCCGGCGCCGACGAGCGCCGCCTTGCCGCGCGGCATGCCGTCCTCGATGTGGCGCGTGATGTTTTCGAGCACCACGATGGCATCGTCGACCACGAAGCCGGTGGCGATGGTGAGCGCCATCAGCGATAGATTGTCGAGCGTAAAGCCGAGCAGATACATCGCACCGAAGGTGCCGAGGATCGAGACGACCAGCGCGACGCTCGGGATCAGTGCCGCGCGCCAGTCGCGCAAGAATGAGAACACGACGAGGATGACGAGCAGCACCGCCAGCACCAGCGTGAGTTCGGTGTCGTGCAGCGAGCCGCGTATCGTGGTCGAACCGTCGGTCGCGATGCTGAGCCGCGCATCGGCCGGCACCGAGGCCTGCAGTGTCGGGATCAGCGCGCGGACGCGGTCGACGGTCTCGATGATGTTGGCGTTGGGCTCGCGGTAGAGCACCAGAAGCACCGCCGGCTCGCCATTGGCGAGGCCGAGATTGCGCACATCCTCGACGGAATCCTCGACATCGGCGATGTCGCGAAGTCTGACCGCCGCGTTGTTGCGCCAGGCGATGACCAGATCGCGAAAGTCGGCGGCGTGGCTCGCCTGGTCGTTGGTGTAGAGCTGGTAGCGCAACGCGCCGTCTTCCTCGAAACCTTTCGGACTGCGCGCGTTGGCGGAAGCAAGGGCCGCGCGCACATCCTCCAGGCCGATGCCGTAATGGAATAGCGCGCCGGGATTGAGCTCGACGCGCACCGCCGGCAGCGACGAGCCGCCGAGGTCGACATTGCCGACGCCCTCGACCTGTGACAGGCGCTGCTGCAGCACGGTCGCGGCCGCGTCGTAGAGCTGGCCGGGGGTGAGCGTGCGCGAGGTCAGCGCCAGGATCATCACCGGCGAATCGGCGGGGTTGTATTTGCGATAGGTCGGATTGCTGTGCAGATCCGACGGCAGGTCGGCGCGCGCGGCGTTGATCGCGGCCTGAACGTCACGCGCCGCGCCGTTGATGTCGCGGTCGAGGCCGAATTGCAGCACGACATTGGTCGAGCCGGTGCCCGAACGCGAGGTCATCTCGGAGACGCCGGCGATCTGGCCGAGGTGGCGCTCCAGCGGTGCTGCGACATCGGTCGCCATCGTGTCCGGGCTGGCGCCCGCCATCGAGGCCTGCACCGAGATGGTGGGGAAATCGACCTTGGGCAGCGGCGCCACCGGCAAATTGAAATAGGCGATCAGGCCGGCAGCGGCCAAGCCGATCGCGAGCAGCGTGGTGGCGACCGGCCGAGCGATGAACGGCGCAGAGAGGTTCACGGCGAGGACCCGCCAGCAGGAGCTTCGGCAATGCCGGAGCCGCGCCGCGTCAGCCGGTCGAAGGCAAGATAGATGACCGGCGTGGTGAACAGCGTCAGCACCTGGCTGACGATCAGCCCGCCGACGATGGTGATGCCGAGCGGCTGGTGCAGCTCGGAGCCGGCCAGGCCGCCGACCAGAAGCGGCAGCGCGCCGAAGAGTGCCGCAAAAGTGGTCATCAGGATCGGGCGGAGCCTGAGCAGGCACGCCTCGTAGATCGCCTCGCGCGGGTCGAGCCCCTGCAGCCGCTCGGCCTGCAGCGCGAAGTCGATCATCATGATGGCGTTCTTCTTGACGATGCCGACCAAGAGCACGATGCCGATGATGCCGATGACATCGAGGTCATGACCCGCGAGCATCAGCGCGACCAATGCGCCGACGGTTGCCGAGGGCAGCGTCGACAGGATGGTCAGCGGGTGGATGAAGCTCTCGTAGAGAACGCCGAGCACGACATAGACGGTGGCGACGGCCGCCAGCACCAGCAGCAACTCGTTGGAGAGCGAGCTCTGCAGCGCAAGGGCGGCGCCCTGGAAGCCGGTCGTCAGGCCGGCGGGCGGCTGCATGTCCCGCTTGGCGGCGGTGACTGCCGCGGTGGCATCCCCGAGCGAGACGCCGGAAGCAAGGTTGAAGGAAATGGTCGCGGCCGGAAACTGCGCGAGGTGGTTCACCAGCAACGGCGCCTGGCGGATATTGATGCTGGCGATCGCCGACAGCGGCACCTGGCCGGAGCCGGAGGACGGCAGATAGATCGAGCCCAGCGAGGCCGGCGTCTGGCCGACCGACGGATCGGCCTCGAGGATAACGCGGTATTCGTTGGACTGGGTTAAGATGGTCGAGATGATGCGCTGGCCAAAGGCGTCGTAAAGCGCGTTGTCGACGGTGGCCGGCGTGATGCCGAAGCGCGCGGCGGTAGCGCGGTCGATGGTTACGTCGACGGCAAGGCCGCTCTGCTGGCTGTCGCTCGCGACATCGGCAAGCTCGGGCAGCGCCGAGAGCCTGTCGGTGAGCTTGGTCGTCCATGCCGCAAGCTCGACTGGATCGGAATCCTGCAGCACATATTGGTATTGCGAAGCGCTGATGGTGGAATCGACCGTCAGGTCCTGCACCGGCTGCATGTGCAGGGCTATGCCGGTGACCCCGGACGTCTCCTGCGTCAGCCGCCTGATGATGGCGCTGGCGTCCGCCTGGCGTTGGTCACGCGGCTTCAGATTGATCAGCATGTGGCCGCTGTTGGCGGTCATGTTCTGGCCGTCGACGCCGATGAAGGACGACAGGCTGGAGACGTCGGGATCCTTCAGGATCGCGTCGGCCAGCGCCTGCTGATGCGCCGCCATGTCGGCATAGGACGCCGAGCCCGCGGCCTCGGTGATGGCCGAGATGGCGCCGGTGTCCTGCACCGGGAAGAAACCCTTCGGGATGACGTCGTAGAAGTAGATGGTAAGCGCCAGGGTCGCGAGCGCCACCAGCAAGGTCAGCGCCTGGCGGTCGAGCACCCAGCGCAGCGCCGCGGCATAGCCGTGCGCGATCGCCTCGAAGGCGCCTTCGCTCCAGGGCGCCAGCGCGCCCGGCCTGCGCGCGGCCGGCGGCTTCAACAGCCTGGCGCACAGCATCGGCACCAAAGTCAGCGAGACGATGGCCGAGATGACGATGGCGATGGCCAGAGTGACGGCGAATTCGTGGAACAGGCGGCCGACGACATCGCCCATGAACAGAAGCGGGATCAGCACCGCGATCAGCGAAACGGTGAGCGAGATGATGGTGAAGCCGATCTGGGCCGAGCCTTCGAGCGCGGCGGTCACCGGATCATCGCCATGCTCGATGAAGCGCGATATGTTCTCGATCATGACGATGGCGTCGTCGATGACGAAACCGGAAGCGATCGTCAGCGCCATTAGCGACAGGTTGTCGAGACTGAAGCCCCACAGATACATGACCGCGAACGTGCCGACCAGGGAGAGCGGCACCGACAGACTCGGGATGATCGTCGCCGGGATGTTGCGCAGGAACAGGAAGGTGACGAGCACGACCAGGAGCGCCGCCATCGCCAGCTCGAACTCGACGTCGTCGACCGAGGCGCGGATCGTCGTGGTGCGGTCGGTGAGCGGCTCGACGCTGAGCGCCGCCGGCAGGCCGGCGCGCAGTTGCGGCAACAGCGCCTTCACGCCGTCGACAACGCGGATGACGTTGGCGCCCGGCTGGCGCTGGATGTTGAGGATGATCGCCGGCGTGCGGTTTTCCCAAGCGCCCAGCCTGGAGTTTTCCGGCCCTTCGATGATGTCGGCCACCTCGCCCAGCCGCACCGGCGCGCCGTTGCGATAGGCGATCACCATGTCGGCATAGGTCTTGGGATCGGCGACCTGATCGTTGGCGTTGATGGTGTAGGAGCGCGCCGGGCCGTCGAAGCTGCCCTTCGGCGTGTTGACGTTGAGCGTGCCGATGGTGGTGCGCAGGTCGTCGATGTTGAGGCCCATGGCGGCTAGCGCCTTGAGCTTGACCTGCACGCGCACGGCCGGGCGCTCGCCGCCGGAGATCGAGACCAGGCCGACGCCGGGAAGCTGCGAGATCTTCTGCGCCAGCCGCGTCTCGGCATAGTTCTCGACCTGCGTCAACGGCAGCGTCTTGGAGGTGACCGCCAAGGTCAGAATCGGCGCGTCGGCGGGATTGACCTTGGCGTAGATCGGCGGCGCCGGCAGGTCGGCGGGCAGGAGATTGCCCGATGCGTTGATCGCCGCCTGCACTTCCTGCTCGGCTATGTCGAGGCTGAGATCGAGGCTGAAGCGCAGCGTGATGGCCGAGGCGCCGGCCGAGGAGCCGGACGACATCTGCTCCAGCCCCGGCATCTGGCCGAACTGGCGCTCGAGCGGCGCGGTCACCGACGTCGTCATCACCTCGGGACTGGCGCCGGGATAGAAGGTCTGAACCTGGATCGTCGGATAGTCGACTTCGGGCAAAGCCGAGAGCGGCAGGAACAGATAGGCGATCAAGCCGACGATCAGGATGGTGGCCATGATCAGCGTGGTCGCCACCGGCCGCAGGATGAAAGGCCGCGACGGGTTCAGCCAGCCGGCAACGAGACCGCTGGGCGCGTTCATTGGCCTTGGCCGCTGTCGCCGCCATTATTGGCGCCGGCACTGCCATCGCGGCGATGGCCGTTGCCATCATGGTGACGGTGATGACCCTGCTTGCGGCCGGACGCATCGCTCGCCGCAGTCGCGCTCCCGCCTGCCGAACCATTGCCTGCCGCGCCGTTGCTCTCGCCATTCGACATTGCCGGTGCGCCGGCGGAATTGACGGCCGGCTTATTGTTGCCGGTGCCGGCGGCTGGAGTTCCGCTGACCTCACCGCCGGCAGCTTGCGACTGTGTTGCGGCGCCATTTCCGCCAGAGGCCGGCACGGCGCCACTGTCAGGCACGGTGACCTTGGCGCCGTCCTTCAGCCGGTCGACGCCGTCGACCACGACCTTTGCGCCGGGCGAGAGACCGGAGAGGAGCTGCGTGACAGTGGCGTTGCCCGGCCCGAGCGACACGGTCTTCACCGAGACGGTGTTGTCATCATTGAGCTGGTAGACGAAGGTGCCCGGCGCGCCGTGCTGGATGGCGGCGTTGGGCAGCACGTTGACCCCGGCCAACGTGCGCACAAGCAGATGCACGTTGACGAACTGGTTGGGATAGAGCGCGCCGTCGGTGTTGGGGAAAACGGCGCGCAGTTTCACCGTGCCGGTGGTCGGATCGATCTGGTTGTCGATCGTCTGCAGCGTGCCTTCGGCGATCTCTTTGGTATCGTTGCGGTCAAACAGGGTCGCCTTGAGCCCGGCATTGCCATGCGTCTGTTCCAGCACTTGCGCCAGGCTGTCTTCGGGCAGCGAGAACAGCACCGAGATCGGCTGCATTTCGGCGATCACTGCAATGCCGGTGCTGTCGCCGGGCGTCACATAGTTGCCCTGGTCGACAAGACGCAGGCCAATGCGGCCATCGGCGGGCGCGGTGATATGGCTGTTGGCGATGTTGACCTGCACGGCCTCGATCTGTGCCTGGTCGGACATCACCGTGCCTTCGTCGGACTGCACCGTCGCGCGCTGCAGGTCGATCGCCTGCTGGGTGACCGCGTTTGAGGTAAGCTTCAGGTCGCGGTCGAGGTCGAGCTTGGCATCGGCGAGCAGCGCCTGGTCGTGCTCCAGTTGTCCCTGCCATTGATGCAGCGAGGCGTTCAGCGCGCGGTCGTCGATCTGGGCGAGGAAATCGCCCTTCTTCACGTTCTGGCCCTCGGTGAAGCCGATCTGAGTGATCTGGCCGCTGACCTGCGCGCGCACCGTGACGGTCGACAGCGGCGTCACGGTGCCCAGCGCCTCGAGCACGATCGGGATGTCGGCCTGCGTCACCGGCGCCACGGCAACCGGCTGCGCGAGATCGCCGACGCCGCGGAAACGGCCGCCGCCACGGTGGCCGCCCTGCTGCTGGAGTTGAACGGGATGCAGCCAGAACGCGGCGCCTGCCGCAGCCAGGACGAGGAGCAGCGCAATGATCCAGCCGCGCCGCGACCGACGCACGGCCACCGGCCGGACCTCGGTCAAGGACTCGCTGCGGGTCACGGGCTCGCTCGGGGGCACAGGCTCGCTGGAGGGCACGCGCTCGCTGCGTGGCTTGCGCCGGCTGACGACTTCGTCGTCCACGTCTCCCACCTGTCCTTCGAGCCGCATCCATGACGTTCGTGGCAAGGCCGTCGAACCGCCGCCGATCGCGCCGGCGGACATGCCGAAGCAGGTACAAAGGCCGCGATCTTGAGCGGAAGCATAGGAGTGCGGATTTTGACACGCAATTGCGGAGCACATTAAATTCTTGTAAGGAATTGAACAAGTTAGGCCGGCATTCACATTCGGATCGCAGCCTGAGGCGACCCGGATTCGCAGCAAAATCTGCCTGCCGGTTCGAAAGCGGATCGCCATCTTTAGACGAATGTCGACAAGGCCTTACGCCAATCCATGAGCGGCCGTGGAGCGACCCTTGCGCGTTGCCGAAAGCGGCCGACGCGATGCGTCGCCGACGACCGCCTGCGGGCAAGGCCCGCTCGCGAAGATGTGAACGCGCCCGAACGCCGGGCTGCCTCATTGTTCTGGCCTGTGGCGATGGGGCCGGGCATCGAAGATGAGGAACCGATGATGTTTGGCCGGTTGCTTGCCCTGACATTCTTTTGCCTGCTGGCTGCGCTTGGCCGCGCCGCCGCGCCGGACGGCGCCATATCGCGCGAGGCTCAGACCGAGGACCTGAATATCTTCCGGCGAGATTTTCTGGACGCCGATCGGTCCTATTCGGACGCGGCCCGCAGGGAGGCCGAGCATCGGCTGCAGACCTTGGAGGCGAAAGCCGGCTCGACCGAGGCAGCGGCATTCGCCGTCGATCTCTGCCAGATCGCGGCGCTGGCCGACAATGGCCACACCACCTGCAAACTGCCACATGCCGATGGGGCGCCGGTGTCTTTCCTGCCGGTGGGCGGCGCCTTCTACGTCATTACGGCGAGCCCCAGGAACAGCGATCTTCTGGGCAGCAGGCTGATCGCAGTCGACGGTCATCCGGCTGCGGCCGTCGGTTCGGCGCTGCGCAGCCTGCATGGCGGCGTCGCGGCCTGGCGCGACATCGAGGCGATGGACGCGCTGGCGCGGCCGGACCTTTTGCATGCACTCGGACTTGCCCGCGCCACAGGCGATGCGACCTATCGCTTCCAGGCCGGCGACGGCCATGTAATCGAGCGCAAGCTTGCGCCGGAGCCGCAGCGCAAAGACTGGGTGAAGCTGCTTCCCAAGGACCGCGTGCCCTGGCCGCTGCAGGATCAGCAACGGGCATTCCGCTGGCGGGACGCGCCGGAGCTCGACGCGATCGTCGTCGAGATCAGACGGAACCTCGACGACAAGACCGGCAGGATCGGCGACTTCCTCGCCAAGGTCGAGGCCGACCGGTCTCGCCTCGGCCGCAAGAATCTCGTCCTCGACATGCGCTTCAACACCGGCGGCAATTTCATGCTGACGCGGGATTTTCTCACCGCCTGGCCGGCACGCATCGGGACGCAAGGGCGCGTGTTCGTGCTCGAAAGTCCGTTCACTTTCTCGGCCGGAATGGTCGATGTCGCCTATGTCAAGCAGGCCGGCGGCGACCGCGTGACGCTGGTCGGTGACACGCCCGGCGACCGGCTGACGTTCTTCGCCGACCAGCAACAGGTATCGCTGCCGCATTCGGGCGTGACGCTGCAATACGCAACGCAGCGCTACGATCTTCAGGACGGTTGCCGGACCTATGGCGATTGTTTCGTCGGTATCGCCCAGCCGGGCTCCGCTACCGGAACGCCGTCAGCGACCGCGGCGGCAATCGACCAAGGCAAGAGCCGCAAGCCGATCTCTGTGAAGACGCTCGATCCCGACATAGCGGCGCCGTGGTCGGTCGACGATCTGCTCAAAGGCCGCGATCCGGGGATGGCCGCCATCCAGGCGGCAGTAGCGAGGCACGGATAGCGGTCACCCGCGCGACAGGCGGGTTGCTAGCCCTTCCTGCGTCACGGGTTGTCATCGCGCATGCGCTTCTTCACGATTGCGGCACGCCGGATCCAAGGATCGCAAGGATCGAGAAATGAGTGACACCATCCCCGCCATCGACATCGCACCGCTCTTCGGCCCGCCCTCGCGGGCTCGCGGCGAGGCAGACCGCCGGATCTTCGCCACCGCCTCCGGCATCGGCTTCATGACCGCGCGCGGTTTTCCCGGCGCGGAGCTTCTGACGCGCGAACGGCGCGGCGAACTGCTGAAGATCTTCGAGCTGCCTGACGCGGAAAAGCGGAAGCTGCTGCGCTGGAATTTCGACCCTTCGAAATCGAACTATTATCGCGGCTGGTTCCCGTTGCAGCCGACCGCGGTGTCCTACAAGGAAGGGATCGACATGGGGCCGGATATCGCCCATACCGACGCCGAATTCGCCGCCGACGATCCGCTGCTGGAGCGCACGCCGCTGCCCGCCGAGGGCGACGTTCCAGGATGGAAGGCGGCAGTCGCGCATTACTACCGCTCGATGGAAAAGGTCGGTGCGGCGCTGATGGCCTCGATCGCGCGCAGCCTCGGGCTCGAGGACGACATTTTCGACGGCCATTTCCGGGACGGCATCTCGACGCTCAGGCTGATCCGCTATCCGCTGCGCACCGAGGACGGCGCGGTCGACCTATCGAAACCTGAATATTCGGTCGTGCACAAGGGCGAGCGGCGGCTGGTGATCGGCCGCGAGCATGCCGATTCCGGCTTCGTGACGCTTTTGGCGCAGGACGGCGTGGAAGGTCTGCAGGCCAGGAACCATGCCGGCGAATGGATCGATGTGCCGCCTGCCGACGGCACGCTGGCGGTCAATTTCGGCCAGTTGCTGGAACGCTGGACGGGCGGCGTGGTTCAGGCGACACGCCACCGCGTGATCGCGCCGAAGGCGGTGCGCTATTCGATCCCCTTCTTCTACGAGCCGCGCGCCGACGCCGAGATCGCGCCGCTGCCGATCAAGGGCGCTGGCGACTTCGCGCCCTTCCTCTATGGCGACTACCTCTGGGAGTCGGCGACCAATTTCGTCGAGATGGCCGGTGTGAAGACTCTGCGCAAGCCAAGGCGGCCGGCCGCCGCCTAGAGACCTCCGCGCACATCGGACGGCGACACGGTGGGAAAGACGATCACCGGATACGCTGCGAAGGATCTCAACTTCGAGACTGCCTCCAAAGCAACAATGGCTCCCGCCTTGCGCTTCATCAAACTGCGCGGCACGCTGGTGCCAGCCGGCGGGCTTGCCGGCGACAGATCGATGAAGGTGCAAAATTGCGTTCGACTGATTATCTCGGCCGTCTCTTCGGCCTCGAAGGCAGGCATGCCTTCATCACCGGTGCCAGCCGCGGGCTGGGTCTTGCCTTCGCCCAAGCGCTTGCAGCTGCCGGGGCGCGCGTCACCATCGGCGGCCGCAAGGCAGACGAACTCAAGACTGCCGGCGACCGTCTGCGCGCCGATGGCTATTCGGTGGCGGAAGCGATAATCGACGTTACCGACACGCAGTCGGTCGACGCGGCGATCGCGGCAAGCGAAAGCGGCACCGGGCCGATCGACATTCTGGTCAACAATGCCGGCATCCAGCGCCGCGCGCCGCTCGAGACTTTTTCCGACGCCGACTGGGACGCGCTGATGGCGACCAATCTCGATGGCGTGTTCAAGGTGAGCCGCGCCGCGGTCAAAGGCATGATCGCGCGCCGCAAGGGCGTCATTATCAACGTCTCCTCGGTGCAGAGCGCGCTCGCCCGCCCCTCGATCGCGCCCTACGCGGCGAGCAAAGGCGCGATTACCATGCTGACCAAATCGATGGCCGGCGAATGGGGCCAGCACGGCGTGCGTGTCAACGCGATTGCGCCCGGTTACTTCAAGACGGAGCTCAACGCCGCCTTAGTCGCTGACGAGAAATTCTCGACCTGGCTCACCGGCCGCACGCCGATGCGGCGCTGGGGCGACGTCGAGGAGCTGGCGGGCGCGGCGGTGTTCCTGGCGTCGGATGCGGCAAGTTTTGTGACGGGACAGACGCTGCTGGTGGATGGCGGGATCACGAGCGTGCTGTAGAGGTCCCTCACCTCGCACAGACCCAGCTTCAGACCGGCAGGCTCCTCTCCCCCGCCGACAGATGCTGCTCGACAGGCGGATCGATCTTGGGCCCTTTCGCGAACCCAGCCAGCACCCTGTCCACCGACAGCCTGCCGGAACCGGCGAGCGCCAAGATGAACATGCCGCCGGTAATCGCCAGATCCTTCTCGAAATGCAGCAATTCGTTCTGGCTGGCGAAATTGGTGTGGAAGAGGCCGGCCGTCATCAGGCAGAACAGGCCGAGCCCAATCGCGCCCAATCGCGCCAGAATGCCGAGCGCGACCGAAAGGCCCGCGCCGAGCTGCAGCGCAATGGTGGCCAAAAGCAGCGGCGTGCCGACGCCGAGCGCGGCCATCGCCTTCTCGGCGCCCTCGAAATGCGTCGCCAGCTGCAGACCCTCATGCACGAAGATTAGCGATAGAAGCAGACGGCCGGCAAGCAGGACCACGTCCCTGGCGTGAAGCTTTTGGGCTAGTTCGGTCGGTGTCATCGTCCGCTCCAATCTTTGCAAAGATGCGTGCGCGCGCCAGGCTGATGGACGCGCTGCCGCACGTGCTCGGGTTGAAAAGGTCAGAGCCGGCGCGAGGGAGAGGAACGCCGGCTCACTCGTAGGGGCAAGGTCAGTGCCGGGCCCCCTCTCCGGCCGCTTCGCGTCCACCGCTCCCCCCTTTGCGGGGCGAGGAAATAGACGCCTTACTTCGTCACCTTCGTATCGATGGCCTGCTTGAGGTCGGAAAGCTCCTCGCATCCCGACGGGCAGAGTTTTTGCAGCGAGGCGAGCTGCTCGTTCGCCTTTGCCATGTCGCCGGTCTCGACATAAAGCTCGCCCAGATATTCATGCGCGGCCTTGTGGTCGGGCTTAAGCTCCAACGCCTTGGTGTAGTAGGTGAGCGAGGTCTGGTAGTCGCCGGTCTTGCGCAGCGTGAAGCCGAGCAGATTGTAGACGTCGGCCTGCTGGGTGTCCTGCGCGAGGTCGCGCAGGTCGGCCAGCGCGCCCTTATAGTCCTTGGCCTCGATCTTGGCCTCCACGGCCGTCAGGTCCGGCGCGTCGGCGCCTTCGATGTCGTCCACGGCATAGGCCGGAATGGCGATGGCGATGGGGGCCGCGGTCAGCACGGCAATGGCGCCGAGCACCGCAAAAAGTGCGTGTTTCATGAGAGCTGTCGCTTTCTGTTCAGGATCCGATTTGAGATCAGATCTCAGTTGGGGTGAAGGCGTAGGCGTTGCCGTCCTTGATGAAGCTGCCTGTGCCGGGGAACGGGAAGTGCGAGCCGCAGATGCGAACCTTGTCGGCGATCACCTGGTCGATGACCTTGTGGCGCGTGGTGATCGCCATCGGCCCGTCCTGGTCGTAGCTGCCCTGCCAGTCGGGATGTGGGGCGAGCAGCGCCGGGACATACATGGTGTCGGCCGAGACGAGGAACTGCTCGGAGCCGGCATCGACATGATAGACGGAGTGTCCAGGCGTGTGCCCGGGCGCCGCCATGATGCGGATGCCGGGCACCACTTCCGCGCCGTCCTCGACCAGCTTCCAGTTCTTCCATTTTGGGAAGTTCTCGGCGATGCGTTTGCCCGCCGGCTTGCGGCCCTCGGGCAGCTTGGCGAGCCGGCCGGGATCGGTCCACCAATTATATTCGGTGGCGTTGACGATCAACTCGGCATTCGGGAACACCGGCGCGTTGGTGCCCTTCTCCATCAGGCCCCAGACATGGTCCGGATGGAAATGCGAGATCAGAATAGTGTCTATCGCCTTGTAGTCGATGCCGGCGGCTTTCATGTTGGCCGGCAGATGCGTGGCGTTGGCCTGCCACTGGCCGACGCCGGAGCCGGCGTCCATCATGATGGTGCGGCCGTTCATCTTAAGCACCACGACGGTGAGCGGGATCGGCATGAACTCGGTGATCAGCCCCGCTTTTGCGAGCGCCGCCTTGGTGTCGTCGACCGACACGTCCTTGATGAAGGCCGGGTCGTGGGGCTTGCGCCAGATGCCGTCATAGATGGCGGTGACCTCGAGCGAGCCGACCTTGTATTTGTAAAAGCCAACCAGCGGCTCGACCGGGGTTTCAGCGTAAGCGGCGGGCACGAATTCCAGCTTGCCGGCAATGCCGAAGGCGGCAGCGGCGGCGGCGGAACCGAGCACCATTCGGCGTGTCATATTGAACATCGGAAGTCTCCTCTTCATGGCTTGCGGACGGCAATTTTCCTGTTTTCCCGGGAGATCCTGGTCATCGCAGCATTCCTTCCGGGCGCGCGTGGCTGGGATGCCGGCCTCGCTACACAGCAAGACCGGGAAGGTTGGCCCTTTATTCCCGGGCCGGCGAAAAAGTTCGGAAGAATGAAACCGTCAGTTAGGCGGCGTTAAGCATGGCTTCAATTTGTGGATCGAATGCGGGATGGAGGCCGCGATGCTGAGACTTTCGGCAGCCGCGGAAGTGTTGATTTAAGCACTTTCTACTAGGTTCGGCCGATGGATCGCCGTCCAGGAAAGGCATTCGGGTCGAATTGATCAGAGCGGGTTTCAGTCTCGGTCGCGTCAGAGAGGCCGTTTTTTCTTCCGCCAATTTGCCGGCGGTGATTGCTTTCGTCGTGCTCCTGATCTGCGCGATCTTCGTCGATCAGCAGAACAAAAGGGTCTCGGACCAACTCACGCGCGCCGACGTCCTCTACAAGGTCAACATCATCCGCGCCAAGCTGGAAGGCAACATCAACGGCAATCTCCAGCTGGTTCAGGGCCTTGTCTCGGCCATCGTCACCGAGCCCTATATGGGGCAGCAGAGGTTTGCCTCCCTCGCCGCCAATCTCTTCAAGCAAAAATCGCAGCTGCGCAACATTGGCGGCGCGCCCGACCTTGTCATTTCGCTGATGTATCCGATGGAGGGCAACGAGAAGGCGATCGGGCTCGACTACCGAAAGAACGAGGCGCAACGCGTGGCGGCGCTTAGGGCGCGTGACCAACGCATATCCGTGCTTGCGGGCCCCGTCGACCTCAGACAGGGCGGGCGCGCCTTCATCGGCCGGATCCCTGTTTTCGTGCCGACAGCGGGCGGCGGCGATCGCTTCTGGGGCCTTGTCTCCGCGGCTATCGATATCGACCGGCTCTACGCCGCAAGCGGCCTCAGCGATCCCGATCTCGACATAGATGTGGCACTTACCGGAAAGGATGCGCTTGGCGGTGACGGCCAGCGCTTCTTCGGTGGCGCCGATATCGTCAAGAACAATCCGGTGAAGGCAGAAGTGCAGCTGCCGTTCGGTTCCTGGCAGATATCGGCAATCCCGAAGGGCGGTTGGCCGACCGTGCCGAAGAACGAGCGGGTCTTGCAGGCTCTCATGGGGCTCGCCGCTGCGCTGGTAGTGCTGCCCATTCTGGTGGCCGGGCGGCTGTTCGGCGAAAGGCAGAAAAACTACGCGGAACTGAGGCGCCTGTCCGGAAGGCTGGAACTGGCGCTGGAGGCTTCGGGCATCGGCGTATGGGAGCAAGACCTCGTCACTGACGAGCTGCTGTGGGACGATCGCGTCCACGAGATCTACAGCAAGCCTGCCGACGGAAAAGCGCGCGGCTACGACGACTGGGCACTGGCGGTCCACCCCGAGGATATCGCACGGGCGCAGCGCGAGTTCGACCTTGCCGTGGCCGCAAAGGGTCCCTACTCCTCGCAGTACCGGCTACTTCGCCCGGACGGCACCGTGCGCCACGTCCGCGCGCGTGCAAGCTATTTTCAGGACAGCGACGGCACGCCGAAGATGATCGGCGCAGAATGGGACGTGACCAGCGACGTGCTGCTCAACGAAACCCTGGTGCGGGAACGCCAGCTTTCCGAGTCGAAGAACGCCGAGCTGGAAATGGCCAATGCTCGGATCGAGCACGTGGCGCTGCACGATTCGCTGACCGGCTTGCCGAACCGCCGCTATCTCGACCAGATGCTGGCCGAAAGCAGCCCGCTCGACGGCAACGCCGCGCTATTGCATCTGGACCTCGACCGCTTCAAGCACATCAACGACACGCTGGGCCACGCGGCGGGCGACGCCATGCTAATGCATGCTTCGAAGGTCATCAAAGCCAATGCCGGGGCATCCGATTTCGTCGCGCGCATCGGCGGCGATGAATTCGTTGTGGTGAGCCATGGGCGCGGCGAAGAGAAGCTCGCCTCGCTCGCCGATCGCATCATCGAGGAAATGCGCCAGCCGGTCGACTATCAGGGCCACCAGTGCCGGTTCGGCGTGAGCATCGGCATCGCGGCCAATAAGGGCGTCGATGCAAGGCAGCTGCTGGTCAATGCGGACCTTGCCCTCTACCGGGCAAAGAGCCGCGGCCGCAATCGCTACGAGTTCTTCAACGAAGAGCTGCAAAGCGAGATCGTGAAGACCAAGCAGACAGCCGACGAGATCCTCAGCGGGCTCGAAGCCAACGAGTTCGTTGCCTTTTATCAGCCGCAGTTCGACGCCAACACGCTGGAGATCGTCGGCGTCGAGGCTCTGTCACGCTGGCTGCATCCACGACGCGGCACCCTCACCCCAGACCTCTTTCTAAGGGTGGCGGAGGAACTGAACGTCGTCTCGCTTATCGACCGGGCGGTCCTCGGGCAGGCGCTGGAGAATTTCCGGCGCTGGTCGCTCGACGGTCTCAATATTCCCCGTGTGTCGGTCAACGTCTCGGCAAGACGCCTGGAGGACAAGGACCTGATCGATAGCCTGCGCCAGCTCGCTATCAAGGAAGGAACCGTGTCGTTCGAGCTGGTGGAATCGATTTTCCTCGACGAGAACGACGACCTGGTTTCCTGGAACATCGAACAGATCAAGGAACTTGGCATCGACATCGAGATCGACGATTTCGGCACAGGCCATGCGTCGGTCGTCAGCCTGCTCAAGCTGCAGCCGCGCCGCCTTAAGATCGATCGCCAGCTCATCACGCCTATCACGGCCTCGAGGGCTCAGCGCCGGCTCGTGTCGTCGATCATCGAGATCGGCAAGTCGCTCGGTATCGAGGTTGTGGCCGAAGGCGTCGAAACGATGGAGCATGCGCGCATCCTCAGGGAACTCGGTTGCGACATACTGCAGGGCTTCGCTTTCGGCCGTCCGATGGATAGCGAGGCCTTCAGAGCCTTCGCCCAATCCCGCAAATGGCTGGCGGCGGGCTGACGCAAGACTCGTTCCAAGCTGCTGCTGCCGCAAAGAAACGCTGCGATCGACGTCATCGAACTGTCACACTCAAACGGGTGGCGCGTGCTAGAAATATGGCTTGCCCCCGAGCGCCCCAAGAGCCGGCGAACCCGCCATGAACATCGCCCTCCCTGCCGAAGGCACCGACCTCTCGCCCTATTTGCCGGACGAACACGGGCTGTTCTTCATCTACCATTTCAAGGCCGACGGCTCCCGCACCGAGGACCCCGCCGAGGCGCATTGGAGCTGGCGCAGCTACCAGATCACCGACATGCGCGCCCGCCAGGAGATCGGCGCCGAGCAGGCCCTGCCAACGCCGGTGCGCGATGCCTTCCTATCGCCCAGCCATGGCTGCCAGATCGATTTCGAGGACGACTTCCTCTATGGCGACCTGCCCGACCTCAGGCACGATTTCGCCGAGGCACGCGGTCTCACTCATTTCCGCTTCGCCTTTAACGACAGGATGCTGGTCGGCGCCCGCAAGCAGCCGCTGGAGTCGGTCGACAAGATCCGCAAGCTGGTGGAGAGCGGCACGCGGAAATTCCGCACGCCGGCCGAGCTGATCGAGGCGGTGATGGGCCAGTCGCTCGACGGCATGGCGGCCGAGCTCGACAAGATGGGCGACACGCTCGACGGCATCGAGGATCGTATCGTGTGCGATGCATGGCACAATGAGCGCCAGGCGCTGGTCGACGCGCGCCGGCAGCTGGTGCTCATCCACCGGCAGATGGCGACGCTCACCAATCTTTTCCGCCACCTCGACCATTCGCATCGCAACGAGCTTCCGGACCCGATCAACGACATGGCGACGAGGCTTTCGCACCGGGCCCACACGCTGCATCACGACGGCGAGCAATTGCAGGCCCGAACAAGGCTGCTGCAGGACGAGCTGATGGCGAAGCTCACCGAGCAGTCGAACCAGCTGCTCTATATTCTCTCCGTCATGACGGCGGTGCTGTTGCCGATGACGATCATCTCCGGCCTGTTCGGCATGAATGTCGGCGGAGTGCCGCTGGTCGACATGCCGTCCGGATTCTGGGTGGTGACGGCGATCTCGGTCGTCATCGCCGCCATCGTCTATATGGTCGTGCGACGGCTGGGGCGGGTCTGAGGCCTACCCGGTTGCCCGCAGATCCTTGACGATCGTGCCGGCGGCCTGGACTTCGGCTTCGTGGCCCGGTTCGCGCCACGTCTCGGCAAGTCCGGCCGCGTACCACTCGCGCATGGCCTGCAGGTCGAGCAGCCGCCGCGGATAGGCAGCCGCTTCGCCTTCGAACGTCAGGCCATAGGATTGCGCCCTGAATGCGATAGGGGCGAAGAAGGCATCGACGGCACCAAAACGGTCGCCGGCCAGGAACGGTCCGCCGAAACGCGCAAGGCCATCGTTCCACAAGTCCCCCATGCGGAAGATGTCGTGCTTCAGCGCACCGCACATCGGCAACGGCTCGACCCGCACGCCGCAGCTCATCGGGCAGAGATTGCGCATCGCGGTGAAGCTCGAATGCATCTCGGCGGCGGCCGACCGCGCCCAGGCGCGCGCCTTGCCGTCCGACGGCCACACGCCCTCGTGGCGCTCGGCCAGATATTCGACGATCGAGAGCGAATCCCACACCGCCCAGCCGTCATCCACAAGGCACGGGACGCGGCCATTCGGCGAGAACGACCGGTAGAGGTCGAAACTCGGTCCGCTCGGAAACGGCGTCAGCCGCTCCTCGAAAGGAATGTCGAGGACGCGCATCAGCAGCCATGGCCGCAACGACCAGGACGAATAGTTCTTGTTGCCGATATGCAGAACGTACATCGGGCGCCTCTTTCCTGTTCAACGCAATTCCAGACGCAAAAGCGTTGCGCGCATCTCTATCTTGTTGCGGGCGCCGGCGGGCGAACCTCACGGCCCCTGAACATCGACCAGCTATACATCGCCAGGGCCGTCCAGATCAGCGCGAAAGCGATCGCCTGCGTAGCGCCGAACGGTTCGTCGAAGACGAGCACCGCGATCAGGAACACCATGGTCGGCGCGATATATTGCATGATGCCGATGGTGGACAGGCGCAGCAGCCTGGCGCCGAAAGCAAACAGTAGCAGCGGCACCGCGGTGATCGGGCCACAGCCGGTCAGCAGCGCCGTGTCGGCACCGGTGCTGGAGATGAAATGATCCTGGCCGGTGGCGATCAGGTAGACAATGTAGCAAAGCGCCGGCACTGAAAGCAAAAGCACTTCGAGCAGGAAACCCTGGCTCGGGCCGATCGGCAGCGTCTTGCGGAAAAAGCCATAGGCGGCGAAGGAGAAGGCCAGCGCCAGCGACACCCAAGGCAGCTTGCCCGCCTCGACGGTGAGCACCGTCACCGCGATCGCGGCCAGCGCCACCGCGACGATCTGCAAGCGGTCGAGCCGCTCGCCGAGCAGCACTGCCCCGACGACGATGACCACCAGCGGATTGATGTAATAGCCGAGCGCCGTCTCGACCGTGCGGCCGACCGAGATCGCCCAGACATAGATGCCCCAGTTGATCGAGATCAGCACCGCCGTGAGCGCGGCCATGGCAAGGCTTTTGGGCGAGCGGATCGCCGCCTTGAAGTCGGCGGTGCGGCCGGCCCAGATGAGCACTGCCGCCGCGATCGGCACCGACCAGACGACGCGGTTGGCGATCACCTCTGCAAGCGGTAGATGCGCCACCGCCTTCATGTAGAAGGGCAGCAATCCCCAAAGGAAATAGGCGCCAAGCGCCAGGAGGAAGCCGCGCCGGGCCCTGGCATCCTGATCGAGATCGGCTGTAGCGGTGACCATGGCCTAACGCTATGGCCCAGCGGACCGTCCAAAACCATCACAAAATTATGATGGATCAACGGACTTTTGATGATGGTTCAAGCGGGCGCTGCCTCCTCGCCCCACGCAGTGGGCCACGCTATGCACAGATCTTCTGTGGCTGGCGCGACTGATCGAGCCTCGGCTTGATTGCCACGTGGTTCCCCCAATCCGTCGCTGCTTCGCAGCGCCACCTTTCCCCCCTCCGGAGGGAAAGGAA
>NZ_JARTVR010000011.1:0-203375 GCF_029625735.1 Mesorhizobium sp. WSM4935 | reverse complement strand
GCACTTCATCTTTTTGTCGGCTCGTGGGGCTGGTCCTGTGCAGCAATGCGTCGATGGTTTACTTCGCTTTGGATTCGATCCGTGTGGCAGTCGTCACGACGCTGGCCTGTTCGCTGCTGCTTCAGGCCTGCTATTTCGGCTGCGTGCTCTTTTTCGCGGACGTCGATGATCTGTAGAACTGTTCATTCGCTCCGCAGAGGGCCGGCGAATCCAATCTCTTCCTAAGCCCGTTGGCCGTAATCGAAAGACACGGGGCCGGCGAGTTCGTGCTCAGCTGCCACTGTGCTAGCAAGGGAACGGAATCCAATCCCGGAGCAGATGGCCAGAGTTGAGCGAAGACTGCGGTCGGAGCTCCTGCGCTTCCGGGTCTCCAAGGGGACGACTTTGCGAACCGAAGGGACTTTGAACCGTTGACGTGGCCAGCGTGCGGTAGGTTGGGCCAGCGACAGGGATCCCGGCCGGCCGGGAAGCACCGCCCTCTCAATGTGCGTTGACTTCGCTTCCTTTGGCGAAATGTGGGTAACGGCGAGGGCCGCACTCTTCCCGGGCCGTCGACATTCCCGCCCTTTTGGTGCGTGCGCCGTTAGGCGCGACAATTCGGTGCCCGCGTGTAACTGCGCGCATTCGCCGAAGCTTAGACGTGGTGCATTCCCGCTCGCCCGTTTGGCGGACAGTTCCGGCCGTGCTGGTTTTGCCGCCTAACGCCCGCCGCTCGTCACTGCCACACCCCTCTCCGGCAACGGCTCGGCGCATCGCGCAAGCCGGTTTAGCGATCAGGCCAGGCCCTTCGCGAGTTCCAACGCCTGCCGTTCGAAGAGGCGGCGGTAAATGCCACCATCGAGATTGATCAGGGCGGCATGATCGCCGTCCTCCATGATGCGGCCACGGTCGAAGACGAGCAGCCGATCGAGCGAGCGGACCGTCGACAGCCGGTGTGCGATGACGAGTGTGGTTCGGCCCACCATCAACCGATCCACCGCTTGTTGAATGAGCACCTCGGATTCCGAATCGAGGCTCGATGTGGCCTCGTCCAGAATAAGGATCGGCGCGTTCGCGAGGAAGGCGCGCGCGATCGCCACGCGCTGGCGCTCGCCGCCGGAGAGCTTCAAACCCCTTTCGCCGACCAATGTCCCATAGCCCTTCGGCAGGGGCGCGATGAATTCGTGGGCACTTGCCAGTCGTGCCGCTTGCTCGATCTCGGCCTGGCTCGCGCCAGGCCGGCCATAGGCGATGTTCTCGGCAAGCGACCTGTGAAACAGGATCGGCTCCTGCTGCACGATCGCGATCTGCGAACGAAGGGACTCTTGGGTCACCTCCGAGACGTCCTGACCGTCTATCAGGATCCGGCCGCCGCTCAGGTCGTAGAGTCTCTGGATCAGCTTCACGAATGTTGTCTTGCCGGAACCGGAGGGTCCAACCAACCCAACCCTTTCGCCAGCTTCAATCGACAGCGAACATTCGCTATAGAGCGGCAGGGGATGGTTGGCGTAGCGGAAGTGGACGTTCTCGAAATCGATACGGCCGTTCGTGATCCGGATCGGCTTGGCCTCTGGACGATCGGCAACATCCACCTGCTGATTGTGGATGGCCACCAGTTCTTCCATATCATTAACCGAGTGCTGCACGTTGCGGACATGCATGCCGGCATCACGCAGATAGCCCTGCAGGACGATGAAGGACGTGAGAACATATGCTATCTCGCCCGGCGTTGCCTGTCCATGCGACCACAGAAGCAGGGCATATCCGACCACCGCCACCCTGAGCGCAACCAAAGTTACGCCTTGGGTTGAGCCGATGATCGTTCCGCGCACCCAGCTCCGGCGCGCGCGGTGCCGCCATTTCGTCATGATATTTGCAAGCCGCTCGTCTTCGCGAACCTCTGCGCCGAAGCCCTTGACCACAGCGTTGCAACTGACCGCGTCCGCAAGCGCGCCGCTGAGCCTTGTGTCCCATCGGTTGGCAAGGCTCGCCGCTGGCGCGACATAGCCGAGCGACAGCGAAATCGAAAACGCAAGGTAGACGAGAGAGCCGCAAGCAAAGATCACGCCCATGACCGGCCAGTGCCAGCCGAGCAGCACCGTCGAGCCGATCAAGATGACAAACGACGGGAGCAGCGTGACGAGTATCGTGCTGTTGAGGAGGTCGAGCGCCCACATGCCGCGCGTTATCTTGCGCACTGTCGAGCCGGCGAAGCTGTTTGCATGCCAGTCTGTCGAAAAGCGCTGCACATGATGGAACGCTTCGGTCGCGACGTCGGAAATCATTTTCAACACCAGGTCGCTCAGGCCAATGAAGGCGACGTGGCGCATGGCAATGCCACCGAGTGCCAATGCAATCGGTACAGAGAATGCTGCAACAGCTGAATCCGAAGCTGGTGCTGCCGCATTAGCAGCACGAGAAACAGCGTCGATGAGTCGGCCAGAATAGAGCGGCATCAACACGTCAGCCAGCGTGGAGGCGAGCATCGCGGTCATGATGATCGCGAGCCGGGCCGGCTGCCTGTTCCAGAGGCGAACAGTGAAGGCGAAAACGTCGCGACAAGTGGCGCCGCGCCCATGGACGGGGAAACGTCTCATAGTTTCCAAGCGGGCGCATCAACACGCTCGGTCCCAAAGACGATAAAAGACAAAACTGGAATTTCGACCTCCCCCATAACAGCATCAATTTTGGCGGGCAGCTCTTGCCGCCTCACGACGGTGAGTTCAAAAGTCGTGCCAACTGAGCGGGAACATCCGAAGGACAAATTCAGCAGGTTACCGAGCCTGGAGAAAGTCAGCCGCCATCCAGTCGATACGATTGCTACGGCTGCTCAACTCGGGAGATTGGAAAAGAAGGTCGATGTATCGATTGAATTTTGAGCTTGTTCTTGCCTCGATCAAATAAGTACAGTTGCAATGCAGCTTTCTCAGGCCCGGCACTTAGGTGCTGATTTCAAAAGCGCGCCGCGAATACTTTCCTGCCCATATTCCGTCAATCGAATGCTCGACTGTCGGATTGTGCGCTCCCCGACACAGTGCTGTCGGTTCGCCTCCTGGGTACCTCCCCCGTCGATTGACGACCTGAAGGAGAAGCTTCGCTCGCAAGCTGGCACGACTCTTGAGGGTACTCCAGGTGGCGGAAGGAACTCCGGCTCGAGTCCCGTTGACTTCGGATGTTGCGAGGCTGGGTTGGAGCAAACTGTGCACCAATGAGAACGCAATGAAGGAGACATCATGGAACTCCGGCGGATTGCGGTGGAGTTAGACCTATTCCTCAAGATGACTGATGATGTCGCTCAATCCGAACAGTTGTTCGAACTGTTGTCTGCGTTTGCGCTGAATTTCGATTGCCCGTGGATTGCCTATGGGCCGCTCGCATCAGAGAGGGCTTTCAAGCCGAACCGGGAGGGTTCTGTGGTGATGTGGAATTATCCTGCTGAATGGCAGGAGCGCTACTCGAGAATGGGCTATGCCAAAATAGACCCCCTCATCAAGAAAGGTCGAAAGGAGGCGGGACCCTTTCGATGGAGCGAGGTGTATACTGATGAAAACATAACTGAAGATGGACGCCGCGTCTTGGACGAAGCAGCAACATTCGGCTTGAGGTCAGGCGTTACCGTCCCATTACATGGCCCTGGTGGCAGCTTTAGGTTTGTGAGTTTTGCTCAATCCTCGGACTGCGAATTGCAGAATAGAGCGATCACCTACCTGCAAATGGCCGCGCTGCGGTTTCATCGGATGGTTACGAAGTTCGACACTACGACTGCGTCGGAACGAGCTCATAACCTGTCTCCGAGAGAAATAGAGTGCATTGATTTGGTGTCACAAGGAAAATCATCTTGGGAAATAGGAACTATTTTAGGCAGATCACGAAATACGATAGATTTCCATTTAAAAAATGTAATGCGGAAGTTGGATGCGACCAGCAGAACGGTAGCTGTTGTAAAAGCTTTGAACCTTGGGATTATCCAACCGCCGTAGGTGCGCAGCTAGTTCTCCGCCCGTAGTAGCGCGCGTGATAGCCGAGACGCTCCGGCGTGCGCTCGCTCTTCGAAGCACCCAGCGCCTCGTCCATCTCGGCCTCGAGCACCTCCTGCATCACGGCGCGAATCACCTCGTGCAATCCATCCGGCTTCGAAAGCAAAATGTCGTTGACGCTGCTACGGCGGATTTATCTTCAGGCTTGGTCCTGGTGGCGATGCTGAGTTCGCTTCGCTGAGATTGGGCGGTCATGACAGGGTGGTGTTCAATGTCACCGATTCCTGGAAGAAATTACCATCCGTATTAAGCGACTGACGATGAGTGATGTGTGTCCAAAATCTGACAGCTGTCAGAAAACATTTCGGGTTCAATACAGCGGAGCGTCTTAGCCCTGTCGGGCTTTTCGAAGCCTATCTCGCAGTAACTGCGCGCCAGGCGCACTAGCTCGGCCTTTGCTGGTCGATGTGCGGCAATATAGTGTGAGGGCTGACCCGCATGAGAACACG
Organism: Mesorhizobium sp. WSM4935; assembly: GCF_029625735.1. Taxonomy (NCBI): domain Bacteria; kingdom Pseudomonadati; phylum Pseudomonadota; class Alphaproteobacteria; order Hyphomicrobiales; family Phyllobacteriaceae; genus Mesorhizobium; species Mesorhizobium sp. WSM4935. Next base: position 198,910 of record NZ_JARTVR010000011.1, on the reverse strand, counting down.
GAACTCGCTCGATGAAGGATGATCGACGGCATCCAGAAAGCTTCTCTCCGGCGGGTTCGAGGGTGCTGCGCGCGCATCTCGGCGACGGGCCAGCGACCAACGGTTGAGGCTACATCTCCGGAGCGAGTGATGCCTCGAAAGATGCAATGCTGTCTCTGGTCCGACGCGCTGGAAGTTTGTGAAGGGTCGGCCCGGCAAATCGGTGAACCGGGCGGCTTAGGCTGCCAAAAAGGGTAGATGTCTGCGTTGCCTCGGTAGATCAGCAGGCGGTATCAGAAAGCCAAAGGCACACGCACACCATCGTGGCGCTTCGCAGGAAGTAGATGGGAGTAATCACCAGTGATTTTACCGGAACTTCGCTCAGCAAACACAGCCGGCAGGGTTTTGGAGATAACGACGACCACGGGATGCGTCGTAGGATGTTCATATTGTCCCCAGGACAAGTTCGCGGTCCGGCAAAGAAAAGTGTCTCATGCGAGTCATCTGGATCTTGAAGATTTCAAGCGGTGTCTGGCCCGCGTACCGACTTCCGTCGACATTGGTTTTGCGGGATACTCCGAACCTTGGCTCAATCCGGACTGTACCGAAATGGTGGAGCACGCCTTCGCCAAAGGCCATGGCATCAGGATTTTTACGACGCTGGTGGGAATGAACGGGCAGGACCTGCAGCGATTGCAAGCCTTGCGCTTGGGCGTATTCGTGGTCCATGTTTTCGATGACGGCACCTACATGAACAGCCGCCTGGTCGGAGACAAGTATCGCGATCTGGTTCGTCAACTCGTCGACGCGGACATCCCCTTGATCCGATTCGTGGCCTTGGGCGAGCCCCACCCAGATATAGCCGACATTATTCCTACCGAAGCCCTGATAAAAGCGCGGCCGGTGAGCAGTAGGGGTGGAAGCGTCGACCCTAAGATCGTTGCACCACGTCAGCCAGTGGTCGGAGCCCTAACCTGCGTGGACGCACGACAGTATCGGAATGTTCTTCTTCCAAACGGCGACGTTACCCTGTGCTCTATGGATTTTGAACGGCGTCACGTATTGGGCAACCTTCTATATGAGGGTTACTCCGCTCTGTTTGAAAAGCCAGTTTTTCGCGAAATCGTCGACCGCATGAATGGAGCAGATGGTTTTCTGCTTTGCAGGATGTGTGAATTCGCCGACCCAAACGACCGGACCTGAGTGCATGCCGGCCGAGAGGGCGTGCCTGGCAGTGCGGATGGCCCCACGACAGATGCACCTGCCCGCGACGCCATCGTGTTTTCACGTTACGCCAGTATGTTCCTGTAGGCGCGGCAGTGGGCCTCGAGCATTTCGGAGACGAGCTCATCGAAAGGTCTTCGCCTTCCAACCGAGCTTGTCGGCCTGCCTAGCTTGAGGTAACGCCGATCACAGGTCAACCATCGGTCGGATGGAAACAGTGTTAGTCGATCCCGATCAGAGCTTGATTGCTTACTCACGGCTCACCTCGTCAACGCCTTCACCCTCCCGGACGATCTCCTTTTCGACTCGCCTGAAGGCAGCAGCCCAGCTGCGGCCGGGGATGGTTGCCGTCGCGGTAGTGGACGTTCTCGAAACCGATGCGGCCCTTCGCCAGCGCGTCTCCCGGTTGCTTCCGCCTGGCCTACGAACGGGCTTTCCGTCAAGGGGGTCCACGGCGGCCCCGCCCTCTTGATCCGGCGGCTCGGGCCAGTCATCGCGCAAGAGATCGGAATCCGCATTCTTCTCAAAGAGAGCGTGGCTTTCGCTGTGTCATCGGTCATCAAATAGTTTCTTGAATCAGGTTGGTGTCCGCAGCCCGAGGTTGAACGGCGAATATTGATGACCGCCGCGAAGCCGCTCGCTCGCTACGGCGCTATTGAGGAGCGCGCTCGCGAGCGGCTTCGCTACCGCCGAGCGACACAACCTCTGGCGACGCGACCCTGCTGATCTCCTTGGACTCATTCATTTGTCCGGAGCGCTATGGGCAGCGAAGGGTGGGTACGTCAACTACCTGATGCCATAGTAGCGATGCTTTCGCGGAAGCTTTAGAAGCCATCCTGTTGCAGCACATTCGAAAGCATCCGAATGGAGGGCAACGCAACCCAACAATATTTGATGAGGATGCCGGCATCACCAGACCAAACCCAGACCAAACAAAGCTGCCTCCGGCATTCTGCTTCAACGTTAAGCGACGAACATCTGCCGCAAACCACTAGCCATTAAACAGCTCTCTTCTTTGAAAGACTATGTGCAGAGGACTTGATATGGACACCGACGCTTTCACGGCTCATGAATCTAACGTTCGTCGTTATTGCCGGGCGTTCCCCACCGTCTTTACGAAGGCCCTTGGGGCGACGATCTGGGACGAGACGGGTAAGCCCTTTATCGATTTCCTGGTGGGTTCCGGCGCACTCAACTACGGGCACAACAATCCGGATATTATGGCGCCAGCGATTGAATATCTCGTCGGTGAGAACATTCTTCTGTCGCTTGATATGCATACGGCGGCAAAGCGTGACTTCATTGAAGGGTTCGTCGATTGGATCCTGAAACCCAGAGGCCTTTCGTACAAGATTCAGTTTCCCGGGCCGACCGGCACGAACGCCAACGAAGCGGCGCTGGCGCTGGCGCGAAAATACACCGGCCGCTCGAGCGTCATGGCCTTTACGAATGCGTTCCACGGCATGTCGCTCGGCTCTCTAGCGGTGTCGGGCTCGGCCTCAACCAGGGAACTGGGAGGCGTCGCTCGCCACGATGTGATCCGTGTTCCCTATGACGGCTATCCGAGCCAAGCTTTCGATTCCGCCAGTTACATCGACAGCGTTTTGAGCGACCCGGGGAGCGGCATAGAAAAGCCTGCCGCAATCATTCTGGAGACCATCCAGGCCGAAGGCGGCATGAACGCCGCATCCGCAGCTTGGCTCACGGAAATTCAGCGCATTTGCCGTACGCACGGCATTGTTTTTATCGTCGACGATATTCAGGCGGGTGCGGGCCGAACTGGCGATTTCTTCTCATTCGAGTCCGCGAAAATCGAACCGGATATTGTGTGTCTTTCCAAGTCCCTAAGCGGTTCAGGTAGTCCGTTGTCCATCGTTCTGATTCGACCCGACTTGGACATATGGAAGCCCGGAGAACATAGCGGGACCTTCAGAGGCAACAATTTCGCCTTCGTGACGGCAGGAGCCATGTGCAAGATGTGGTCGGATAGGAAATTTACTGCAGGTGTCGAGCGGACAGCCGTCAGGCTGCAAACGCACCTCGATCGCCTGGTTGCGAAATTTCCAAGATACATCGAACAGAAGCGCGGCCGCGGTCTGATGGCCGGCCTGAAATGCCGTTCACCGGCAGTTGTCGGCCGCGTGCACGATGTCGCATTCGAAAATGGCCTTCTTATCGAATCCTCGGGGCCAAATCGCGACGTTATCAAAGTCCTCCCACCGATAACCATCACCGATGCCGAACTCGATCGTGGCATCACCATCCTTGAACACGCACTACAGGAGCAAGACAATGCCTAGTCAGATATCTCAAGTGCCAGCCATCTCGCCGGTTTCGATCAAAGAACGGACCGGGTCGATCAACACGGCGGAGATCATCTCGGTCCTGAAAGGTGAGCTCACCGCTCTGCACATCAAGCAAGCTTTCAGCACCGAAGTAGCCGAGGAGATCACTACGAACTTTATTGGAAGCTCTGGTCTCAGAGAGCGTAAAGATGGTGTGCCCGGACAATATGTCGGCGCATCTCACTACAGGAAGGATGCAGCCACCTATTTCGCAGACGCCGAAAACGCGCGGCCGTACGTCGATGCCCTTTTTAAGAATTTGGTTGACCCGGTTCGAGCAGTATTCAGGGCGTTGAAGCGAGAGCTTCACAACCAGGGAATCGAATTGCGGCTAGCCCGTTCCGAACACGGCCAGGCCAATGTTTGTCGCGGCCTCAGTTGGTCGGGCACAGGCACATTTTCCTTGGATCCCCACGACGACGTCGCTCAAGTCTTACGTGCTGGCGATGATTACGAGCTTTCTGCGGTGGCGCACAATACGGTCGCAGCGCTCAACCTCTATCCCAGCATGCCTGAGGAAGGCGGCAATCTGAAGCTCTGGAGCCACAAGCCGACGGTTGCGGACCGGATATCGCAAGGTGTGGAGACCACTGGATATCCCTATTCGGCAGCCTATCTGGAAGCCGTCCCTTGCCGCGAGTTCGAGCTCAAAACCGGGGATATCGCCCTAATCGATGGCGGCTTCGTTCACGGGGTTACCGGTCAATTAGGCGACGGAAAGCGTCGCCTAGTGCTGAATTGCTTTTTCGGATTTGCGCGGCCTGATCTTGTTCTCTGGTGGACGTGACGTTGGACCTCGCAGCGATCGACTGGCTTGGGCCGTGAGTTGGCGTGGCCAGGCGTGTGACTGCTCATGCTGCCGTCATACAAGCCGAACCTCGAACCGATTGAAATGGCCTTCGCCAGACAGTTTGGGCTGATGCCTTTGCAGGCTACAATTCAGGACTCGCCCTATGAAGAAGCAGTTTACTCCTACAAACGATGTAAGCCTCGCGATCTTTGATCGTCTTGAGTCTGAGGTGCGGAGCTACGTCCGTGCGTTCCCAGTTCTGTTCGATCGAGGCGTCGGCACTGCCCTCATAGCTACAGACGGTCGGGAATACATCGACTTCTTGGGAGGCGCGGGAGCCTTGAATTACGGGCACAACAACCCAGCCTTCACGCGGGCGTTGTTGGACTACATTGCGCGCGACGGAATTGTGCACGGGCTCGACCTTGCTACGACCGCCAAGAAGGCCTTCATCGAAGCTTTTGAGCAGTTTATTTTGAAGCCCCGCGGTCTGTCTTATAAATTGCAATTTACTGGCCCCACAGGTACGAACGCGGTCGAGGCGGCTCTGAAGCTAGCTCGCCAAGTGACCGGCAGGTCAAACATCGTTTCGTTTACGAACTCGTTTCACGGAGTCAGCGCTGGGGCGTTGGCGGCAACCGGAAACACGAAGTTCCGAGATGCTGTCGGCTTTCCCCTCGCGCACGTGACATCGTTGCCGTACGAGGGCTATCTCGGCGCTTCAGACACGATCGAGTATTTCGAGAAGCTTCTCGATGATCCTAGCAGTGGTCTCGGCAAACCCGCTGCGGTGATCCTAGAAGCAGTGCAGGGCGAAGGCGGTGTCAATGCTGCTACCGTTGAATGGCTGCAACGGCTGCGTGATCTGACCTCTCGGCACGAGATCCTGATGATCCTCGATGATATTCAGGCTGGTGTCGGTCGCACAGGGAAATTCTTCAGTTTCGAGGCGGCTGAGATCGTGCCGGACATCGTTACCCTGTCAAAGTCGTTGTCTGCAATTGGAACGCCTATGGCCCTTGTCCTCATGAAGCCTGAACTTGATGTCTGGACGCCGGGTGCGCACACCGGCACGTTCAGGGGCAACAACTATGCTTTCGTCACTGCTCGTGCGGCCCTTGAGACTTACTGGTCCGACTCCAAGTTTGAAGATGAGATTGCTCGCAAATCAGCCATCTTGGCTCAAGAACTCAAGTCGATCGCAGACGACTTCCCCAGCCTTGCTCTGAATGTCCGAGGCCGCGGCTTGATGTATGGACTCGTATCACCAAAGCACCACTCATTGCCGGGGCTCATTTCCCGGGAAGCTTTTCGTCGCGGCTTGGTGATCGAGATCGCTGGCTCGTATGGTGAGGTGCTCAAGTTCATGACAGCCCTTACCATAACCGAGGCTGAACTGCGCCGTGGTCTGTCGATCGTACGCGACAGCATTGGCGCGGTGCAGGACAGCATTTCAGCGGAGTAGGCATTCACTCAGTCCCCCCTACCCAGTCTGGGCTTATCAAGCAAAGGAAATTCCGCTTTAGACGTATGCGATTGTATGGAGACGGACAGCAAAAATGGACACTCGGAGAGCTCAAACAATGGACACCGACCGCTTGACGTGATCGAACGACAGTACGGCATGTGCAAATCAATACACACTTCTTGCTCGTTGCAAGATGAAGGACGACGTCCAGGGCCGGTGAAACCGGTATTCTAATATATTATATAAGTAAGATGGTAATATTGCTGGTTTATCACGAGCGAAGACGAACGGTACACAACACATTAGAAATTAACTTGTATAAGAGGTCCGGTATTTCTTATCCTTTCTGATGAAAAATAGAACGGATTTTGTGCGACGTCGAAGTTTGGCGAGACGAGTGTAAGGCGCGTTCGCGAACCTTACACCGTTACGTTCTGAAGGAGTTGAGATCGTGAGTGATATGACAGCCCGAGACGATGAGATAAGCCTAGCCGAACGCGTAACGCAGCATTTGAAACCGCATTTATGGGCAAAGGCCAACCGGCTCCTTATCCGTAAAGCAATCAGCGAATTTGCACACGAGTTGCTAATTGCTCCTCGACTCCAGCGAATGGAAGGCGACTGGGGGAAGTATGTGCTGGAAAGCGAGACCCCTGGGTTGGAGTATTGGTTCCAGGCTCGGCGCCTCCTGCTAGATCACTGGCAAGTGGACGCCGGCTCTCTGGAGAAAAGGATTGAGGGCAGGCCGGCCCCCCTGGATGCGCTTGATTTTGTTATTGAGTTCAGCCGCCATCTTGGCATAAAGGAAGAGATGATGCCGGTTTACCTGCAGGAGATCAGCAGCACGCTGTATGGCAGCGCGTACAAGCAGGCCAAAACAGAGATATCCGCCGCAGAACTGGCTTTTGCCGATTACCAGATCGTTGAGGCTGGCATGACGGAGGGCCACCCGACCTTTATCGCGAATAACGGTCGCATTGGCTTTGACGCGCTCGACTATAGTCGCTATGCGCCGGAGGTGGGCAGTTCGATAAGACTCATATGGCTGGCCGTCCATAAAGAAATGGCAACGTTTAAGTCCATTTCAACGCTCGACTACGACCTTCTCATGCACGAGGAACTCGGTCGACAGGCGCTGGAACAGTTCGACGCAGCGTTGCGTCAAAAGGGACTAAACTCGACCGATTACATCTATATGCCAGCGCATCCTTGGCAATGGTTCAATCGGCTCTCAACTATCTTCGCGGCGGATATCGCCAACCGGCACATTGTCTGCCTAGGCCAGGGGAAGGACATATATCATGCCCAGCAATCGATCCGCACACTTTTCAATATAAGCGATCCGCATAAACGGTACGTGAAAACGGCGCTGTCGATACTTAACATGGGGTTTATGCGCGGCTTGTCACCGACACACATGCTGGCGACGCCCGCCATCAACGAATGGTTGAAGAATTTGCTCGACAGTGACTCCTATTTAGCCGCCAACGGCTTCAGCATCCTTCGCGAGGTCGCGACGATTGGCTATCGCAATCGTTGTTTCAACACCGCCCTCAAGAAGGACTCCCCTTACAAGCAGATGCTTTCTGCGCTGTGGAGGGAAAGCCCCCTTCGGCAGTTGAAAGAAGGGGAACGTCTGATGACAATGGCGTCGCTGCTTCATGTCGATTACAATGGTGAAGCACTCGTGACAGCCCTCATCAATGCCTCGGGGTTAGACGCCGCCGCTTGGCTACGCCGCTATTTTGAATCTTATCTGGCGCCGCTTCTCCACTGCTTTTATGCTTACGATCTAGCGTTTATGGCACATGGAGAAAATATAATTCTAGTTATGAAAGATCACGCTCCGACGCGAGTTATCATGAAAGACATTGGCGAGGAGCTTCGTATTCTAGGCGGAGATCTCAACGTGCCGGAGGAGATTAAGAGGATCTGCATTCAAGTAAATCGCGACATGAAGCACGACTTCATTTTCACCGACGTTTTCGACTGCTTCTTTCGTTACTTGGCTGTAACACTCGAAGAACATCTTGATTTTCCGTCGACACACTTCTGGCAGCTCGTAAGCGAGTCCATCCTTGGCTACCAGACGAAACATCCGGAATATGACGAAAAATACAGGCAGCATGACCTATTCGCTCCAGAATTTCTGCGACGATGTATGAATCGACTGCAGATACAAAAAAACCAGCAAATGGTGGACTTCGGTGATCCGGGAGAATACCTGCACACCGTCGGCACGCTGAAGAACCCACTGGCGGGCATTCGCAAAGTGACCAGTGCAGGTTAAGCTTGAAGGAGGCGCGTATTTTAAATGAACAATGTAGTTAGCCGGTTTTGGGCCAATACCATACCCCCCCCTTGGGGTAAGCAACCCCTTGCGTAAACGCCGCCGCAGCATGTTGCGCGTATCAGGCGCCCGCTCACCAGCGCGTCGCCTGCTTCCATTCTGAAAGGAGGCGCCTAATTTTTTTATCGCCTTCGGGCCGGCTTTCCAGGTGCCGTCAACACTGACACGGTTAGGCGCCCAAAGCTTGATTTGTGTAGACCTCGCTACCTTAAGCATAAACCTCGTCGAACGCCTTCAATCAAGCACTGCGGCCTTGACGCTCATGCTAGGAGATCATGGCCGCGTTGGAGGTAAGTGCGGCTCTAACTTATGGCTAGAAGGGAGCTTCTCATGTACATTCTAGAAACGCCGCGCCTAATCCTAAGGCCACCGTCGCATAGCGACGAGCTTCTTCTACATGAGCTTCATAGCGATCCATTTGTGGTAAATGCCATGTGGGATGGAGTCTATCCGACCCGAGAGCAATCGAAAGCTAAACTACAACAGTTCATCCATCATTGGCAGAGCAATGGTTTCGGCTTATGGATGGTGTTCGTAAAAGGCGAAGGCCAAGTCGGAAAATTCGCAGGCTACTGTGGATTGATGTACAGTGGCCCGTATCTGCCCGAAGATCCCACTAATGTGGAAACCGTATCGTGCCTCCACCTTGCGTCTTCCGGTAAGGGGATCGCCGCAGAGGCCGGCAGGGCAGCGATCCAGTTTGCTTTCGAGAACCTAACGCTCGAGAAGGTCACTTCATTCATTCGCCCAACGAACACGCGTTCGCTTCGGAAAGCACCGAAAGTAGGCCTTCGCTATGTAAGAGACCGGGTCTACAATAACGTAGTTATGCGATATTTTGAAGTGACAGTCTTGACTGCTGTAAAAATCGAAAAAGTCGTCGTTATCTCTTGTTAGTATCATTGTTTCTCGGAAGACGGTGATGCAAGAAACCGTAGGCGAGCGCTGCTCTCGCCCTACGAACTTGCAATCATTCACACCGACGCACCGGCGTGTCCGGAGATGCATGTGCCCTGGAATTGAGAGCTTGTCGGTTCAGAGATAGTTCAGATGGGTCGCTCGGTCTCGCTTCGGGCATGCCCTCGACCGATTTGGCGATCAAATCGCTCCGTTACAGACGGCATGATGTGGAGCTGCCGCGCCGTAAGTGACCATATCTCAGGCGGTAGGAGGAGCGCTTTGCTGAAGAAGCCCATCACACTTGGTACCTTGATGGGGAGTTGCGTGGTTTTCGATTATATCGTCGTGGGTGGTGGCTCCTCTGGATGCGTGATGGCGAGCAGGCTCTCCGCCTATGGCGCTCGCGTGCTGCTCATTGAAGCTGGCCCTGATACGCCGCCGAATGCCATTCCTGACGACATCCAGGATGGCGACCCAACGCGTGCTTACCTTAATCCCGGTTATCGATGGCAGTCACTCCACGCGACAACGGTGCGAGGTGGCCGCAAGCCTGTCCATTACGAACAGGCGCGCGTCATGGGTGGCGGCTCCAGCATCAATGCCCAAGTCGCCAACCGCGGCGGGCCCGGAGATTACGATGAGTGGGCCTCAAGCGGTGCAACGGGCTGGGGTTGGGAAGACGTGCTGCCCTACTTCCGTCGTCTAGAATGCGATTTGGATTTCGGCGGGGAATTTCATGGCACGAACGGCCCCTTGCCAATCAAACGTGTGCGCCAATCAGACTGGTCGGGCTTCATCCGGGCAATCTCCGATGCTTACGATGCTTTGGGGCTTCATTTCAGGCCAGACTTCAATGGTGCATTCGGTGATGGCTATTCAGTTGTCCCATTGACCAACCGCAATGGTCATCGGGTCTCCTCCGCGATGGCGTACTTACCCGAAACCGTCCGCTCTCGCCGCAATCTAACGATTTTATCCGAAACGACAGTTGCGCGGCTGACCTTTTTGGGAACAACGGTAACGGGGGTCGAGACGGAGAACAAATCGGGCGTGCAATCGTATAGCGCTTCTTGCGTTATCCTGTGCGCAGGAGCACTCCATTCACCCGCCATATTGATGCGCTCCGGGATCGGCCCCGCGAAGGAATTAGTACAATTCGGAATCCCTATCGTTGCAGATTTGAAAGGTGTGGGCCAGAATCTTCAGGAACACCCCACGATTTGCGTTTCGGCCTATTTGAAGCCGGCCGATCGCTTGTCACCCGGCGTGAGCGAATATATTCAGATGCACGCCCGCTACTCGTCGGGTTACGAAGGCTGCCCGTCGACCGATATGGCAATATCGACTGTTGCCAAATCATCCTGGCACCCGCTGGGGAGGCGCCTCGGCACTCTCGCCGTGTGGGTCAATCGCAGCTACTCGACGGGAACTGTGGCGCTCAAGGGTAGTTCGCATAAAATAGAGCCGGAGGTCGATTTCAACTGGTTGAGCGACAAGCGGGACGCCGAGCGCCTCAAGCAGGGCTTTCGCTTCATAGTCCGCCTGCTGCAGCAAGATTCGCTGTCCTCTGTGGCGCTGGACCCGTTTCCGTCAGCGTTGAATGCGCGAGCGAAGCTGGTGAGCAAGGTCACAAGCACAAACTATGCACTCACGTCATTTCTGGCGCTGCTCATGGACGCGTCGCCGCGGCTGCGCCGTGGGCTGATTAGGCGCGTCATAACGGATGGGGATAGCATTTCCGATCTCGTCAACGACGAGAAACATCTGGATCGGTATATTCGCCAGAACGTCATCCCAAGTTGGCATCCGACGTCGACCTGCAGGATGGGGGCAGCCGCGGATCCTGGCGCTGTGACCGATCCGTCGGGACGCGTTCATGGTATTTTGGGTTTGAGGATCGCCGACGCTTCCGTCATGCCATTTTGCCCTCGGGCGAACACAAACATTCCGACGATTATGGTGGCTGAGAAATTGGCCGACACAACCTTGAGAGACGGCAGACGGAGCTAAATCGCTGCCTGCTTTGCTGCTCGGCTAGTCGTCTCGTCGAGACGGCGGATAACGTCGACAAGCGCTTCCTCAGCTCATGTGCTCCTTGGTGCCGCCAGGCAGAACGCCGAACCCGATGTAGATGGCTTTTTTGCGAACGAAGTCTTCGTCCCTGAGCTTGACCGCTCGACCCGGATAGCGTCGAAAAAGACTATGGGATAGGAAAATTTCGAGCGGTCGGTTTCTGCCATTCGGCCATCGTCCGGGACGGCGTGTGTGATGGACGAGCTCAGGTAGCTGGCGATACCTCGCGTCATAGAGCTCTTCGAGATGGCCGATCCTGCCATGAAACCCGGAGGTCGGCGCTGGTCTGGATTGAGCCTGGAAGTCATAAAGCAATTCAGAATTGTAAATCGCTCTTAGTATCTTGGCCGTGATAATGTTAAACTAACCGCGACGGATGTAACAATATATACAACTATATTAACATACAAATCGTTGTTATCTTCACCAGGAAGCGCTAGAGATCAATTGCTAAGACGGAATCACCGCCCAGCCATCGGCTTAGCCTTAGAATGGGACATCATGTCGACTTTCGTTATTATTGGAAGAGACGGCGCGTTGCCCACATCCAAGGAACTGTCGACTTTGAGAGCCGCGGCAAACACTAATCAACTTAAGCGCCCAAAAAGGGGATTGACTATGACCACGCTGCCGAAAATTTCACTTTCGAAATTGAGAGACGATGCAACGCGACGTGACGAGCGCCAGCGCCTGCAAATGGCATGCCAGGAATACGGGTTCTTCTACCTTGTCGAGCACGGCATCCCCGGGGAACAGATCGCGCAAGCCATTGAGGCTTCCCGGCGATTCTTCGCATTGCCACAGTCGGTTAAGGAACGCTACGGGCACGCCTTTCAGGACGTGTACCCCACTGCCGCCCGTGGATACAGTCCTTTACACGGCGAAATGCTACATCCTGAGGCCGGCTTCGATCCAAAGGAGGTATTCGACCTCGGAATTGAGAACGAAGGCGACCGGCGTCCGTTCTCCGGCCGCACGCGCCTTCCGGATGAAGCCTTGGCTCCTGGCTTCGCAAGAAACCTGCTTGCTTTGCAGGCTACCGTGCTCGCCGGGATTGTCCCCCAGATCGGGGATGCGCTGGCGGACCTGATAGGTATGGAAGAGGCATGGTTCCAACGCCATTTCAGCACGCCGACGCTTGGGCAACGCGTGATACGGTATCCAGCTCGCGGCGGCACTTGCGCAAAGCACACGGATCATGGCTTCTTCACGCTGCTGCTGCAAGAGGAACTCCCCCTGCGTTCCTTGCAGGTGTGGTTCCGCGGTCGATGGATGCCGGTGCCGAGCCTGCCCGATAGTCTCGTAGTCAATCTGGGCGACCTCCTTCAGGTCTTGAGCGACGGCCGCTTCAAGAGTACGCCCCACCAGGTCGTGCATAGTGGTCCGACTGATCGAATTTCGCTGCCCTTCTTTATTTATCCCGAGATCGACGCTCGCCTGACTTCGCGACAAGGGCAGCAAGTTAGTGTTGTAGAAATGATGCTGCGCAACGTTGAGTCAATATGGGTGACTGGGAATGGCGCCGGACGCGCGCGCGAACTGCAATGATTGTCTGCTTTTCTAAAGCATGCGCAATTATGGCGCCGACGCGGTGCAGATCTCCGTGGTAAGCTGGAAGAACTCTCGCATCCGCTAGATTGTCCCGCCGTCGCGCGTGTAGCGCGGCGGTCGGAAGCCCGCTTCGGGATGAATGCACCTATGGTGTCAGATTGTTTGCATCGTGTGGTCGCAGGGAAAGATCGCACTAGATCTGCACCGCTGTCGCAAACGTGCTGCGGGAAAACCTGAGGGAACTTGATCCCATGATAACGCTCGCCCAACTCGCGCTTGACGTATCGCGAACCGAGCTCCCGGGAACCAGTTCCAGCGCGACCACGACGCCGTCACAGGCGGAAAGATCTTATAACACCCGGCGGTCGCGTGCTGCACGTCTTGCGGGCCGGTGGCAGTTATCGCAAGCCGTCAACCTTTCAGGCCGAACACCTCGCGCCCTGGAGCCCATTCTCAGCCGGAGCCCGCCCCTCATGGAGATTCGTCTCGCAGGCACTGCCGACCGCGATGCATGGCGGTCCCTTTGGTACGCATATTGCGCCGACCAAGGTCTCAATTCATCAGAACAGGCGACAGATAGGATCTGGCGGCGCATCGAGCGCCCAGACGAACCGATTAACGCGCTGATCGCGGTCTCAGCAACTGGCGTTACCATAGGTTTTGCTACCTTTGTCATTCACCCGTATACTCTTAGCGATCGTCCGGTCTGTTTTCTCGCAGATCTCTATGTCGACGAGTCTTCGCGGCGCCAGGGGATTGGCCAAGCCATGCTCACGAATCTGGCCTCCTACGGTCGCGACCAAGGCTGGCTGAGAATCTATTGGAATACGGACAGATCAAATTATCATGCGCGGGCGCTCTATGACAAGATCGGTAAATTGAGTCCATACCTTACCTACTACTATGACCTGTAGACTTGCTCTGAGGTCGTAACGAAAGCGCATTGACCTGCCCCAGTCTTTTAAACAGTGGCGAGTAGACTAGAGGTGCAGCCATTTATGTTGCGCACATGGGCTTGCAGCGGAATGTATTTTCGGCGCGATGATCCATTGATCAGGCAAGGACCGTGTTCGAGGTAAACTCCGTGCGGTGGTCTGCGACGATCATGCCGGGCTTGCCGCGCTGGGCGATCAGGTCGTCAGTTCGCGAGCAACGCGGCGACCAGAGATCTGTGTCCGGAATCGCGTAAGGCATTCGCGCGTCACGTCGTCGACGAGTTGATCGGCCGCAGGAGAACTGGTCGTACAGCGACCAGCGTGCGTTCGGCTTCGCCTCGACACGGATCGGCCCCGCATGCCGACCGCCGCTCGCCGTCCGCACTTCAACAAGGTAGGCGACATCTCGTCGACCGGCAAGATCTATTCCGGACGTCCGCGCTGTCGTTATGACAAGCCATATTCTAATTTAGATCTCAAAAATCTTCCGGGGAGCAGTGGTCAGTACCTCGACGCCGGAGTCTGTGACACGGAACGTTTCGCTGATGACGTATCCAAAATCCTCCTCGATCCAATTACCTAACATCAGGTGAAAGGTCATGTTTGGTAGCAACTCTGTCATATCGCCATCCTTAAGGCTTGCGGTCGGCTCCAACCAACCAATGCCGTGTGCATAGCCGCAACGCGTCTCCTTTTTGAGGCCCCGCTTCTCGATGCTGCGATTGAAGGCGTTGGCAACATCGCTGCAAGTCGCTCCTGGCCGTATCGCATCAAGAGCGACCTCAAGGCCGGCGACTTGGATCTCATGCACGCGACGTAGACGATCGGAGGGTGAGCCGATCGTGTAAGTGCGCATAAGCCCAGCACAGTAACCATATCGCGCACCGCCGATTTCGAGATTCACCTGCGATCCATAGCGAAAAACGTCCTCGCTCCACGGAATGTGGCACGTTCCCGTTCGCGGTGATGAACACAAACTTATTCCCTCGATCCCGCTTCCTGGCTTACCGTTTGCGCCGCGCACCAACGTTGCCACAATTTCCGCGCACGCGTCTGCTTCACGCACCCCGGGGCGTATTACCTCAGCAGCGCGTCGAATCGCGGCGTCTGAGATTGCCGCCGCCTCCCGCATTACAGCTATCTCGAGATCTGACTTGATGAGCCTTTTCCAAGTGACCGCCTTAGTAGCATCGACGATCGTGGCACCAGGCAGGCGCATCCTAAACTTTTTCGCCGATTGCGATGGAAGGCAGCATAGCTCGATTCCTATGCCTCGACTCGCGAGGCCGACGTCCTCCAAGTAATCGACTACCGCGTCATAGCCATCCTTGTCAGGATTTCCAATATACGCTTCGGGGTATGCGACGATTTTGTCGCGCTCCATAAAACATTGATGAATGGCTGCCGGCGCATCACAGCGGCGCAGAATGAACGTCGGTTCCTCTTCTCGTATCGAAACCACAACGGCCTGAGGAACATAGGCTGATAGCGCGGTGTACCCCGTGAGATAGGTAATGTTATGTTGGTCGGAAACGACGAGCGCGTCGATATCGCACCGACCCATTTCGAACTTCACCGAGCCGAGCCGGCGAAGGTATTCACTTCTAGGGAATGCCTGGGGTCCCTTGGATATATTCATAAGTTTGAACTCCAGCTATGCTTTTGACAACAAGGCGAGCTATTGCGGGTAAGAGTTCTTATGCTGGCGACGGATCACCTCTCAGTTGGGGGGGAGTCGTGGGGCTGCAGATCGCTCCTGTTCGCCCGACGGCGGTGTGATAGACCAAGCGATTAAGTCGACAGCTCGTTGGAGTATCGCTTCGGTCTGAGCAAGGCTGGGTGAAACGGCGACGACATGTCCTATCCAGTCTCGAAAATCGCCTTTCCTGAAGATCGGCGCGTTGGGTTCAACATACAATTTGATTTCAGCGACACCTGGTACCGCGATCGCCTGACTGCCGCCATCGATCCAATCGAGGGTGCCGTCGCAATCAGCAACTAGGAACCGCGCGGCTGCGGTCTGCAAATGCCTTCTGCGCAAATCCCATTCCTCGCCGACGACAAGCTTGATGTGCTCGGTGACCAGATCGACACCGCTCGCCAGTTGGACCAGTTCAGGCTCAAGCGCACCAGCAAGACGCGGATTCACTTCGATTACAACCGGGCCATGATTAGTCAACCGGAGCTCGATGTTCGTTGGCCCCCAATTAAGGCCAAGAGCTTGCAAGCACCTCAGCGAAACATCAACGATACGGTCATGATCGTCTTCCGCAAGCGGGGCCGGGAAGGTCGTTTCACGGAAGACGAAATGCGGTGGGGGGCCGAAATCAACGGCGACAATCCCAATAACCTCATTGCCCATTATCTCCACGCTATAAAAAGGGCCGCGCGCGAATTCCTCAACCAATATCCTCGGCGAAGACGGCCAGATGTGCTTCCCACCCAACAGATAGGTCGTGTGGTCAGCTAACTCATCGGCGTTGCGGCACAATCGGACACCGATGCTACCGCTGCCGATTGCCGGCTTAACAATTACGGGAAAGCCGATCTCCGCGACAGCGCTTTCTACTTCTGCCACATTCAGCGCCATGCGATAAGCGGGTATCGGAACTCCGGCTTCCGCAAGTAGCTGGCGCTGAGAGAATTTGTCACAGCATCGTTCAATCAATTCGGGGTTGGGTCCCGGTAAGTCGAAATGCCGACATAGTTTGCCAACGGTTGCATAGACCGACTCGTCGATGCCCGAGAAGCCCGTGATACCAGCGATGTCATTGGTCTCACGCAGCCTGGAACATTCGCGAATCAAGGTATCAAGATTGGTTGTATCGACACGGATTGCCTCGCTTCTTTCCGCCGCAAGATACTCGTACTGTGTTGGATCAACTGATAGTGTAATTGGATGAAAGCCAAGACGCCGGGCCGCGTGGATGTATCGTATTCCATTACCTCTTGCATGGCCTTCAACCAGGATGAGAGCTTTCCTTGACATTGGCTGTTCTCCACTCTGCGTTTTTGTCGATAGGTCGTTTTGCCATCGTGGACCTCAGACTTAAAGACAACGATCCAAGGCCAAACATTCCGTGAAATTGGTCGCCTCTACCCGCAGCCGCTGGCTGAAGCTGAAGTTGCCTTTGGCGCAGCAAAATCGTCTTCCCAGATCTGGGCAGAACCGATTGGGCTTGATGGCAACTGACCGAATAGTGGCCGAGTGGGATAATGCACTGTATCGCGTACCAGAGTACTGGGGACGAGTACGCCCTTGACCGGGACCCGGCGCCACGAGCTGTCACCGAAAGGCCCTACTAGGGAGTGAGTTTTAGCGCGTTATCGCCGGGAGAGCCCTCGCGAATCGAGAACGTTATCCTTCCATCGTCGTCTATTGCACCCTCGTAGAACATGTGGTCGCAGATAGAATTATCCCGGTGGAAAGTCAGCACTCGCGGCTTGATCTCCACCATCTGATGCTCCTCGATGTATGCGGAGGAGCAAACGATTATTTCGTCCCCGACCTGACAGGTGCGAGCAGCGGCTCCGTTCAGCACGCAGCAACGAGAACCCCGCTCTCCATAAATCACGTAAGTGCTGATTCGAGCGCCCGATGATTTATTCCAGATTTCAACGAATTCCATTGGAAGGATGCCGGCTTCGTCGCAGTGATCTGGATCCAAAGTTATTGAGCCCCGGTAGTTCAAATTCGCGTCGGTCACAGTTATTCCATGAAGCTTGGCGGCAACAAATTTTCTCATCTACATTTCCTCTCGGCGGTGGGACACTGCGTCGACAAGCGATTGCTGTGTCTTGGTTTCAGGATGGATGGATGGACGTTCTGCGATTTGTCGTATTGTGGTTCTTAGGACAAAATTGATTACTCTGGCGTGGCCAGCACGAGACAGTCAGGCGAAGGCTGGTTGTGGTGGGCGGAGGCATTGCCGGCCGGCTGTCCCCCATTGGTAATGCCATCCGATACAGTTCCGACATGTTCCGTTCCTTTAATTAGTTGTGATTTCAGGTGACTGTGCCAATCGGCCCGTTCAACTGGATCGCACACAAAGTTGCAAACCTCGTGCCAAACTGGCTAATCAGGCCGGAAACAGAAATGCGTGATCTCTTTCAGCTATTTAGGTGAGCAGACCACGGATCGGATCAAGAAGGCACGTCGCGGACGCGACAAAATGTTGAGTGTAGGACGGGTTGAGGTGGCGCCCTTCTGCTGGTGGTCGTGCGGCCGATCTGGGCATCGTTGACTTCTGGCGGCGGGGATGTCGAGGACGCTCGGGTATTGGCTGTTCGGATCTTAGACGCGTGCAGCCTCATGCCTCGAATGCGGCCGTTTTACTTGTCCCAGTCGAGGCCTGCCTAAATGTTTGATCTCAGGTTTTGATGGGGCATCCTTATCTTCCGAATCAAAGGATGCACTATGGGCCAGGTTCTTCATGGGAGCGCCACGACGACAGAGGCGGTCCGTCGGGCGCCCGCTGATCAAGGGTTTGTTTTCAGCGATGGGATGGTCGCGGGGCTTACGCTCCTAAGGACGACCTTAAGAGCCCAGCCTCGCTACCGTGCCATGATCGCGCAAGGCGGCCCTCGCCGGAGGCGTACCCGAGGATCGCCCCTGACCAACAAGGAAAAGCCGGATCGACGCGGTCATGTATCCTCTAAGAGTTGTCATGACGCTTACCTCCTTCAGGTTGTGTGCGTCAAGTTCTGCAAAATGGGGCGGCCACGATGCTGGTCATGCGGCTTGGCGTAGAGCGAGCTTCTTGTGCTCGCGCAGATCGTCCATGTTGATGTAGCGGTTGGCCTCCATCCAGTTCTCGTTGGTCTCGCAGCCAGCGCCCTGACGAGGCGCAGGCAGCTTTCATTGGGGAAGATGCGCATGACATTGGTGCGCCGGCGGATTTCCTCATTGTGCCGTTCAAGCATGTTGGTGCTCTTGAGATGCTTGTGATGCTGGCGCGGCAGGCAAAAGAAGGTCAGCGTGCGCTCGATGGTCTCCTCCACCCAACTCGTCAGTCGCGGATAGCGGCCCGACCATTTGGACAGCCATGCGGCGAGATCGGCCTTGGCCTCGGCGAGATCGCGCCGGTCATTAGAGCCAGCGCAAGTCCTGCAGGCAGTCGGCGCCGTGCTTTCTCGGCAGGTGATCGAGCGCGTTCCTGAGGAAGTGGACGTAGCAGCGCTGCCAGGCGGCTTCGGGGATCACCTCGCCGATCGCCGCGACCAGGCCGGCATGATTGGCGGAGACAACCAGCTCGACGCCCTTGGGGCTGCGCGCCTTCAGCGCGACGAGGAAATCCCTCCAGGCCGAGCGGCTTTCGCGATTGGCCATCTCGACGGCCAGGATCTGGCGCCGGCCGTCCCAGTCGATGCCGACAGCGATCAGCACCGCCTGGCTCATGACGACGCCGGCCTCACGCACCTTCTCTTAGCGCGCATCGAGGATGAGGTAAGGAAACGGCTCTTGAAGGGGGCGCCTGGCAAAGGCAGCGAGGCTCTCGTCCAGCCGCTTGTTGATGGCCGAGATCGACGAGGCCGAGAACGCATGGCCGCACAGCTCTTCCGTGATCGCCTTGACCTTGCGGGTCGACACGCCCTGCACATACATCTCCGCAAGCGTCGCCACCAAGGCCCGCTCCGAACGCTGGTAACGCTCGAGAAGCTCGGTCGAGAAGCGGCCGGCCCGGTCCTGCGGAACCCGCAGCTCAAGCTTGCCGACCCGCGTGACAAGGGTGCGGCCGTAATAACCCGAGCGGTAGCCGAGCCGCTCAGGTGTGCGCTCGCTCTTCGAAGCCCCCAGCGCCTCGTCCATCTCGGCCTCGAGTACCTCCTGCATCACCGCACGGATCACTTCGTGAAGTCCGTCCGGGTCCGAAAGCAGAATGTCTTTGATGGCAGCGCTGCCGGTCTTACTTTCAATCTTGGTCATGGTGGCGTTCCTTCGCGGGAATCGGTGACGTGAACAATCACCAGCCTGCCATGACCGCCCTCTCTCAGCGAATTTGCAGAACTGTCAGCACACACCCTCCTTCATCACAAACCCAACCGAACAACTGGGCAGGTGTTCCAAAAAACGCCGAGTTCCAATAAGGACTCAGGTCCTGGTCCGCTATTGTCACCCCTTCCAAGTCGATGTGTTCGTCACAAATCTTGCGCAATTGAGAAAGGTCGCCCGGGCGTACAACTCTGATTTCCACAGTATTCTCCTGCTTCTCGTTCCGGCACACGTCAGGGGATTTGCTTGCGCAGTTGCCTGATGTGGCAGGTGAGCCAGCCCGCATATTGGCCGTCGTATTGTGGGCCGCGACGCTCACATGTGCGCACCCGATGAAGTGTAGATGTGTTTGTTTCAGGCAATGAGGCGCGTCTTGTGAGCACCGCCACGGTGGACCTGAAATCGCCTCACAGACGCTTGCCCACTGAACACGTCCCCGCCATGACCGGGGACGTGTTAAGGCACATTGCCTTCAGCCTCTGCAGAGGTCAGCGGTCTTGCTGCCGTCCGCAGGTTGTCTTTGCCGTAGCCGTATTTGCCGAATACTGCCATCATTTCGCCAGAGCCAACATAGTCCTGCATACGGCATTGAACGCGTCGACCGCAGCCTGCTCGTTGAGCTCGAAGGCGATAGCAGGATAGTTGGCTGGCGCGATGAACGAATCGGCCAGCTCAAGGCTGTGGTCCTTCTTAACAAGTCCAGTCGCTGTAAAGTAGTCGAGGGCACCGGCGGCGGCGCGACAGCCTGTCCGCCGGCGGTCCGGCGACCTGCATGATTTTGTCGTCGGCGATGCCTGACTTTTTCGCGTCCTGGACCGCGGTGTAGCCTGTATCACTGACGAAGGTGAGTCCCTTGTCACGCACATCCTCATAAGAATGCAGCCCTTCCGGGTTGCCCTTAGGCACCAGCAGTGCGCCTCTCTCCGTAGCGATCGGTTCGCTGAACAGCACGTTGCGGCAGCGCTCCGGCTTGATCCACATGCCGGCCGTGATGAAGTCGAAGCGGCTAGCCTGCAGGCCGGGGACAAGTGAGCCCCATTCGGTTACGACCGGCTCGATTCTATTCTCGTGTTTTTGCGCGACGCACGCAAATGCCAGACAATCCGATCCCCAAATTAATTCCCAGCACCGCAGGTTATTTGGTGTCCGCTTTTTCAACGAGACGCTCCATGAGCGTGCTGTAGGCGACAAAACCGGTGTGAGACCAGAAGGTCTTGCGGCCAGGATTGGTCTCCAGCACGTCGAGGAAAATCCTTGATTTGTTGTGGAAACGAGACCGAATAAGCAGCTCAAGGGTCCTGCAGCCAATCTCCGAACGTCGGTGTTGGCAGCTGACGTAGAATTGCCTCAAAAAGACGCGTTGCCCACTCGGCTCCGCATTGTCTGGCTCCAAACGATGAGTGGCGAGGCCCACAATCTCGCCGTTCTGGCTGAAGAGGTCGACCATCCAAATTTCGCGATTCACCAACTGAATAAACCGCTCCTTGAGTTCTGAAACCGTCATCGGGGTTTCGATGCTTCTCGGCCTCGATCAACTCGCGGTTCAACATTGCCAACTTGTCGAAATCTTCGGCGGCAGCTCTGCGAATCTCAATTGTCTCTGAAGCACTGTGATCCTCTCCTGACCCATGCGACCCACGCAGCGGGCTAGGCAATGCGCTCCTACATGTCCGTGGTGGGTAAAGCCCGTCCGCAGCCAAAAATCCTATGATTAGAGTTGTTCTCGATGACCTCCGATACGGATTCTCTCGCCGGGCTTATTTCGATTTGGTCGAGGTCATTGAATCCTGCATCGCCCGACAGCCGCGCCGTCGGTAGGGATCAGCAAGCGTTCAATTTCCAGATGGTGGCTGCGAGAGGCGGATACCAACGTTTCTCGTCTGAACGTAGCCGTCCAGCGCTTCCTGACCCTTCTCCCTGCCGTAGCCGGACTGGTTTATCCCACCGAACGGTGTTTCCACCCCGCCCACATACCACCCATTCACGTACACTTGACCGGCCCAAAGGCGGTCGGCGGTCCAGAGGGCCCGGTCAATATCCCGCGTGAACACGCCCGCTGCCAGACCGTGAACGGTGTCGTTCGCGAGATTGACGGCCATTCCCGGATTATCGAACGTGGTAACGGCAAGAACAGGACCGAATACTTCTTGCTGGAAGAGATTGCTGTCTCGCGCGACATCGGCAAACACCGTGGCCGCCATAAAGTAACCGCTCCGCTCCGAAAGCGCAGTCCCGCCGGTTACGAGTCGCGCGCCCTGCGAGAGGGCCGTCTGGCAGGCCCGCTCAACTCCTTGTCGTTGGTTTCGGGAGATCAACGGGGTGATGTCGCAGTTTTCGCGTCCTGGACCGACCGACAGTCCTTCGACGCAGACCCTCACTCTTTCCACCAGTTTGTCTGCAATAGAACGTTCCACAATAAGACGTGTAAGGTTGTTGCAATTCTGGCCTGCATTCAGAAAGGTCCCGACGCGTACCGCTTCCACAACGCAGTCGAGGTCGGCATCGGAATACACAACTGCAGCCGACTTTCCGCCCAGTTCCATTATGCAGGGCACGATCCGATCCGCTGCCGTCTTGAGCACCGTCCGCCCAGTAGTAATCGAGCCCGTGAAGACGATGTGGCGAACGTCGGGATGTTCGATCAGCGCCTGGCCTGCCGTTTGGCCGTATCCAGTGAGCACGTTGACCGCTCCGGCAGGCAGCCCCGCTGTCTCACAGGCACGCGCAAGTTCAACTCCGGAAAGGGGAGCTAGTTCCGGCGACTTCACCACGACTGAGTTGCCGGTTGCGATGGCGCAGGCCAGCGAGCGGGCCGTCAGTTCAAGTGGACCATTCCACGGAACGATCTGGGCGGACACGCCGAAGGGACTTCTGACTGTGTAGTTGACCAGGTTGGCCCCGCGCGGGATCGAGCGCCCTTCAAGTTTGTCGGCCAAGCCACCATAGTATCGCAGGTATCTGATGGCGGTCTGAACCTCGCCATCGGCAAGTTCCAATGCCTTCCCCGTCTCCGCGCAGTTAATGGCTGCGATCTCGTCGAAACGCGCTTCAAGGGCGTCGGCAACGCGAAACAACATGCGACCGCGATCATACGGATGCATGTCTATCAGCACGCGGTCGCGAAAAACGCGGTGAGCAGCAGTAACGGCAAGCTCGATGTCTTGGGGTCCTGCTTCAGCTACGACAGCAATCGTTTCGGCGCTCGCCGGGTCATCGACCTCGATGCGTGTGCCGGACACAGAATCCCGCCACTCGCCATCGATATAATTTTTGACTACGTCGTTGCTGGCCATCCAGTCCTCTTTCTTATCGCTCGATTTTCTTCGAATTGGCGCAGCGACAGTGGTCGGCGCCGCAGGAAGAACGGCAACCGTGGTATCGGTCCGGCAGTGAAAGCCCTAGTCTGCCGTTCAGCCGCTCCGAGTTCGCCCACTGCCACATGCCACGGAACGGCCTTCCCGTTCCGTGACTGCGAGCGGCCCGATTTTGGACCTGCTAGTGGCCCGGTGCTTTGTCGGCTAGCGAGCCGCGCCTCCACCGTCGAGGGTAGTCGCTACTGCGCCAATGCTGTCGCGAATGATGGACAGACCACGCCGAAGGTCAGCCTCGGCGATGGTGAGGGCAGTCATGAACTTAAGCACCTCACCGTATGAGCCGGCGATCTCGATCACCAAGCCCCGACGAAAAGCCTCCTGGGAGACCAGACCTGGCAAGGAGTGGTGCTTCGGTGAAACGAGTCCGTACATCAGACCGCGGCCTCGCACGCTCAGGCCGAGGGTGGGGAATTCCTCGGTAATCGCGTTGAGTTCTTGGACCAAGATCGCAGACTTGCGAGCGATCTCATCCTCGAACTTGGAGTCGGACCAGTAAGCTTCGAGGGCCGCACGAGCAGTGACGAAAGCATAGTTGTTGCCTCTGAAGGTCCCGGTGTGTGCGCCCGGGGCCCAGACATCAAGTTCAGGCTTGATGAGAATAAGGGCCATTGGGGTTCCGATCGCCGACAAAGATTTGGACAGGGTAACGATGTCCGGCACAATTGCAGCCGCTTCGAAACTGAAGAAACTGCCCGCGCGACCGACCCCGGCCTGGATGTCATCGAGGATCATCAAGATTCCGTGCCGCGACGTTAGCTCGCGCAGCCGTTGCAGCCAAGTAACGCTCGCAGCATTGATGCCGCCTTCACCTTGGATCCCTTCCAGGATCACCGCGGCAGGTTTGTCGAGGCCACTGTTGGGGTCATTGAGAAGCTTTTCGAAGTAATCGATTGTGTCAACTGACGCCCCCAGGTAGCCTTCGTATGGCAACGATGTCACATGGGCGAGGGGAAACCCGGCAGCGGCCCGGTGCTCCTTGTTTCCCATCGCTGCCAATGCTCCAGCGCTTTCCCCATGGAACGAGTTGGTAAACGAGACGATGTTCGATCTCCCGGTCACCTGGCGAGCCAGTTTTAGACTCGCTTCGACCGCGTTCGTACCTGTGGGGCCGGGAAACTGTAATTTGTATGTCAGACCACGAGGCTTGAGAATGTATCGCTCGAAAGCTTCGATGAAGGCTTTCTTGGCCGTCGTGGCAAGGTCCAGCCCATGCACAATTCCGTCGCGCTCGATATAATCCAGCAGCGCCTTCTTGATGACGGGGTTGTTGTGCCCATAATTCAAAACGCCTGCACCGGCGAAAAAGTCGAGATATTCCCGACCGTCTGCAGCGATGAGAGTGGTCCCGACTCCGCGATCGAATAGGGCGGGGAAGGCGCGGACGTAGCTGCGCACCTCAGACTCCAGGCGATTGAAAACCGCGAGACCTGCATCCATTTCAGGTGCGAATTGCTTGCTCATAGGCGAACTCCTCAATCTGAAGCCTGCAAAGCCAGGCCTCTTCTGCTTTATGAAGTGGCGTGTAGGTGCCGTTGTGAGACAATAGCGCGCTACATTGGGCGCCTTGCGCAAATTCTGAGCGGCGGGATGCAGTAATTATGCGAAATTGCCGGCAGGTTGCATAAGGCCGGCGGTTTGTGTGGCTGCGGTGACGATTTTTCCCAACCACCTCAAGACGGCTGCATTTGATGCAGCAACCGGGGCAGGCGAACCTAGCGCTCGATTCCCTATACACAGATGAGACTCTTGGCAGCGTGAGCCAACGAATGGAAGCCGAAGCGCGGAAATAGAGGTCCCCCCTATCATCATCGTCCAGTCGGCTTAGCGTTTAAGTTCCGAGACGTTTCCTCGGCCGAACTGGGCGCAAGGCCTCGGCTTTTGACCGTCGGCTGCCATTGTCAGTTGGGCGATGGTGGACAGCACTCTTCGGCCAATGGCTATAACTGACGTCGAGGACGATAGCCGACTTTGGTCCCATGCCTGGCCTGATCGTTTGGGCTTCCGTCTGCGCGGGGTTGAGGCTACAGTCGAGTGCATATCGCAGTTTTTCTGCGCAAATTGCAGCTATTCCGGAGAATGACCATGGAATTGGATCGGATAGATCTGAAAATCTTAAGCGCTGTTCAGCGCAACAATCGCCAAACAACGGAAGAATTGGGCCAACTGGCCGGTATATCGCCCACGGCCTGTCAGCGGCGATTGAAGCAGTTGCGACAAATTGGCGTAATTGAGGCTGATGTTGCAATCGTGTCGCCTGAGGCGGTGGGCAGGTCCCTGATGATGCTGGTCTTGGTCGACATTGAGCGCTATCGTTCCGACGTCATCGATCGCTTCAAGCAGTCTCTACAGAAGGCGCCTGAAGTAATGAGCGCGTATGCGGTCACCGGTAACGCCGATTTCGTTCTCCTTCTCTCCGTGCGTGACTTGGCAGAGTACGACGCATTCTCGAGGCGTTTCTTCTTTGATAGCCCGGCTGTTAGAAATTACAGCACGATGATTGTGATGGATCGCACGAAGGTAACCTTGGCGGTGCCAATCGATGTATAGAACGCGCAATCTTACGCGCATTCAACAACTGGTTGATCCGATTCACCGATGACTGGCGCAAGGGTCAGCCGCCTTGCCCGCCGGCCATGATTGGGACGGGAGTTTTCGTACCGCTAAAGCGGCGATGGAGCGCAAGGCGAAGCATCATTCTGCTCCTTACAACGGCCTCGTCAGCGCGATGCTGCAAAAGCACTTCTGGACCTACCGGGCTGCATTCTGATGTATCTCGCGATAGGTTTGTCCCCTTCAGTCGCGATGCGCTTTGTCCACTTAAGTCACGACGCTCCGGCATCGCCTTCAGCCCTGATGGACTGCTGGCAAGGTCATGTTTAAACGTTCCGCCCCGTTGGGAGGCCGCCATAATGCGAATCTCTTAAGAATGCGCTGATTTCCTGCGTCCTGCAAGATAATTGCGCGTTTTTGCTTGCTCGCCGTCTGCTAGATTTTTGCCCGACTCAGACATTTGCGAGTTTGCGTGGTTTTCGATTATATCGTCGTGGGTGGTGGCTCCTCTGGATGCGTGATGGCGAGCAGGCTCTCCGCCTATGGCGCTCGCGTGCTGCTCATTGAAGCTGGCCCTGATACGCCGCCGAATGCCATTCCTGACGACATCCAGGATGGCGACCCAACGCGTGCTTACCTTAATCCCGGTTATCGATGGCAGTCACTCCACGCGACAACGGTGCGAGGTGGCCGCAAGCCTGTCCATTACGAACAGGCGCGCGTCATGGGTGGCGGCTCCAGCATCAATGCCCAAGTCGCCAACCGCGGCGGGCCCGGAGATTACGATGAGTGGGCCTCAAGCGGTGCAACGGGCTGGGGTTGGGAAGACGTGCTGCCCTACTTCCGTCGTCTAGAATGCGATTTGGATTTCGGCGGGGAATTTCATGGCACGAACGGCCCCTTGCCAATCAAACGTGTGCGCCAATCAGACTGGTCGGGCTTCATCCGGGCAATCTCCGATGCTTACGATGCTTTGGGGCTTCATTTCAGGCCAGACTTCAATGGTGCATTCGGTGATGGCTATTCAGTTGTCCCATTGACCAACCGCAATGGTCATCGGGTCTCCTCCGCGATGGCGTACTTACCCGAAACCGTCCGCTCTCGCCGCAATCTAACGATTTTATCCGAAACGACAGTTGCGCGGCTGACCTTTTTGGGAACAACGGTAACGGGGGTCGAGACGGAGAACAAATCGGGCGTGCAATCGTATAGCGCTTCTTGCGTTATCCTGTGCGCAGGAGCACTCCATTCACCCGCCATATTGATGCGCTCCGGGATCGGCCCCGCGAAGGAATTAGTACAATTCGGAATCCCTATCGTTGCAGATTTGAAAGGTGTGGGCCAGAATCTTCAGGAACACCCCACGATTTGCGTTTCGGCCTATTTGAAGCCGGCCGATCGCTTGTCACCCGGCGTGAGCGAATATATTCAGATGCACGCCCGCTACTCGTCGGGTTACGAAGGCTGCCCGTCGACCGATATGGCAATATCGACTGTTGCCAAATCATCCTGGCACCCGCTGGGGAGGCGCCTCGGCACTCTCGCCGTGTGGGTCAATCGCAGCTACTCGACGGGAACTGTGGCGCTCAAGGGTAGTTCGCATAAAATAGAGCCGGAGGTCGATTTCAACTGGTTGAGCGACAAGCGGGACGCCGAGCGCCTCAAGCAGGGCTTTCGCTTCATAGTCCGCCTGCTGCAGCAAGATTCGCTGTCCTCTGTGGCGCTGGACCCGTTTCCGTCAGCGTTGAATGCGCGAGCGAAGCTGGTGAGCAAGGTCACAAGCACAAACTATGCACTCACGTCATTTCTGGCGCTGCTCATGGACGCGTCGCCGCGGCTGCGCCGTGGGCTGATTAGGCGCGTCATAACGGATGGGGATAGCATTTCCGATCTCGTCAACGACGAGAAACATCTGGATCGGTATATTCGCCAGAACGTCATCCCAAGTTGGCATCCGACGTCGACCTGCAGGATGGGGGCAGCCGCGGATCCTGGCGCTGTGACCGATCCGTCGGGACGCGTTCATGGTATTTTGGGTTTGAGGATCGCCGACGCTTCCGTCATGCCATTTTGCCCTCGGGCGAACACAAACATTCCGACGATTATGGTGGCTGAGAAATTGGCCGACACAACCTTGAGAGACGGCAGACGGAGCTAGGCCAGGCGGCATGTACATTCTGCCGGAGCGCTGCCGCAATGTGGTGTTCACCGAGCCGCTTGCTAAGTTCACCGAAGCCCTGCTCATGCCGAATGGCAATCCCAAAAGACCAGCACTCCTTTGACGATATTCGTGATAAGGGCCTAACGCTGGTCACCACCGCCGGTTCCGACACGGTCACGACCGCCAAAGACGCGGGCATTCCGGAGGATCGTGTCATGCAGGTCGCCGGCCAGGCCGAATTCTTGCAGGCAGTGAAGGTCGGCCGCGCGGCGGCGGGGTCGCTAAACTACTTCACGGTAAGGAGCTCGCTGACAAGGTCGACAGCGTTGAAATGGCAGATCCGTTCACCCCGCCGGCTGGGAAGGCCGGCTACCCAAGTCTCGCCTTCCTGCCCAATCAGCAGGCGGTCGATGCCTTCAACGAGGTATTGAATACTTATATCGGCTCCGACCAAATGATGCAGTCGGTCAAAATACGGCTACACCAAAATCAATCTGCCGGACGGCACCAAGACCGGCGACCTGTGCAAGGGTTGAAATCTTGCGGGGAATGCCACCCATGCACCTAAAAGGCTCCCGGCCGCAGTGGCTGGGCGACGACAGAGCAAAGTGACAAGACGCGAGGCTCCGGGGTGCCGATTTCCGGTATTCAGACGAGATAGTTCGGCAACGTGGCATGTGAGGCTGCTACGCTCAGGAGTGAGCAATGGCAGTCCATCTCGCATGTCGCAATGCCGACCTGATGCCCCTCCTTTTGCCGAGGAACCGATGATCACCAAGCATCGCGTATCGGTTGATGGTGTCGAGACATCGTACTGCGAGAACGGAGCTGGTAGGCCGATTGTTTTCCTGCAGGGGGCGGGCTTCCGTGCAGAGGCTAAGAGTTCCTTTGTTCGGCAGCTGAACGGGCTATCCGATCAATTTACGGTAGTAGCGATTGATCAACTCCATTTTGGGGGAACGGATTATCCTGCTGACTGCAAATACATTAACCGGCTCGGTCGTGTGAATCATGTAATTAGCTTCCTCCAACAACTGGGTTTGAAGCAGATCACGCTAGTCGGCCATTCAGAAGGATCATTCGTCGACGCGCGGGTCGCGATCGTGCGTCCCGATCTTGTTTCTAAGCTTGTCCTGCTGACCGCTAACTCCGTGTCGCCGGCGTTCGGAGATGACCGTGACGAAGCTTGGCTGGAGGCCTGCCGGCAGGCTTACGGCTGTTCCGGCCCGATGCCGAGCGAAGAGGAATACATCACCGCACGGCGGAAAAGCTGCCGCGCCCACGGGCAGGATGTGGAATGCGCCGAGCGAGAAGCCTATCGGCGGGCCGCGGCTCGGGGACAATGGGAGATCTGGCAGAGATTGCCGGAAGACGAGACAAACCTGCATCGTTATCCACTGCTGCAGCAGAAGTATATCTTCCCCTACCTTGATCAGCTTCAGGCCCAGACGTTGATCATCTGGTCCAAGAACGACCCTACCGCGACGCCGGAGCAAGGGATCAACCTGGCGAAGCTGATCAGGAATTCAGATTTCCATCTGCTCAATAATGCCGGCGATTCCGTCCAGGTTGATCCGGAGCGAAGCCGTGAACAGACTCATCCGTCAATGGCACGAATGATCAACTGTGACGGGAACAATGCTCGGGCCAGCGTCTCCGAGGCGAATCTCTCAGCGGCGTGTCGCATACGACGAACTTGTGCCCTGCCATGGCAACAAGGGCATAGCCCAGGCGGTGGCGCCCATCCAACCGGGCAGGGCAGGAGTCATGCAAGACGTGGTGTGCCTCAGTTGGCCATACCACAGCTCGCGATTGTTCACTTCCAACGAACCACGGGGATGACGGAAATGTGCGTATGCACCCAAAAATCACCGAATTTCTGCGAATAACTTGCATTTCTCGCACAAAGCACCACAGCTGCGCTGCTACGCTCACGAAGCATGCACAAGTGGCGTAGCAAAGGATCGACTGGAGGAATCTATACCTAAGTGGGGACCCTGCAGCTCACACGATGATGGGAACCGCCGGACTACAAGCTCAACAAATGATGCAATGGTCTTTTCCCGAGGCATATCGGGAGACCATCGGCGATGCGAAAACGGAGGACTAACCAGTGGTCAAGTGGAAACTCGACGAATGCTTTAAGGCTGCAATCTTGAAGAGGATTGCCGCGCTCGGCCTGGCGGCGATGACAATCTCGTCCTTTGCCGGTTCGGCCTCGGCGGAGTCGCTGCTCGATAAGATTAAGAACGGAGAAACGATCCGTCTTGGCTTCACCAATGAGCCTCCCAGTGCCTATCCTGGTGCGAACAACGAGCCGCTTGGCCTGGTCAATGTGATGACACTGGACGTTCTGAGAAAGATGGGAACGACCAAAATCGAGCCGGTCGTAACCGATTGGGGTTCCCTTGTCCCGGGCCTCCAGGCTGGTCGCTTTGACATCATCACGGGCGGCATGTGGATTAAGCCGGAGCGGTGCCGCAACGTCCTGTTCAGCGAACCGATCGCATCGAGCAATGATTCGATGATCGTGCCGAAGGGCAATCCGGAAGCGCTGCATTCCCTCCATGACGCTCAGAAGAAGGGGCTTACCCTGGCCATCATGACGGGTACCACCGCAGTCGAGCAGGCGAAGAAATTAGGTTTCCCTGACGACAAGGTTATGCAGGTCGCCGGACCGCCCGAGGTCGTACAGGCTGTAAAGGCCGGCCGCGCCGCTGCCGGCTCGCTCTATAGTCTGAACGCGACGACTCTTGCCGAGCAGGATCCCAGCATTGAGGTGGCTGACCCGTATACCCCGCCGGGACCGAATGAACATCCCGCCATAGCCTTCCCGCTCAGCGAACAGGCTGCGGTAGACGCGTTCAATGCTGTGTTGAAAGACTATATTGGCTCTGACGAAATGATGGCCGCGGTCGGCAAATATGGTTACACCAAACGCGATCTCCCGGATGGCAGCAAGACCGCTGATCTTTGCAAGGGCTGAAGCTATGCGTCTGACCGCTCCCCGGCCCTTGGCCGGTAGGCGGTCAGTGGGGAGGGCATATGAGTAAGGTCGATCTCAGCTTTATCTTTGCCGTGCTCACCAAGGGCGTCATGACTACGGTCATCGTCACTCTTGGCGCCTGCGTCGTAGCGATCGTCCTTGGGCTTTTCGTGGGCCTGACCCGAGTCTCTCCCCGTCGGCAGTTGCGCTGGTTCAGTATCGCCTACATCGAATTCTTCCGCGGGACGTCCATGCTGGTTCAGCTCTACTGGTGGTTCTTTGTATTGCCGATTTTCGGTATTTTCCTGTCGCCGTGGACTGTCGGAATTTTGGGGATCGGAATGAATGCCTCTGGCTACGCAGCCGAGTATGTCCGCGCCGCCATTCAGGCCGTTGATAGGGGCCAGTATGAGGCATCTACAGCGCTCAATTTTTCGCGGCTCACCATGATGCGGCGTATTATCCTCCCACAGGCAATGCGCGCCATGCTGCCGACCTGGGGTAACATGCTCATCGATGTGCTTAAGGGTAGCTCGCTCGTCTTCTTCATCACCATTCCCGAATTTACTAGCGCCGCCAAGCAGGCGGCCGACGCAACTGGCGATTATATGCTGTTCTTTGCGGTTGCACTATTCGGTTATTACATCATCGCGCGCGCCCTCATCACTCCTTTCGTGCGCTGGCTGGAACGCCGCGTCTCGCGCGGTTTCGTTCGGGAGCAGGTGGCTTGAAGATCTGGGATTGGTCTTACGTATGGGAGGCTTTCCCATATCTCTATCAGGGAGCGATCGTCACCATTGAGGCTACGCTGCTCGGGTTTGCGATCGCGCTGATATTGGGTCTTGTCTTCGCGATGATTCGCCAGTCGCCAAACCGCTACGTCTCGACCACCATGGCGGAGATCGTGGAGTTTATCCGTTCAACGCCCTTGCTGCTGCAGTTGTTCTTTGTCTATTTCGTTGGTCCGCAGATCGGAATCTTCATTCCTGCCTGGACGGCGGGAGTTGGCGTGCTGGGGATCCACTATGCAGCCTATTGTTCCGAAGTCTTCCGCGGCGGCATCGAGAATGTGGATGGCGGCCAGTGGGAGGCCTGTACGGCACTAAACCTTTCGCGAACGCGGACCTGGCGAACAATCATTCTGCCGCAGGCGATCCCGCCCATGGTGCCAGCTCTGGGCAATTACTTCATCGGCATGTTCAAGGACACGCCGGTCCTGGCGGCAATCTCGATCTTCGAGATGCTGCAGCAGGCGAAAAATTTCGGGGGCAATAACTATCGATACATAGAAGCGATCACTATGTGCGGCTTCTTCTACTACGTGTTCAGCTTGGTTGCTTCCGCTATCGTGCAGTCGGTCCGCGTCTGGCTCAACCGCCGCTACCATCTGCAATAGGGAGGCCTTATACTATGAGCGAATTTGTGCTTCGCTTCGAGGACGATCTCACGAAGCGCCCTAGGGCATCAGCCAGGCGGGACGAGCTTGACCTCGATATCAGGCGCAGCGAAAAAGTCATGAACGAACCCATAGTTCGCTTCGAGAACGTCACAAAGCGCTACGGCGCGTTGACGGTGCTGGACGAACTCAATCTCGAGATCGCACGCAACGAGAAGGTGTCCATCATTGGTCCGTCCGGCTCGGGCAAGACCACCGTTCTGCGCATGCTGATGACGCTTGAGCACATCAACGGGGGGGTGATATGGGTCGACGGTGAACCGTTGACGCATACGCAGAAGAACGGCCAAATAGTGCCGGCGAGCGAGCGTCATCTCCGTCGCGTGCGTGCCAAGATCGGTATGGTGTTCCAGCACTTTAACCTGTTCCCGCATATGACTGCTCTGCAGAACTGCATGGAGGCGCCGATCTCCGTCCTTGGGCTCTCGAAGAAGGAGGCGGAGGCCCGAGCGGCAGAGCTGCTCGACTTGGTGGGCCTCGGCGACAAGAAGAACCATTTCCCGATCCAGCTTTCCGGGGGCCAGAAGCAACGCGTGGCGATCGCTCGGGCGTTGGCCATGCGGCCCAAGGTGATGCTGTTTGACGAGGTGACATCAGCGCTTGACCCGGAACTGGTTGGAGAGGTGCTCAACGTCATCCGCAAGCTCAGCGCCGAACATGACCTCACAATGCTGATGGTCACGCACCAGATGGGCTTTGCCAAGGAGTTCTCCGATCGCGTGTGCTTCTTTTCTGGCGGTAAGATTGTCGAGCAAGGCCCGCCCAGCCAGCTTTTAGGCAATCCGCAAAACGAGCGAACGCAGCAGTTTCTCAATGCGGTGCTGGAGACGAGGTGAGTTGCGGGTTGTGCCGCTAGTTGAGTTATCCCGTGGGTGGCTTCCGGGCAGGAACTGGTCCGTTCGGAGCAGGCTGCCCTGCGACGAACCTACGCGCGGTTTTTCAGGGCCGGGTTGATGTCGAGGTTACTGCCCCAGTTCATTCAGGACTGCATAACTAGGATCGTCCGGTCCAAGCCCCAGATTGGTCGAGTTAGGTAAATAGCGCTGCCCGTTCGGCAGTTGCGAGCTTGAAGATCTGATGTGCGTTCAATCTGCCATTCAGGGCATCTGGGCTCTGGAAAGTGCCCTAACACGATTGTCTGACGGCGGACGCAAACCCGGTATCCTACAGGCCCGGGGAGGGTCGCACAAGCGTTCTGCGGTTTCCCAGTTTTTACGGCTTTCATGCGAATGCACCAAAACAATGCCGACTTACTGCGCCTGGAAAGGCATGTTTCTCTGAAACAGCCGTTTCGACGCTGTTAAATTCGTGCATTCAGAGAGAACCTGTATCGCGCAGGTGATGGGCATTTGCTGCCGAAATCACCATCTTAGCTGCTTCCAGAAGAAGGATGCTTCCGTGACAACTCAACAAAGGGCCCTCGGAATTATTGGGCTGGAGATCGGACTTCCGCCTCGTGAATTTCCGCCACCGCAACCGGAGTCGGTCTTCAACCCGGCAACTTTCGACTTCCCAATTATAATAGAGACCGCGGCCGGGGCTTTGGAGGAGAGGGTCATTCCCGGTGATGCTTCTCTCGAGCCGGCCTACATTGCAGCTGCCAGGCGGTTGGTCGAGCGCGGAGCAGTCGCGATAACCGGGGACTGCGGGTTCAGTATCCGGTACCAGGCTGCAGTGGCCGCGTCTGTCGAAGTCCCGGTGGCCATGTCGAGCCTGCTACTGGCGCCCACGCTACTCCGGCAGCTTCCAGCTGACGCAAAGCTCGCCGTTGTGGCCGCAGACTCAAGACACTGCGGCAAAGAGCTGCTGGGCATAGATTCATCCGCAGAGGCAAGAGTAGTCATCGGCGGCATTGAAGGTGACGCGTGGCCGGCTGGTGTTGTTGAAATGGAGTCGGAGGTTGCAGCCTGTGTCGCGCGACTTGGCGCCGCACATCCGGGGATTGCCGCCCTCCTATTTGAATGTACATTGTTCCCGATGGTGACGTCAGCAATCCGTCGTAGGACAGGACTGCCCATCTATGACGCCGCGACCCTTTATCGGATGACATTCGCGTCCGTGGCTTGACCGCTTGGAGGCCACTATCCCAAAATATGAGCTCATGTCTGGTATGAGTTGCGGCTCGTTATTGTAACACACGTCCGCATCTTGTCGAATACTCTGTCGAGACTGGATCCTCGATTTCCGAGGTCAGGACGCGGTGCCTGAGATGCAGGTTGGATTTTTGGAACTCGTGCTGGTCGACCGTGATCCAGACGCTAAGCGGCGACCGACTTCGGCCGGAGTTGAAGCAGGGCGATCAAGGGCCACAAAAATCACTTCAGCCACCTGAGCAGGAGGGAGAAGTTGTATCCGGCGGCGGCCAGGACGGCGTTGAGGGCGTCGCCCTGCTGGCCGGCGAGGTAGTTGCGGCCCATGCGGTGTTCGTTCTTGATGTGGCCGATATGACGCTTGCCAGCGTGTGGCCGTCATAGGGATTGCCGGGCAGCGCTTTTGCATGCAGGGCGAACTGGCCGCCCTTGGAGCGCTTCAGCGTGGTGGCCACCGACACCTTCACACCGAACTCGTAGGGCATATGCGCCTTGCCCTTGCCAATGCATTCCACCTCGTGCGCGTGCAGGCTGTAGATCTTGCGGCCGCGCTGGCGCTGGCGTTGCTAGAGAACGGTGGCGGCCTGGTAGAACGGCCATTTGAAGAGCGCGTCCAGCCCCGCATCGCCGGCGATCTGGCGAGAAATGTCGCGAATGGTCCGGCCGAGATAGGTCTTGAGCCTGCGCAGCGCCTTGTTGGCCCGCTTGAACTGCTTGGCGTGGGCATAGCGCTGGTGGCTGATCAGCGCCAGCTGATAGCTCTGGCGCAAATGGAGCTCCTTCCCTCTTGGCCAGCCGCACCAGCCGTTCGCGCGCCCGGTTGATGAGCTTGGCGTCGGTCGGGAACATGACGTTCTTCGGCTGCACGGTTGTGTCGACGATCACCTGGCGCGTGTCGGCCGGCTTCATCGCCCCGGTCTTGACCGCAAGGCTGAGGCTCTCCTGCAACAGCGCCACGATCCGCTCCTCGCCCATGCGGCTGCGCCAGCGCGTCATCGACGAGAGGTCGAACGGCAGCGTATGGCAAAAGAACGTCTCGCCGGTGAGATACTGGAAGTAAGGGTTCTCCACCCAGCGCTCGCACAGCACCTCATCCGACAGGTTGAAGGTGTGCTTGAGGATCGCCAGCCCCGCCATCAGCCGGGTCGGCAGCGGCGGCATGCCGGGGCCGTCCGAATAGACGGCGCCGAAACGCTCCTCCAGCACCGGCCGGTCGATCGCCTGCTTCATGTTGATGATCTGATCGAGCCTGGAGCGGAACAGGTCCTGCTCTCCCGTCTCGCGTGGCTTGGACATTCGCCGTCCCCTCGATTCGCCGCCGCCGAACCGAGTGAATCACGCTCCGCAGCACAAGGGAATCGCAAAACCGAATTGCAGGAAAACAGCGTCCAAATACCGCTAATCCTGCAATTCAAAAGACGCTATCCGCCTCAATCAAAAGGCCAGATCAATGGCTTGCGGATAGTTCACGGTCGACGAGCTGGCGGCCACGCATCAGGCTGGAGATCCATCAGCGTTTACATCGTTTTTCAACGGGCGGCTCAAGCTCCGTGTTGTTGCGCGGCGCGCAGCTTGTCGAACGCCTCTTAGACCGTCGTGTGCCGGAAGAGGATATCCTCTGGAATTTCGGCATCGACATTCCGACATCACACATCCGTGATAAAGGCGTTTGCGGCTCGACGGGACCCTCCAACCCGAGGTCGCGAACAGAACCTGAATGACTGCCTCGTTTGCTATATGCGAATTGTCCGTGGGCGCCGCCAGGAGCTGGAACCGGCCAATCGACTTTAATTCTGGCTAGCTGTGCCCAGAATCGAGAAAAACGCCGGATTCATGCAGGCACAGCGGCCAATTTGCAGGAACCACCCCCCTGGGCACTGCTACTTATCTGGAATGAGGGGACTGTGGAGCTTCCGTCAAAAGGAAGCCAGATGTTCCGGGTTGAGGCCGTAGATCATCGTGGTCGTGTGAACATGAAGTGATGATAAAGCCGGCAAACAGGGAGGATAAAATGAGCCAATACTCATATAATCGTCGTGCGCTTATGAAGGCAATGCTGGCGATTTCGGCGACCCCTTGGGGGATTAACTCGAGGGCGTTCGCCTCGTCGTGCGACGATCGCATCCTGCGAATCGGCGGACTGGGTGGAGGCCCTGATTCGATGAACCCCTTCGCCACTTGGGGCTCCTTTTGGCCCTTGGCTATTTGCTATGATTTCTTGGTCTGCATAGACGCCCAGCGATACGACGATCGAAAGGGCTTTGCCCAATCTTGGTCCGTCGCCGACGACAACCTCACTTGGACCTTCAAGATCTGGCCCGGCATGAAGTGGTCGGACGGCCAGCCTGCTACCGCTAGGGACGCGGCGTTCACTTATAGTTATTTGCACGATTCCATAGGCAAGCCCGACGAGCTAAACGTCGGGTGGAACAGCACCAGCGGTCTTGAGAACGTCGAGTCCATCAAAGCGTTCGACGACGAGACTTTGCAGATCGTGACCAAGTTCCCCGCGACCTGGCCAATAGACAATATCATAATGATCGTTCCCGAGCACATTTGGAAGGACATCAGCTATGCTGACGCACGCGTAACCTTCCGCAACGATCCGCCTTTGGTGGGTACGGGACCTATGATCGTTTCGGAGTTTCACCAGGGCCAGTTTACACGCCTGACGCCGAACCCCTATTTCCGTACGGGGAAGCCCCAAATCGCGGGGGTGATCCTGCGGTCCTTCGATGCCGCCGATCCGATTGCGCAAGGTCTTAAGAGCGGGGAACTCGATTATGGCAACTACCTGACGTCCGCCCAGTGGGCTGATCTCTCGAAGGATCCCGACATTGTAGTCGGTGAATCCCGCATAGCTCAGAAAACCTATCTCGCCTTCAACACCGCTTCGGGAGATGGCGCAGGTAGCACCAAGGCTCTGCAGGATCCGGCGTTTCGCGATGCGCTCGGCTACGCGATCGATCAGAAGGCCATCGTCGATCGAGCCATGCGCGGACACGCCGACCCTGGTGTCGGACTCGCAATGCCGGTGGCGGCCGATTACTATTCAGATCTGAACGACATCAGGCGCCACTTCGATCTCGCCGAAGCCAACCGCCGGCTTGACGCCGCAGGGTACCGGGACACGAACGGCGATGGCATTCGGGAGGACAAGGACGGGAAGAGTTTCCAGCTAGAGCTGGTGTCTGGACCTTCAGCAAATATAGAGATGCCGGTCGCGGCAGTGCAGTTTATCGCTGGCTGGTTGGAGCAAATCGGTATCCCTGTATCGGTGACTCGGCTCGACTCCGGTGCGCTGAGCGCCCGCGCCGCAGCTCCGGCGAAAGGCGGCGGAGGGTGGGATCTGCTCATTTCCGATACCTGGCAAGGCCCAACACCTAAAGACCTGCTCATCTTCGGCAGCAGCAATTCCATCGGCATCAAGAACAAGGCGTACTGGACGAATGCGGAGTTCGACAAACTGTTCGCGGAGGTGCAGGTCACCGTTGACCTCAAGAAAAACCAAAAGCTGGTCGACCAGGCAGCGCGACTAATTTATACTGAAGCGCCTTACATCGTACTATGTTACCCCACCCTGCTCGAAGCCCACCGGAGGGATTGCTTCGAGGGTTGGGGAAAGCAAGGCATCATGTCGATGGACAGCTACTTCCCATTCGATCGCTTGAAGCCGGTGCCCGCGCCGTGAACGGAGGGGGAGGGAGCCGTCACATCCTGCGCATCATCGTCAGGGCCTCTATAACCCTCCTGATGGTGGCAGTCCTGAACTTCATCCTATTCCGAGTTATTCCAGGTGACCCTGCATCTCTTTTGCTTGGCGGGGCGCGCGTCAGCGTCACCGCCGAGCAGATTGAGGCGCAGAACCAACGTTGGGGCCTTGACCGGCCGCTGTTCCCGGACCAGGCGGTCGACTACCTGTCGGCAACACTCCGCGGCGATTTCGGCTACAGCTTCAAGTTCAGGGGCAGGCATGTCGCAGACCTGATAGCGGAACGCCTGCCGGACACCATAGTCCTAGTCGGGGTTGCTCAGATAATGGCAATCGTTATTGGGGTGATGCTTGGGATCTACGCAGGCTGGCGCCGGGGAGGAGCCGGCGACCGTATCGCAACCGGAGCCTCTCTGGCGCTCTATTCTACGCCGGCTTTCTGGCTCGGCATGATCCTGGTGGTAATCTTCAGCACGGCATTGGGTTGGCTCCCGGGCTATGGTGCATACTCGCCCGGCCTGATCACGGGCTCTCTTGGTTCGTTCCTCGACTACCTGCAACATCTCACGCTTCCCGCCACTGCGGTGGCGCTTGGGCTAATCGGCCAGTACGTCGTCGTCGCTCGTGCCGCAATGAGTGACGTACTCACCGAGGATTACATGGTAACCGCACGGGCGAAAGGGCTGACCAACGGTCAAATGCTGATGCGTCATGCATTTCGCAATGCAATGCTACCGGTCGTGACCTTGATCACCCTCAATATTGGCTATGTGGTCGCCGGGGCCATCACTGTCGAAGCCGTTTTCGCCTGGCCGGGTATCGGCGGGCTGACGGTGGAAGCACTCAACGCACGGGACTACCCAGTCCTTCAAGGCATATTCCTGTTGCTTGGCGTTTCAATTGTTCTCGCAAACCTCGTAGCCGATCTTGCCTACAGCCTTCTAGATCCGAGGGTCCGACAATGAGCGACAATATTGTTCGATATTGCCCGCGAGGCCGGGCGCGCGCAATAAAAGGCTTTCTGCGTCAATTTCTCAGCTATGGCGGTGCTCAGGTGGGCCTCGTATGTCTGGTATTCTTTCTTGTTGTGGGAGCGGTCCCCAATATTCTGGCGGGACCGCTCCAGACTGCGATCAATGCAACTGGCGATTTCCTCGCACCCCCATCAGGCGAGCATCTGCTCGGCACGGACGAAATCGGGCGGGACGTGCTCAATCTGGTCCTCCATGGTGCCCGGATCTCGCTTACGATTGCGCTACTCGCGACTGTGATCAGCCTCGTCGTTGGGACTACAATCGGTACGACCGCTGGCTACTATGGTGGCAGGGTCGACGTCTGGCTGATGCGCTTGACAGACTTCTTTTTTGTCATGCCGTCCTTCGTGCTGGCGCTGGTCATTACACCCGTGGTTCTCGAGGTGATGGGGCGCGGTGGAGAAATCCTGGGCTTCCGTCCTTCTCTTTTCGTGATCATTGTCGTTATAGGCATGACAAGCTGGTCCTTTGTTGCACGTATCGTCCGGAGTCAGACACTGTCGCTTAAGGAGCGACCATTCATTGATCGTGCGCGCGTTGCGGGTAGCAGTAATTTCGGCATCATGGTGCGGCACATCCTCCCCAATCTCGTGCCGCAAATCGCAGCCAATGGTGCGCTGGTGGTCGCCAGCGCAATCTATGTCGAGACATCGCTCTCATTCCTTGGACTCGGGGACCCGTTGCAGCCTTCATGGGGCACTTTGCTTTCGCTCGCTCAGCGCGCCGGCGCGGCCAGTGCTGGAGCCTGGTGGTACCTCGGCGCCCCAGGACTGTGCGTACTCACGGTTTCGCTTAGCTTCGTCCTGATTGGCAGTGCCCTTGACGACACGTTCAATCCACGGCGGAGGGTGATCCCATGACCAGCTCCTCCCAGGACAAAACACCGCTTCTGGAAATAGACCGGCTCTCTGTCGATTATGGGCTCAAGGGCGTTTCATTGCGAGCAATCGACGGCGTAAGCTTCGCGCTCCGAGCCGGAGAGGCCGTGGGCCTCGTCGGAGAATCGGGCAGTGGCAAGACCACGACCGCGATGGCGATCGCTGGTCTACTATCACCCAACGCGCGGGTCAGCGGCGGCCAAGTGCGCTATCGTGGCAACCGACTGCCGATCGACGATGATGCGGCGATGCGGCCACATCGCTGGAGCGAAACGTCCGTTGTCTTCCAGGGCGCGATGAA
Organism: Mesorhizobium sp. WSM4935; assembly: GCF_029625735.1. NCBI lineage: Bacteria > Pseudomonadati > Pseudomonadota > Alphaproteobacteria > Hyphomicrobiales > Phyllobacteriaceae > Mesorhizobium > Mesorhizobium sp. WSM4935. The sequence continues at coordinate 158,761 of NZ_JARTVR010000011.1, read as the reverse complement.
CGCACTTAATCCTGTTCACCGCATTATCAAGCAGATCGCCGAGCCATGCATGCTGAAGCTCGGCATGTCGCGGGGCGAGGCGACCAAGCGGGGAAGTGAGTTGCTTCAACTGGTCGGCATCCCGGCGGATCGTGGTTCCGCCTACCCTCACGAGTTGTCGGGCGGAATGCGACAAAGGGTGATGATTGCCATGGCGCTCGCGTGTCGACCTTCGATTATCATTGGTGACGAGCCCACCACAGCGCTCGACGTCATCACTCAGGCTCAGATCCTTAACCTGCTAGGCGACTTGCGATCGCAGTTGAGCCTCGCCCTGATTTTGATCACCCACGACCTTTCTGTGGTGGCTAAGTGTTGTGATCGCGTAATGATCATGTACGCGGGCCGCATCGTCGAGGATGGCACTGTCGCCGAGATTTTCGCCCAGCCCAAACATCCCTACACCCGACAGCTGATCGAATCGATCCCGAACCCAGCGAGCGGCAAAAAGATGATCCGGCCAATACCGGGTGATCCTCCCAACTTGGTGAATCGACCCTCGGGCTGCGCTTTCCATCCGCGTTGCCCGTCGGTCATGGGGGGGTGCGCGACCGAAGTCCCCAGCCTCAATAAGTTCGGGCGGGGACGTGTCGCCTGTCACCTTCACCGGTCCTTGACGCAAGAAGACAAGGTCGCTGTTCATGCCTGACACTGCCGGCATCCTGCGTCTCGAGAGCCTGCAAGTTCATTTTCCTATCCAGGGCGGTCTGTTCGACCGTGTCCTGGGCCGATCTGTCGGCGCCATGCGCGCGGTAGACGGGATCGACCTCAACGTCGGGCGGGGCGAGATCGTCGCCCTGGTCGGCGAATCGGGAAGCGGCAAGACCACTGTGGGCCGCGTCATCACCAAGCTTGCCAAGCCGACTGGCGGCAGAATGCTGTTCGAAGGCCGCGACATGAGGTCGGTAGAGGGCTTCTCGGCTCTACGTCCGTACCGGCGTCGCGTGCAAATGATCTTCCAGGACGCTTATCAGGCCCTCAATCCGCGACACACCGTGTTCGACATCGTGGCGGAGCCGTTGCAGTCCCTGCGGCTGGTCGGTAACGCCACTCAACTCGCCGACCGGGTGAGTGAAGCGCTTGCGGCCGCTGGGCTCAATCCTCCCGGCGATTTCTTCGCCCGCTTCCCGCACGAGCTATCCGGCGGGCAGCGCCAGCGCGTCGTGATTGCAGGAGCGCTTGCCGTCCGGCCGGAACTCATCGTTGCTGATGAACCTGTATCGATGCTCGATGTCTCGATACGCGCTCAGATTCTTCAGGTCCTGGTTGACTTGCGCGACAGGCACAACATGGCGCTGCTGTTCATCACCCACGATTTGCCCCTTGCCTGGCTGATCGCCGACCGGATTGCGGTCTTGTATCTTGGAAAATTGGTCGAGATTGGTAGCGCCGACGAGATCACATTCAACCCTCGCCATCCGTATACCGTCGCCTTGCGCAACGCCACACCGCAGATTGGCGGCAACGCAGGTCGCGCCGAGTTGCCGGCCCTGCAGGGCGAGGTTCCAAGTGCCGCGCGCGTGCCGAAGGGCTGCCGTTTCCATCCTCGTTGCCCGCTTGCCTTCGACCGTTGCAAAGCTGAGGAGCCGCCGGCGATCGAAGTTGGACCACAGCACCTGTCAGCCTGCTGGCTCGCTAAGTGAAAGGCATGCAATCAGCGCCACCCCAATGAGCGTATTCCATCTGGTATTGCACAGGCAGGTGGGCTGGAACACCACCATGCAGATAGAATGCTGAGACCCGTCGAAATTGGCCACTCCATCTTGAATCAGTCTCAATGTCTGGGAGGCACTCTGAAGTGTGTAATGAACTAGGCCCGATTAAACCGCCAACGCCGCGATACGAAGTGGTTTTGCAGACCGGCTTGCGCGTTCCAATGCGGGACGGCGTTGAGCTCGCCACGGACCTGTATCGGCCTATTGGTTACACTGGGGAACTCGGGTCAATCCTTATCCGAACTCCATACGGTAAGACGCCCTATCGCTGTCCGGTTGAGCCTCGCCACAAAGTGGCAAGAATGTTTGCTGGACAAGGGTTCGCTGTACTTGTGCAGGAGCGTCGTGGCGTCTTCGATTCCGGCGGCGTATACGCTAGGGAACATATAGGGGACGACGGTTATGACACGCTGTCCTGGATTTCGCAGCAGCCATGGTCGAATGGACGCGTGGGCACATATGGGTGCTCGGCGCTTGGTATCGCGCAGGTTTTGCTGGCGCAGTTGTGCCATCCAGCCCACCGATGCGCAATTGCGCAGGGATCGGGCGGCGCGAACGGCTCTGCCGGAGGGCGATATCGCAACGGGGATCTCCGTCTCGGCGGTGCGGTGGAGGTTGCCGCGTTTGTCCCCTGGTTCCACCAAACCGCAGCGAAGGACCGGTCCCGAGTGCAACCGAAAAGCGATGAGGAGTATCAGCGGGCTTTCGCGTCGCTGCCGCTCGTCAACATGCTTAAGAGCCTTGGGGGACCGCCGACTGACTGGGAGGACTGGGTCTCGCGTGACCCAGGCGATCCCTGGGGGGATCGGAATGGGATGCTTAGCGAGGACTCGACCATCGACGTCCCAGCCCTGTTCGTGAACTCGTGGTACGACGTGGGGGCTGCCGACGCGCTTCACCAGCAGCGCGTTTTTAGTGCTCGCGGATTGAGCCCGGCGGCACGCGATCACCAACATATCATTCTGTCGCCAGCCACGCATTGTGGCACCGAGAGTCTCAAAGCCCCGACGGTTATCGGCGAGCGCGAGCTGGGCGACGCGCGCCTGGATTGCTGGCAGATCTACCTGGACTGGTTCGACTGCTGGCTGAACGACAAGCCCGACCGGATCGAGGGAATGCCCCGCGTCCAGTACTACGTGATGGGTCGCAACGAGTGGCGTGCCGCGTCAGAATGGCCCCCTCTTGGTGTGGAACTGCAGCACTGGTTCCTCCGCAGCGGCGGGAATGCCGCGACCCGTCTAGGCGACGGGACTCTTGATGTAGAGCCTCCGAGTGCCGACGAGCCGGCTGACACGTTTACCTACGACCCTGGGGATCCGGCGCCGTTCTTGGGGATGGACGGCGGGAAGTCAAGTGGAACTACTATAGGACCCCGCGATTACCAGGACGTCCAGCTTCGTCCAGACGTCCTCTGCTTCACTTCACCGCCCCTCACAGAGGGCATGGAGGTTACCGGATTTGTCCGGGCGGTCCTCTTCGTCTCTTCTTCGGCCCCGGACACGGACTTCGTGGCCAGACTGTTGGACGTACATCCCGATGGCCGTGCGATTGACGTGGTGGACGGGATACTGCGCGTCCGCTATCGCGAGGGCTTTGATCGGGCTGTTTTCATGGAACCGAGCGTTATATGCAAAATCGAGATTGATCTCGACGCCACAAGTAATTGGTTTCCGGCCGGCCATCAAATTCGCCTGGAAATCACTAGTTCGGCCTTCCCGCGGTTCGACCGCAACCTGAATACGGGAGGTAACAACTGGGACGAAACTGAATGGGTAGTGGCTCGGAACACGATTCATCACTGCGAGCAGTTCCCCTCCCACGTACTGCTTCCTGTGATGACAGCGATGGGGTCCCATGCCGGCAAGGCGAATTTGAACAGCTTGCCGCCTGGCTAGCCTACCTCCACTATTTCAAACAAACGGTGATAACAAGCTGCGATCGGTCGGGGAGCCCGTCGCTTCTCACATCAAGCAGCTTGCCCCATCGGCCCGCGTCAATCAGCATGGAATGGGGGTCCATGGATCGGCACATAATGGCGGTGAGACTCACAATTGATGTTTTGCACAGCGGCGTAGGCGCGCTGTCACATTGATTTAAGCAATAGGGAAATTGGGGTGGCAACGCGCCATCATTGAGTGCCGGACCTGCTAGAGAAGCACGGTTGAGTTTCTTTTCAAACAACTTAGCAACGGCACAGAGTTCATCGTTGTACTGTGAATGCGACGAACACACCACCGTGCAGATAGAATGCTGAGACCCGTCGAAATTGGCCACTCCATCTTGAATCAGTCTCAATGTCTGGGAGGCACTCTGAAGTGTGTAATGAACTAGGCCCGATTAAACCGCCAACGCCGCGATACGAAGTGGTTTTGCAGACCGGCTTGCGCGTTCCAATGCGGGACGGCGTTGAGCTCGCCACGGACCTGTATCGGCCTATTGGTTACACTGGGGAACTCGGGTCAATCCTTATCCGAACTCCATACGGTAAGACGCCCTATCGCTGTCCGGTTGAGCCTCGCCACAAAGTGGCAAGAATGTTTGCTGGACAAGGGTTCGCTGTACTTGTGCAGGAGCGTCGTGGCGTCTTCGATTCCGGCGGCGTATACGCTAGGGAACATATAGGGGACGACGGTTATGACACGCTGTCCTGGATTTCGCAGCAGCCATGGTCGAATGGACGCGTGGGCACATATGGGTGCTCGGCGCTTGGTATCGCGCAGGTTTTGCTGGCGCAGTTGTGCCATCCAGCCCACCGATGCGCAATTGCGCAGGGATCGGGCGGCGCGAACGGCTCTGCCGGAGGGCGATATCGCAACGGGGATCTCCGTCTCGGCGGTGCGGTGGAGGTTGCCGCGTTTGTCCCCTGGTTCCACCAAACCGCAGCGAAGGACCGGTCCCGAGTGCAACCGAAAAGCGATGAGGAGTATCAGCGGGCTTTCGCGTCGCTGCCGCTCGTCAACATGCTTAAGAGCCTTGGGGGACCGCCGACTGACTGGGAGGACTGGGTCTCGCGTGACCCAGGCGATCCCTGGGGGGATCGGAATGGGATGCTTAGCGAGGACTCGACCATCGACGTCCCAGCCCTGTTCGTGAACTCGTGGTACGACGTGGGGGCTGCCGACGCGCTTCACCAGCAGCGCGTTTTTAGTGCTCGCGGATTGAGCCCGGCGGCACGCGATCACCAACATATCATTCTGTCGCCAGCCACGCATTGTGGCACCGAGAGTCTCAAAGCCCCGACGGTTATCGGCGAGCGCGAGCTGGGCGACGCGCGCCTGGATTGCTGGCAGATCTACCTGGACTGGTTCGACTGCTGGCTGAACGACAAGCCCGACCGGATCGAGGGAATGCCCCGCGTCCAGTACTACGTGATGGGTCGCAACGAGTGGCGTGCCGCGTCAGAATGGCCCCCTCTTGGTGTGGAACTGCAGCACTGGTTCCTCCGCAGCGGCGGGAATGCCGCGACCCGTCTAGGCGACGGGACTCTTGATGTAGAGCCTCCGAGTGCCGACGAGCCGGCTGACACGTTTACCTACGACCCTGGGGATCCGGCGCCGTTCTTGGGGATGGACGGCGGGAAGTCAAGTGGAACTACTATAGGACCCCGCGATTACCAGGACGTCCAGCTTCGTCCAGACGTCCTCTGCTTCACTTCACCGCCCCTCACAGAGGGCATGGAGGTTACCGGATTTGTCCGGGCGGTCCTCTTCGTCTCTTCTTCGGCCCCGGACACGGACTTCGTGGCCAGACTGTTGGACGTACATCCCGATGGCCGTGCGATTGACGTGGTGGACGGGATACTGCGCGTCCGCTATCGCGAGGGCTTTGATCGGGCTGTTTTCATGGAACCGAGCGTTATATGCAAAATCGAGATTGATCTCGACGCCACAAGTAATTGGTTTCCGGCCGGCCATCAAATTCGCCTGGAAATCACTAGTTCGGCCTTCCCGCGGTTCGACCGCAACCTGAATACGGGAGGTAACAACTGGGACGAAACTGAATGGGTAGTGGCTCGGAACACGATTCATCACTGCGAGCAGTTCCCCTCCCACGTACTGCTTCCTGTGATGACAGCGATGGGGTCCCATGCCGGCAAGGCGAATTTGAACAGCATCGCTAGGTGTTTAGATTGTGGTATTCGGCTTTGCCCCCCGCCTTGAACGGGTTGTTTTGAAGTGCTGCGCTTCGAGATGATGACAAAACGTGGTCTGTGTGAACAGCCACAAGCATCAGGAAAGGAAGCGCAGCATGAAAAATTATGCCGGACTGGACGTCTCCGTGAAAGAGACCACCGTTTGCATCGTGAGAAGGGCGCCGAATTTGCCGAGAGATGAAGGTTGCTAGTCATCCGGACGATCTTGCTGACGCATTGAAGAACCCCGCATGGAATCTCGCCCGGATCAGGCTTGAAGCCGGCCCCTTATCCCAATGGTTGGTCTGGCGGCAGCCGGACTACGTGACCTGTATCGAGCCCCGTCATTCCAAGGCGTTCTCAAGGCACAGGTCAACAAGACCGACCGCAACCATGCTCGCGGCATCGCGCAGATATGCGGGTTAACCTGTTCCGGCCCGTGCATGTCAAGAGTAAGCGGTATTCTCGGGCCACGGCCTTGAGCTCGAGCTTGTTGATGTAGACCCAAGGCAGGAGATCGTCGATCTGGCTGTTGGGGTGGCCGTTGACGATCCTGGTGAGGACATCGGCGAGATAAGCCGAGCGGTTCGACACCATTGAGCTTGCAGGTTTCGATCAGCGAGGCGATGACTGCCCAGTGTTCGGCGCCGCCGTCAGAGCCTGCGAAGAGCGCGTTCTTGCGGTTGAGCGCGAAGACTGATTCATTATGCACCCCCTCTTCAAATGGCGGGAAACAGCGATTTCTGATTATCGTCGTTGATGATACGCGGAGATTTGCGCGCCAAATCGGCCTTGATCCGTTCATCTTCAAGGTCGCTGGCGCGGATCTGGTAGGGCGCGCCGCGCATGACCTGCTCGGCTGGTAATATGCCGTCCCTGACGAACCGGCGGATTTTGACGTGCGACACGCCAAGCTTCGCGGCCGCGTCCGACATGGTAAGCCACTCGCCGTTCTTGTCGGAAGACCGATAGCCGCTGATCTTGTGCACCGTGCGCAGGGATTGGACGCGTCGCGCCGTCCAGGTCTTTCCCTGACCCGTCTTCATGCCCATGCGGTTGAGTGTGGCGGCGATTTCGGCATCCGACCATCGCGTTGCCATGGATCGCATGACCGCCAGAGCCTCCTCAGGCGTACTCTGGCCATGCTCTCCGGATTTGGACTTGCGAACCCTTACCTGGGAATGCTGGCCCCCATGCCAATGGATGGTCAGGATCACATCGCGCGCGTCGTCATCGACGTCCGCCACAATGTCCTTGATGAGCGCGCGCAGCAGTTGCTGACGGAACCGCATATCGACACCCGGCGCATTCCAGGCGGCTTCGAGATCCTGGGCGAGGCCGGTGAAGTCAGGGATCGCGTCGACAGGCTCCATACGCTGGACTTCACTGAGCCGGGCCTCGCAGGTCTCCACGCGCCTGAGCCTAGCTTCCCAGTTCCTCTCGAGCTGGGCCGCTATAAGCCGGTTCTCCGGGTCGCAGGCGGCGTAGCGGCGCTCGGCGAGCGATGCCTCATAGCGTGCCTGCTGCAGGTCCATCTCGATCATCTGCCGCCGCCTGGCTTCGCTCTCCAGCTGCATCTGTTCAGCCTCCAACGCCGCCTCGATCGCCATCGGCGCAACCGCCTCCAAGGCTTCGCGGGCCACCGCCGCATCGGTGCGAAAGCCGTTGAACGACATGCATCGCGCCTGCGCCATCATGGTGTTCTCGCAACGATAGACCGGGTAACCTTGGCCACGTCCGGCATACGTGACAACCAGTCTTCGCCCGCATCGACCACAGGAGAGAAGACCCGGGAGCAACGCGCGACCGCCGCGGCCCGACTTGACGCCGCCGGCTTTGCCATAGGCGTTGGCGGCGAGAAGTTCCTGGTTCCGTTCGTACTCGCTCCATCCGATATAGCCTTCGTGATGCTCCTTGAGCACCACCGCCCAATCGCTGGCCGGCTTGTAATGACCATAGCTCTTGCGGACGCGGCCATCCACGATCTCGGTGCGCTTCTCGCTCTTACCATAGACATAAGCGCCGGCGTAGAACGGGTTCTTCAGGACGGAGATCACGTTGCGGTAGCGGACCGGAACCCAGGCGAAGGACACCATCTTCTTGCCGTCGGAGGGTCTGGGGAAATGCACGCCATCGTCGATCATCGAGATCAGGACCTGGCGGGCACTGCCGAGTTCGCGGAAACGCGCGAATATCAGGCGAATGGTCTCCTGCAGGCGTATATCGGGATCGAACCCGAGACCGTAATCCCGGTGCCAGACGTAGCCGAAGGGCACAGAGATGCGCAGTTCGCCGCGCTGTGCCTTGGCGCGGTCAGCTTCGTACATGCGAGCACGCAGCACCCCGAGTTCGAACTCGCTTATGCTCCCCTTCATGCCGAGCAGCAGGCGATCGTTCGGCAGTCCCGGATCGTAGACTCCGTCCAGATCGATCACCCGTGCATCGACTTCGCCGCACAACTCGAGCAGCCGATGCCAGTCCGGTCCGTTGCGAGACAGGCGGGACGCCTCCAGGCAAAGCACAGCGCCCACATGACCGGTGCACAGATCGTCGACCAGGCGTTCGAAACCGGGACGTTCCACAGCTCCACTTGCGGTGCGTCCCAAGTCCTCGTCGATCACCTCAACCTTGCGGAATCCCCAGCGCCGCGCGACGTCGACCAGCTCATATTGCCGACGCTGGCTCTCAAGATTGAGCTGCACTTGCGCCTGCGTGGACTGACGTACATAGACAACGGCCTTGCGCTTGAGGATGGTGGCCGGAATCAGATTACGGCTCGTCATCGCGGCTCTCCTCCGTCACGATACCGGCGGCGGCCATCAGCACATTGGCGAGCCGGGCGATCACGATCGTTCGTTGCGCTGCGCTCAGCCCGACTAGCTTGTGCGAGTCGAGCGCATGCTGAGCTGGCGAACGATCACGAGAGATCGTGTCGGTGGCGGCAAGGTTCTCATTTTGAGTCTCCCCGATGATGAAACCATCCGGAGAGCCTCGCCGGAAACGGCGCTGGATCAAGAGCTTGTTCAGTTCAAGCAGTGCAGCAAGCGACGCGCGCGGGGAGCCCAGATCCATTGCTGCGCACGGGACTTCGACCTCCTGCCCAACATGGGCAGAATGACCCCGAGATTGCGATCGGACGGATCGAGCGTTCGACGGTGTTGCTGTCGATCTCGATGCGGCCGTCGTCAAGGAAGTGCGAGAGGCCTTCCCAGCGTGAGAGCGTGTAGCGGATTGCCTCTGCGAGCTTGGTCTTCTGACTGATCAGGCCGAGCTTCTCACGCAGCCAGGGTTCGAGATCGGCGACGATGGCGCGGCTTTTGTCCTGACGCATCGCGCGGCGCTCGTTGGCCGATCGGCCACGGATGTCATCCTCGATCTTGTAGAGTTCGGCGATCCGTCTCAGCGCGTCACTGGCGATCGGCGCGGGACCGGCTGCTGCCAGTTCATAAAAGCGCCGACGGACATGCGCCCAGCAGAAGGCGAGCGTGACGCCGCTTTTGTCGGCCAGCACGCGATAGCCGCCATAGCCGTCGACCTGCAAGATTCCGGTGAAGCCTGCGAGATGAGCGATCGGACGCTCGGCCTTTCGGTCCGGCGCATAGACATAGGCGACGCCCGGCGGGTCGCTCCCCTCCCATCGTCGGTCATCGCGGGCATAGGCCCAGAGTTGACCTGTCTTAGTCTTGCCGCGGCCGGGATCGAGCACCGGCGCGGTCGTCTCGTCGGCGAAGAGTTTTGCCGAGGACTTCAGCTTGCCAAGCAGCCGCTCATGCACCGGACGCAGGTGCCAGGCGGCGCGGCCGACCCAGTCGGCGAGCGTAGAGCGATCGAGATTGATACCCTGCCGGGCGTAGATTTGCGCCTGACGATAGAGCGGAAGGTGATCGGCATATTTTGAGACCAGCACCTGGGCGACCGTTGCCTCGGTCGGAAGACCACCCTCGATCAGCCGGGCCGGCGCCGGAAGCCTGAACCACGACGTCCTCGCAGGCGCGGCAGGCATATTTGGGCCGGCGCACGACGATTACACGCAGCTGCGCCGGAACGATGTCGAGCCGCTCGCTCACGTCCTCGCCGATCCGATGCAAGCCATTGCGGCAGCATGGGCAGGCATGGTCCTCGATGTCGACGACCATCTCCACGCGCGGCAGATGGGGTGGCAGCGCGCCCCGGTTGGCCCGGCGCCTCGTGGCCTTTGCTTGCCGCTCGGCGGGAGCAGATTGCTCCTTCTCTTCCTCACCGGCGGCCTCGATCTGCTCCGCCTCTTCGAGCCCCAGCAGCAATTGATCCTCGGGGAGCGTCTCGGCACGCCGGCCGAAGCGGTGACGCTGCAATTCCTTGATGATCTGAATCAGACGGGCATTCTCGACGTCGTGCGCCAGGACCATCGCCTTCAGCGCGTCCGGATCGTCGGGAAGCTGGTCAGCCGTCATCGCCATGAACGGATCAGACCATATTCGCCGACAGCCCGCGACAGCGGAATCTAGGCTGATTCACTTCGTCGCGGGTCAGCCCGCCTGGGCTGGCACGCGGGTCCGGCGCGCCTCATGGACTCGCCGCCAGTCGAGACCTTCGAGTAGCGCCGAGAGCTGCGCGGCCGTCAGCCGCATCATGCCGTCATGCACTTTCGGCCAGCGGAACTCCCCATCCTCCAAACGCTTAGCAGGCAAACCCCGGTGCCATCCCAGAAGATCAGCTTGATCCGGTCAGTCCGCTTCGCCCGGAAGACGTAGACGGCCCCGCTGAACGGATCGGCCCCCATTGTCTCTCGCACCAGCGCCGCCAATCCCTCCGCACCCTTGCGGAAGTCGACGGGCTTCGTCGCCACCATGACCTTGACCGCACCCGTCGGCCCGATCACGACGTCGCCTTCAGCGCGCGGATCACTGCGGCCACCGTCTTGGTATCGGCGCCCCGGCCGACGCGCATCGCGATGCCGTCGATCTCAAGCTCGATCATGCCGGCATCTCGGGTGGCTTGCCGTTTCCGCTGCTTCGGTGAACGGCTGGCTGCAGGTTCCGCCGCCGCCACAACCGCCGGCACAAAGGCAGGAGAATCTTGCTGCACCGAAGCGGCCTGTTTGCGCGCTTCGCGGCGCCAGGCGAAGACCTGCTGCGGCCTGAGACCATAACGGCGGGCGACCTCGGAAATGATCGCATTCGGCTCCAGCGTCTCTGCGATGATCCGCGCCTTGTCATCCACCGACCAGTGACGCCGACCGCCGGCACCGTTGATCACCTCGAAACGCCGAAGCTGCCGCTCCGGGTCAAGCGTAAGGTCAAGTCCAGACACAAGCCGATCTCCGATCCCAATACAGGATCGGCAACCTCACAGATCGCGACCACTCCCGAAAGGTGGTCCGGAAACACCGCTCTGATGTCCGCTGTCAAGGTTTGGAACGCATGAGGTCGCCCGATCCGAGGAACGGCTGCTCATTCTGATGATCGCGCATGGGTGGGGAGGCGGAACTGAAGGACGTCGGTGATCAAGCTCTGATGCGCGGGTTGGCTACCGCATTCCCGATTGTGCGTCCGGGGCTGTTCCTATCTTACTGCGGGCGTCGGTCGATTTGCCGGCCACAAAGCGTCTGACGGGCATTCCCCTGCCGTGGTCCCGCCTCCGCCCATGCGCGATATGTGCGCCATCGCGGCGAGCGATCAGGTGACGCGCGCCTCCCTTGCGACTGCCCACATAAAGCCGACCAGTTCACGGGCGATCGCGGTGCAGACGACCGTTGTCCGTTTGCCCCGAGCGCTCAGCATGCGGTAGCGGGCTGTCAGGCGGGACTGCGCCTTCCAGGCGATCTCACGCACCTTCGGTGACGCCTGCTCCAACCGGTATAGCTTCGCCTTCCCGACCTTGGGCGGATGTCGATAGGTCCAGGCGCTCTCGACCAACATGTGGCGAACCCGACCGTTGCCTGCCTTTGTGATGCCGCCGCGCCGGACTGTCTCCCCGGTTGAGCGCTCGCCGGGGACCCGACCGAGATATCCCATGAGCTGGCGTGGGCTTTCGAACCGGCTGGCGTCGCCGACTTCGGTGACGAACGTCACGGCGACAATTAGGTCTACCCCACGCAATGTCTGAAGCGCCCACACGATCGGTGCCAGCGACCAGGCCGGGACGAACTCTTCGATCACACGCTCCAGCCGCTCGACCCGCTCTTTCGAGACGCGCACCGCCTCGACCATCTCCTGGAGTGCGATCTGATGCGCGGGATGATCGAACCTTGTTCCTGAAGCCAGCGTAGATAGCGCATCGTCCAGCTCTTCTTTCGCGGATAGCTACGGCCGTGCTTGAGCATGAATGCGCTCACCTGCTGGCGATGGACCCGCAGCGTCTCGACCGCGCCCGCCCGCGCGCGAACAAGATCCCGTATGGACTCGTGCCCTTCATCGGGAACCCACACCGCGGTCAGCTCGCCGGCGCGCAATAGTCGGGCAAGGGAAATGGCGTCTCGACGGTTCGTCTTCACCCGATCGCCGGGCTTCCTTGGTATCAATGATGGTGCAACCACGGTGCACTCGTGCCCGAGCGACCGGATCAGGCGATAAAGGCCGTACCCGGTCGGCCCAGCCTCATAGCAGAAATGCACGTAATCAAAGCGGCTGGCGATCCGGCCTATGACCCGCCGCATGCTGGTCGCCGACGCGTCGACCTCACCGAAGAACCGAACCTCTCCTTCCCGGCCTGCCTCCGCAATCGCAATAGCGTTCTTAAGCTTCGCAACATCGATTCCGACAAATGCTTCTCTATAATCCGCCACGGCTCGTCCTCCTGTGGTGAGGATCGGCTCGGCCCGTCCGAGCAACCCTCGGACGCGCAGTGTAGGGCGAGCCACCTCATCGGCAGAGGCGGACATACGGTCTTACTGTCAAGACGCTGACGACCCAGAATCGCCGGGCGCTGCTGACGGCCCTCAAGTCGCTTCAGGAAAAGGCCATCGCCATCGAGAACGACATCCGTGGCCTGTTTCGTAACTTCGGTCTCAAAGTTGGCATTGTCGACGGCCGGCAAATTCGCGGATCGCATCCGGGACCCTTCCGGTGACATTCCGGAACTCGAGACATCATGGAGACGTTGCTCACCGCCCGTCGGAAACTTTGCGAGCAGTTCACGGTGCTACACGAAAGACTGTTGTCGATCGTGAGGGGTGACACGGTTTGCAGGCGGTTGATGACCGTGCTGGGCGTCGGCCCTATCGTTGCACTGGGTTTCAACGCCACGGTCGATATTCCTGCCCCCTTCAGGAATTCGAAGGACGTGGGGCCGTATCTCGGTTTGACGCCGCGGTTACATCAATCAGGCTAGGATAATCGCGTCGGCAGGTCAGCCTAGGAAGCTTGAATGGGATTGACTTCAACACGCCGAATAGACAAGTCCAGGCATTTGGTGGAGCGGATTGAGAGTGAAGCGCTCGGGCTGGGAAGCCCATGCCTTGCAGATGAACTCGTAGGGTGAGACCTTTGAGGGCCTTCAGCCTGCGGCCGAAATTTGTAGGCCGCAACAAAGTCGGCAAGATGCCGACGCAGTTGGTCATGATCGTCGTAGTGGAAACGCTTGCCCGTCGCGTCCTTGATGGTGCGGTTCATTCGCTCGACCTAGCCGGTGGTCCAAGTATGCTTTGGCTTCGTGGTTCGAAGCACAGCGCGACGATGCGGCCCCCGAACGTGCTTGCGGGCTTCCTGGCGCCGCGACGAGCGCTTGCAGGCGCTGACGGTCGCTGGCCAAAACGGTGAAGGGGGATGCTATTGCGCATGCATCTAACTCGCACGCCAAACCGCAAAACGGAATCCCGAAATCGGACTCTTTTGATCCGATCAATCCACTATGAGACGCCGATTCCGAAATAGCGGGTGTGGGCGACATTGAGGATGCGATTGATCAAGCTTACGAAGCTGTGTCCGCCGGCCGTTGCAGCTGTGCCATAACTGGAGTGTATACCAAGGGCCGGCACCGAGTTCATCTCTAGGACAAACGGTTGGCCTGAGCGATCGATCCGGAAATCGACGCGGGCATAGTCCCGGCAGTGGCAGGCACGGAAGGTCGCAACCGAAATATCCCGTAACATCGTCTCAAGCCCGCTCTCGATTTTCGCCGGGCAAATCTTGGGCACCGCTGCGGCCGCCACGTACTTCGCATCCCAATTCATAACACGCGTTTCGCGGTCACCGAAGTCCTGCTCCACTAGAGGCAAAACTTCGGGCTCCCCGTTTCCGAGCAACGCAACGCAGATTTCCCGCCCCTCGATGTATTCCTCCACTAGCGCATCCTGAGCATGCTGCGTGACGATCACTTCGACGGCCTGCCGCAACTTAGAGTGTTCATGTATGATCTGCAATCCGAAGCTGCAGTCCTCCTCCCGCGGCTTCACTACCACTGGGAATCTCAGGTCGCCGGTGTTCTCGGTGCCGCGACGCATCACGCGAAAGTTCGGAGTCGGCACGCCCTGATCGCGGATGAGCATTTTGGTAATGACTTTGTCTCCCGTCAGCCCAATCCCGAAGGGGCTACATCCAGTGTATGGAACACCGGCCATCTCAAGCATGGCAGGAACATGAGTGTAACGCTTTTCGCCCTGAATTCCCTCCGCCAAGTTGAAGACCATTCCCGAGGGGCGACCTTGCGGATCAGGTGGCATGAACCGCTCGAGACTGGCGAGCAGTCCTTTATCGCCTTCACACACTACCGTCTCGTGGCCGCCCTCTTGAAGTGCCGCCACCACATCTTCCAACGTGCCGCTATGCGGCCAAGGCTGCGGCGGCTGCGGACAAGGCTGACCGAACCGGTTAATCACACCGTTGAAATCACTGTTCGTTACGATGGCTACTCGCATGAGCTATCTCCTTTGACGTTTGTCTGCTGTCACGAAACCAATGAAAACTGGATGGAGGCCAACCGCTATATCAACATTGACGACCTGCACGAGTACAAGAGGCTCGAAGCACCATGGCTGACCCTTTTCACAACCCCCTCCACAAACATAGGTCCACCACCCGGTTCCCTCTCCGGTTCCCGACCCTTTCCGCTGGCGGTGCTCTTTTTGCCCAAGTAGCTCGAAAGACGGCGAGTTGGGTTGCGGTACCATCAATAAAGCCTTATGCAGGGTTTATGCCAAAACAGATGATAACCGGCGGATGAGAGCGCTCCGACGCGAAATGATCGCTTCAAAAACCGTGCCAACCTCGCAAAATGCACGTCGGCCAGTGCTTTGAGTTTGATATCAAACTTACGGTCATATCAGGTACTAAACTGGCCCGCACAACCACTATGTCGCAGGCGCGACAAAATCCGACAGAGATCGTATCCCAGGGGACGAGCGGCGACCCATCCGCAGTCTTTTGACGCTCGCCGGTCCCTTACATCGAGCCCTGGCGTCCAGAATTGAAGTTGGGCGAAGGCGATCCGCATAATCGTATGCCCGGCCTGGCCGGCTTCAACGTGCGAGCGCTGCAGCAGTTTCAACAATGATGGCGAGTCGGCATAAATCTTCTTGAGAGGCTGGCGCTTAATCCCGGAACAAACGCGGCAATCAGCACTTCGCCTTGCTCATTTCGATGACGGCCATAGTGTTATTGCGCGCTTCAAAAGCTGGACAGCGATTCCGCTAATTCCCGGACAGCGTTTTCACAAAAGTCCGACAGTTCGTCGAGGTTGGTCCTCGGCAGCCTGGTTGCTGTAGGGCTGATTGATTTCGGTGTTCTCGGAGTCGGTCAAGAGGGCCGAGGCTTTTTTCTTCGGATGCTCTCGCCCTGAAGGGCGATGCGGTGTGCATTGTGCACGAGCGGTCGTGTATAGCGTCGGCGACCGTGCTGTCGTTAATAAGGTCGTGCCAGCTTGCCACGGGGACCTGGGCGGTGATCAGGGTGGATTTTCTCTGATAGCGCTCCTCGACGATTTTCGAAGAGGTGGAAGCGCTGCTGATCGGAGAGAGCATGGTTGCCGAAGTCGTCGTGGATGAGCCAAGTGGACACGGGTGAGCTTGTCGATGAGGCGGGGAAAGGAACCATCGATGCGTCGCTCTCGAACAGGATAACAGTGCGGCTTCGGAAAAGTCCGGACAGGCTTTCCGGTAATCTCAATGATGAGATCCGCGCCCGCCGTTCCAAAAAAAGGTTCGGCACGAAGCCCGCATTTTTTGCACTGGGCTTACGGCGTGCTGATCCACTGTTTCGTCATTACTATTCCCGAGCCTTGCAACCGAGCCGGAAGCGTCAGGCGAATGCAGGATTCCTGCGCTCGTAGAGCGTCCCAGCTTGGTCAGCACAACCTGACGATACGCGCCATCTTGGCGGCAAAGGCATTTGACGCAGCTGAATTGTCACGATCAGACGGCAGTTGGATCCTCATTGGATGGCCAGTGTTGCAAAAATCACAGGCTGGAGATCGGACTTGCGCCCTGGTGAATTTCCGCCACCGCATCGGGGTCGGTCTTCAACCCGGCAACTTCGACTTCCCAATTATAATAGAGACCGCGGCCGGGGCTTTGGCGGAGAGGGTCAGTCCTGGCGATGCCTCTCTCGAGCCGGCCTACATTGCAGCTGCCAGGCGGTTGGTTGAGCGCGGAGCCGTCGCGATAACCAGGGACTGCGGCTTCAGTATCTGGTGCCAGGCTGCACTGGCCACGTCTGTCAAACTTCCCGTGGCCATGTCGAGCCTGCTACTGGCGCCCACGCTCCTCCGGCAGCTTCCGGCCGGCGCAAAGCTCGCCGTCTGGCCGCAGACTCAAGACACTGCGGCGAAGAGCTGCTGGGCATGGATTCATCCGCAGGGGCAAGAGTAGCCATCGGCGGCATCGAAGGTAATACGCGGCCGGCTAGTGTTACCGAAATGGAGTCCCCGGGTTGCAGTCTGTGTCGCGACTTCGCGCCGCACATCCCAAGATTGACGCACTCCTATTTGAATGTACATTGTCCCCGATGGTGACGTCAGCAATCCGTCGTAGGACAGGACTGCCCATCTATGACGCCGCGCCCCTTTATCGAATGACATTCGCGTCCGTGGCTTGACCGCTTGGAGGCCGTCAGGTGCTTGAGCGCGGCAGTCTCAAGTTTTAAGGGGTGGCAGCGTGGAATCTGCTCCTCGCGAAAGAAGGAAGCCCCAGGCGACTTTCGATCGTATATGCCGCGGCTAGGACGGAGGTGTCGGAATAGCGCGCGCCGACCAGTTGTAGCCCGACGGGCAGCCCTTGATCATCCAGGCCCGATGGAATCGATGCTGCTGGTTGCTGGGTCAAGTTGAAAGGGTAGGTGAAGGGCGTCCAGTCCACCCACCCCTTGTAACTATCATCCGGCACATTTCGCCCGACGGGGAACGGCGCGATAGGCATCGTCGGTGTGACCAAGAGATCGTAATTTTCGTGGAACTTCGCCATCAGAGCGGAGAGCTCGAACCGCATCGCCTCAGCTTCCTGAAATTCGGTAAGGGTGATCTTCAGCCCGCGTTCGGCACCTTCCAGAAAGCCAGGATCTAGTAATTGTCTTTGCTGTTTGTTCATTCGTGACACAATACGGGCGGCGCCAGCGAACCAGAATGTAGAAAACACCTCCACCGGATCCGCAAATCCCGGATTGACTTCGGCCACCTCGGCCCCAAGAGCTCGAAGCTGGTCGATCGCATTATCGGTAACGTTTTGGATATCTCGCGCCACCTTGACATAGCCGAGGTTCCGACTGTAGCCGATCCGCAGGCCCCTGATGGTGGTCTTTGCTGGATCGGGGTCGAGACCTAGGTACGCCGGACCCGCATAGCCATCGCGAGCGTCCTTTCGTGCAATCACATTCATCATCAGGATCGCATCCGCAACGGTGCGGGTCACCGGCCCCAAATGAGACAGCGTTGTCATGGCGCTAGCTGGCCATTGCGGAACGATGCCGAAGGTTGGCTTGAAGCCGAAGGTCCCCGTGAAGCTCGCCGGTATCCGGATTGATCCCCCGCCGTCGCTACCCTGATGAAGAAAGCCAAGGTTGAGCGCAGCCGCAACTGCCGCCCCTCCCGACGACCCGCCTGGTGTCAGGTCAGGATTCCAGGGATTGCGGGTGATCCCGTAGACCGGGCTGTCTGTTACCCCTTTCCAGCCAAATTCTGGAGTGGTTGTCTTGCCCAGGATAACGCCACCGGTCTCACGGATACGGGCTGGAACAGGGGCGTCTTCAGTCCAGGGTCCCTCGGTGCTGCCGGACAATGAGCCACGTCTTGTCGGCCAGCCTCGTGTCAAGGTGAGGTCTTTGATGGTGGCCGGAATGCCATCTAGTACTCCGGCTGGTTCCCCCTTCATCCATCGACCCTCCGAGGCCCGGGCAGCAGACCTGGCCCCTTCGTGGTCGACGAGGCAAAATGCGTTCAGCGCCGGGTTGTTGGCGTCGATGCGGCTGAGACAGTCATCGACGACTTCAACAGGCGAGAGCTGCCGCCTTCGGTAGAGTTCCAGGCATTCGCACGCCGACAGACCCTCAAGAGATGTTGGCACGGATGAACGAGTTTTCATTTTACGAGGTCCGCTACATTCAAGCCTGGCATAAGACGGCAGTTATTCATTCGTTCTGCGGCCCTTGTCAGACCGATCATCAAGACGTCGGACGGGATCCCAACGTGTTCTCTACGAGCTTGATCCAGTACGATGTTCCATAAGGAATCGCCTCGTCGTTGAAATTGTAGGCAGGGTGATGCAGGCCGGCGCTGTCACCGTTCCCGCACCAGACGAAAGCACCCGGCCGCGCCTGCGCCAGGAAGGAGAAATCTTCCCCCCCCATTACCGGTGGCGTCTCGAGCACATTGTTTTCACCGGCCACGCCCTTGGCCGCGCTTCTCGCAAGGTCGGTCTGCTGGACCTCATTGAAGAGAATTGCGTCGAAGCTCTGAAATTTAATATCTATCTTCGCGCCGGTTATCTGGGCGATGCCGGCGACCACTTCGCCCACCCGCTCCTTCACGAACTTGCGCACCTCCGGCTTTAGCGTCCGCATGGTGCCCACCAACTCCGCTGTTTGCGGAACGACGGGGACTAGTCTCTGCCCGGACTGGAACTGGTGGAACGAAATTCCTGCCGAGTCGACAGGGTCAATGTTCTGAGCCAGGATATGCTGCAGGGCCGTCACAAGCTGAGCGCCGACCAGAATCGGATCGATGCATTCATGAGGCCTTCCAGGGTGCCCCCCTCGC
Organism: Mesorhizobium sp. WSM4935; assembly: GCF_029625735.1. Lineage (NCBI taxonomy): Bacteria > Pseudomonadati > Pseudomonadota > Alphaproteobacteria > Hyphomicrobiales > Phyllobacteriaceae > Mesorhizobium > Mesorhizobium sp. WSM4935. The sequence goes on along the minus strand of NZ_JARTVR010000011.1, from coordinate 139,714 downwards.
CCTTCAATGCTAATTTCTATGCTATCAGTTGCCGCCATCACTGGACCTTGCCGGATTCCGAAGACACCTACCGGCAAGCCCGGACGATTGTGCATTCCGTAGATGTGCTCGATGCCGAACCGCTCCATCAAACCGTCATCTAGCATGGCAACGGCGCCGGTACCGATCTCCTCGGCAGGTTGGAAGATCATGACCGCCGTTCCAGCGAAATTCCGAGTATCGGCAAGATAGCGCGCGGCACCCAACAGCATCGCGGTGTGGCCGTCATGCCCACACGCATGCATCAAGCCCTTGTTCTTGGACGCATAGGGCAGATCGGTCGCTTCGTTGATCGGCAGCGCATCCATGTCAGCGCGCAATCCGATAACCTTTGGGTTACCGTCGCTCACGACGCCGTTGCCCTTGATGACGCCAACGACGCCGGTTTTGCCGATGCCGGTCGCGACGGCGTCGCAGCCGAATTCGCGCAGGCGCTCGGCGACAAATGCCGAAGTACGGGGGATGTCGAAGCCCAGTTCGGGATGTGCATGGATGTCCCGGCGCCAAGCCACTATCTCGGGGAGAAACTCTGCGACGCTATTGAGAATTGCCACGGGGACTTTCCTTTCTTGCCGGTTGCAGGCGAATTTCACGCTTTGTCCTTGCGAGAGCCGGGAGACCCGTTTCCGCGCTGCCGGGAGCACAGCATCCTCTGTGCGACGTAGGCACCCCAGCTATTCCGCCGACTGAAGCCGCTCCAATTAGCCGGGGACCGACAATCCTGAATTCCGCTCCGCCCAGAATGTAGCAAGTGCCAAAGAGCTTGGTTGCGCGAAGGGCGCCTTGGTCCCGCAGAATATCATCGTTTTTTGGTCATTGGCGCATAACACCTGCAGGCTGAGAGGAGGTGCCCTGGTATATATGCGGGACCATTCAAAATAGGACAGCCGACATTCAGAAGTGCGGGACAACTGCGACCCGCGGAAGGCGCGTGGTGGTTGCCTGGGCGGGCTCTTTTGAAGGCTACTCTTCAGCAATTGGCAGAGCAAACGACGCCTTGATCCGATCCATTACAACGATTGTCTTGAACCCCTTTACTTCAAGATGTTCGTAAAAAAAACGACGGGTAAACGCCTCGTACTCGGCCATGTCCTGAGCAGAGACCGTAATAATAAAATCCGCTTCACCCGTAACGTAGTAAGCGTTCATGATCTCAGGCGTCCGCCGAATTGCCTGCTTGAAACGATCGATGATATCGGCGCGATCGCGCTCGAGAGTGATGGATACCAGCAGGAGCAGGGGCCGACCGACGGCTTCCGGTGAAACTATGGCAACGTCCGCTTCGATGACGCCAGCGTCTCGAAGTCGCTTTAATCTCCGCTGACAAGCGGTAGCCGATAGTCCGGCAAGTTCGCCCAATTCCTCTGTCGTAAGGCGATTGTTGCGCTGCACGACGTTGAGAATCTTCCGGTCAATTCGATCCAGATCCATTCACAATCTCTGCTCATGATGATATCGGCCAATGCCAAGGCCGCCAGTCCGTACGTCCAAAATGTAGCAAGTGCCAAACGCCCTCTCGGCGCTAAAGTCGGTCCAAGTCGCAGAAAATCGGCGTTTCTTTCGCCATCTGCGCACAATACCGGCATAGTATAACTATCTGAGGGGTGCCGCTGAATCGATGGGCGTTGCTGGTGAGCAGTTGCGGGCCAGCGCAAGAACGGCAGATTCGATCGGGTGGGGGCGATCCCCGGTCGAAAAGATCCTACCGATCTCGTTGCTCAGGCGCAGAAAACATGAGTTGCAGCACGCTCGCATCAGTTCGAGGCAAGCGTGTTAGGGAGCGACATCACCAAGGGTGTCGGCGTTGCAGCATAAATCGGAGACCATGAGAGTCAGGCTATGAACCGGCCCCGGCTTTCGGATGCCTTACGGCCCTCGCGCGTCGGCCGCGAGTGAACTATGATCCGCATGGGTGTGGGGCTGGAGGAGAAGGTCGTCGGCTCAGTCAGGCTAACGTCGCTCCAAGCACTGGTAAGAAGCCCTATCCGCGGTCTGAGAATTACCCAAATTGATCTCTCGTGAGGCAGTTGTTGCAGCTGCATTCCGTCGAGACGCTTCAGTGATCCGCGAGAATGGCTCGCGATCTCTGCGTGAATCGCGGTTTGGCGCAGGAATGCGGCGTGGGAGACCGAATGTTAGACCAAAGTCGGCACGAGCACCGTGTAAAATGGGCAGGTCAGCGCAGACCAGTCTGGCGGCATTCTTACCCTTGCCGGAACGATCGCCTGAACAAGGTAGCTCAACCGCCGTCCGCACTCCCAGGAGAGAAAGCCATATGCTTCCCTTGGACATCCTCCGAAAGGAGTTTCCAGCCACAGCAAACGCCATCTACATGGATGTCGCGAACCAGGGCCTCATATCAAGCACAACATTGGCTTCAATCGAGCCTCATTTGAACAATCGGCTGCATGGCCTAAACGACGAAGAAAGAATGCTCGAACACGTCGAGCGTACTCGCGCTAGGTTCGCACAATTTATCAATTCAGATCACGATGAAATTGCAATTACCAAGAATGCATCGGAAGGCATCAACATCATCGCTAATGCGATCGATTGGAGAGATGGAGACAACGTCGTTCTATGCCCAAAATTGGAACACGCAAATAATATCTTGCCATGGATTCAGATCAGAGACCGCTACAATGTCGAGTTGCGAGTCGTAGAGCCGGATAACGGCTCAATTCCCCCTGATGCATTCGTAAAGGCGATTGATTCTCATACCCGCGTTGTTGCCTTGGCGACGGTGACGATGGTTCCGGGGTTTCGGACCGTCATGGAGCAGATATCCGAAGCCTGTAGGCACTACGGTGCATTTCTTTTGGCGGACGCGACGCAATCTGTTGGGATACTCCACACCGACGTCAATCGACTTGGCGTAGACGGTGTAGCAGTGTCCACTGTGAAGGGTTTGATGGGTCTTTATGGATCGGGTTTTTTATATTGCCGTAAAGAATGGGCCGATCGGCTGAGCCCGGCCTATCTTGCGCGCTTCAGCGTAGATTTCGGAAACGCGCCAGAATCAGCTCCGGTACCTAGTTTTGTAAAGTTGCGCTCTGGCGCGCCCCGCTTTGATATCGGGCATTACAACTTCCCTGGCATGTTGGCTGCATATGCATCAATGGGCCAGCTACTTGATATCGGAACCGAGGCGATCGACCAGAGCGTTACCTCACTCGCAAAACGTATGGCCACTGGTCTCTTAGATATCGGGCTTCCGGTCTGCGGCGGGCCACCAGGCGCTCACACTGGAAGTATCGTAGCCGTTGGCGATTCCAGCGATCTTGTTGAAGGGCGCCCAGTCGACGCCCGCATTCGGTCGCTTCACGAGCATTTCACGAAGAACGGGGTAATCGTCTCAATACGCAGAGGCATGCTCCGGTTTTCCCTGCATCTTTACAACACCGCCGATGAAGTCGATCGCGTAATCAATCTGGCCAAGAGCTGGTCGAAGTAAGAGCGACACGGCTAGTTCATGCACACAGGAGAGTACATGTCGACCCAGAGCGCCGAGACTATCGGACTTCTCCAAGATCTTATAAAGATCGAGAGCATCAATCCATCGCTGTCGCCAAAAGGTAGTGGAGAGCAAGGTGTAGCCAAGTTCCTCGAGGGTTTTTGCAAGGAGCGGAAGCTGGCTTACGGGATACAGGAGGTGGCCGATGGTCGCTCGAATTTCCTGACCTGGGTACCTGGGAAAGAACCCGATAGGCGTATTCTATTCATTGCTCATATGGATACCGTTCCTATCGATAGGTGGGAATCAGATCCATTCTCGGGTGAGCAACGGGACGGGCGAATATATGGGCGAGGTAGCTGCGACACAAAAGGCTCACTTGCAGCTATGTTGATTGCGCTTAGCTCACTTGGTGAACGGCAGCCCCGGGCCACGGTTGTTGTGGCAGCCAGCATTGACGAAGAGTACCGCAAACTTGGCGCCCGCGCTATAGCCGATTCCGGTGTCGCTTATGAGGGTGCGGTAGTCGGTGAACCCACCGAATTAGAGCTCGTTGTAGCTCACATGGGTTCTGTCCGCTGGCAAATCGAGGTTCAGGGTGTACCGGCTCATACGTCGAAGCCTCATCTCGGAGTGAACGCGATCACGGGCATGGCCAAGGTGGTATTGGCACTTGATGAGCACCATCGATCCCTTGTGTCTCGGGCGCAGCACCCATTGGTAGGGTCATCACAGCTGACCGTGAGCCTCATCGAAGGAGGTTTGGAACTTACCACTGTACCGCCGGTATGCCGTATCTGGGTCGATCGGCGTCTCATACCCGGGGAGCGGCCGCAGGACGCGTTGGCGGAGGTAGAAAGCATACTGGAAGGCCTTCGCCAGGGCGAAGACAAGATCAATGTTCGGTCATTGCTTCCCGCATTGGAAGACCCGCCTCCAATCAGTTCCGGGTCGAGCAAAATTGCAGCAGTCGCAGGAGCGGCTTGTGCCCACGTCGCGGGGACCGGAGAGCAGAAGGGAGCCACCGGCGGCTCGGATGCAAATCAGCTGTCATTGGCTGGGATCCCGTGTGTGATTATCGGACCCGGGCGTACTGCCCAAGCCCATACGAACAACGAGTTCGTTGAAATCGATCAACTGACCAAGGCTGCTGATTTGTACCAGAGAATCATGCTCACATATTAGGAGTGGCCGGCCTGATGGGGGTGCTCAAACCCCGTCCATTGGGCCGCGGACGCCCCGGATGCTGCATGAGCGTGGCGGCCGCAACGTCCCGATCTTCGCTGGTCTCGTCGGCGCTTCCCACGTAGATCTTGCCGCCCGTGCTTGAAATTCTGTTGCGACAGGCAGAGTGCGTCTTCACCATAGGGAGGGCATGATCTTCCACCGGAGACGCAGAGCCACCGAAAATTTGGCGCTCATATGCGGATAACGTACGGCAAGTGCCTAGGAAATGCAGATTTTCCGCGACAAGAAGAAATCCTCGGGGAAAACAGCCTCTTGTGACGTGATACGAAGAGAAAGTATGCGGACAGGACGAATGCCTGATCCGTTCGAGGAATGCCTGTTTTGAAGGACTCGACGAGATGAAATATGAGAAGCCATTTCCGCCCGAGGAGTTTCGGCGTCGTGTTCATGACGTGAAGCAGCGGATGGAGCGAGCGGGGCTGGACTTGCTGATCTGCCAGGATCCCGCGAATATGTATTGGCTTACCGGCTTTGACGGCTATTCGTTCTACGTGCCTCAGGTGGTCTTAGTGCATCTCCAGTCGGACATGCCCCTCTGGTTCGGACGTTTCGTCGATGTAAATTCCGCTTATATAACGACGGATCTGCCTAGAGAAAATATAAGCTCATTTTCCGATCATAGACTTCAACATCCAGAATTACATCCATTTGACGATCTTTGCGAGCTTATCAATTCGCGCGGCTGGGGATCTGATCGAATCGGTGTCGAGCTTAACGCCCACTTCTATACTGCCCGAGCACATCAACATCTCGTCAAAGGCCTTCCGAATGCAAAATTCTCTGATAGCCGCGAATTAGTCAATTGGGCACGGCTTATAAAATCTGACCTTGAACTAGTCTACATGAGAGAAGCGGGCCACCTTGCAACGCATACGATGCAGACGGCAATCGCTAACCTAAGGCCTGGAGTGCCGCAACATGAGGTCGTCGCGGAGGTGTACCGGGCCCAGACACGAGGGGTGGACGGTAAATATGGCGACTCTAGCGGTCCTCCTCTTATCCAGACTAGCGAACAAACGAACGCTCCGCACCTCAGTTGGACCGAGGAGCCCTTGCCGACCTCTGGCCTGGTTCTCATGGAGTTCGGCGCCACCCGACGCCGCTACTGTGCGCCGCTGTGCCGCACCGTCCACATCGGAAAGCCACCCGCAGAGGTCTCGCGTCTTGCTGAGGTTATAGTGGAAGGCGGGGATGCTGTGCTCGAGATGGCAAAGCCTGGTACCGTCGTTGAGGAGCTTAATGCGGTGTGGCAAGATATCCTCAAGCGGAACGGGTATATCAAGATAGGCCGCTCCGGCTATTCAATCGGACTCAACTTCCCGCCGGAATGGGGCGAACGCACGGTTAGTATTCGCGCGGGCGACAAGACCATCCTACAACCAGGAATGTGCTTCCATTTTCAGTCGGGGGTTAGGCTCGAAGGGTTCGGCGCCGCCATCTCTGAATCATTTATTGTAACCGAAAGGGGCGGTGAGCGATTGGCAGATGTTGATCGCCGCTTGATCGTCGTGGACTAGGTGATTTGGATGTGACCCAAATCGTTTTGCGATCTCACTGGGTCCGTTCGAAGCCGGTTGAAATTTGTTTCTGCGGCGAGCGGATGAACGGATCTAGCTTAAGGACGGCGCTGTCTGAGAGGTGCGGCATGCCCAACCTCTGGGACAGGAGAATCTCGCCTAGCACATGAGTTCTCTGCATCAGCGGAGATTAAGATCCGTAGGCCGAAATGAGCCACCTGTGACGCGAGCGCGGCGTGAACGTTGCCCCATTCTACAAATGCGCGGATGACGCAAGAGGACTTAGCTTTTGAGGAGCATTGAGGACGAGTTTACGCGCGCCTGAAGCGGGCTCTTGCCAACCCTGCGCGCCGGTGGGAACGCGAGTATGGTCCGCCCCGTCCGTGCAACACGTCGCGACATCAGCACACGTTGTTCCCGATAGATGGCTCGGCAGCGAAGCTCGCCTTTTGCCCGGGGCTCGCTTCATCCTTTTCTGCTGTTTCGTGCGACTTCACCACTTCACCAAGTGAATGTCTGGGTTATCGCGGGGACCTCAATTTCGGGACCCCAAGACCTCCTTCCGAATGAAGTCGTCCGCGATGCCATCGTGTCTGAAGCGGTCGCGGTCACCCTGCACAGTGCCGGACGAAAGTAGCCTTGCGGCGAGTTCCGTCTAAGATTCGAGGCGGTTGCGCCTGCGTCAGTGCGCCTGATCGGTGTCGGTCGAGAACTTAATGCCACGAGGCCAGATCGGGAACTCGGGATCGGGAGATCGGCGCTGGAACCAACTACTTTCCGCGCCGCCGGCGACCAGCGCGACCTTCGCTCGCGGTCGCTAAGCCTCCTGGCAAGTGAAGTTGTGAGCCGTGTCCAATTCTACGCGAATTGGCTGCTGTTTGCAGGAATGCAGCTAAAGGGGCATCAACTGCGCTGCCGATCGGCGCTGTGGCAGCAATAACCTAAAGGCATCAGCATACCATTGGAGTCTTAGATGAGGGGTACGTCAATCACGGCATTACGCAGGCTCAAACGGCCAGACCTTTTGCGTGGTGATGCGTATCTGAACGGCGCCTGGCTCTCCAAATCAGATACTCTTGCCGTGTTTGATCCTGCCAGCGGTGACGAGATCGCTCAAGTTGCGGCTTGCGCAGACGCCGACGTTGACGACGCGGTCCATTGCGCAAGAGCAGCGTTCCTCAAGTGGCGCGACATGCTTCCGTTACAGCGTGGTGCATATCTGCGGAAATGGGCGGCAGGCATGCGGGAGAGCGCCGAAGACCTGGCTGTCATCATAACGGCCGAGCAAGGAAAACCGATTGCTGAAGCCCGCGGCGAAGTTTCATACGCTGCCGGCTTTTTAGATTGGTTTGCAGGGGAAGGGGAGCGGGCTTACGGCGAAACGATTCCCAGCCATCTCCCCGCAAGCAGGCTGGCCGTGCATTTGCAGCCGATCGGGGTGACTGTCGCCATTACGCCATGGAACTTCCCAGCGGCAATGATCACCAGAAAGGCTGGAGCTGCACTGGCCGCTGGCTGCACAATGATTGTAAAGCCGGCACCCGAAACGCCACTGTCGGCCCTCGCGCTTGCCCGCCTTGCCGGGGATGCTGGCATTCCGCCCGGCGTGTTTCAGGTGATCACGGGCGAAGCTCCGCCACTTGCCAAACGGCTGTTGTTGCATACCCACGTGCGTGCGTTCTCTTTTACGGGCTCCACCGAGGTCGGCAGAATCCTTCTCGAGCAATCCGCGAAGACAGTGAAGAAAGTCTCGCTCGAACTTGGCGGCAATGCTCCTTTCATCCTTTTCGGCGATGCGCCGATCAACGCTGCGGTCGCCGGTTGCATGGCAGCCAAGTTCGCGACATCCGGTCAGGACTGTCTCGCGGCAAACCGGATTTATGTGCAGCGAGAGATTTACGAGCATTTTACGGAAAAATTTGCCGAGGCCACCAGTAAACTAAAGGTCGGGCACGGATTGGAGCCAGGTGTCGACATCGGTCCGATGACAAAGACGTCTGGTGCTGACAAATGCAGGCACCAGGTTTCTGAGGCTCTAGCAGCCGGGGCTCGAATGGTAGCAGGCGCACAGCACAATTCGCTTGGCGGGAACTTCGTCACGCCGGCCGTGCTTGCTAATGTGACCGATGACATGGTGATTGCGAAGGACGAAACGTTTGGACCTGTCGCTGCAATCCTGCCCTTCGACGACGAACGGGAGGTGGTCGCGCGAGCCAACAATTCCGAGATGGGACTTGCGGCCTACGTCTATACCCAAGATCTCAACCGAGCCATGCGGCTCTCCGACCGGCTCGAATATGGCATGGTTGCCGTGAATACTCCAAAATTTACGGGGCCGGGCATTCCGTTCGGCGGCTGGAAACAATCCGGCCTTGGTCGCGAGGGCTCAAGGCACGGTCTTATCGAATATCTCGAACCCAAATACCTCTGCATCGGCAACATCGCGGCCTGAAAGGAAGCATTCAATGACCATCAACATCAAAGAGATCACCGAAAAGGACCGCAACTCGGTCTTGCATCCTTTCACTCAGCTTAAAGATTTCGCCACTGGCAAGCTCGGCGACCCAACGATCGTGGTGACAGGGAAGGGGATCCGCATCCAGGACGCGCATGGCAACCAATTTATCGATGGCTTTGCCGGCCTATACTGCGTCAATGTCGGGTATGGCCGCACGGAAGTCGCCGATGCGATCTCGCGTCAGGCCTATCGCTTGGCGTATTACCACTCCTATGCGGCGCACACGACCGACGAGCTTGCGATCCTCTCCGATCGCCTTGTGAAGATGGCGCCGGGCAAGATGAGCAAGGTGTTCTATGGCATGTCCGGCTCGGATGCGAACGAGACCCAGGCCAAGCTTGTTTGGTACTACAACAACCTGCGTGGCAAGCCGACCAAAAAGAAGATCATCTCCCGTGAACGCGGCTATCACGGCTGCAGCGTCGTGTCGGGCTCGATGACGGGCATGAGCTTTTATCACGACCACATGGACCTGCCACTTCCGCAGATTGTTCACACGGGTGTTCCACATCATTACTGGGGCGCAACCCCGGGCGAAACCGAGCGCGAATTCTCCGCTCGCCGCGCCGCCGAGCTTGATCAGTTGATCGAGCGGCTCGGCCCGGACAACGTCGGCGCCTTCATTGGCGAGCCCGTCCTCGGCACAGGTGGTATCACGCCTCCGCCGGAAGGCTATTGGGAAGCGGTACAGACGGTCCTCAAAAAACATGATGTGCTGCTGATTGCCGATGAAGTGATCACAGGGTTCGGCCGCACCGGTTCCATGTTCGGCTCACAGCACTATGGCATCGAGCCAGACCTCATCACGATCGCTAAAGGTTTGACGTCGGCCTACTTCCCGCTTTCAGCGGCAATCGTCGGTGAGAAGGTGTATAAAGTCCTGGAGGATGGAGCCGACAAGGTCGGGGCATTCTCGCACGGCTACACCTACTCTGGTCATCCGATCGGCGCCGCCGCGGCCAACGCGGTCCTCGATATTGTCGAGAAAGAAGACCTCCCCGGCAATGCGCGTGACGTCGGCGCGTTTTTCCAGGCGCAGTTGCAGGAGAGGTTCGCGCAGTTGCCGATCGTCGGCGAAGTGCGGGGCGTCGGTCTTATGGGCGCAATCGAGTTCGTTGCCGATCGCGACAATCGGAAGCGTTTCGATCCGGCGCTCAAGGTAGGTGCGCGAATCTCGAAGGCCGCCCGTGACCGTGGTCTTATCGCTCGGGCCATGCCGCACGGGGACATTTTGGGCTTTGCTCCGCCGCTGGTTACAACCAAAGCTGAGGCGGAGGAGATTGTTGCAATCGCAGAAAGCGCCGTGCGCTCGGTTATGGATGAGCTTGTTCGCGAGAGTGAGAAAATCTGAATGAGTTGGGCCATCTTGTCGTAATCAAGGCGCAAACTCAAGCGACGGCCTGATCGGCTTGCGGGGCTGCCAGCTGAGCTGGTGCCGCGTTCCGCTCATTGAGTTTTCGGCGGAATTCAATGCAGACACTGCTCAGGAGGAACTGGTGGCCAATTCGACCGCACTCAATCCCTGGGAATGGCCTGAAAGCCATTGGCGGCGGCGCATCAACAAAGTCAGAGCGGGCAAGGCACTAAGACCAATGTGGCCCGGCGGTAAACGCTGTGCCTTCGCCATCTCGTTCGACGTCGATCATGAGTCGAACGAATTGCGCAGGGGAGGGCGATCGCTAAGCAGATTATCCTGGGGTCAGTACGGGAGCCGACGAGGGATGCCTCGGGCTTTGGAACTCTTGAGAAAGTACGACGTTCCGGCGAGTTTTTTCGTTCCCGCTGTGATCGCTCAGTTGTATCCAGACGAGCAACGCGCAGTTGTCGATGAAGGCCATGAAATTGGCATGCACGGCTGGATACACGAGCTAAACTCGGAACTGAGCGCAGAGAGCGAGCGCTCTTTAATGATGAGGAGTGCCGACACTCTTGAAAAAATCACTTCCAAACGCCCGACGGGAATTCGAACGCCTTCCTGGGATTTTTCCGACGCAACTCTACGGATCATACGTGAAACCGGATTGACATACGACTCATCCCTTATGGCCGATGATAGTTGCTATGAGCTGCTGGAAGACGAGGAACCCACGGGAGTGATTGAAATACCGGTCGAATGGATTCGAGACGATGCCACTTATCTTTGGATGAGTCCCGATGGGTCTTCACGGCCAGATTTATCAGTCGACGACGTGCTTTCTGTATTTATTCGGGAGTTCGAAGGGGCCTATCAAGATGCCGATTTATTTCAGCTGACTCTGCATCCACACGTCATTGGATATCGCTCACGGATCTGGATCGTAGAAGAATTAATTCGACGCGCCAAAGCAAAGGGTGACGTTTGGTTCGCCACACATCATCAGGTCGCCGAGCGTGCGTCCTCATGTCTCTGAAAACTCTCAGACAGGAACGCCGGTAGAGTGCGGTGTTCTTGGGGCGGCGCAAGCCGTCCTGCGCCTCGACCGTTGCGGCGGTCACCAATGGATTTGGAATGACGCGGATCATCCGCTGTCCGGTATTCGCTTTCAGAGCGGGTACAGTGGGAGTTCTTATCTTGGAGGAGGACTACAATCTTGATTGACACGACCTTTGCCGGAAAAACGGTGCTGATTACCGGCGGGTGGCGCGCTTGGCCCGGCCAGTGCCAAACTGCTGGCGGCGGGTGGAGCGGATTTGGTGTTGGCTGACCTGTCGCAAGAGGCTCTGGACCAAACTCTGGCCGCCTGTCCTGGTGCCCGTTGAGTTGTCTGCGACGTGACCGATCCGGCGATGCTGGAAGGGCTGGTCGACCTCGCCCGCGAGAGCTTTGGCCGGCCGGTTGAGGGCTTGGTCGCGGCCGCTGGCATTACGGTGCGATGAAGCGGCTGATAGACGTGAAGGGTACGAAGCCATGTTCAGCTTCAACGTCGGGGCCATTTGGCGAATCTGCAAGCTGCATCCCGCAGATGCGCGAGCTTGGCCGCGGATCGGTGGTGCTCTTCAGCTCGACTGCTGGTCTGCAGGCCTCGAAGGACGTGCCGATCTATTCGGTGACCAAGGCGGCGGTTGTGATGATGACTCGCACGCTGGCGCTGAACCACGCGGCAGAAATATCCGCGCAAACTGTGTCTGCCCCGGAACCATCGCCAGCCGTTGGCCGAGGCCGGCGTCGCCTTCGCCCGGGGAGAAGCGGCACAGGTCGAGCGCCGGACGAAGATCATCGCTGCGCATCCGATGGGCCGAATGGGGTTGCCGTCCGAGGTGGCGACAGCTGTCGGCTATCTGCTGGACGATGCGGCGGGCTTCACCATCGGCGCCGCGCTTACGGTCGACGGAGGCAGCCTTGCCTAAGCTCCGGTCAGAAACACTGTCGTCGTCACCGGCGCGGCGCGCGGGATCGGTGCCGCAACAGCGGCGTGGCTTGGCTCGGAAGAGGCGTGGGTGTTGCTAGTGGATGTTCTGGATAAAGTGCACGACACAGCTGCGGGCCTTGGCCAGACGGCGCTCGTCTGCGATCTGGCCATGCCCGACGCCGCAGGGCGGGTTCTGGCCGCCTTGGATGCCGCAAGGATCGAGACGCTCGACGTCCTCGTGAACAATGCCGGCATTGGCGGTTCGAAGTCGCTCGCCGATACTGACGATGCCTTTTGTTCCCGCTGATCGATATCAACTTGCGTGCAGTCATCAGCCTGACCCGCGAGTTGCGGCCGCGGATGCGCCAGCCGGGCGGGCGGATCATTAATGTCAGCTCGATCCTCGGGCTTACGGGCTATCCCGGAACGGTAGGCTATTCGGTGGCCAAGGCCGGGATCGCGTATCTCACGCTCCAGCAGGCCGGCGAGCAGGGCCTGTAGGGTATAACCGTGAATGCGGTGGCGCCCGGCGTGGTCCCCACCGACATGACTCGAGCGCTGCACGTACGCAGCTACCAACGCCTGATGGTCGCGCCAATCCGCTCGAGCGCGTCTCCTCGCCGGAGGAGCAGGCGGCGGTGATCGCCTTCCTGCTTCGGACGACGCGTTCTACGTCTCGGGCGCAGTGATCCCCGTCGACGGCGGCTCCCGCCTGTCACAGTAGAGAAGAATAGCGCAATTTAAGCCTATACACAGGATGGCCCTGCAATTCCCGGATGCAGACCGACTCTGCCGGTAACCGGTTCCGGTGGTCGATCCTGTTAGCGGCGCCATTACCCGGCGCACATTTGATCGCGGTGGTGGGCAAGTTGAATTTACCCTTCGCGCGCTTCCCAGCGATCAATATGGCAGTGTCGTACTGCTCGGTCATTGTCGCAACGGTCGCGTTCAGCGTCGGCGCGAACCACAGCGCCTTGGCCACACCAGGTTGTAGCAGACGGATCGCCTCAGTGACCCGCCGAAGAAGCTGAGGCCGTCAATCCAGTCGGGCAGCTTTTGAGTCAGAGTTGGCAAAGGCTGCTCGAACTGAACGACTGTTGAGGAAAGCCTTTGCAGGCGCGGCGGGCGCGAGCACCGCGGGGAGCCGCAAAAAGGCACGCGGAGAGCTCTGCTGAGGCTGCAGTCAACTCAGCGTCCTTGGGAGCATATTGAAGTAGTATTTGCCCATCTCTCCCTGTTATGGCGATTTGAGAAGCAAAAAGCCCGTTCAGCGTTTAGCTTGGAGAATGTGCCCACTGCACTGCTCGCCCGCGAATCACCGATATTATGCAGATTTAGGAGCTCGACGCCGATCTCCTGCATTTGTTGGCGAGGATTGCTGGAAGAGTACCCATTCAATGCACTAAAATCCTGGAGTGGTCTGATCCTCATATTGTAAGTGTAGGCTGGCCTGATGCGGCTGGTTCCAAGTCTTCACAAAGGTTCCAACTACGCCTCCTCCCAAGGCGCATCGGCCCGGCAGCGAGTTCAATCTCCTGCCGGGCGTTGTAACTATTTGCGCACATTGGCCGATTCGGACCTTCAACGGGTTGGGCGGCTGCTGGCTGTCGGAGCAATGTAAAACTGGCTCATAGGCAAGAGTTAGATTGATGAGCAGTCTTGCGGACCAAGTCGCCGATCCAAATTCGCCAGGAGCATTTGCGCCCCTCAGAAATCCGAGCTTTCGTTCAATCTGGTTCGCCACGCAGGTCAGCTCGCTCGGCTGGTTGATGCAGACTGTTGCCATCAGCTGGCTGATGGCTACGATTTCGACTTCCGATCTGATGGTCGCGCTGGTTCAGGCTTCTTCAAACCTGCCAGCGTTCATCTTATCCGTCTTCGCCGGGGCCTTGGCTGATAATTTCAGCCGGCGCCGGGTCATGTTCGCCGGCCGGTGCCTTATGGTATTGGCATCTGCGATGCTGACGGCTTTTGTGGTGCTGGGCTTTGTCGATCCGTGGATGATCCTCGGCTTCAGCTTCTTGATCGCATGCGGCGGCGCTCTCCACGATCCAGCCTGGCAGGCCTCGGTTGGCGATATGGTGAACCGACGCGACGTTCCCGCCGCCGTCACGCTCCTCTCCGTTGGCTTCAACACTGTTCGGACCGTAGGCCCGGCGCTCGGTGGCATAGTAGTTGCCTCTTTTGGGCTGATGACGGCTTTCGCCGTAACCAGTCTTACCTATCTGGTCCCTTTGGTAACCATATGGCGCTGCAAGTGGATGGTTCGCTCATCACCTCTCCCACGTGAGTCGATGAGGACGGCGATCTATGACGGGCTACGCTTCACGGCGATGTCGTCGGAGATTAAGACGGCGATCACTCGCGGAACCCTCTTTGGTCTGGCGAGCATCGCCATTCTCGCGCTGCTGCCGCTGGTTGTCCGCGACCAGCTGGGAGGCGGACCGCTCGCCTATGGCACGCTCATGGCCGGATTCGGGACAGGCGCCGTCTTCGCCGGCATCTCGAACAGCGTGTTCAGACGGAGCTTGTCACAAGAGCGGCTGATGACGCTCGCATGCGTCGCCTGCGCGGCATGCTCCCTTTCGCTTGCGCTGACTTCTTCGATTGCAGTGGCGGCAATTGCACTCGCCATGGGTGGCGCGGGCTGGGTCACCGCCTGGTCCGGGGTCGGCGTGACCGTGCAACTGGCAAGCCCGCGCTGGGTCGTGGGGCGCACCATCTCGATTTACTATGCATTGATCGATGGCGGCATCGCAGCGGGCAGTTGGGTGTGGGGCACGGTGGCCCAGAACCATTCACTGACCTTGGCACTGGAGGGCTCCGCTGGAGCCCTTCTGCTGGTCGCCGCCACGGGCCTCCTGTTTCCCCTTCGCGAGCGCCGCGAATCCGATCCAGATGCTTTGGAGGACTTCGACGCACCGGCAGTCGCCCTCAATCTCAAGCCAAGAAGCGGTCCCATCGTGGTCAAAGTCGAGTACCTAGTGCCCGAGGAAAATCGCGAAGCATTCCTGGAACTCATGCGGGCGCGCCGGCATGTGCACAGTCGCGTCGGCGCTCGTCATTGGACTCTCCAGCGCAACCTTCAGGAGCCTATGCAATGGATAGAGACATTCCGCACGCCGACCTGGACCGACTACCTTCGCCTGAACCATCGTCTCACGGAAGCAGACAAGGAATTGGGTAAACAAGTGCTGAAATTGCATGCAGGACAGCTTCCGCCTAAAATCATGCTTTTTATCGAGCGACCAACAAGCTCGGCCCTAAAGTCCGATGAATCAGCACGTTATTTTCTCCGACACTGACTCTTCGAGGTTAACCCCTTGTATCTGCACGCAGAGGACTTTGTGCGATGGAAGCGACTGAGCCTCGAACCGGATGGCCATCCGGTTCGAAGCAAGGCGAAGTCGCCCGACACCCCTCCGGCCACAACCGTGGGTGAGCCTGGGATCTTCGCCTTCGTCACGTACGACCGAATAGTCGCTTGGCTCCAATCGCACGCACAAGGCAGGTTACCGTGAACAAGACTATCTGTGGAGTGGATGTTTCGAAAGACTGGCTCGATACCCATGTCGTGCCGAGCGGAGCGGCGGGCCGCTTTCGCAACGATGCGGCAGGCATAGCCGAGCTTGCTGCCTGGTGTTAGGTCAATGGTGTCGAGCTCGTCGTCATGGAGGCCAGTGGCGGCTACGAACGGCTTCCCTTCCTGCTGTCGTGGGAGTTGGGAGTAGCCTGCGGCATGGCCAATGCGAGGAGCGTACGCTGATTCGCCGAGGCGATGGGCTTCCTGGAGAAGACCGACAGGATCGACGCCGCCGTCATCGCCCGCTATAGCGAGGTCAAACGGCTGCAGCCGACGCTGCCGCCGAGCGCGGCCCAGCAGCGGCTCAAGGCGCTGGTCGCCCGGCTTTCCCAGGTAACCGCCGATCTCACCGTCCAGAAGCAGCGCAAGAGCGCTGCCACTGATGCCGATACCATTGCCTGCGTATTCCGATGAAGCCGGCCACCGATTCCGATTTGAAGCCGGCCAGTCATTCCGATTTCATTCCGGCCAGCATTCCGATTTGAAGGCGGCCATTTTTCGGTCTGATCCTGGGTCTCGTTGATGTTTGGGTTGGGTTTTGTTTCAGGTCAAGCTGACGGATAAGCCCGAAAGCGGCACCATGCAAGAATACAATAGGTCCACCGGTTCCATTCTCGCAATACAAAGTCGCGACGGCCCCAATCAATATGCAATGTTCGGTGATCATTGTTTCCTCAGCAAAAGCGAGCCAGATCGGTCTGCATTATGCATATGGGAAGCGAGGCTTCTGGTATTTACTTCATAAGCGTAGCAGCGTCTACAGGCCTTTTGCGCCAATTGCCCCCTAGCCGAACGCAGGAATTCGGCGTAGGCGCCCCAGTTCTTCAACCGCGAATTTGCAGGAAATTCCTAAACAAGCGCGGTGACCGTCTAGTGCATCAAGTTACGCGCGGAGCATCCTCCCCAATGCCTGCATCTGCGGCCTTCTAATCCGATCAATGTGGTCGCAAGCGGGGTGCGACCCGAAGCGCGCAATCACCATCTCCGCCTTTGGCGCTATGTACAGGTTCTGGCCGTAAAGGCCCCGACCTTCAATAGCATCAAGCTCGTCGTGTGATACCCACCATTGGCTTCGGTATGTATAGCCGAATGGGAGGTCCGGCTTGGCGGGGTGGTCGAGATCTTGAAGGTCGTAGACAACACTCGCGGGAACCAGTTGCTTGCCATTACACGAGCCTTCACATCGCATCAGCTCGCCGAAACGCGCCAAGTCGCGCAACGTCACATTGAGTCCGCTATGCGCCCTCGGCATACCGTTTGTCGGGTCGATCTCGACATAGGCGTCTTCTTCGCAGCCCAGTGGCAACCATAAGCGCTCCTCCAACAGTTGTGCGAACGACCGGCCCGTTGCGCGCGACATAACCCAAGCCATAACATTGGTATCGACGCCTTTGTAGACAAATTTGCCGTGCGCCCCTTCCTTTCGTATGGTACGCAGGTATTCGCATCTATATGACTTGTCTACACTTGTGTAATCTTCAGTAAAAGCAACGTTAGTTTGCATGTCCATGACTTGGCGGAGCGTTGCATCTTCCCACCCTGTACCTCGTAATTCCGGCACAAACTGCGATATTGTCTTCCTGTCGTCGAGAATGCCCTCATGCACCAACGCCGCGGCTAGGGTGCCCGCATACGATTTGGTGATTGACTGACACGAATGTTGTACGTGCGGCGCGAGTGCGCCGAAGTATCGTTCGTATATGATCCGCCCCCGATGCAGGACCAAAATGCCGTCGGTGTAGGTGTCGAATAGCGCCTCCTCGAACCGGTTGGTGCGGTCGTCCATGTCGACGAACGTGAGCCCATCGATTTCGGTAGACCTGTTGCTGCACTCAAGCTGCGACGGTCCGCCCCGCCCTCGCCACACTTGGACTGTGGGCCGCAGCTCACGCATATGCGATAGCGACCAGCGAAGCTGAGGAAAGGTCCAAACAGTTTCATTCTCGAATGTTACACGCTTGTCTGGCGGCGGCGGCGCACCGCGCATCCAGCCAAATTCGCGAGGATCCGATGCACGGCCGTCCAGGTATTGCTGTCCGTCGAATTCGAGTACGCTCTCCGACGCGTTACCGACGGTTTGCCGTTGTTTGAATTCTGTCATACATGGGATCCAATTTCATGCCTAGGCGCCCCCGGCGCCAGCTGGCTATCGAGAGTTGCGACCCAACCTCGGGAGTTCGGACTGGACTAAATCACAACATGTTATGATCATAGCAGCGGCAGGCGCGCATTCTATGCGAAATGTCCTCGACAACGCAGCAAATCAGCGTTGTATTGCGGCCGGCGCATACTTGCGGCCCCGCTCTCGCGTGGCAAGTAGGACCTAACTTGCCGAACGCTTCCAGCTACAAGAGGCATGAGCCATCATGCGCAGTATGCCGAGTACATCTCGATTAAACCGGGTCCGAACGGGTTGACAATTGTAACGCGTCTCCGCTGTCCGAGCTACGATGAGTCAAAAATTCTCTGGTCTATCAACGATGTTGACCCAGAGGGATACGTGCGAACTCGCAAGGCAAGAAATCGCGAAATGGCATGGGCGACTCTGCATGTTGGCGACGCGATAGTGGATAACGCCGTCGCCTTCGTAGGTGGGCTCGGCTTGAGTCGTCGCATGCGACGTCTCGAAGCAACCGCCCTGGTCAATAGCGACGTCGACCAGCTCCGAGCCCTTCTTCATGCCGGACATCATTTCGCGGGTGACGAGCTTTGGCGCGGCAGCACCGGCGATCAGCACGGCCCCGACCACGATGTCGGCAGAGAAGCATTCTTCCTCGAGCGCCCCGACGGTTGAGTAGCGGGTGCGCACACGGCCGGCGAAGAGGTCGTCGAGATTAGGGAGGTCGAGATTAGGGAGGTCGAGATTAGGGAGAGAGAGGGGCTTGGACCGCAGTTCCCACGTGACCAGAGTCAGCCCTGCAAGGTGTAATTCAACGCGCCAGTCCAGTTTAGATCCTTCCAAACAAGACGTCTTGTGGCGATGCAATCTGCAGCCTTCGGAGTCCAGCGAGTTGGCGAGTTCGCCGACCTCTCTGAGGCCAGGGTATCCGTGCTTTGTGAAATCGCCAGAGCGATCCGGCGAAAGCCAAGGGTAGTTCGCAGGAAACCTGCATCATCGAACTCGATTTCGCTGAATGCCAACAATGCAGAGCGATAAGGTGTCGTTCGTTAAATGACGGACCGGGATGGGTCCAATCAGCAGGGAGCAATGGCGCACCGCTAAGACACTCCTCTCGGTGGCGACGAAGGTAGCTTTCAAGAAAATAAGAACGAGAAAAAAGGGAACTATAGATGAACAATCATGTAACGACGGTCGTAGTTGCAGTCTCCATGGCGGTTGCGTCGATGTCTTTGTCAGCCAAGGCTTGCGCCGGCGAAGTCCTTGATCGTGTGCTCGCGGCACAGACATTGACGGTAGCGGTCGGGTCCGACTGGGGAGCCTTGTCTCACTTGAACGACCAACATGAACTCGACGGTGATGATGTAGAGGTCGCGAAGGGCATTGCGGACTACTTGGGCGTGAAGATCAAATTCGTGACCCCGGGCTGGGATATCATTCAGGCAGGCCAGTGGGGGGGGCGTTGGGACATGGCCATGGGTCAAATGACGCCGACCAACGATCGCGCCAAAAAATTCGCCTTCCCGGCCATGTACTTCTACGAAGGCGAAGTCGCTGTCGTTCACAAGGATAGCAAAGCGACGAAGCCTTCCGACCTGGAGGGCAAGATCGTCGGCGTCCGAGCGGGAACTCTTGGCGATTTGTATGCCAATCACAAGCTCACACCGGCATGGATCGGCGCTAAGCCAATACAATATCAATTTACAGCGGGCCAAGTGAAGGCTTATCCAAGTGCTAACTCTCTTACGCTTGACGACCTGCGCCTCGGCGATGGTGTTCGTCTCGATGGCGTCATTACTGAAGGAACGACGGCGGCTGCGGCAATCAAATCTGGCTATCCATTGAAGGTTATTGGCGATCCCTTATTCTACGCCCCGGGCGCTGTCACAATCGAGCGTGGCGATAAGGAGTTTATCGACAAGGTCGCTGCCGCGGTCAAGAAGATGAAGGATGACGGCACTCTTGCTAAACTCTCGGTCAAGTGGTTCGGGGGGGATTTCAGCGTCGATAAATAACATGACACAATCGTGGGCGTCCCCTTCCCGGGGGCGCCTCTTCTTAGGAAGAAAATGCTTATGCTTTACCACGATACAGTTGAATCTGAGGTGCTCGTCCACAAGCCATGGTTTATCGGCTGCATATTTGCAATTGTGCTCGCGGTTTTTCTTATCTTCAACGTAGCGGGCACCACGATGGGCGAACTCCTACGGCCCGTGATTGGCGATCACGCACAAGTGAAGTTTTACAGTCGCATTGCGATCGCTTTTGTAATTGCCGCAATGTTCTGCCTCAACCTCGTGCTGATTGGTTTTGTCCCGCTCAAAATCCAAATCGGGATCGTATGGTTTGAGTTGGTGCTACTGTTCCTTTCGCTCTTCGCGGCATTTGACTTAAGCATGCCATTTATTTGGGCAAACCTGCCATTTCTAATTACGCAGGGGGTAGTTACTACAGTTTACGTATCAGCGATGTCACTGCTATTTGCGTCGGCTATCGCAATAATCGGCGCGATTGCGAAACTGTCAAGCAACGGCATGGCTTACGCGATAGTCAGCTTCTACACTTCATGCTTCCGGGGTCTGCCGCTTCTCATGCAGGTTTATCTGATCTACATGGGCTTGCCCCAGGTAGGTTACGTTATTAATGCCGTGCCTGCAGGCGTGTTGGCGCTTTCGCTATGCAGTGGTGCCTACATGACGGAGATCTTCCGTTCGGGCATAGCCAGCATCGATCGCGGCCAGTGGGAGGCATCCCGGTCATTAGGTTTCGGCTTTGCGCTCACAATGCGCAGAATCATTCTGCCGCAAGCGCTTCCGGTTATCATTCCCCCGATGGGAAACACGTTCATCTCAATGCTCAAAGACAGCTCTCTCGTTTCGGTTCTTGGCGTTTGGGAGCTGACGTATCTAGCTCACTCACTCGGCCAGCCAACCTTCCATACTATGGAGATGCTAGTAACAGCGGCAATGATTTATTGGATTTTATCCGCCTGCCTGGAACTGGTCCAATCCCGGATCGAGGACCATTTTGCCAGAAGTAAGAAGCGATGATCGTGAATTCATTGGTCAAGCTAAAAAAGACGTCTAAGTTGGTTCGGCCATTTTCAAGGCACTTACAGATGCGCCAATGAACAAGAGAGATGCAATATTGAGCGACGAAGTCATCGAAGCTAAGAATGTATCCAAATGGTATGGTGCCTTCAGAGCACTAACTGACATCAACCTAACCGTCCGCAAGGGCGAACGTATCGTCATCTGTGGGCCCTCAGGCTCGGGAAAGTCGACGCTGATCCGTTGCGTCAATCGGCTCGAAGCGCACCAGGATGGCGAGATTACCGTCACTGGGATTAGGTTACATAACAAAATGCGCAACGTAGCTGAAGTTCGCAAAAGCGTCGGCATGGTTTTTCAGCACTTTAATCTTTTCCCGCACATGACCGTGCTGATGAACTGTATGGCGGCGCCGATGTGGATAAAGGGCGTTCCAGAGGGTGAGGCTAGAAAGATCGCGCTTAAATTCCTAGAGCGCGTGCGCATTCCCGAACAGGCGAACAAATATCCGGCTCAGCTCTCCGGGGGACAGCAGCAGCGCGTCGCAATTGCCCGGTCCCTCTGTATGGAGCCTGCAGTCATGCTCTTCGATGAGCCGACCTCCTCGCTCGATCCAGAGATGGTCGCTGAAGTGCTCGAGACTGTGACCGGACTCGCACGCGACGGCATGACCATGGTATGCGTCACCCACGAGATGGGCTTTGCGCGCGCCGTGGCCGATCGAGTAATCTTCATGGATCGAGGTGAGATCGTCGAAGAGGGTACACCGCACGACTTCTTCAGAAACCCGCAGCACGAAAGAACGAAATTGTTTCTCAGCCAGATCTTGTCGCATTGAGGGAGCCATCCTTCAACGAGGCCGTTCGACCGAGTTACTGTGTATCGAATGCGTTGCCTCAGGCCAGCGAGACAACATGTGCGGATATTGTATTCGTACGTATTGGCTGACATACATCAGAGCGTTCTCGGCAAGCGCCTCGTTCCCGGAAGCGCGAGAGTAGGATCCCGCTGAGCTTGTGCGCAGCCCACCGTGCCAGTTCGCGTCCAGGCGCGCTGAGGATTGGCTCGCCACACATGATCAGGTTGCAAGAGTGCGGCCTCAACCCTCTGCCCGCAACCGACCACAATCTGCAGACGTCGTCCTCTGGCAGATTCCCGACCATCTTTGGGTGAACCAAACGGATCAACACATGTTAAAGAACATAACCTTCGACCGCCACAGCTCCGACAAGCTTAAGAGTGAGGTCACGATCGACATTGATAAATGGGGGGTTCCTCATATCAAGGCTCAGAACTTGCACGACCTATTTTTCGCGCAGGGTTGGAATGCAGCTCGAGACCGCCTCTGGCAAATTGATATTGCGCGCAAACGAGGTCTCGGTCTCCTGTCACGAGACTTTGGCCCCGGATATTTGGAGCAGGATCGGGCGGCGCGTCTCTTTTTATTTCGCGGAGCCATGAGTGCAGAATGGCAGGCGTACGGCCCGGATTCCGAAGAGATATGCTCAGCGTTTGCCGAGGGGATCAATTCCTACGTAGACAGTTGCCATGACGGTTTGATTGCCTTGCCACCCGAGTTTGGCCTCCTCGGTCACACTCCCGACTATTGGAAACCCGAAGACGTCGTTCGCGTGCGAACGCACTCACTAACCCGAAATGCGATTTCGGAGCTTCTGCGCTGCAGGGTGATGGCATTGGCAGGTGTGGAACGAGGTACCCGCCTCGACAGGTTGAGACAAGAATTGTCACCTCCGATAGCGCCACGACCAGCGGAGGGCCTTGACCTCGCCTTTATGACAGATCGAGTACTGCAGGATTTTCGCTTGGCAATCTGTCCCGTCTCATTCTCGAGGGAAAGACTTGCAGCAAGTCTTCAGGAAGCTGACCGTTGGACCCGCGTAACACCGAGTGATGAGATCATGCAGACGGTGTTCCAAGAGGGCTCAAACAACTGGGCCATATCCGCAACAAAAACCACAACGGAGCGACCAATCCTTGCTCTAGACCCGCATCGCAAGCACGTCCTTCCGTCCATCAGGTATCTTGTACACCTGAGTATGCCCGGGCTCGATGTAATTGGCGCTGGAGAGCCTATGATCCCAGGAATCTCCATGGGTCACAACGGGACAGCCGCCTTTGGTCTGACTATTTTCGGCGCTGACCAAGAAGATATTTATGTTTACGAAACCAAGAGTGAGGGAAATAAATACTTATATAAAGGGGCCTGGGAGCAGGTGAAGACTATACACGAGAAAATTCCAGTTCGCGCCCACACCGACCAGGAGGTAAAGCTTCAGTTCACACGCCATGGACCCATTTTAAACCAAAATGCTGAAAAAGACCGCGCCTTCGCACTGAGAACCGTATGGATGGATCCCGGCATGGCACCTTACATGGCCAGCTTGGCCGTAATGCGCTCTAAGACATTTTCAGAATACACCTCCAGTCTAGCAAACTGGGGTTGTCCTTCAGTTAATCACATCTATGCGGACACGTCGAATGTAATTGCGTGGAAACCGTCAGGTGCGGCTCCGGTCCGAAGAAATTGGGACGGCCTGCTTCCGGTTCCAGGAGACGGTCGGTTCGAATGGGAAGGGTATTTGTCACCGGACGATGGGCCGTTCGAGATGAACCCCGCCAAAGGTTTTGTCGCCACTGCCAACGCAATGAATGTTCCGGAGGAATGGAGTAGATCGCATCCTGCTTTTGGCTACGAGTGGTCTGACAGCAGCAGACATGATACCCTTCATACAACTCTCTCACGATCAGAGAAGATCTCGTTGCGGGACTGCATGTCGCTGCAATGTTCGGTGTATTCGCCGATAGCAGTTCGTATTCTTGCGAAACTAGACACTCTTCTCGGTTCGGTTGCAAACATGCCTGCGTTGCACTTATTTTCTAACTGGGACCGGCATTTGGATGCGAGTTCGCCAGCCGCCGCGTTCTTTGAGATTTGGCTTAGCAAACACCTTGGCCCGACAGTAGCTCGCTTAGAAAGCGCTGACGATGAAGTGTTGGCACTGCTCGTGCCTTTACAGCCTTCGGCCATAGCCTCTTGGCTCGAACAGGCAGAGCCTAGTGAAAAGTTGAAGCATTCCATAATGGAATCCCTAACTTCTGCCTGGAGTGAATGCATATGTCGATTTGGCGACGATTCTGCCTCATGGGCATGGGGCAGTATACATAAGCTTGATTTGCGCCACCCTCTGCAGGCACTGACGTCTGAACAATGGTCGTTGGGCGCCATAGCCCTCGGCGGAAGTAGCTCAACGCTCAATTTTTCGAGTTACCGAAGCGGCCAATTCTCTGTTTCAGAAGGACCGTCAGTGCGGATAATCATGGACGTTGGGTCATGGGATGACAGTCTCTTTATTAACAATCCAGGTCAGTCGGGTGTTCCGATCTCAAGTCATTATCGTGACCTCAATCACGATTGGCAACGGGGCGAATACAAGCCCTTGTTATATTCAGAGGAGTCCATACGGAGGGAGCTCGAACATAGGGTCGTCCTGTCTCCCGCTGACTGTTGAGGATGCGACAGTATAGGCCGCTTACCATTGTAGCAGGAACATATCGGTCGAACTCACCTGGCGGCAAGGTGAGGATCGACACTTTAGCGCCCGCCGGCCGACTTTGATATTGACAGCGGAACGCCCGGCCGGAATCTGGATGCGCTTGTGGGGCAATGATCCCGCTGGTGTGCGGCGACCACCCCTGATCGTCACGAGCAGGGCCGTCGCGGCCTCCAATAATGTTGCAGGAGACTTAGAAGCGGGATGTCCCGCATTGGCAATTGCTCTGCCTTGGGGCCATAGGGAAGAGGGGTAAGGTGCTGGCCCGACCACCGGAGAGCGCGTCTGTTACTACAAGGCTCGATCGCGGCCGCATCACGGCCCTCGGCGGCTGCCGATAACGCGCGCTTCGGGCGCTACCAGTACGCATTGGCGATAATCGCATCTGCTGTAGGAGAGCACTTGATTCGAGACTGACAGTGCGACGGTCAACAGGGTTCGCTATCATTGTCGAGCCGAGTTCAAGAATGGACACATACCTCAGGGAGGACCTTTCAGGGGGCAGACCATTGTCTGTCTCCTCATCCGAGAAACAAGCTAACCTCGCAGAGAGTGGCATCAGGGCAACACGTCATTGTCCTTCGATGCGACTGAATATCGACGACTTCAACGCGGCTTGCCGCCTTCGCGTATAGCCGCAGGACCTTGAATGCCGGGAACCAGCCGAGAAATGTTGGCGGTGGGTGAGCGCCTTTCATTTTTCAAGTCCGCTACATTCTGTCTGTCATATACCCGAAGGCGGCGATGCTTGTTGCCCGCCCGATGTGGTTAGCAGTTGACGTGCCTTCTTATGTATCTTCATTCAGCCTGCGGTGGCACGCTGGCCGTTTCGTTGAATGGCGGGGGAAAAAAGGCGTTGATGACTCAGGCTTGCGTGGAGCACTCGTGGGGCGCTCGATTGACAATGTTATTCGTGGAGAATGCTTTCCTTTGTGGAGGAGGATGATTCTCTCGTCCAGTTCCTTGTCGGCCTCGGTAAGGCGATGATTCAGGCGAAGGTAGTCGGTCCAGGTCGGCGTACGGAATGTCTCCGTCCATAGCACAGGCTCCTGAAGGTTGCGCTGGAGAGTCCAGTGCCGAGCACCAACGCGACTCTGTACATGCCGGCACCCGCGCATGGCGAGGAATTCTTCTAGATTTTCCACGAGTATGAGGTACTCGACTTTGACCACGATGGGGCCGCTTCTCGGCTTGAGACTGAGGGCGACTGCCGGCGCGTCGAATTCCTCCAAAGGGTCGGGCTCGGCCTCGCGACCCTCGCGAAGGGGAAACAGGACGCCGCTCGCAATGGAAGAGGCAGTGCCAGAAAAAGGGAGCACGCCGCACAGGCGACGCATGCCAGCGTCATTAGTTGCTCTTCTGACAAGCTCCGTCTTAATAGGCTGTTGGCGACGCCAGCCATGACGGCGCCTGTGCCGAAGCCGGCGATGATGGTGCCATAGGCGAGCGGTCCTTCGCCCAGCTGATCGCGGACAACCAATGGCAGCAGTGCGAGTATGGCGATGCCCGACAGGCCAAAGAAGGTTCCGCGGGCGATCGCCGTCTTGATTTCCGATGACATCGCTGTGAAGCGCAGCCTGTCATAGATGGCCGTCCTCATTGACTCACGTGGGAGAAGTGAGGAGCGAACCTTCCATTTGCATCGCCATATGGTGACCAAAGGGATCATATAGGTGAGTGTAAACATAGCGAAAGCCGTCATAAGTCCGAACGACGCAATCATGATGCCGCGAGCGCCGGTCCCACGGTCCGTGCAGTGTTGAAGCCAATGGAGAGGAGGGTGACGGCAGCGGGAACTTCGCGTCGGTCCACAATATCGCCAACAGAAGCCTGCCAGGCGGTATCGTTGAGCGCGGCACCACTTGCGATCAAGAAGCTGAAGCCGAAGATCATCCACGGGGCGATAAAGCCCAGCACCACTGAAGCCGTAGCATCGCGGATGCTATTACCATTAGGCATCGGCCGGCGAACATGACTCTTCGACGGCTGAAGTTGTCGGCGAGAACCCCTAGCGAAAATGGACAAAATGAAAGCGGGCAGGTTAGACGAAGCCTGCTCGAGCGCAACCATCAGATCGGAGGTCGGAACCGTTGCCATTAGCCAGCTGATAGCAACGGTCTGCATCAGCCAGCCAAGGGAAGAGACTTGAGAGGCTAAACCAGATTGAGCGAAATGTCGTATTCCTGAGCGGCGCAAACGTCTTCGGCGAAACTACATCCGCATCTGCGCCCGCCGCTTTGCTCATTGCTCCGACCGATTCGGTTCCGCCAAGCTTAACCACTTCGCGCGACACGATCCTCTTACACGTCGGATGCGCCAAATGCAGTCTTTGTATTAGTGTCATCTGGTAGCGAGATGCGGAGGTGGCGGCGGAGAGCCGTCGCTGGTGTCGCAGCGGCCTTACATCAGTGCAAACATGCTGTTGCGTGGCGCCGGCACAGTTCCCCCGGCGTCGGCGGCTTCGCCGGCAAGAATGCGAAGGCGCGCCGACTCGCTGCCAAGCTCAAGGTCGTCAGCATGGTTCTTCTGGCCGAGGCTGACGAGCTTGCCGAGCAACTCGGCGCCTTTGTCGGCGATCCTCTGGCGAGAACAAAGCTGTCGGAGACCAGCGTTGCCTGCATTGAGCGGCCGATGAAGGCACTATGCGCATCTCGCTGCGAGATGCAGCCGATATAAAAACAGCATTTGACGCTAGCCGCCAGGAAAGGGGATTGTCACCCCGCATGAGCCGGCGAAGCTTTTGTTCAATTTCGAACATGGACGCGATCGCGCGTTTTGCGCAACCAAACCACGACACACTGATTGAGGTGAGATATGGCGACGACACGCTCCGCAATTCCTCTGACTGGTGTACCGTTTCCGATATCAGAGTATGAGCGCCGGCAAAACAATGTGCTGGATGCGGTTGCTACGGCAGGCTTGGACGCAATCGTAGTAACGGCGCACGGCCACTTGAAGTATCTCAGCGGCTACGATGGGAGCGGTGGATATTTCGCGCCTTTCCCTCTTATTCTGATGCCGGGTCGGGTCCCGATATTTGTTGTCCGAGAATATGACGAGCAGGCAGTACGTTCATATAGCTGCATCGAGGAAATTGAAACCTATACACATCAGCCTGATTTTGGCAGGGTCTGCGCCGATGTATTGCGTCGACTCGGACTGGACAATAAGCGAGTCGGTTTCGAGCTTGGCTGCTGGAATCTCGCGCCCGCCGACGTGCGCGCAGTCCAAGACCAGCTCCCGGATCTGAAGATTACTGACGTCACCCGACTGGTCTCGTCAGTGTCAGCAGTGAAAGGAGAACTTGAGTTGGCGTGTATGCGCGATGCTGTTCGACTCACTGACGTGGCAATTCGAACCTTTCAGCAATCGCTTCGTCCCGGCATTACGGAGATCGAAATGGCAGCGGCCCTAGCTGCGGCGGTAACAAACGACCCCAGCAACGCCGCTGGGGATATCGGGCTTGCGCCGGGTACCATTTTGTTTGGAGAGCGAGTGAAGTTGCCCCATGCGCCAGCGACCCATCATCCTCTCAGCAACAACGAACCTGCCTTTCTGGAGATAGGGGCTTCGAAACACGGGTATACAGTGGGAATGGTTCGATGCGCAGTCCTTGGCAAACATCCCGAAACCGAATCTTTGCACGGCTTGGCTGAAGAGGTCATTGCGGCCCTTGTCTCCTCGATTCGACCAGGTGCTACGCCGGCGGACGTTCACGCTGCTGGGGGCGAGGTGTTGAAGCGATCTGGACGCAAGGGCGTCTTCCGCCAACGAACAGGATACCAAACTGGCATCAATTGGACTGAGCGCGGCGACCTAAGCCTGGAGCCCGATGTAAATGAACCACTCCGAGCTGGCATGACCCTGCACATGCCAAACATTTTGTGCAGCGAAAGTGGCTACCTATTTGGTGCCGGCGCACACGTGCTCGTGACAGAGCGCGGCGCGGAACTCCTGAGCGAAATCCCGCCAACACTTTATCGGGCGTGATGCTAGGCGGCGTGGACAAATTTGAGCCAGTATCTGGCGGTGGCTAGGTAGACCATTCCGAGGAAGCTATTGGCCAATTGATCGTAGCGGGTGGCAATGGCCCGGTTGATTTTGAGGTGGCCGAACATGCGCTCGATTCGGTTCCGCTGCTTGTAGAGCGCCCGGTCATACTCGATCTTCACGCGGCGGTTTGATCGGCCGGGTATGACGGGTTTAATCTTCCGCTCGGCGAGATCGGCGCGAATGGTATCGGCATCGTAGCCCTTGTCCGCAAGGAAGGCGTCCGGTGCACGAGTCCCCCTTTTCCGCCCGCTGCCGAGACATGGGCGCGAACTGTGGTGCTGTCGATGCTGTAGTGGCCGCTGTCCGCCATGACCTCGGCGAGCATTACCGCCACGGTCTCCCAGACCCCGGCCTCGCTCCAGCGTCGGAACCGACGATAGATGGTGTTCCAACTGCCGTATTTGGGCGGGACATCCCGCCATGGAGCGCCGCAGCGGAGCCGCCAGAGAATGCCGTTGATGATCGAACGATTCTGCTTGGGAGGTCTACCTCGGCCGCGTTTGTCAGGGTCGATGGGCAGCAAGCCCTTGAGAACACGCCATTCTGCTTCGGTGAGATCGCCCCTGCTCAAACCTGCCTCCAAAAAGCAGCCTTGAATCAATCCTCTTGGGCTACGTCAATCGCATCGACGTCCGAAATTCCGTAAGGCGGATATACTATTCCGCCAAGGTGATGGACAGTTCGAGAGGGCTGTCGCTATCCGCGAAAAATCGGCTGCCATCCTCAAACTCGATCACCACCTCTCCATCGCGGTGGCGCATGACACGGCGAACAACCTTGCCAATCAGCATCGACGTAGCTCGTTCGCTCTCTTCTTCCAGTGTCATTCCCAATGCTAACAACCCGATCGCAGGAAAGCGACCCTGCTAACATCGAATTTGTCCACGCCGCCTAGGGTCTGCGGTTTGCGGATTGAGTGGCAAAGCGCATGCAGTCCTGGAAAGTAGGTCGTGGGAGGGGGAGGAGTGTCGCGATGGTGACAGCTCTTCCTACTCAGACCTTTGCCATTGGCCGTTGCCAGCAGAGCCAGAGTTTATGATTGCCAGCACTTCGCAGCTGGTCCTCTAAGGCCGAAGCTTATCCATTTGAGGGCAAACGGCTTGTTATCGGGTCGCAGTCGCCGGCGCCAACACCGAGGCCTGAACGCGGGGCTATCTCGGTTCTAGATGGTTACGATATCCAAACTGCATTTGACGAAAACACCGGTGGCATCGATCATTAATTACGCACCGGCGCCTGATCCAAATTACTCAAATGCGGGAACGTGCCTATGGTTGGCGTTGACAGGTTCAAGGAGATCGAGATCGAAGCGATGACTTGGCGCCGGTACCTGCACGAGAATCCGGAGCTTGACTATCGGGTGAATGACACAGCGGCATTTGTGGCGGAAAAGCTGGCTTCCTTCGGGATTAACCACATCGAGTGCAGGATAGCTGAAACCGGCGTGGTTGCGTTGATCCAAGGTCAACTCGGAGATGGGCCCACTATCGGGTTGCGGGCCGACATGGACGCTCTGCCTATACTCGAAGCTTCAGGCAAACCTTGGACGTCGAAAAGGTCCGGACAGATGCACGCGTGTGGTCACGACGGGCATACTGCAATGCTCCTTGGCGCCGCGAAATACCTCGCCGCGACCCGGAACTTCAAAGGGTCCGTTGCCCTGATCTTCCAACCTGCCGAGGAAGATGGCCGCGGCGGCCAAAGAATGGTCCAGGAGGGGATCATGGACCGTTTCGGGATATCTCAGGTCTTTGGCATGCACAATTGGCCAGGCATGGAGGTTGGTGCGTTCGGCATTTGCGAAGGTTCGATTTTTGCCGCGCTCGACGAGTTCGATATTGTGGTCAAAGGCAGAGGGGGTCACGCGGCCGCTCCCCATCTGACAATTGACCCCGTCGTTGTTGCAGCTCAGATCATTTTAGGCTTGCAGACACTAGTCTCACGCAACACGGACCCCACCGAGTCCCTGGTGATCTCCGTCACAAAGCTGAACGCCGGACAAGCTTACAACATCATTCCCGAACGCGCGGAGATTGCCGGAACAGTCAGGACACTGTCACCGATTTTGCGCGACTTCGCTGAAAAACAGATTGAGGCGTGCGCGGAAAATATTGCACGCGCTTCCGGGGCGAAGGTCGAGTTTCAGCATCGCCGCCTGGAGCCCCTCACTGTCAATCATCCCGATCAAACGCGTCGGGCAACAGAGGTGGCGCGTGCTCTGGTCGGCCATTCATCGGTGAACCCCAAAGTCAAACCTAGTTTGGGGTCAGAGGACTTCGCGTACATGCTAGAGGCGCGGCCGGGGGCATGTATACTGCTTGGAAATGGATCGACTGCTGCTCTCCATAATCCAACCTACGACTTTAACGATGAAGCACTGCCATACGGCATTGGATACTGGGTCAACTTGGCCGAGGCTGCTCTAGCACCATGACATTGTCCAAGCAAAACAACCTTGGCTAATCAAGGCTGAGATCACAAGAAGAGGGTAACGACATGAAATACGAAATAAATCGCCGACGATTGCTGCAGGCGACATCGACCGCCATGGCGGCTGGCGCTCTGTCTTCAATTGCGGGCCGCGTTGCGGCCCAAACACCCAACCAGATCAACGTAGTGCTAGGCGGCGGCGATTGGGGAAAGGCTAACATTGAGGCTTACGCTAAGCCATTTGAAGCTGAGACCGGTATCAAGGTCAACCCAATCACCGACGACATGGGTATGGGACAGGTCGAGTTGATGGTAAAATCGGGCAATGTCACGGTAGATGTCGGGGCGCTTACGCAAGGGTCCGGCTTGGTCGCAGCTAAGAAAGGAATTCTTGAAGAAATTGATTACTCCTTGTTCAGGAAAGAAGAGCTAGACGGAATTTATGAATTTGCCAAGCAACCGTTTGGCGTGGCAAATTTGATTTACTCATATAATATGGTATATAGCACAGACGTATTCCCAGCTGATAAACCCCGGCCGACAAACTGGGCTGAATTCTGGGATGCTGATAAGTTTCCCGGCGTTCGCACCTTGGTGTCCGGCCAGTTTGGTTCAGAAGGACCCTGGGAAGAGGCCCTGTTAGCGGACGGTGTATCTCCCGATAAGCTCTACCCGATGGATATCGACCGGGTGTTTGCCAGTTTGGACAAAATAAAGCCGCACATCCGTAAGTGGTGGAGCAGCGGATCAGAGATTCAACAGATGTTGCATGATAAGGTCGTTGACATCGCTCAATCGTATGACGGAAGAGCTCTACTGTTGATCGATCAGGGCGCCGCGACGGAGATCAATCGAAACCAGGCGAAGCTGCAGTGGGATTATTGGGTCATTCCAAAGGGTTCACCCAACGCGAAGGCTGCGCAGAAGTTTATCGAATTCGCCACTCGCGCGGAACGTCAGGCAGCATTTTGCCAATTGTTTCCTGAGGGACCAAGCAACGGCAATGCGTTCAAACTTCTTCCCGAGAAAGTTGCGCGCAAGCTCCCTACCCACCCAGATTACATCAAGAGCAGCGTTTCCATCAACGGCAAATGGTACAATGAGGTAGGCCCCAGCGGTGTTTCCAACACTGAGATGCTTATCCAGCGGTGGAATGAGTGGATCCTGCAGTAGGGTTGGTTGAAGTGCGAAAGTCCGGTCGGGGTAACTCCATACCGGGCTAAAGTCGAAACTGATGCTGAAAATGTGACGGGGAGCGGGGTAGCCCACTAGCCTCTCCGCTCACGGCATCGGGTACGACGGCAGAAGGTACGGCAAATGCCTGCTAATGCACGCCAGCGATGGTGGAGGAGCCACAGTGAACATGCACGCAATGAATACCGCCCCCCGTTCGGAAGTTGACGCTGCAGATGTGAACCAATCGGTGCCACAAATTCAGTTCAGCAGTGTTACCAAGATGTACGGGAGTGTTCCGGCGGTCAGGGATCTGTCGCTGACCGTGCGTCGCGGCGAGTTCTTGACGATTCTCGGCCCGAGCGGCTCGGGTAAGACCACTACCCTGATGCTCTTGGCCGGCTTTGAGGCCCCGAGTTCGGGTGATATTATGATCGCCGGCCATTCAGTGGCTTCGGTCCCGTCCTACCGGCGCGATCAAGGAATTGTGTTCCAGAGCTATGCGCTGTTCCCGCATCTCACAGTGGCTCGAAACCTGGAATTCCCTCTCGAAATGCGGGGCATGGCTCCCGATCAGAGGAAGGTTCGGGTAGCCCGTATGCTTGAGCGCGTGCATCTAGGGGAATTCGGCGGTCGCATGCCATCCCAATTGAGTGGCGGTCAGCAGCAGCGCGTGGCGCTAGCCCGCGCGCTGATTGCCGATCCACCCTTCCTATTACTTGATGAACCGCTTGGCGCACTCGACCGTAACCTGCGTGAGCAGATGCAGATCGAGATGAAGAGCTTGCACAAGGAGTTCGGTATCACGACGGTGTGCGTTACGCATGACCAGGAGGAGGCGCTTACTCTGTCAGACCGGATTGTTGTAATGCGCGCAGGACGTGTCGAGCAAATCGATACACCAGAGGCCCTCTATGATCGGCCATCATCGTGCTTTGTCGCTAAATTTCTGGGTGAGGCGAACATTCTCGAGGATGCCTTGTTGCTGGCCAGAGGGGGCAACGCGCCGCAAATCGGCACCGTTGCGATGATAAGGCCAGAGCGCATCAGTGTACTTCCGAAGACTGCGGAGTGGGCTCAAACGGACCAGCGGCAATATGTTGCCGGTGCGGTCGACGATATGATTTTTGCCGGCCCTCTGCGAAAATACCATGTTCGCGTTGGCAACAATGTTCTCATCGTCCGGGAACATGTCGCGGCAGACCAACCTGTTTTCCAGCCAGGCGAGGAGGTTTGCCTCACGTGGCTGCGGTCAGACATTCGCTTCGTTTCGCCATAAGCGATTGATAAGGGATATCCATGAAGCTTTTGCGCAGAATGGCCAAGGTGCCACTTGGGTTAACCGCGCCCGCGTTCGCGCTTTTGCTTGTGGTTTTCGGTGCCCCTATAACCTTGCTTTTCCTAAGCAGTGTCAATGCCCCCGATTTCTCGTTCCAATACTACGGAGCGTTTTTCGCCCAGCCAGCTAATGTGCGGGTGCTCTTTCAAACGATAGAAATAAGTCTGGTCGCAACTGCCATCTGCTTAATCGTAGGCTATCCAACCGCGTATCTGATCGTCACGGCATCCAAGACTCTGCGCATGACGCTCATCGCTCTCGTGATCATCCCCTATTTGACCAGTGGGCTGGCGCGTACCTACGCATGGATTGTTATTCTTGGGGATCGCGGGGTCATCAACAACATCTTGCTGGACGTCGGATTGATCGATCGACCTCTGCAACTCATCTATAACCGAACCGCGGTCTATATTGGCATGGTCCACATCATGCTGCCGATGATGATACTTCCCTTGGTTAGTGCGATGATGGGGATCGATCGGTCCTTGATGGCTGCTGCACGCAGTATGGGAGCGGGACCTTTCACCGCTTTCAGGCGTGTATTTCTCCCCCTTAGCATTCCAGGCGCACGGAGTGGCTCGCTCCTAGTTTTTGTGTTCTGCCTAGGATTCTATATCACGCCGGCGGCACTTGGGGGATTGCGCGATGCCATGCTTTCAACCTTCATTGCGGCCGAGGTGAATAGCTCGTTCGATATTCCGCGCATTGCCGCTGCGTCCTTCATCCTTCTCGGGTTTGCCATTGTGGTGCTTTCCATGGTCGGGCTTGACCTCTCCGGCAAACAAGAGCAAAGCCAAACTCGAGCTCCGAAGGGCTCGATGTCCCGACTACCCATTGTTCTTGTTATCAAACGAAACTTCAGCGAAATTCTGCGTCCCTATCGTGTCAAACGGTGGACGGGACGGCGCTACGTGCCTGGGGCGGAAAGGCGATGGCCTAAAGTCGTCGCGATCGTTTTTATCGTTTTGGTGATGGCCTTTCTTTTATTCCCAGGGATAATCGTTGTCATCATGTCGTTCAGTTCCGGGGCATTTTTGCAATTTCCGCCTTCGGGCCTGTCGCTTCAATGGTATCGCTCGTTTTTCGGCGATGCATCTTGGAGCGGAGCAGCTTGGACCAGCGTCGAGATTGGTGTCGAGGTAGCTGTTATTTCTACTCTATTGGGAACACTTGCTGCTTTCGGATTGAGCCGAATAAGCGCAAGACTTCGCGGCGTGCTGACAATGATCATAATCACGCCTATCACCTTTCCAGTTATCGTGGTCGGTATCGCGACTTATCTGGGTCTCATCCAGATTGGTCTAATCGGCACAAAGGGTGGTATCGCCCTCGCTCACAGTATCGGCGCTGTTGGAATTGTGGTGGTGATCGTTTCTGCGACGTTGGCCAACTTCGATCGGACGTTAGAGCAGGCGGCCAAGAGTATGCGTGCCGGACCACTGCAAACGTTTTTTCGCGTAACACTGCCGTTAATCAGGCCGGGAGTGATCGGCGGCGCCATGTTCGCATTCCTCCAGTCATTCGATGAAGCGGTCATAACGTCTTTGGTCGGCGGTCTGTCGGTGCGGACGTTGCCCTTGAAGATGCTGGAGAATATCCGCCACCAAATCGACCCGACGATTGCTGCAGTCGCTTCTCTTTTGATGCTTCTGCCTTTAATCTGGATGCTTGTCCTCTATGCCGTCTGGTGGCGTTCTCGACCGAGCATGCAGCGAACATTACAGGAAGCCGCTGCCTAACTGGCGTGGCAGATCCACTTCCTGATGATGCGTCCGACCTATTCCTACGGACTGGCGACAAGCATCTGTTCGGGGCTTCAACGGGCGGATAAAATGGCCACCTGGTCCAAAACGGAAACCAGTAAAGCTCTTGCAATTATCATCTGGCACATGCGGATCAAGGATTCGGACTATGTCTGGGATCGGCCGGCCTTGCTCGCCAGCAAGCTCAGACCTGCCGATCCTCTTGCTGCGCGCCAGGATGGAATTCGAGGTCAACGGCGCTGACCGGATCGCACAGATCCTTCGCCCGTCTGAACAACGAACAGCTAGCCAACGTCAACCGGCTGATCGCGCGATTTCTGAAATCGGCTACCCACCGCGACTTTGACCTTCCTCCTCCCTTAGTGCACCGGGATCAAGGTGACGAACCAAGGGACAGGTCAGCAGAGCGAGCCCTGGTCATCTGAAAACGCGATGGTGCCGTCTCGGACATTATATTGGCGAAGTGGTGACCGCGTGTGCATAGTTCCAGGCGAAAAAAATAGCCGTGTACAAGACCATATGCCCGGTCAAAGTCGCCAGATCACCCGCAATAGGTTAAGCAATGAACGAAGCACCACATCTTACGTTTGATCTCGATGCGCATGGCGTGAGCAGAGGACACCTCGTTGTGCCGGGAGGCGCCGACCATGAAGAGTTCTCGCTTCCGGTTTTTAGTCTTAATAAGGGCGATGGACCGCGCCTTCTTATCACCGGTGGGAATCATGGCAATGAAATGGAGGGGCCATTAGTCGCGCGGCGGCTTATCGAGTGGCTGCCACAAGCGCAAACCAGTGGTAGGATCATCGTGCTGCCAGTGCTTAATCCATTGGCAGTTCAAGCATGGAGCCGCAATACTCCGCTTGATGGTTTGAATCTGAACCGCGTGTTTCCGGGCCGTGCCGACGGGTCTGTTACGGAACGAATCGCGGATGCGGTTTCACGCGTATTGTTGCCAAATGCCGACATCGTTTTCGATCTGCACAGCTTCGGCCCAACGTGGGATTTTCCCCCGGCGGTCATCACGCATCCAATTGCTGATGCGGATCTCATGGCTAAGACGCTCGCAATGGCAGCGGCATTTAAGCTGCCCGTAACATTGCTCTGGCAACATGACGACACGGCTGGGATGTTCGACAGTTGGGCACATAGCCTAGGGAAGGTATTCGTTTGCGCGGAATTCGGCGGTGGTACGGTTAGCGCAGAAGCTCTAGCGATTTATGAAGCTGGAGTTCGCAACGCGCTCGTTATGCTTGGACTCGTCGAAGGAAAAGTCGAGGACGTGTCTTTCCGTAACAAAAGGTCCAGTCAGACCCTTGAGACGCTGATATCAGACGAGTTGAAATCGCCCGCGCAGGGTATCTTCGAACCTCGCTGCTCTGTGTTGGATGAAGTGAGGTCGGGAGATCTTATAGGTATCCTACACTCTATGGATTCTGTTTCCGCTCCGTCCATTGACATCCGAGCGCCTGGGCCATCAATCGTCCTAGCCATAGGATCGGGCGCGCATGTCGACCGCAATGAAGGGGTAGCCATCCTTGCGCGGCCGCTGCATAACTAGAGGTACAGATTAGCCGCGCCTTGGCCAGCTGTAGTAACTCCGGTATGAAGGCACTGGCCTCGACTGGAGCTTATAGGCCAGCTCCTCGGATCGATCAGCGGCTGATCCTGTCTTCCAAAATCATGCCAAAAAGATTGCTTGATCCTTGATCGCTTGGTTTATACTAACCATGGTTGAAAGTGGCGGTCCGAGATGGGAGCTGGCCGGACGGATTGATCGCCTAGCTTCTGTTATGGAAGCAGGGGCGACGATCCGGCGCACCGCGACCAAGAGGGGAGGCGGACGGTGCCGTCCCCGCTGACGCCCGTAAAACAACTTTATCGTATCTTAAAACGAGATGGGCACGTTCGGGGCTTTATATTGGCAAAACCGATTCCGAACGGGGCATAACTTAGGACAGAGCGCGCAAATCCGGCCGCAGCTCATAGCTTGGCCAAACTCGAGTATAATTCAGTGCAGATCAAAGACGTCATTCTCACGCCCGGCAACGGCGCCTTCTTTTATGACGATCAAGCTGCCATTAGGGCAGGGGTTGGCCAGGACGGTTTTGTTTACGTCGGCGAGCCATTGACGCCCGGCTTCCGTGATATCCGTGTTCCGGCAGCTTGCTTAAGCGTCGGGCTTGTCCTGGAAGACGATATGGTCGCCTGGGGCGATATGATGGGAGTGCAATACTCAGGGGCTGGCGGGCGTGACCCCCTGTTTGACGTCGGAGCCATCATGGATCTCACGTCACGTGTTGTTGTCCCGCGGCTCTTAAACATTGATGCGTCCAGCTTTTTGACAGCCTGCTCCAGTGTCTTCGATCTCCATACTGGGAAACGACTCCCACTATGCATCGAATATGGGGTCAGCCAAGCCCTTTTAAGCGCTGCTGCCCATGCTGCGCGTCGTACCATGGCGGAGGTGGTTTGTTCGGAATTTTGCCTATCCATGCCGCATCGTCGTGTCCCAATTTATTGCCAGAGCGGTGATGCGCGCGAAATCAATGTCGATAAAATGATCCTGAAGGGGGTGGATGTGATCCCGCATGGCCTCATCAACTCGCGTAGCAAATTCGGCGTTGGGGGAGAAACCTTTCTGGATTTCGTCAAATGGGTGGCGCACCGCGTCAAGCAAATCGGCCAACCAGACTATTCTCCGGTGCTGCATTTCGATGTGTACGGCTGGATCGGTATGGAGATCGGGCTCGACGTCCAGCGCATCGCCGACTTCATCAGTAAGGTTGCTGACGCGGTTCCGGAGTTCACGGTGAATATCGAATCGCCAGCCGACTTCGGGTCTACGCCGGCGCAGGTCGAA
Organism: Mesorhizobium sp. WSM4935; assembly: GCF_029625735.1. Classification (NCBI taxonomy): domain Bacteria; kingdom Pseudomonadati; phylum Pseudomonadota; class Alphaproteobacteria; order Hyphomicrobiales; family Phyllobacteriaceae; genus Mesorhizobium; species Mesorhizobium sp. WSM4935. The sequence goes on along the minus strand of NZ_JARTVR010000011.1, from coordinate 101,667 downwards.
AATTACGGGCAGATCGTCGGCATTCTGAATGCGCGCGCGTCACGTGCGCGCATCGTTGTCGATGAACGCTGCAACACCTTAGAGGATGTGCGTCTGTTTGCGGAGGCTAAGGCGACCCATCTCGTGCAGATCAAGACGCCGGACGTGGGCTCGATCGCCGACAGCGCCCGTGCGGTGCTTCTGTGCAAAGAGAACAACGTGGACGCCTATGTGGGAGGCAGCTGCAGCGAGACGGATCTCTCCGCGCGAGCGACGGTTCACATTTCGGTGGCAACACAGGCGGACATGATGCTCGCGAAGCCTGGCATGGGCATCGACGAAGGTCTTTCCATTGTAGGCAACGAACAAAATCGGTTGCTCGCCATGCTTGATCGGCGTCGGGCACAAAACCTGAAAGCCGCGTAGGAAGCGCCCTGATGCTAAACAGTCTCAAGGACATCACGGTTGTGGCGGTCGAACAGGCCGTTGCAGCTCCCTACGCATCGTCTCGCCTTGCTGACGCAGGCGCCCGGGTGATCAAGGTCGAAAGGCCCGAAGGGGACTTTGCCCGAAACTACGACAAGCTGGTGCGGGGGCAGAGCGCGTACTTCGTCTGGCTCAACCGGGGTAAGGAGTCGGTCTGTCTAGACCTGAGGTTGGAGGCGGATCGCGCCGTCCTCGACACGCTCATTGCCAGTGCTGATGTCTTCATCCAGAATCTAAAGCCGGGCAGCATAGAAAAACTGGGGTTCGCGTCCGCTGATCTGCGTCGACGATATCCGCGGCTGATCACCTGCGACATTTCTGGTTTCGGGGAGTCAGGGCCGTATTCCCATTTGAAGGCCTACGATCTGATCGTCCAGGCCGAAACAGGTCTATGCGCTATCACCGGCAACCAACAGGGGCCTGCGCGTGTAGGGGTCTCGGTTTGCGATATCTCGGCGGGCATGACAGCGCACAGCGCCATTCTTCAGGCACTGTACCACCGCGAGGTCACCGGCGAAGGGACCAGCATCCAGGTGTCACTGTTTGATGCCGTCGCCGACTGGATGAACGTGCCGGTTTTGCAAAATGATTACAGCGGCTACCAGACGGTACGCGCAGGCGTGAAACACCCGTCGCTCGCGCCGTATGGTGCCTATCGCTGTGCCGACGGCAAAGAGGTCATCTTTTCGGTTCAGAATGACCGCGAATGGGTGAATTTCTGCGAGAAATTCCTGAAGCAGTCCGGGCTCACACGCGCACCTGGTTTTGCTGACAATATGGAGCGCCTCGCTCATCGTGCGCAACTTGATGAGATCATTGAACAGCGGTTTTTTGAACTATCCTGCCACGATGCGATGCAGGAGCTCGAGGCGGCCGGCCTGGCATATGGCCGACTGAACGAAGTGGTGGATGTTTCAAAGCATCCACACATTCGCAGGGTGCAGGTTGGAACACCCGATGGAGCCGTCGAGACGATAGCGCCGGCGGCGATTTTCAACTCGGAGCTCCCCTCGCTTCGCCCAGTCCCGGCTCTTGGCTCTCATACCGAGGCTGTCCGCGAGGAGGTGCGGGCGCTTTTGCGCGAAAGAGCCGCGTCAGCGTGAGCGCGCGTTTCAGTAAGGTGAGACTGCTCGCGGTTTACAAAATGCCTGTGTACCTCGGATCATTTCAGCGCACCGGCCGCCTAGAAAGCTCACTGGCAGCGCCCGCGCTAAAATCGGCCGCAAAGGCGTCTCCATGATCAAGGACACCTTTGCGGCCGTTGAAGGCGCGATGTCTGTACCGCGCTGGAGATCCCTGCTCTTCGTTCCTGTTCACGTTCCGCGCTTTGTAGAGACGGCCCATGAGCGGGGCGCAGATGGCGTCATTCTCGACCTGGAGGATTCCGTGCCCCAGGATCGGAAAGGAGAGTCACGGCAGCAGCTTCCTGAATGCGTGGCAGAGGTGGGCCGGAAAGGCGCATCTGTTTTGGTCCGCGTGAATCATGGTCTGCGCGCCTTGGCGGCCGATCTCGATGCAGCCGTGATGGCGGGTGTTGACGCACTGGTTCTTCCGAAGACGGATTCGGCAGAGTGGGTTATAGAGATCGCGAATGCGGTTTCGGAACTAGAACGTGAAAGAAATCTTCCGCAGGGAGGCATCCGGTTCCTTGCCCAGATTGAGACCCCGGGCGCCTTGCAAAGGCTTGCGGCCATTGCGTCGGCGCATCCAAGGATGGTCGCAATGGCGCTTGGCCCTGAAGACTTCAGCGCCGCTGTTGGCGGCGCCCCAGGATTCGACCTTCTTTTGACGCCGAACCTTTCTGTTCTGTTTGCCGCCCGCGCGGCCGGCTTGCTCCCGCTGGGCTTCATAGGAAGCATCGGCGAGTTCTCGGACACGCATAAACTTCGTGAGGCCGCGGTGCGGGCGCGGCGGCTTGGCTTTGCCGGAGCTTTGGCGATCCATCCGACACAGGTGGCCATATTCAATGAGGCTTTCTCGCCAAGCGCCCAGGAGCTCGAGTGGGCCCATAAAGTTGTCGCGGCGGCAAATGATGCCGCCACGCGTGGACTGTCCGCATTCTCGTTGAATGGCAAAATGATAGATCCGCCAGTGGTGCGGCGCGCCCACGAGATCCTGATTCTTGTGGGCAACAACTGACTGGCCTGTTATCAGCGGCTGAACAGGAGCGAATGGCACTACACCGCGCCGGGCAAGCCGATGCAAAATGGCTACGCGATTCCCTCAACGGCCGAATGCGAGACGAGCTGTTGAACGATGGCCTGTTCTTCGGCCTCGACCACGCCCGCAGTGCCACTGCCGAATGGAGGCAGGACCTAAATCCTGTTCATAACACTCATCTGTCTATGTCATTTGAGTGAATAGGTTTTGCTGATCTGGATGCGATCCCATGGGGTATTTTGGGTTTTGCCGCGCGCGATGAACGATGCGCTGAGCCGCCGGTTCGTCAAGCGTTGATCGGCTGAAGACCCATGGACCGTCCGGCAGAGGATGAACGCCTTCGATCGACGCGAGTCCACCGAAGGCGATGCAACGCGGCTCGCCATTGTCAAGCAGACCACGCCAGCAGGAATAGCGCGGAATGTTGTGCTTGGTTCCCGTGTAGCGGACCGTCAGCTCGCGGCCGCAGCGCCGGCAGCGGACAAGGTCGGCGAGCAGAGCGTCGCCATGCTTGGGCGCCCCGTGATGCCGGCTCGTGGGCACGTGGTCGCTCACCATCTTGCGGATCGCTTCCGCCTTTCCCAGCCGACGTAGCCTTCGTGTGCACCCGGAATCAGCGCCAGCATCTCGCGCCTTACGGCGGCTGCGCGAGCGAATGGCGGCATCTGCGCGGTCTGCGCGTCGTGCGGGTTGGAGAAGATCGAACTGATATGTCGTAGGCTGGCGCGGTATGGACCTCTCCCCGGTTCGCTTCGTGAGGACCCGATGCTGCGCCCGAATCCTCCAATTGCGATGGGGTGTGGGAATTGGCCGTCGGGTCCTGCAGCAGTGTCACCAAGACGCCAAGCGTTCTGGGATCGATATGTGGGGCAGGGCAATGCGCCACGCGGTGCAGACCGCGATCAAACATCCAGGCCGGAACTTCCAGCCACCGATCGGAGGCGTGGCGGGAGAGACTGCAGCGGAAAACCTCCCGGTCGGCGTTCTCGATCACCTCATGAACGTGAACACAACGCCCGGCCCAAGGATGCCACGGATAAAGAAACTTGCGTTCCTCGGTCCTGTGGGTGTTCTTTCCTGGTGTTGTTCAACACCGTGAGGCCGCATTCCTCGCTCGCTATTTGACCCCGGCGGTCTTCGCCGGAACCCTCGCCGCAACCGGCTCCGACGCTGCACTCAATGAAGGCTTCGCGCCTCCGCCCGTTGCTCAAACCGCGCCATAACAGAAACGGCCGAGGCTAATCGCCACTGGTTGAAAGTTCAGTGGCAGGTCAGAGGGTCTGGCTCGACGGCCTTAGCTTCAGGCTATCCGGCCAATCCCGGCGATCACCCAGCGACACGATGACTGACCAGTGCTCAGCGCCACCGCCGGAGCTGCAAAAAGAGTTGCGTATGATTGAGCGTTCGACCACGTTGCTGTCGATCTTGATATGGCCTCGTCCAGGATGCGCGAGAGGCGCTTCCCAGCGCGAGAGCGTGTAGGGGATCGCCGCTGTGAGCTTGGTCTTCTGACTGATTTGGCCGAGCTTCTCTAGCCGCCCTGGGTCCAGTGCCGTGATGGTTGAGCACTTTTTGCCTGCGTGCAGCAAGGCCTCGTTGGCCTCGGCTACGGATGTCATCCTCGATCTTTTAGAGTTCGCGGATCCTTCTTAGCGCCTCGATCGGGCGCGGCATGGCAGAAGGCGAGCGTGAAGCCGCTTTTCGTCGGCCAGCAAGCGATGGCCCGCTATAGCCGTCGACCTGCAAGTTCCGGTAGAGAGCCTGCGAGATGAGCGATCGCACGCTGGGCCTTTTCGGTCCGGCGCATAGACATAAGACGCCCGGCGGTCCGCTCCCTCCCTAATCAGTCATCGCGGGCATAAATCCAGAGTAGGCCTGTCTTCGTCTTGCCGACCCCGGAACGAGCACCGGCGCGGTCGTCGCACGTCGGCGAAGAGTTTTGGCGAGGACTTCGGTTTTGCTAAAGCAACCGTTCATGGACCAGACGTAGGTGCCAGTCCGGCGCGGCCGACTACCGGCGCTGCCAGCAGCCTGGGCAAGCGAACCAAATTGTAGCCCGCCAAGTTATGCCGCGCCCGCGGTGGCACATCCTCGCAGCTTGACCTTGGCCATGCCGTCTGAGGTCTTGACTGACCGAACCCTCCTCTGACCCCTTAGGGCAGTGCTGACTGAGATCATAGCCCGGATGGCGCTTCGTGCGGTCATCGATCGCTATACGCGAGGCTTGTTGCTTTCTGCTCAAATGGGCGTTGAAGGCAACGCGCGGCGTGATCTTGCTCTTTGCAGGTCCTTGACTGGCGCGTCCTAGGCTTCGCCAGCGCCAGTCGATGCGCCGTCGCGGCGTCTGCGGTCCAACATAGCGAGAGCGGCATCACGCTCGCCTGTGCCAGGCCTGGGTATGAAACTTTCCAGTCAAGCCGGATTGGCCAGCACCTGGGTGCATAACCAACCTGTTGTCGCGGCTTCATTAGCATGAGGTGCCCGGAAACGAAGATACGTATGGACCCCGCCCCGCTTTCCAATTGAGCCTAGGGGCTGCTGATTCCTTCTTCGCCAAGGGTCGTGAACGGCGTGATCGACCAATGGATTAGGTTGATGGGACGATGAGTGTCGCCTCGGTCGAGCAATGGTGGATGAAACTGCGATGACATGTCCGATAGGATCTCTGTAATCGCCCTGCCTGACGCCCTGCCTTCAGGTTTTCGACATAAAATTTCACCTCGGTCACACCTGATCTTAATGTCGCCAGCGATCTAATCCAGTGTGCCAGGAATGAGGTACCGTACGGCCGCACTGCGAGAATGCCTTCTTCGCAAATCCCAGTCCTCGCCGTGACTGCTAGGTGCAATACTGCAAGCCAGCTGAACCAATTGAGGATCTGTCCCCTCATCGAGGCGCGGATTGACTTGGATGACGACGGGTCCAGGCTTCGTCCACGGAGTTCAATGTTCGTTGGCCCAGCTGAGGCCGTGAGCTTGCAAGCAATTCTGTGACACGTTGACGATACGATCATGCTCGTCATTAGTCAGCAGGGTTGGTTGGACAATTCACCTCTCGGAAGAGGAAATGGGGTGGCCGGCCGAAGTCCGCCAGCGGCAATAGCAATGACCTCCTTTCCCATCTTGTTAGCGCCGCTGGTTGCAATGGCGCTTGGTACTGAAGACTTCAGTGCAGCTGTTGGCGGTGCCCCAGAACTCGACCTGCTTTTGACGCCGAACCTTTCCGTTCTGTTCCCCATGCGGCAGTCTCGGCTCGATAGGAAGCATCGGCGATTCTTAGACAATGATAACTTCGTGGGGCCGCAGGCGATCCATTTAAACATCGATGGGGCTTTTCACCAAGCGCACAAGAACTCGAGGGACCCGTCGTGTCCTCGCGGCGAAAAAGATGCGACGGCGCAAGGCAAAGGCGCGTTCACATTGGACGGGAAGATGGTCGATCTACCGGTTATTCGAAGGGTCCGAGAAATCATCTCCATGGATCAGGGCGCCGAGTTGGCCGGTTGAAGCCTCGGCGGGTTGGGTCCATTCTGGACACATAGGTTACGGTTTTGGTCAAACCACACTGAGATGACACGACAGTTAGGCGTCATGTCGCTCTGCAATTATTGCTGTCGCGCCATCACATTTCGAGATAGATTACATCATTGCAGTCCGCCCTCGGAAGAGTACCCGTGGAAATCAGGCAGTTAAGATACTTTGTTGGCGTGGTCGAAGCAGGCAGTTTCACGAAGGCCGCTGGCTTTCTGAATGTCGCCCAGAGTGCGCTGAGTCTGCATGTGCGCCAATTGGAGGAAGGCTTCGGCACTCAGCTGCTGATACGCGACAGGACCGGCGTGAGCGTGACGGCGTCAGGAGCCAAACTCCTGGAGCGGGCGCGGGCGATTCTCAAAGAAATTCGAATTACCGAGGTGGAATTGACCAACACAGCCGCTTCCCCCGCCGGGGAGGTGACTATTGGCATTCCGTCTGGAGCTGCTCGCGTCCTGAGCGGTCCGCTGCTTGAGACGGTAAGACACGAACTGCCCAAGGTGTCCCTCAAGATGGTCGAGGGTATGACGGGACCGCTAGAGGAATGGATGGCGGCTGGACGCTTCAATCTGGCGGTTCTGTACCGCACTGCGGACAGTGTGGGGCGAATGACTGTGCTAGCGCGCGAAGACCTTTGTCTGGTGGTTCCGTCCGGCGAGCCACCGTTTGAAGATGCGATATCTCTGGCCGACCTGCATGCATTCCCCCTGGCGGTTCCCATGCGCAACAACAATGTCAGGCGTTCGGTGGCTGATGTCGTCGCACAACACGGTTGCGCGATGGACGTCAAGTTTGAAGTGGACTCGCTCTCAACGATCATCAACATGGTCGTAGAGGGAAAAGCGCATTCTATTCTCGCCCCGTCTGCCGTTCAGAAAGAAGCCTCTCAAGGGCTGGTCCGGACGGTCAAGATAGTCGATCCGGTAATTACCCGCTCCGTGGTGCTTGCTGTAAATCCCAAAGATGAGCGTTCTGCGGCCGTTTCTGCGGTCCGCAAGCTCATTCCGAAGGTCGCCAGAGAATTGATTGAGAGCCGGGGCTGGGTAGCATCGGCTCCTGACGCGACCTGAGAACCATCGATCTGTAAACAACGGCATGACTTCCTTCCTGTCGGAACAGATCGATCTGGATTCCAGATGGATTTAGGCACTAATCGATATTTGACCCGCTGCGACCATCGCGATGAAACTGGCTCAAGCGAGCTCAGCGGCTTCGAAAATTGAAACGGCGCTCGCATGGCCAGAATCACAAGTGGAGCCCGCGATGTCCCACGCCAGGAGCTACGAGCTCTTCATTAATGGCAAATGGCGAGCCGGTGGTAGCCGAGCCACTTTGCCGGTGATCAACCCGGCGACGGAGAAGGTATTTGCCTCAGTGGCCTCGGCTACGGTTCCAGACTTGGATGAAGCTCTTGCTTCGGCAGAACGCAGCCGCAAGGCGTGGTCCTCACGCCCCGCCAAAGAGCGTGGCGAGATCCTCGTCTCTGCCGCCAGCAATCTGGCTGAGAAAGCTGGCGCCGCAGCCAGGGACCTGTCGTCCGAACAGGGAAAGACGATTGCCGAAGCAACAGGAGAGTACGCGCGCGCAGTCGAAACGCTGGAATGGAATGGCCGGCATGCCGATGAGTTGTCGACCCCGATTCCGTTGGGTCCGAACAGGATGATCGTCCCGGAGGCCCTCGGTGTCGTCGCTGCCTTTACGCCGTGGAACTATCCAGCCGTTCTCATCGCCCGCAAGCTCGCCCCCGCGCTGGCGGCAGGCTGCCCGGTGATCCTCAAAGGGGCCGAAGAGACGCCAAGCGTGGCTGTCCATGTCGTGGAATCTTTGCGTCAAGCAGGGATACCGGAAGGCGTGGTCAACCTGGTGTTCGGTGTTCCTGTGCATATATCACGGCATCTGCTCAGTTCGCCAATTGTCAAAGTCTTGACGTTCACGGGGTCGACCGCTGTTGGGAAACAGCTGGCCACACTGGCCGCGAATAATCTGCAGCGCTGCATCCTTGAGCTCGGTGGACATTCCCCGGTTATTGTGTGCGAAGATGCCGACCTGGCAACGGCGATACCGGCTATTTCGGAATACAAATTCGAGTGCGCGGGCCAGAGTTGTAATGCGCCCAGCAGGATTCTTGTCGCCCGATCCCGCTATGAGGAATTCCTGTTCCGGATGACGGAGGCGGTCCGAAAAATCAGGATCGGTCCACCGGATGACCCTGCAACGCAGATGGGTCCCATGGCAAACGCGCGGCGAATCGAGGCCATGCAACGCCTGACCAAAGATGCGGTAGAGGGCGGCGCCCAAATCGAGACCGGTGGCATCCCCCTTGACCGACCGGGGTTTTACTGGCCGCCAACCATCCTGACTGGCGTACCGAAGGAAGCGAGAGTGCTTCATGAAGAGCCGTTCGGACCAATTCTCACCGTGGCTCCTTTCGATACGATCGAAGAGGCGATCGATGAAGCCAACGCCACGGAGTACGGTCTGGCCGCCTACTTGTTTACTGGCGCGGCCGATACGCAACAGAGGCTTGTGGGCGGTCTTTCTGCGGGCGCTGTTAGTGTGAATTACCTGAAAGGGGTTTCCGCTGATGCCCCTTATGGAGGAGTCAAACAAAGCGGCTATGGATATGAAGGCGGCGAGCAGGGGGTGCGAAGCTTCCAGATTCTGAAAATGGTCAATGGCCTCGGTTCATTTGGATAAAATCCGGTGGGAAACAGAACACGGACCATGGCCGGTAGCGACATCACAAGGAGCGTCGCCGACGCCCTTCAGTACATCTCGTACTATCATCCTCCAGATTATATCCGGTCTCTTTCTCACGCATACACGCGAGAACAGAGCCCGTCGGCGAAGAATGCCATAGGTCAGATTCTGCTGAACTCCCGCATGGCGGCCTTTGGGCGGCGCCCGATTTGTCAGGACACCGGACTTGTGGTTGTCTTCGCAAAGGTCGGCATGGATGCCCGCATTAAGTCAACAGCCAGTTTCGCGGATCTTGTGAATGAGGGCGTACGTCAAGCCTATCTCGATCCGGACAATCCCCTTCGGGCATCGATCGTTGCGGATCCCCTCGCTAGACGGGTCAACACCCGCGACAACACACCGGCAGTTGTCCATGTCGACCTGGTGCAAGGTAACCAGATTGAGATCACCATCGCCGCGAAAGGCGGCGGGTCGGAGAACAAGGCACGTTTTACCACCCTCAATCCCACCGCCTCCGTTTCCGACTGGGTGGTCAATACCGTTTCGACCCTTGGCAGCGGGTGGTGTCCACCTGGACTGATCTCTGTCGGCATCGGTGGTAGCGCTGAAAAGGCGATGCTGCTGGCCAAGGAGGCCATGAACGAGCCCATAGATATGGCGGAACTGATCGCAAGGGGGGCGTCAAGCGCAGAAGAGGGGCTGCGGATTGAGCTTTATGAGCGGATCAACGCGCTTGGTATCGGCGCCCAAGGCCTTGGTGGTCTGACGACAGTCGTTGACGTCAAGGTTGCGACCTATCCTACTCATGCAGCGTCCAAGCCTGTGGCGCTCATCCCGCAATGCGCCGCCAACCGGCACCTGAAGTTTACTTTGGACGGCTCTGGACCCATCAGCCTCCAGCCGCCCGATTTGCGCGAATGGCCCGACATCGGAGCCGACGAATTGAACCCAGCCGGCGTCCGGCGGGTCAATTTAGATACGCTTACGAAGGAAGAGACGGCATCGTGGCGCTGCGGTGAAACGCTCCTGCTTTCTGGAAAGATGCTGACGGGCCGTGACGCTGCCCACAAACGAATGGTCGAACTGATTGATGCCGGCAAGCCGCTCCCAGTCGATCTGAGGGGCCGCGTGATCTACTACGTCGGTCCCGTCCGGGCAGTGAGGAATGAAGTCGTTGGACCCGCCGGTCCAACAACCTCCAGCCGCTTGGACGATTTTACGGACAAGGTGCTCGCCGAAACCGGCCTTTTCGCGATGGTGGGCAAAGCGGAGAGGGGACCGGCGGCCATCGCGTCGATTGTAAGACACAGAACGCCATACCTTGCTGCAGTGGGTGGCGCTGCGTACCTGATTTCAAAGTCGATTAAGGCGGCGCGGATTGTCGCCTTTGAAGACCTGGGCATGGAAGCCATCTATGAATTCGATGTGCAGGACATGCCCGTCGTCATGGCTGTCGATGTTGAGGGAAACTCCATTCACAATTCCGGGCCTCTTGAGTGGCGTAAGCGTATGGCAGCCGACAGCATCGCACGCAACATCGGTGTTTGAGTCTTTCCGGTTGGGCGATTTCGGCCAGACCCGAGCGCCAAATTATCGGGCAAGCCATAAGACGAGCGGCATTTGCGGTGCCCTGCGCCTCGGCGAGCCGGCCAAGCAAGGCCTTCAATTCACCCTAATAGTTGAATGTGCGAGTGAATACTGCATTGAGTATGCCGTCCATGCGATCGAGGGTCGAATGCAGTCGCGCGTCTATCAAGTACGGCAGCGAGATTCAAGAAAATCGGTTATCTATTTATCATGGTCTCCGCCGCCGCCGACTATTCTCTCCAGCTGCACCATTGCCCCGTTGGGCGTTGGGGCGATAGCCAAATTACTTCTGCAGCTTTTCTCAGCGGATCGCTCACCCTCAGCTGATTTTCGTACCCCATTCTGGCACATCTCGGGCCTGGAACGGATGCCTTCCACTGCTACATTCGCTCGTTTCAATTGATGATAGAATTGATCGGCACACAACGCGATGTCATCGCTGAGAGCATAGGTTATGAAGTCGAAACCCGATCCCGTGCAACTCGACAGTTGGGACCTGCGGATCCTCTCCGAAATTCAGGCAGACGGTCGGATTTCAAAAAGTGAGCTTGCAAAACGAGTTCATCTTTCGGCGTCCGCCTGTTCGGAGCGGCTCCGAGCACTCAAGGCCGCGGGGATTATTGAGGGATTTTATGCGCGGCTGAGTCCTGCCCTCATCGGCGGCATGATCTTTGTGATGGTGGAGGTCGTGCTGGATCGTCATCGTCTTGAGGACCAACGACACTTCGAAACTGCTATCCAAGACATTCCGGAAATCCTGGACTGCTGGGCAATTGGGGGGCGCGTGGATTATCTGATGCGGGTCGCATCTCGTTCTATGGCCGCCTATCAGGATTTCATGGAGGGACTGCTGCAGGCAGGCTTGGGGATTGATCAATACTATAGCCTTGTCGTCACGAAACCAGTGAAGTCCAATTCACCGATACCTTTGTCCGCCCTGAGGCAACGGTAACCCAAAAGCTAAGTTTCAACGGCGTTTGGCACGGATCCCGTAGATTCGTCGGCAAAAGGCACCCATTCCGACGAAACTCAAGGGACATTTGCGGTATACTAATTGCTGGAAAAAGGTGGCCGAGCGCTATCCGCCAGTTGATCGCGAGCAAGGACGATGCGCTTGAGCAATCTGGAACCGATCTATTCCAGGAGAGGATCGAAGCAGCCATCGGACGCACTTGCCCAGCACGGTTACGGCGAGAAGCCAAACCGGATCGTGCCTGGTTGAGGAGGCGTCCATATCTAAGATGCGAAGTGCCGAAAAATGCCTCTACCGCTACTTCAAGGGGGGAACTTTCGCCCTGGATTGGCGATCAGTGGCGATTGAGCTTAGTCGCGGTCAGCGCATCCGTGTAGGGGGCGAAATCTACAGCGAGGGTTTGGCAAGCCGACGGGTAGCGGGAGTGCAAGCTGGCCCGCTCGGCCTTGGCGACCAACCCGGCCCTCGACGCCTGCGGACATTCGGAGATCGCGTTTTTACGTCCTAAGTTCGTTGCTGTTCGAGATTAGGAGATCGTCTGTCCTGTTTGACATTGCTGGTCTCCGCAGCCTTCTAAGCGAGGAGCATGGCTGTGCCGGGATCGCGTAGGTGGGTGACAAGGCCGGTCACTCCTGCCACCCGACGTGGTCTTTGAGAAGGTGGAGGTTGCGCTACCGGCTGGAGAGCATGGTGCCAGTTTTCACAAGACAAGGGTCGCTTAATCGAATGGGCGTCAAGTTCATAGATTGCGAACAGATCATGGGGGGATTTGAATAGTGCTACTGACCGAGGCAGAGCTGAAAAGAGTTGCGAATGCCAGTCGAGGACATAGAGCCGCATCGATCGTTCTAAAGGAAGAGACGGCCGCAGCTACAGCCAGATCGTCATTCGACGTTTTTCTGTCACATTCTTTCAAGGACGCAGAGATCGTTCTCGGTGTGAAGCGAATTTTCGAGGAGCTTGGGTTCACTGCTTACGTAGATTGGGTCGAAGATTCACAACTGGACCGCACAAAAGTCTCCTCGGCCACCGCCGAGTTGCTGCGGACCCGTATGAGGCAGTCAAAGACGCTAATCTATGTGCATTCAAACAATTCTCCAGGATCCAGATGGATGCCTTGGGAGCTTGGCTTTTTCGATGGGTTTCGGACCGCGGTAGCGGTTCTGCCCGTGGCAAAAAATTCTTCGGAAACATTCTCCGGGCAAGAATTTTTGGGCCTATACCCTTACATTGATGGGACAGGACCTGCATTCCTGTTTATGAACAGAGGGACCGCGCCTCGCTCAAGAATAGGCTCTGTAAGCTCGACTGCTAACCTCACGTTTGCCAAATCCTGGCTTAAAGAATTTACCGCCACAAAATAGACTGGTGTGCTTCAAAAATGAAATATCCTGGACTCTATAATAGCGCCGACGTGGCATCCAACGAGCAGCAGGCGACGTTTCTGCGCCTGATCCGGGCAGAGTACGTTCTTCTTTTTTTAGCGTCGGTGCTCTCTTTGGACTTGTCGCCATCAAAAGCCTATTTCGGTGTCTATGCTGCGGTATTTCTTTGCTCAATGGGAGTCCTCATTTTCCGGTCGGTCACAAAGCCCGAGCAGGTCTGGTATCAGGCTCGAGCTCTGGCAGAGTCGGTGAAGACATTGACTTGGCGCTTCGCGATGCGAGCACAGCCGTTCGATGACGCGCGCGCCGCTGACGCCAGAGCTGATTTTCGAAAGCTCATGGAAGGTATCCTTGATAGCAATCGTCACCTTGGTAGCGCGTTGAGCGGCACCGATTCAGCATCCCCCCAAACAACCGACCAGATGATGTCGATAAGGGACTCCCCGCTAAAAGAAAGAAAAGACCTATATCTGCAGAGACGAATCTGCGACCAACGGAAGTGGTACGAGAAGAAGGCGCGCTCGAACAAGAGGTCCGCGAAAGTCTGGATGGGCCTTGGTATTTTTGCATACGCTCTGGGATTCTCGTTCATCGTAGTACGCATCGCTGACCCCGCGATGCCAGGCTGGCCGACCGAGCCGCTAATTGTCATCGCCGCCTCCCTTATTGGGTGGACCCAGATCAAGAAATTTAACGAATTGGCATCGGCTTACACGTTGACAGCTCACGAGATCGGCTTGACTGCCGACCTTATTACGGACGCCAACTCGGATGAGGCATTCTCCGCCGCGGTGAACGAAGCCGAACTGGCTTTCTCACGGGAGCACACCCAGTGGGTTGCTCGTCAAAACAACTAAGAGACAACAATGGCATACAGCGATCCGACCTATGTAATATTTGACGGCGATGAAGACGCTTGGGCATACCGCTTTATGAAAGGGTGGAACGCCAGCGAGAATGTGAGTTTTGAATTCGCGAACGCTCACGATCTGGACAATATGACGAGCCGAGCACAGGACGAAGATTATGTTAAACGCAATCTTCGCAACAGAATGAATGGATCGAGCCAGGTACTTGTCCTGATCGGTGAGAAGACGAAAAACCTTTTTCGCTTCGTGCGCTGGGAAATGGAATTGGCTCTTGATCTAGGTCTGCCGATAATCGCAGCAAACCTTAACGGCTCGCGGCAACAAGATGTGAGCTGTCCGCCTATCATCAGGGACAAATGTGTTGTGCACGTGCCGTTCAAGATGAAGGCCATCAAGCACGCGCTAGCCAATTGGCCGAGCGAATTTCATCGGCTTTCAAACGCTCAGCGTGGCGATGGCGCCAGGAGCTATGGCGAAAGCACCTATCGCGATCTCGGCTTATAATCGCCACCTAAAAGCACTTAGCCGCCCAAACATCCTCGCCATCCGCTGGCGGCGACTAGCCTTAGCAACGTCCGCCAGCGTGTTCCGAGCTTGCCGAGCGATGATAAGAAGAGCACGACGTCCGATTTGCTGAGTTTGGCTGAAAGCTGCAGGTCATGTGCAACCTATTAGAGGAGCCCCGCTCGAAGCGTCGGATCGTCAGACAAGATCATGTCGCGCGAGGGCGCTGGTTTCGCGAGGAAAAGGAGCGGCTGTTCGATGTTTGAGGCTTGATCCAGCGTTTCGAGACTGCACGAGCGGCCAGCATTGATGGAGGCAGCTTTTCAGGCCGCGCAATTCTGTCGGCTCGCCCCCTCCTGCGAGCCGCAGCTCGGCTCGCCCTGCGCAGCAACCACGAATTTGCGATCGCAAGAAAGGCAACACGCTGACGATAGAACTTGGCGGCGCTGGTCGGCTGCGAATCAAGATGTCAATGGCAAGGAGCTCTCGCCGCGCGTCTTTGCCGGGCCGAACCTTCTGGCTATGCTCCTTCGAGAAGTCTGCCGAGCACCAGCCGCCGCACCGCCAAAGCTATCAATATGCGCGAGGGCACGACCTCAGCCTCTCAGCGCTGGCCAACCAGGTTGGAGCCTGTGCCGCGGCACGGAACCCGCTGCCTGCTGATCGAGGCGAATGTGCTTTGCCCCTGATCACCTCATTACCACCCTTGGGAAGGGCAAGACCGATCCGGACCGTCAGAATGTAAGGGATGACCGGCAGTTCGGCGGAACATGGCCGCCGGCGCTCTATCGTGCCTCGCGCGGCCGGCGGGAACAGCGTCCCGAGCGCTATTCATCCGTCAATATCGCCCGCTAATCGGGCACTATGCTGGGCGCATGCGCGTCGTAAGCTGTTCGTGTTTGCAGGACGCGCCCCCGACCCTCGGCTAAGGCGAAGGTGACGCCTTAGTTTTCACGGCAATTCGGGCCGATCCCGCGAATTTCACGGCGAATAACCTGCATTCCCGAGAAACTCAAGGGACGTTTCCGGTATGCTATTTGCTAAACAGGTGGCTGGCCGAGTGCCCTCCGCCAATTTATCGCGAGGAGAGGGACATGCGCTTGAGCAATCTGGGAACCGAGCAACTCCGGGAGAAGGATAGAAGCTTCGTCTTCCATCCTTCTACGCATCTGGCCAAGCACAGCCGAGGCGAAACGCCAAATAGGATTATGGCCGGTGCGGAAGGCGTCTATATCTGGGACACCGAAGGCCGAAGGAGCCTCGACGGTTTCGGAGGACTCTACTGCGTCAACATGGGATATGGATGCACGGAGATCGCCGAGGCCATTGCCAGGCAAGCACACGAATTGCCGTTCGCGCACGTCTATGCCAGCCAAGGTACGGAGCCGGTCGCCCTGTTGGCAGAGGCCGTGGTCGAGTATTTCGGTCAGAACATGCGAAGGGTCTATTTCGGCCTCTCCGGTTCCGATGCCAACGAAACCAACATCAAGCTGGTCTGGTACTATAATAACATTCTTGGCCGGCCCGAAAAGAAAAAGATCATCTCGCGAAATCGCGGCTATCACGGGTCTGGATTGGTCACGGGTAGCCTAACTGGCCTTCCCTTCTTTCACAATTTCTTCGACCTGCCTCTGGATTTGGTGCGCCATACAACCACGCCGCACTATTACCGCCAGGCGCGTGTCGAGGAGAGCGAGGAAGCGTTCTCCCGGCGCTGTGCCGATGAGCTTGAAGCCTTGATCCTGGCCGAAGGACCGGAAACGGTTGCAGCTTTTATCGGAGAGCCGGTACTTGGGACAGGAGGTATTGTGCCGCCCCCCAAAGGGTACTGGACGTCCATTCAAGCGGTGCTCGACAAATACGATATCCTTCTAATCGCGGATGAAGTGGTCTGTGGCTTCGCGCGAACCGGCGAGAAGTTCGGTTCCCACCTGTATAACATGCGTCCGGATTTCGTGACCATCGCAAAGGGTTTGAGTTCCGCCTACCTCCCCATCTCCGGGTCAATCATTGGCGACCGTGTCTGGTCGGTTTTGGAACAAGGAACTGAGAAGCACGGCGCACTCGGCCACGGCTGGACATATTCGGGGCACACGCTTTGTGCCGCAGCCGCGCTCGCCAATATTCGACTGCTTAAAGAAAAAAATATTCTGGAGCATGTCCGCGATGTTGGACCGTATTGGCAAGACCGGATGAAGGCCGAGCTGGCGGGACATCCCATCGTTGGTGAAGTTCGCGGAGTGGGTATCCTGTCGGCCGTAGAGATGATGCGGGACCCAAAACAAAGGATACCATTCGAACCCGACCTTCAGGTCGGGGTGCGCACTGCAGCTGCTCTGTTTGAGAATGGTGTCATCGGACGGGCCATGCCGCATGGCGACATCCTCGGTTATGCCCCCCCCCTGATCATTACCCGAAAAGAGATCGACATCATTGTCGACGCGACGGTAAAGTCGGTCGATACCACCTATCGCGCGCTGAAGGCCGAGGGTGCCGTATGATTTTGCGATCGCGAAGGAGCGAGTCCGGAGGCAGGCATGTCCCTGCGCGCTACTGCGCCGAGCAGACCCAAAACTGTTGAATTCCAGATATCTGATCTTGAGCATGCTCCGGGCTATTTCAGTCACGATTTGTAACCGAATCAGTTCTGCCGCCGCTGTCCTGTTGCCCAACGACCAGGACCTCTGTGCGGCGCGCCCTGCGGGTGTACCTCCCCGCCGGCAGGGCGCCCTTTTTGACCCACGTAATCAGTATCATTATGGCCCGTGCGGGATCGAGGGTCTGGTAAAGGTCATCTGCACGTTCCGATGCAGATTGAGCTTAGACGTGCCCTTTACATCATTGCAGCGGGCCATAATCATTGCGGTGAATTTTATCACGTCAGGTATATAGAAGGACGATACTCACACGCCACCCCGTTCACAAGGAAAGGCATTTTAATATTGTTGAGACGATTTGCCTATCAAAGAAAAGAAAGCATCGCAACACTTCTTTGCGGATCACGGCGCCCCGGGTGGGGGATGAGCGGCTATCCGAATTGTTATGCTAATGCCGACCCAAATTCCTGCAAAAGCTGGGGTCAATGATGGCTTTTGGTCAGCGCAGGATGATTTCTCCTGATTTGGTCGGTGCAGGGGCGGTCATGATTTAATGCATGGAGATTCTCTGATTGAGCTGTTGAGATCATGAGGCGTCTGCCAGACGCCCATCGGGTGAGCCCAGCATGATTGGGATGACCGACGAAGATCGAAAGTGTGGCAGCATTCTGGAGCCCGGTCAGCCCAGCGACGCCCGCGAATTCAATCACGTTTGTCGGGACATACACGACGCAGCCGGAAGGCGTGCAGAAAGAGGAAGAATCGAGCGCGACGATGACGAGGCACATGCCACTTGTTTTCGAGACATTCCTTGAAAGACTGTCACAGAGTATCGATGAGGCAGATTTCCGGGATGCCATGGCTGAGGCGGCCGGACGACTTGACCTAATCTTCTTTGCCTACCTCTCCTTGCCAGCACGGCCTTCCGGCAAACCGAGGTTAATTTCAAACTATCCACCCCGCTGGACCAGACAGTATCTGGAAAATCAGTATGAGAAACTCGATCCTGTGGTCTTGCGTGCTCGAAATGGCGGCTGCCCGTTTCACTGGGGATCGAATTTGGGAGGCGATAAAATGTCGCCGGCTCAACAGCAGCTATTCGATGAGGCGGCTCAATTCAGCATCTGCTGCGGTTTGACGATCCCAATTGTCGATCTCCGCGGCCGCATCGCTGCGGTTACTTTTGCCGCCGATGAGCCTCGTCCAGTATTTCTTCGGGTCGCTGAGCGGTACGAACAAGCTCTTCAACTGATGGCGGCCTGCTTTCATCGTTGCGTTCGCCGCAAATTGCCGAGCGATCGAACAGTGGATGGGGTTTCGCTGACATCCCGCGAATATGAGTGCCTGAGGTGGGCAGCGCGGGGTAATTCAGCCTGGGTGACCGGCCGCATCTTGGGTATCAAGCCACGCACGATCGCTTTTCATTTGGACAATGCCAAGAAGAAGCTAGGCGTGCGAACCCAAAATCAGGCTATAGCCCTTTTGGGGTCCGAAGGGTCCTCAATTGTCTGAGAAGCTTTTTGATCCCCTTGTGCTCGGGCCATTCGATCGCGCGCTTTGTATCGAGCGTTGACTGGATGCCGAGATCTTCTGTTCCGCCGGCTCGGGCGATGCAGCCGTATTCTTCCAGTCCGCGCCGGTGATCATAGTCTATGGGTGCTCGAGCGGGTGTGTCGTCGCTGACGAGCTAGTTGTGGAGCCTCAACAGGTTGTCCTCGGTTAGAGCGAGGCGACTGATAGGTGTTTTGGACTTTAGGCTCCCGTGGGGACGGTGCCAATTGTATCTGTGCAGCCAGACCGGCAACTCTGCGGCGCGGTGATCTGAAGTCGGATAAGCGATGGCATAAGCCCATTCGCGCAGTGCTGTCTGGATGAAGCGCTCGGCCTTGCCATTGGTCTTGGGTGTATAGGGTCTTGTCCTGACGTGCTTGAGGCCGAGATCGCGGCAGGCCTTGGCGAAGGCCTTTGATCTGTAGCAGGAGCCGTTGTCGGTCATGACGCGGGCTATCGTGACGCCGAGGCTGGCGTAGTAGGCCACCGCCGCCTTGAGGAAGGCGATGGCGCTTTCTTTTTTCTCGTCGGGCAGGATCTGCGAGAAGGCGATGCGGGAGGCGTCGTCGATGCAGACATGGACGAACTCCCAACTGCTGCCGCGCGAGCTGGCATTGCCGGTGCGCTTGCCGGTAATGCGATGACCGATGCGCTCGAAACGACCGAGCTTCTTGATATCGATATGGATCATCTCGCCAGGATGCTCGCGCTCGTAGCGTCGGATCGGCTCGGCCGGTTCGATATCCCGCAACCGCGACAGTCCGGCACGCTTGAGAACCCGGCTAACGGTGGCGGGCGAGACGCCGACCTCATGGGCGATGTGCTTGCCGGTCCAACGTTGCCGCCGCAGCGCCATGATGCGCTCGGCGATCAACGCAGCGGTGGCCTGCGGCATATTGGCGGGCCGCGAGGAACGGTCGATCATGCCGGCCCGCCCTTCGGACTTGTAGCGCTCGACCCAGCGCGCCACGATCTTGGCCGACACGCCGTAGACACGCGCCGCATGGGCTTTGGAGAAAGCGCCTTCTATCACCGACAGCGCCATCTCCTCTCGACGCAGCGGTGTGAGACGGGCATTCTTATGGATGTTCATTCGGACCCTCCGGTGAGTGCTGAAGCTTGGTAACTCCAGTCTCCCCGGTCCGGTCCGAATGGACAACCTCCCGAAAGCTCACAGCTAGTCGTGCGGTTATATAGTTTCCGAGGATGGCCCGCTTGCATACCTGCCTGCCGGTAATCTCTAACCCTTGACTTAGGGCGATGGCTATCGGTTATGCGGCTTGAAAGCGAAGAGGTGGACCCTTCGTCGAGCGCCGGTACGATATGGAGTGCTGCTCCGGGCTAATACCCATCCAGACAGAGCGGAACCTTCTATCACGTCAGACGCTCGGACAGTTGCCAAACCCCGATTTCCTGGGAACTGAATTGTGCTCGCCACCGGGTCCATTTTGCCGGCGCGTCTGTGGTGCAGGCCCCGATCAGCCTGACCAATGGCACAGGAACGCTTCTATGACCGAGCACTGCGAATTTGTCAGCTGGCGAACAATTCCTTGTAGCCGCTCGTCACCATCCAGTTCGCACGGTCGAGATGACTACGAAGCGCCTTCCTGGCGCGCTCCGGTTCAAGTGCCGGATCAATGCCGAGGATCAGTTGGGCCATTTCCTCTTCGGGCGCCTCATCGGCTGAGGCGTCCAGGAGCCTCATATAGATGGTAAAGTGCGCCCTGTCGTAGGCGGTAAGACGGTCAGACCAAGGGACTTCGTCGAGCAGTGTTGAGCTTTGAGTCCTATCTGTTCCCGTTGATTGATTCATGTCTGCCGCGAACCTCGCATGTTGATCGCTGGATCCAAGGCAGAATATCCCAAAATGGGATAATCCGAAACGGGGATTAGTCGCTGAGCCGGTCTCTACCTGCCGGTTCACCTAAATGCCCAAATCTCTTCGATCTCCCCGCCACCAGCGGTTTCTGGCCCAGTTGATCTCACTGCGCAATGTCAAAGGGCTGACGCAGGCGCAGGTGGCTGAGAAGCTTGGTCGTCCGCAATCTTTCGTGGCGAAATATGAGGGTGGCGAACGGCGTCTCGATGTCATTGAGTTTCTCGACGTAACTGCGGCCCTCGATGCTGATCCGTGTGAGATTCTGTTGAGCCTGCGCACGTAGTGGGCGCCCGCGCCCATCACCGCGCGTGCCGTGTGCCGGTGGGTCGAGCCCCGATTTTCTTGGCTCTGGCGTCTCGACCATTCCGCTGCGCCTCCTAGCGCGTCGTTAGACTCTCGCAATTCGCTCTGTTTTGTGCCTTTCTCAGCAGGTGGCGCCGCATCCTTCTAGGCCCGCCGCGGCGTCCCGCAACCCTTAGCCAGCTGTGAGCTTTCAGTAGGTTGTCCATCCGGCCCTTCGGATGCGGTGCGGCTCAGACGGCGGACCCGTTCCTGTCATGATTCGCCGCCGCACCCATTCCTGGGAAGCAGCCATTGGCGAGCGGAGGACAAAATGATGAGACAGCGAAGCGCTGGGCCATCCGCGCTGTGGTGATACGTCGATGCATGGCGGTTGCGCGACTTCGTTGCTTGAAGCGAAGCGACCGCACCGCCCATTTCGTCAACTGGCGAACAAATCCTTGTAGCCGCTCGTCACCACCCAGTTTGCACGGTCGAGATGACTGCGAAGAACGTTGCGTGCGCGCTCAGGTTCGCGTGCCGGATCAATGCCGAGGATCACTTTGGCCATTTCCTCTTCAGTGGCGTTGTCGGCCGAGGCGTCCAGGAGCCTCATATAGGTTGTAAAGTGGTCCTTGTCGTAGGCTGTAATGCGGTCCGACCAGGGGACCTCGTCGGCGAACGGCGTGTTCGATCTGGGCTGCAACATCGCTAATTCTATCTCCGGCCAATGGACCCGCGAAGCCCTGTGCCTGCTAAATGTGGATTACATATTATAGTTGATAAACTCAAGCCGCCTGATCCGCTGGCTTGCGTGCATGGATATGCGCAAGTTGGTCGGACGGAATGTGCAGAGGATCAGGCAAAGGAAGCGCCTGACGCAGGAGCAGCTTGCGGAGATTTCCGGGTTCAGTCAGCAGTACATCAGCGGCTTGGAGAAAGGCCGAAGAAATCCGACAATTATCACGATCTATGAACTGGCATTGGCCCTCGGCGTCAGCCACATGGATCTGGTTCGGCCCGACAAACAGGCATGATACACCCGCCCTCCAAGTAGCTGGCCGCCTGATGGCGCGCGCCGGGTGCTCGTGAACCCAGGCTTTTCTTAGGGTCCCCCGGCAGCCCCTGCCATTTGGCTCGCCCTGGCCCGGCGCACCCTATTGGACAGTCGGCCGCTGCGGTTTTTGTCAGCCTTTCCTGGGGCGGTCGGCATTGCCTTTTAGGCCCGCCGCGGCCTCCCGCAACCTTCGCTCTCGCTTCAGGTCCTTCTCTTGGTTACGATCCTTCGGATGCGGTTCGCCTCTTTCAGCGGGCCTAATCGCTTTCTGCCGCCCACCCCACGGGGACAGCCACGCGAGACTAGTATGGAGCGTTGCGGTTAGCGCACGAACAGCAAAGGAACTGAAAAAACAGGCAACTGTCGAAGCATGGCTGAACCAGCCATCGTGTCGGCATCTTGGAGCCGCGTGTTCGCCTTGAGGCCCTGCCGGTAGGATCCCTGCAGTTGAAGTCATTGTCGGCATTCTGACAACAATGGACATGAACCGCCGAACTATCAAGGCGACCAGGTTGTTGTCTAGCAATGGTTTTCCGAATCGGCACGGCACTTGCGTTACCAAAAACAAGTACGCCGCGGCACGGATCGCCCAAGAGGCTGAACGACCTGATCTGTTTGACCCTCGCAGCAGGGGTGGATGGCTAACACAAAGGAAACTTTGAAGGTGGACGTTTTCGAAAGTTCTCCAATACCTGTCAGGAAAACACGGACGCCATCTTTCTCGGTGGATCTAGCCTTGCTGGGAGTCGCATTCGTTTGGGGGGCGAGCTATCCGGTCGGGAAAGGCGCACTGTTCTACGCGCCGGTTTCGATACTTGTTCTTTATCGCTTCCTGATTACTACGATCATTACGGCAGTGGCTGCAAGACATGAGATCGCATTGGTCTCCTGGGGCGATTTCATCCGCGGCTTCGCATTGGGAACAATACTTTTTTGCATCTTTATTGCTGAAACTTACGGCGTTGCATCGACAAGCGCAATGAACACGGCCTTGATCATATCGCTTTGTGTGATTTTCACGCCGAGCATCGACTATGGGCTATCACGGCGACTTCCACCTACGGGCATTTTGGCAAGTGCTGCCATAGCGTGCATCGGTGTCGGCATTCTCACTGGCGGGATCAGCAGGTTCAGCCCGGGTGACGCGCTTGTCTTGGGGGCCGCGATTCTGCGAGCGGTTATGGTCGTTTCCACCAAACGCCTTCTGGCCGGCCGGCAGATTTCATCTGCAGCCCTGACGGCCATCCAAGGATCGACGGTGGCAACACTTACTTTCGTTTTGGCCGTCGCTCAGTTCGGAATTTCAGGCCTTGTTGTGAGGGCCACCCTTCAGTTTTGGGGCGCTGTTGCCTTCCTTGCACTCTTCTGCACCCTCGCTGCATTCTACATTCAAAATGCCGCAGTGAGAAAATCCACACCGACACGGGTTGGCTTCTTGATGGGAACAGAACCTTTTTTTGGTTTCGTTCTAGCGCACCTTCTTCTGAATGAGCCTTTGACAGTACCGAGCTTGATAGGCGCAGGCCTCGTCCTCGCTGCGACGTTTGCTGGCATCTGGTTTGAGAGCAGGACATCCAAATGAACCCCATCTTGGCTTCCACCAAACCCGCCATCGGCGGCATTTCGAGTTTTGAAGATCTGGAGGCTTTTCCGGACCGAACCGCACCAGTTGCAACCATGTTCAGCGGCGGTCTCGACAGCACCTATCTTCTCTACAAGCTGCAAAGCCTTGGCTTTGCGAACATTGAAGCTGTCGCAGCGGATGTCGGAACGCGCATCGATCAGCCTTTGTTGGAACGGACGGCAGCCATGTTCGGCGCGCGCTTTGTCTGCCTCGAAGGGCGGGATGCCTTTGTCGAACAAGGCGTGAAATCAGCCATTCGAGCCCACGCCAAGTACCTTGGCATCTATCCGTTGAGCAGTTCGTTGAGCCGTCCCATAATCGCATCTTTGGTTGTTAATCATGCTAGGTCAATCAACTCACGGCTGGTTCTTCATACAGCAAACCTTTCTCAAAACAGTCTTCCGCGCCTTAACAATAGCATTAAGCGCTCAGGATTTTCCGGCAACTTCGGCAGTCCGTATGAATGCTCTGTGATATCCCGACAACAGAAGACCTCCGACCTGTCCAAGTGTGGAGCGACTTTTGTGGCGGACCGCACGTGGAGCGCGGACGAAAACCTCTGGTGTCGGGAATTCGAGTCGGGGCCTTTGGAAGATCCCGAGAACTTTTCCATCCCCGAGGAGGCATTTGCTTGGACGCGCCACATTCCCGCAGAGCAGCCGGTAGAGATCAAACTCGGGTTTGCAGACGGAAGTCTCGTGTCAATTGATGACCGTGATGTTGCATTGGTCGACGCAATCCCGTTCCTGAATAACACGGTCGGCAAATTCGGGCACGGCCGCTTTGTCGGGCTTGAACACATCACAACCGGCCAAAAGGTTCTCGAAGTCCGCGAGGCCCCTGCCGCGGCCATTATCTTCGACGCGCTGCGTCACCTCGAAACCGCTTCTCTTGACGTGGCATCAATCGTTTTGAAGCAAGGGCTTGAGCAAGCCTGGTCCCAAGAGGCGGTTTCAGGTGCATGGGGCAGTACTATTCACCAGATGTGCGAACGGGCCATTGCATCCGCCCTCGAGGGCGTTAGCGGGAGCGTCAGCTACATAGTCGATCACACACGCTTTTTACCTCGGTCGATCCGAGCCAGGACGCCGAGATACATTAGGGACCGCGACCTTTGGGAATACCAAGCCGCAACCCACATAGCGTTGTCCAAAGCGTTCCGTCCTCGCCAAGTCACCAAAAGGGAGACACCCGTGGAAAACAACGCACCCCAGGCGCCGGCCAACCTCAGTCAACAATGCACTGACGGTCTGGTGACAAATGGATGGTGGTTTTCAAAAGGCGAGCGCGCCGAAGCCTGCTTTGGCATCGAAATTGATGCAGCCTGGAAGAACTTTGCTGACCATTGGAATCGACTTCTTCTCGATGAATACATGCGTGACGGCGGAACATATCGTTACCGGCGCTATAGCGCTTTTGAATATGACGCGACTGACGGAATCTTTAGGCTCCTACCCCACGCCCCCTACGAACAATCAAAAAGTGTCAATCATCTGAATGGCGGCTTCAAGCGCCACTTCGAGCCCCTTGAAAACTCCTTTATAGACCATCCCGTCTTAGAAAAGATTCTGACAGGTTTCTGCAGAATTCTATGTGAAGCCGCCCGACATGATCGTTGGAATATCAAGATCCATCCCTACCGGATTGTCGCGCGCGATGGTGTAAATGGCAAACCGGCACCCGAGGGCCTTCACCAGGACGGGGTGGACTTCATTGCTTGCTATATGATTGGGCGGGTCAACGTCACCGGCGGCATGAGCATGATCACCGACGCCTCAAAGGAGTTCCTCGGCGAGGTCGAAATGAACTCCCCGAATGATTTTGTGATCTGCAACGACCGCGAAACCTTTCACGATGTATCGTCGATTGTGGCCGAAAACCTGAAAATGCCGTACGCTTATCGCGACGTCCTTGTGATCGCCTTCGAGAAATTATAACGCCCAGCGCGCCGAGAGCATTTTCAACAAGGTTCAATACTGCTTGGTATCCTCTCGGGTGTTCCTGGTGCGGGAACAATGCAGGATTAATTTCTTGCATCTAAACACCTAGATAGCAGTTTCGCCTCTCTGGTATGATGGTTTTTGGCCTCGCGGATCTCGCGTAATACGAATGACCGTGGACACCCCCGATCTTCGCAAGAAAGTGAGAAATTATCCTCATGCTGTCCGACGAGGTGGTCTGCGGCTTCGGAGGCACCGGGAACTGGTTTGGTAGCCAGACATTTGGGATGGAACCGGACATGCTCTCGATCGCCGGGGGGCTTTCATCCGGTCACCTGCCCATTGGCGGCGTCATTATCTCGACAAGATTTATCAATGCGCCGCTGACGAGGCCCACAAGGTCGGCGTGTTCGGTCACGGTTTCACCTACTCCGGTCATCCGGTGATAGCGGCCGTCGCCGCCGAGGCGATCAGGATCTACAGCGAGATCGATTTCGTGACCCAGGCGCGTCGTCTCGGCGATCACTTGCATGGAGCCCTCGCGGACGCGCTCGGCGACCATCCGCTTGTCGGTGAAGCCCGCGGCCGCGGCTTCATCGCGGGGGTTCAGATCGTCGAGGATCGTGCGCCCGTCGCGTCTTCGCGCCCGAGCTGAGGATCGGCGATGTCGAGCGGCGGTGCCGCGAGCACGGCGTCATGATCCGCAATATGGGAGAAGTGCTTGGAATCTGTCCGCCCTATATAATCACCGAAAGCGAGATCGACCCCTTGGTTGACGGCATTCGTTCTGCACTCGACGGCGCCGCTGCTGCGAATTCCCGGGTCGGTCGGGTGGCATGAGTTCCAGCATTAAGACCGACTGCTTCACTTCAGTGGATATTATCGAGCAAACGCTCACCCGAGGGGTGCACTTCATCCGTGTCCGGTACAAAACGTCACCCATGTCTCAGGTCGGGCACGCCGCTCGCCAACGACACCGAGTTCGGCCTCGCGGCCTACTTCTACACCGGCGATCTCGGTCGCGCCTTCCGCGTGATGGAAGGACTGAAGTACCGGCGTCAATGAAGGCCTGATCACCACGCCGGAGGTGCCGTTCCGCGGCGTCAAGGAATCGGGCCTCGGCAAGGAAGGCGGCCTCCAGGGCATCGTGGATTATCTCGACACCAAACATGTCTGCATCGGCGGTCTCGGCGTCTAGTGGTTCCCGCCTGACATAGGAGTCCAATCAGAGATTCCCTTTCTGGCCTGCGCGTGCGAGTCTGGCGCATGCGCACAGGAAGATCGTTCACCGTTTCGTCGGCCGATCGCGTCCGTCTGACGGCGCTGATCAGGGATCGCAACGCCCCGCAAAAGCATGTCTGGCGCGCCGAGATAGTGCTTTTGCCCGCCGACGGCGTCGGCACCGGCGAGGTCATGCGCCGCATCGGCAAGTCGAAGACCGACGTCTGGCGCTGGCAGGAGCGCTTTGCCGCGGAAGGCTGTGACGGGCTGCTGCGCGACAAGACGCGACAGTGGCGCATTCCGCCGCTCGGTCCCGATGTCGGCGAGCGCGTCGTGGCACTGACGCTTGCCGATCCGCCGGGCGAGAGGACCCACTGGACCGCCGACATGATGGCGCAAGCCGCCGCAATCAGCGCCAGCGCCGTCAGGCGCATCTGGAAGGCGCATGGTCTCGCACCCCACCGCTGGCGCCAGGTTCAAGCTCTCCAATGATCCGAAGTTCGTCGACAAGTTGCGCGCCGTCGTCGGCCTCTATCTCGATGCGCCGGCCCATGCCATCGTTCTGTCGGTCGATGAAAAGAGCCAGATCCGGCGCTCGACCGCACCCACCCGGCCTGCCGATGAAGAAGGGGCGGCTCGGTACGATGAGGCACGACTACAAGCGCAACGGCACCACCACCCTGTTCGCCGCCCTCAACGTCCACTATTGTCCCGTTGACGAGAATATCATCTTAGTTGCTTGTAAAAATTTGTTCTCCACTTCCGTCTCCATCGTATCTCAGTCAACGCGATGGAGCAGGAAATGACTACAAACATTGTGAAACTGGAAGAAGGCAGGGCAATCGGCTCTAATCGTGACGTGCCGCTGTCAGATCATGAGGCGGAAGCCCTAGGGCATCTTGCGGTGGCGCTGAGTGGCATTTCGACGACCATTCGGTCCGCCGCCTACAAACACGCGCTAAACTCTAGTCACGCGATGAAGCCCCTAAAGGAGACGGAGGACGCGCTTACCGACTACGACGCCTTGGCGAGGGCGGCGGGCCGAAAGCAGCCGAAAGCGGCGGAGGAGGACGACAGGAAGGGGGACGCCCTAGCGAGAGAGGCCGCCGCACAGGTCAGCAGGGTCGATCAGACCCGATCTTCCCGCTGGAGCAGACCGCGAAGGGTACCGGTGGCATCAACGGACTACGTTCGGCAGGTGGTCATGGCAGATAGTCAGCTTGGAGCAGTGTCGGCACTGGTAAACGCGCGGCGAGTGGCTCCAGAACGCTTCCATGCTTCTGTTCCCAGTGTAGATAATAATCCGGATGCTCCGCTTCTGACCTCTTTTTCGGACTATCTGAGCAGGGTGTGCGGACTGGAGTCAAAGTCCCGCGAAGGCGTTCTCCTGGGCAGCCGCCGCTTTCTGGATTGGTTCCATCACCACCATTCCCGGCCAAGCCCTCGGCGCGTTGACGGCTGAGCATGTCCTTGCCGCTGTCGAACATCGGCTGTCACTATCGGCGACCTCCGGTACCCGCACCGGCAGCAACTTCTCACATCGTATTGGGCTGGCCACCACGACCAGAATCTCGCGCGCGTCGTCCCCAGGACGCCCCACTGGCGTTTGGCTCATCTAACCCTCGAACTCGGCTACGGCCCGTCGACGGTCTTCTTCACATGGGTCGGATTCGACGAAATGGACGAGGTCACAGGCGACGGCCATGCTGAACTGCTCGACGACGGCTCCATCGACATCACCTTCTATCACAACGGCGACGAGGCAATCCTCAAGGCCAAACGGGACACTTCTTCAACGGCCTGCTAGGAGATCCGTGTTCGCCTTGCGCTGACAAAGAAGCTCACACATGACGTCCGGGAGACGATGCTGGCAAATGGTCTGGCTGAAGCATTCCACCCACAATACCAAAGCCCGTCCCGATCCAAAGCGCTTCTAAGCACTCCACCTCAGGCGCAAGGCCGGTTGGCCAGTGCATCTTCTTGGTCCGCCGGAAGAGAACCCCGCCCGACAATAGCTTCATGAGGTCTTGCGCTGCAGTGTCGACCGTAAAAAAGGGCGCGCGAGGCGCCCTTCATTTAAACCGGCAGTCGGGAAGCAGACTTCACTCTGATATTCAAAAGCGGTAGGTGACACCTGCGCCTATCAGCCAGGGATCGAGCTCCGCCTTCCCCGTCAGCTTCGCGCCGGTCACCGTGACGTCGAAGTCCGGCTTCAGGAAAAGCTTCTTCACGTCGAAGTTGAGGCCCCAGTGCTGGTCCACCATGTAGTCGAATCCGACCTGCAGCGCCGTGCCGAACGTGTTCTTCACCTTGAGAGCATCAGCGCTGCCAGTGTCCTGGTTGTAGAAGATCGTGTAGTTCACGCCGGCGCCGACATAAGGCTTGAACGCGCCGAGATCGGTAAAATGGTACTGCAACGTGAGTGTCGGCGGCAGCAGCCAAACTTTGCCGATGTTGCCCAACCCTCCGATCGTCCCTTGGCCCGCGATGTTGGCATAAGTGGTACCGAGTATGAGTTCGGCGGCGATGTTGTCGGTGAAGAAATACGAGATATCGAGTTCCGGCGTCACCGTGTCCGAATACGAAAGACCGGAGCCGGGAAGCGTATCAACGTAGCCCAGATCTTTCGTAACGACGCCCAACGCCCGCAGGCGGACCTGCCAAGGGATTGGCGCTTCGGTGACCGAGGCTCCCGTCTCCGCCAGGACGGTCTCTGCTTGCGCAGGCTCCGCGGCGACGGCCTGCTGTCCCACCATGATCAGGGCCACCGCCGCTGCTGTTGCCCGCGCTACGCCCATTCGCGTTCTCGCCATGAGATTCACTCCTTGATGTTCAGAAAGGATGCACTGCACTATTTCGTCTCCTGCTCGAATGAATTGTTGATGGACCTCAAATGCCCCTCTTGCGTTGCAACGCGTTCCGCCGTCTCCGGAGGGTGATCGTTGAAGCCGATTGCGCTGCGGAGAAAATTGGTGCCTAGACTGATGAATGCGGCTTGCTCCCGATTGTCCTCGCCGCAGCCGTGCCCGCCTGCGCTGGCCTCGTAGAAGTAAGCGGGATAGCCAAGAGCCTGCAGTTTTGCGGCCATCTTGCGCGCATGGCCCGGATGGACGCGGTCGTCGCGTTTCGTGGTGGCGATCAGGATAGGCGGATAGGGCTGTCCCGGCGCTGCGGCGTGATAGGCGGAGATTTCCTTCAGGAAAGCCCAATCGTGAACCTTGTCCGGATCGCCATATTCGTCGATCCAGCTCGCGCCCGCCAAGAGCTTGGTGTAGCGACGCATGTCGATAAGCGGTGCTGTGCAGAACAGAGCCCCGAAATGCTCAGGATAGCGGGTCAGCATGTTTGCGATCAGCAGGCCGCCATTTGAGCCACCCTCGGCGGCAATCCGCCTCGGCAGGGTGATGCCCCTTCGCACGAGGTCGGAGGCAACGGCGGCGAAATCGTCGTGGGCGAGACGCTTGCCCTCCCTGCGCCCGGCTTCGTGCCAGCGGGTGCCGAACTCGCCGCCGCCGCGGATGTTCGCCTCGACACACGTGCCACCGCGCTCGAGCCACAGCTTGCCCAGCGGGGAGTTGTAGTAGGGCAGGAATGATACGCCGAACCCGCCATAAGCGGAAAGGTGAATCGGAGCATCTCCGTTCCCGTTCGCCGGACCAACCTGCGTATAGGGGATCAGCTCATGATCGATAGAGACTGCCTCGTGGCGCGTGACCACCAGTCCGGATGCATCGAAATTCTCCGGGCTGCGCTTCAGGATTGCTGAAGCGCTGAGAGACGGCGCGGCATTCAGATCGAACAGCAAGAGCTGCGGCGGCGTGATCGGATCCTGAGCACAGATCAGGACCTCTCCATTGGTCTCGTGAACTGCCGCATCGAATGACCAGACGTCGACAGTACCTTCGGCGGGCAGGGTGTTCAGGACTCGGCGCGTCCATTCCTGGTGGCCGGGAGTGAACATCTCGAAACGCGGTGCGAGATTGACGAGGTAAGAGATAATGAGCTTCCCGTCATTCCAGAAGAATGACTGCATGGAGCGCCTTTCCCCTGGTTGAAACAGGGTCTCAAAACGGCGTCCGCCGGCGAGGAAAGTGGAAAGCGAGATGACGATCAGCGCGTCGGCGGGATGGGTGGTGCCTCCCACCGTCCAGGGCTTGCGCGGCCTTACCGCCAGCCAGTCGCCGAAGACCCGCCACGACGCGTCGCGAGGAAGATCGATCTGCCTCCTCGGCCCGCTCCTATCGCCGATCCAGCTGATCTTCTCGAAGAAGGCCGGCTGCTCGATGAACCAAAGGCGCTCGCTGCGGCCGGTGCGGTCCGAATGACCAGACACTTGGAAGCTTTCGAACCCGGCCTCGAAGATTGCCGGCGTGGTGAGGGGATCCGCGTCACGCTTCCACAGTCGAACTGTGCGCGCATAGCCGGAGCGGGTGGCCATGCCATTACCAAGCGCACTGGAAAGCAGAAGCGTGTCAGGGTCCAGCCAATTAACGTAGCCTTTGGCCTCGGGGAGGTTGAAGCCGTCGGCGACAAAGCTCAGAGAAATCAGGTCGAATTCGCGATGCACGACCGCGTCGCTGCCGCCGCGCGACAGGCGCAGAACGGCTCTTTCCCGTCTCTCCGGCTCGATGGACGCGCCGTCCCAGATCCAGTCCTCTCCGTCGCTAGCCGCGAGAGCATCCAGATCGAGCAGTAGCTCCCATTGGGGATCCGCCTTCATGTAGGCGGCAAGGGTGGTCCGGCGCCACAGTCCGCGTGGATTACCGTCATCTCGCCAGTAATTGTAGAGGTACTGACTACGGCGCGCGATCAGGGGAAGATTGTCGCGATTGTCGAAAATGGCTGTCAGAGCCGCGCGGTCGCGCTCGAACTGCGTTCCACCGAAGTGCTTCAGAGTCCTTGCCGATTGGCCGGCGGCCCAGGCAAGTGCCCGCTCGCCCTCTACATCTTCAAGCCAGACATAGGGATCGTCGTCGGGAGCATCAAGCGTTGGACGGACATCAAATGCGTTCATGTCCGGACAGCCTTCAGAAAGAAGGGATAGAGGCTTCCGTCGGCTCGGGAACGCTCAGTGTCGGTAGCGGCGCCCACATGTTCGAAAAGCGTGATCATTGATGAGTTCTTCCAGTCGGTGCGGCATCGCAGTGCTTTTGCGCATAGGGCCGCAACCTTCGTGCCAACTGGGAAAATCGTTTCGGAACAATGCGATCGCTCTGGAAGCGTTGTGTCACATGTCCGACATCGTCGAGAATCCGACAACGAGTGCTCCTCCTAATCACCGGATCAACCTCCGGCGCCAGTCGTGGACACTGTGCAGAACTCGAGAAGTGAAGCTCATTGGAGTGAACCTGGTTGACGCCCAACATCTTCGCTCTGGAGCGCTTCACGCACACGGATTCATGGCAGACACCATGATGCGATCGATGCTGTTAGAGACCAAGCTGGCTGCGCCTGTGAGTTTCAGCCGCCAGCTGGAAGCAGCGGAGTTCTGAGGAGAAGGGTGGGGGGCCCAAGCCCTGCCGCAATCTTGGCCTGCACCGTCCCCTTGATTGTTGTGGGTCAACGTCTGCCTGCCCGCTGAATTTGGCACGCCTTACACCTACGTCACGACCAAGACCTTCCTGTTGCACTTCGGCCTCGACACACTGCGGGATTTGCCCGATTTCGAGGCGATTGAGGTTGCCGCGCTGCTCAGCAAGGAGAAGCTGCTGGCGGGCGATACTCCCATCGGGCTGGTGAGTGGTGGAGGAGGTGAGGAGCGACACTCCAAGGCCAGGACGGGCTAGCGCAGCAGATACATGGAAGTAATCGCTTGATATGAGCGGTTGAGAGTCGAATCAGGGAACTATGCGATCACTATCGATAAGAGGTGGCAATATCGATCGTGATTGTATCGGGCCACTCTACGGCGAAGGAGGCGGCAACTTGTGTCTCCGACCCGAAACGATTACCTTGCGGCCATTATGAGCAAGCATTTGGCATCCGTCTTGACGACGTGAACGCGCCCTGCAGCGTACAGCTGGACGACGCGGCGCTGGCCGATTGCTTTGCGGATCTCGATTTGGCCAAGCAGCATCCCGCTCATGTCAGCGCCTTTCTCGGCGAGGTCCCTCTCGCCCAGCAAGTCGAGTTCGCAACCGCGCACCACATTCGCGGTCGACGAGATGAAGGCTTTTGCCGCCAAGTTCTCTGCCTGGTCCGGCGAAAGCTATCCGCTCGCCGCATAATGGCTGGACATGATAGCCGACGCCCGTCCCGAATGGCGGCGGCTTTTTCGTATTATATCGACCTGATCGACAAGAT
The DNA here is from genome assembly GCF_029625735.1 of Mesorhizobium sp. WSM4935. Classification (NCBI taxonomy): domain Bacteria; kingdom Pseudomonadati; phylum Pseudomonadota; class Alphaproteobacteria; order Hyphomicrobiales; family Phyllobacteriaceae; genus Mesorhizobium; species Mesorhizobium sp. WSM4935. Next base: position 69,043 of record NZ_JARTVR010000011.1, on the reverse strand, counting down.
GCGGCGGAACAGGGGTCCACGTGCGATGCGGCCAAAGCGGATCCAGCTCTCGAGCGCGACTACGGGGTAGGTGTGGTCGCTGGAGCCGCGGCCGACCTCGACCTCGCGCCAGCCGGTCTTGCCGCGCAGGGTGACCAGCAGCCCTTGCCGTCAAAAATCTCGATCCAGCTGGCGCCATCGCTGTTGTCGTCGCGCATGACGTCGAGACCGACGATCTCGGAGCGCCGCAGGCCGCCGCCACAGCCCAGGAGCAAAATAGCGCGGTCGCGCAGGCCCTGAGGTCGTGGCCGAGCGTGGCGATCATCGCCAGCAGATCGTCGCCAGGACCGCCTCTTTCTGCCGCGGTGGCTTTGCGTGCTTGCGGCGAATGCCGGCAAGAACCTTATAGATATGCCGCTCCGCGCGGTCCAACGGCCGGCCGCGCTGGGTAAAGTTCCAGGCGAGGCCGGAAAGCCGCCGCTCGATGGTCGCAAACTAAAGGGCAGGGGCGCCACGCTTCGGATCGCCGGCGGCGGTGCCCGAGGCACAGGCGCTGATATTGAGCCTGATCACCTTCGAGCCCGGAGGCAGGGGATCGAAGCCAGCGCGCCGGCACCAGGAGGAAAAATGCCGCCAATCCTTGGGGTAGGCGTCGCGCGTGTTCTCCGAGGTGGCGTTGTAGCCCCTCGCGGTCTCGACCAGTTCCTGGACATGCGCCGGGACTCTTTGAGCCGGGTCTCCATCTCCTTGTAGAGCTTGTCAAGCTCGCCATCGACTGGCTTCAGGTCGTCGATTGAACATTGCGTCATCATAGGCTTTGTGCCTTGTTGTAGCAGGCATCGTCCGTTCGCGCGGCGGACACAGACATCACCGTCGCTGAGCCGAGAACGACGGTAAAAGAAAATGCACTCACTGACTTCATAACCAATCTCTTTTGCGGGTGATTTAGAAACGGACGCCGAGCTTGGCGCTGAACCCGTGTGTCTGGGCATCCGAGGCGATCTGTCCCTGATAGGCGATGCCGAACGTCGCGTTCTCGGTGATGTTTACGTCAAGCCCAGCTTCGAGCAGAGCTGCGTTCTTTGCGATCGGCACGCCCTTGATGGCGAAGGAGGAACCGCCAGCAAAGGCAAGAGCGGTATCCGGCCTGACGTCGCCGAAGGCGTGGCGCCAGCCAAGACCGCCGCGCGCGGTAGCAGTCACGGTGCCGAGGGTCAGTACCGTCGACGCACGCAGACCTAGCGTGGTAAACGCCGTGTCGCTCGAGCGATCCCCGCTCGACAAGGCGGCTGCGCCGCCATTCTCGGTGAAGCCATCGGCGTCAAAATTCACATAAGCGAGATTAGCGTAGGGCTCGAAGGAAGCCGAAGCCGTATTGATACGGTAGCCGAGCTCGCCAAAGGCCTGGAACGTGCCGGCGTCGTAATCGGCCGAAAGGCTGTCGGCGAAGCCTGGAAAGACCACGGACCTGCCGGTCTCGATGCTGTGCCAGGTATAGGCAAGGCCGGAACGAAAACCGAGATTGCCGTTCTGCGTGCCGGCAAAAAGACCGAGATGGTAATTCTCGCTCGAGCCCGACGACGCGCGATCGTCCGCCTCCAAGGAGGTATGGCTGTAGCCGCTGATGAGGCCGAGCCGCCAGCTTTCGCCGACAGCCGCGTCACCGCCAGCCAGAAAGCCGCCTGTCGAGTGATCGAGACCGGCGGCATTGCCGTCGCTGTCGAGATGACCCCAGGCGCCGAAGCCACGGCCCCATACGGCGAAATTCTCACTCGTTGCCGGGGCCAGTTCCAGACCACCCAGCCCATAAGTCATCACCGGAACGCTGGAGGCACCGACGCCGTCGAACGCCGCACGGATCCGTTCGCTCGCGGCATCGCGTACAGAATGACTGTCCTCGATGAGGCCGCTATGAATGGAAGCATGAACCTCGCCTGATAGCATATCGAAAGCGTTGCGGGCTTCCGGCGCCGTCAGGAACAGGATGTTGTCCTGGATCGGATTACCGCTTCCAAGCGCCTGAGCCGCTGCGGCGACCGAGCGTTGATTGAAGGTGCTGGCTACATCGGCAAACGCCGTCGATGTGCGGCTGATATCGAGATAGACATTGTTGGCATCGTAGACGAGCTGGAAATCGACGAAGGGCGTCGCGTCTGTCGCCAGAGCCCCCGTCAGCCCGCCATAGGTGCCGCTTACGCCGCCTGCTGCGGAGAGCAGAGTATATCGGGCATCGACCGATAGCGTTCCCTGCCGCAGCAGCTCGATCTGCGCGCCGCTGTCGATCGCCGCTGCTCCGCCAACATCGATGAGATCGGACGACCTTGCGAGGTCGACCTGATAGATCGATCCGGACTGCTGCGCGAAATCGCCCGTGACAGTCAGTGTGGTGACGATCCTGCTCGGATCGGTCGCACTGCCAGGAGCGACCGTGCCGCCCTCGGAAATGGTGACCGCACCGTAGGTGCCGCCGCCTGCGACGACACCGCCGCTGTTTGCGATAGCCGTGCCCCCGATCTGCCCGTCATTCCCGAGAAAGCCGGACGTGGTCGCATCATGGGAAAGCACACCTGTATCGGCAAGCAGCAATCCCGCGCCGGAACCGACCGTCGTCATGCCGGAAAAATTGTTCTTTCCGCTCAGCGTTTGCACGCCACCGGCAACGAATAGTTTGCCGCCCATATTATTGTTATCAACGTCGAGGTCGTTGATGCTGCCGGCGAACGTGTCGTTCGAATCCGTTAGCACCAGGGTACGCTTGCCCAGTTCGACCGTTCCGCTGCCACTCAGGCTACGAATACGGGCATCGTTGTAGGCGTCGGAGATTCCCCAATAGTCGCTGCCATTTCCATGTTCGGAGATATCGAACGTGCCGTCTGCAACGACTTTCGCTGACCGTTGGATGTTGCCGAGCCCCGCAAGCGAGAGATAGGCATCCTGAGCAATATTCGTCTCGCCGGTGTAGGTGTTGACATTCGTCATCCGGACCACCGTCTTTGTATCAAGCGTCAGCGATCCGGAGCCGGAGACGACACCCGCTATGCCGAACCCGCCCTCATTCCCCATGCTCGTCGTGATCCTGCTCAGACCGGTCCCTTCGGGTGCGGATGAATCGGTAGAGAAGTTGCTGGCAGTGACGAAATGTGACGTATAAGCGGTATACTTCTTCTCCAGATCGAAAATGACCGATCTGTTTTTGAAGAAGTCAAGACCGGCAACAAAACTGGTCTGGTCATTGGGTTGTTCCGTCGTGCCGCTGGTGTAGGTGAAGTCGATATTGTCCAGCCTTACCGGATCGCCATCCGTTCCTGCGATTGTAACGCTCGGGATGTTGCCCGATGCGCTTACGATCTCGCGTTGCTCATTTCTCCGAACATTTTTAAGTTTGACGCCCGCATCCTGAAATTGCTTCAGCATCGCATCACTGATCTCCAGACTGCCACCGCCCGGTGTGCCGGTGTCGAGCAATACCGCGGTCTTGTTGGGGTCGGTGATTGGTGGGGCTCCATCCTTAACCGTGTACTGCAGATTGTAGCTGCCTTCGTATTCGGTCGAGGCATTGGCGCCAGAGCCAGGAAAATTCTGATAAGAATCCTGATCTTTTTCCTCGGGTTCTCCCCATGGCATGGCATTAGTATATTGGGCCCGGAGGCTTGGATTGAGGTTGACAATCGTGCAGGGGGAACAGCCAGGCGTTTGGTCGCTCTCGGAATCCGGATTCACATTGGCGGAGACCACGTAGCCAGACCTGGTGACACTGCCCATCATGCCCCAGACACTTGTCTTGCCAAGAAAATCGCCGGCCCCGAATGTACCTGCGAAATCGCCGCCTTCGTCTGCCATCTTGCCAGCGGTCATTTTCGCCCGCTGCTCCTTATCGGCGTGATAAGGTTCTTGGAGATCCTGACCATACATATCTTTAAGTCCATCCGTCACGGATCCCGGCGTGCACTTAAGATTGTTGTCCTTGCAATACGCATGGGTATAGACAAAATCGAGAATGCGAGCAGCCCGGTATTTCTTATCGCTTACAGACGGCCCGTCGATTGTTATCTTTTGATCTGGATCGACATATGTAAATTTATCAATTTCCACGTTCTGAAGCTTATTACCATACGTTCCGTCCCCGTACGTATATACGTAAGGCGTGTCGGCAATCGGGCGGACCCCGGTCACCTCTGACCCGATCTGCGTGTTGAGCTGGTCCGAGCCCGTGTCGAATACGTATCGCTGCGCGTTGCCATTGTTGATCTTGGCCCAGATGCCCAGGCGGTCATGGCCTTCCCCGACATACTCCAGCGGGATCGAAATCGGGTCGTCGGCCAACGCTTCTCCAGTTGGAAATGCTACCAGACCCACCCCGAGAGACACAGCCGGCAGGAATACCGTCGTCATCGCGGTGGTTGCCGCCAGAAAGTTCTTTGTCCTGAAACAAGCCTGCATACCTGGTCCTCGAAAAAGTCTCGCAAACTGATTGTTCATTGGAACGGCCTCCTGAATTGTTTAACGAGACCCTTTATGGCGGCCCTGGCTGACAACAGCCTGAAAGCTGCAAGCGGCCTGCGAGAATGGGGCGATCCTGAATGACGACAGGTGCTGTCAACAATGGATGAGTGCTCGGCCTGAAAGCTGAGCACGCTTTATGCTCAGGCTGCTGACAAGGCCAAAGCAGCGTAAGTGCGGAGTGAAATCCAAGGTCCACATGGGTCGTCGCGCTTCCCGTGCGCCTGGGAAGGCGCCGGCCCGGCCAAGCTTTCCCAGATCGTCCGGATGGCGCACAAGATACCGGTTCAGGTCGATCGAGATGGAGGCCGAGGCGTATGCCAAGGCGGTCGACTGCCTGACGAAAGATCAGAATGCGTCGCTGGCGCTCTACGATTTCCGCCGGCAGCGAGCTCAGCTCCTGCCGGGCATCCGTGTTTACTGGCGACGAGACACAAGATGTGCCCAAATTGCCACCAGACCGTCACCTGCGATGAGTTTCGGCAACTGATTTTGTCCTTTCAATCGTCGCCACTTCCTGGCCGCGGCCAACATGGGCCACTCGAAGGCAGCAGACTGGCGGCTATATGGACGGGCTGTGAGCCCGCACCGGAGACATTGGCGAAATCTACGATCTCTATAGCAACGTCAAGGAGAAGCGCGAGGTGTTGCAGATGTGGTCAAATCACATCGAATGGCTGATCAAGCAGGCTGCGGATGACGCTCTGGCGGCGTAGCTGCTGGCATGGGCGGAAGATGCGGCGCAACAATCGTCAGAGCCTCATCGAATTGGAGAGCATGCTTGACCAGCAAATGCGCGGCCAATGCTTCGATGGCCGACCAGTGATCGAGTACTAGCCGGGCCGTGCAATCTTCGATCCGCCCCCAATCGGGGCGGCGCGGCATCAGGAACCGCAACTCACCATAGATTCGCTTGGCATCCGCGTAGTCGCTGCTCCCCTCATTCCCATCGGACGCATTCATCGCCATATCGCGCGGGTCCAGATAGCCTTCGAATGCGGATTCTGCAAAAGGACCTGCCAGACACGCAACTATCTCTTGGATCGCTTCATCGCGTTGGAAATGTCGATCCATATCGTTCTCGAAAATCGGCTTTAGCTCCGAGGTGAATCCTTGCGCTGAATAGAAAACCGTGCCTTCGACAAAACCACCGCACTCTCCGTCACCGGCGTCGGGGTAAATACTAACACTTGAGAAAGCAGGGAGTTCACGGTCGTCGTCGAACATCTGACGGTGCAAAACGATGGCGGCCACCGCGTGCCCGGCTTCGTGATGCGCCACAGACGGGAGAAGATATTGGGAGGCTACATTCATGCGGTGCGGCTCTCAGATCTAGTTTCCATCCAAGCCCTGATATCGGATTCAAGCCATGCGACTCGGCCGGGGGAGATGCGACGCCGCTTAGGGAACAGGCCTGCCTTCAGAGTCGCGCGGTCGCGCTCGAACTGCGTTCCACTGAAGTGCTTCAGGGTCTTTGCCGACTGGCCGGCGGCCCAGGCAAGTGCCCGCTCGCCTTCCACATCTTCAAGCCAAAGATAGAGATCGTCGTCGGGAGCATCCAGCGTTGGACGGACATCAAATGCGTTCATGTCCGGACAGCCTTCAGAAAGAAGGGATAGAGGCTTCCGTTTGATCGGGAACGCTTAGTGTTGGTAGCGGCGCCCACATGTTCGAAAAGCGTGATCATTGATGAGTTCTTCCAGTCGGTGCGGCATCGCAGTGCTTTTGCGCATAGGACCGCAATTGTCGTGCCAACTGGGAAAATCGTTTCGGAACAACGTGATCGCTCTGGCAGCGTTGTGTCAGATGTCCGACATCGTCGAGAATCCGACAACGAGTGCTCCTCCTAATCACCGGATCAACCTCCGGCGCCAGTCGGTGACACCGCATTCCTCTGTCTTTCCAGGAGACGGCGTGGACATCAATGCCGTTCCTCACCGAACCCGCCTCCTAGCCCTTCGCCCATACGTCACGGCCGCCCCCCGGTTTGGCTTCAACCTGAAGGATTACGGCGTCCTCTTCGCAGAGAAGATCGGGTTGTTCGTGGCGCGCGCAGCGGAGCCCAAGGAGCTTTTCTGGGTTGCGGATACTGGCATGTCGATATTACGACCGTGTGTCCTTCGACAAGCTTGGTGGCTTCTTCAACCAGAATCTCGCCGCGGAGATCGAATCGTTATCTGCGCCGCAAAGTGCGGCCGGTGAGCGGCGTGGCCCTGCGTTCCAGTTGGCCACGGTCCTCGCTGGGACGAGCAAGTAAATGGCTTGCGCAGCAACGGTGCGATCACACCTGGAGCACGGCGTCATCAGGAAAGCGCCATCCTTGTGCGCCCACGACACCCTGGTCGCCATCGGCCGCATCGCGGGGGGGCACTGTGGGCGATAACCATTCATTGATCTGGGCGATTGAGGGTTCTGCCGGGGCGCTATTGCTGCTCGGTAGGGCTGCGGGCTGGCGAGTCTACCAAGGCGAGCAACGACAGGCGAGACGGCAGACATTACGTGACGGAACTTGATATTGCAGTGCAGCAAGCGTAGAGCACCGCGCGCTTATCGGAGTGTCGTCCATGGCCCTTACCAATGCTGGTAACGAGGCAGAACCTGTCGAACAATCGAGCCATTCTGAGGTCGAGCAGCACAGCACCAAGGCGCTGATGTTGGGCGCACTAGGTGTCGTTTATGGCGATATAGGCACCAGCCCGATCTATGCATTTCGCGAGGCGTTGCATGCATCAGCGGGTGGCAACGTCGCCAGCCGTGGCGACATCCTCGGCGTACTCTCGCTGATCATCTGGTCCCTGACGATCACCGTGACGATCAAATACATCATGTTCGTGCTCCGCGCCGACAATCGAGGCGAGGGCGGAGTGCTGTCGCTTATGGCGCTGGCGCGCAACAGTTTCCCGACCTGCTCTGCGGTGATCCTCGGCATCGGCATCGGCATCGGCATCGTCGGCGCGGCGCTTTTTTTTGGCGACGCCGTCATTACGCCGGCAATCTCGGTACTGTCGGCGGTCGAAGGTATGAATGTCGTCACGCCGACGTTCCAGCCCTATGTGGTGCCGCTGACACTGGCCATCCTGGCGATCGTGTTTGCGGTACAGCGGTTTGGCACCGGCGGCGTAGGATTGGTGTTCGGACCCGTTACCGCGCTGTGGTTCCTGGCCATCGGCCTTTCCGGGCTCAACCACATCATGGACGACCCGGAAATCCTGCTGGCAATCAGCCCGCATTACATCGTGTCGTTCCTGGTCAACTCGCCTGACGTCGCCTTCGTTACGGTTGGTGCAGTCTTCCTCGCCGTCACCGGAGCCGAGGCGCTCTACGCCGACCTCGGCCATTTCGGCCGCAAGCCGATCGTGCTCGCCTGGCTGGCGATCGTGTTCCCTTGTCTGTTGCTCAATTATGTCGGGCAAGGCGCCTTCGTGCTGGCAAATGGCGGCGTTGTCGGTCATCCGTTCTTCGAGATGAACCAGGGCTGGACGCTTATTCCGATGGTCGTGCTTGCCACGGCGGCGACCGTGATCGCCTGCCAGGCGGTGATCTCCGGCGCCTTTTCGCTGACCAGGCAAGCGGTACAGCTCAACATGCTGCCGCGTTTCGTCATCCAGCACACGTCGGAAAAACAGTCGGGCCAGATCTATCTGCCGCGCATCAACCTGATGCTGGCGCTGGTGGTGATGCTGCTGGTGGTCGGCTTCGGCGAATCCAGCCGGCTGGCCTCGGCCTACGGTATTTCGGTGACCGGCAATATGCTGGTGACGAACATACTGCTTTTTGTTGTGATGACGCGCATCTGGAAATGGCCGCTCGGCGTCGCGATAGCCTTAATGGCGGTGTTCGTCTTCATCGATACCGGCTTCTTTGCAGCTAACATCGTCAAGGTATTCGAAGGCGGCTGGGCCTCGCTTGCCATTGCCGCAGTGATCGTGATGACCATGTGGACTTGGATAAGAGGCAGCAGGTATCTATTTGACAAGACGCGCAGGAACCAGATTCCGCTCGATTTCCTTGCGGGCAATCTGTTGAAGAAGAAACCGCAGCTGGTGTCCGGTACGGCCGTGTTCCTGACCAGCGATCCCGCCAGTGCGCCGACCGCGTTGATGCACAGCCTGAAGCACTACAAGGCGCTGCACGAACAGAACGTCATCCTCTCTGTGGTGACGGCGCAGCAGCCCGTGGTGCCCGACAGCGAGCGGATCAAGATGGAAACGATCAATGAGCTGTTCATGCGGGTGACACTGACCTTCGGCTACATGGAACAGCCTAACATCCCGCGTGCGCTGGCGATCTGCCGCAAGCAGGGTTGGAAGTTCGACATCATGACGACGTCCTTCTTCCTGTCGCGTCGCTCGCTCAAGGCGTCACCCAACTCCGGCATGCCGGTGTGGCAGGACAAGCTGTTCATCGGCTTGGCGCGCACGGCCGCCGACGCGACGGAGTATTTCCAGATCCCGACCGGACGTGTGGTCGAGATCGGAACGCAAGTGGCCGTTTAGGTATGCCCGGTTAAGCAGAATCAATTGGCATTTCGCGAGCCGGTGAATGCCTGACCGGGCGGAGGCCACGATGCTTGCGCCAAACTGGGGTCCGGTTCCAGGCCTGAAGCTTCCGGCCCCGAAAGCCGTCCTTTACGCCTGCGATCATTTCCGTTCCGCATTGTCTTGCCGACCCACCAGTCGAGATGCGCTGAAACGACCTCGCCGGGCAGCAACTTATCATTTGAACCTAATCGATGTGCCGCAAGTCCGACCTTCATTCTTCAGTTCACAGGCTAGCGTTGCCAAAATCGGCGTGCCGCCTAACCGGCGCCGCACCGTGACCTGTCAGGATGCTATGCAGGCGCGAGGCAGAAGCTGGCTCGAGGCCGCCGGCCTGGTGCTGGTCCGGCAGCGGCCGGGCTCGGCCAAAGGCTTCATGTTCCTCTGGAGGATGAGACGGGTGCGGCAAACGTCGTCGTCTGGGTCAAGATCTCTCGAGAAATTCCGGCGCGTGCTTCTTGCTTCGGCCATGCTCGGCGTCCGCGGACGCATCCGACGGAAGAGGAGGTGGTGCACCTCGTCGCCCACGAGCTGACCGATCTGTCGGCCGGGCTGGCCAGCGTGGGAAACCGCAAGACGCCGTTTCCGTTGCCGCACGGCCGAGGGACGAGGCTCATCACGGCGGATCGGGCATCGATCCGCGCGGCATGCCGAAGGGGCGCGACATCGTCGATGCAGTATGACCATATCGACCCTATCAAGTTCAAGACGCGTAACTTCCGGTAGCGCTTCCGGAGGCCACTTCAGCAGCATGTTGTGCACACTTTTGTCGGACCCTGTTAACTGCCGATTGGCAGCAGGTCACCCCGTGCCGGATCCCAAATGTCGTCGCTCTCAAGCGCAACGACTGCCCGCACCCTTTTTAAGTCAGCGAGCACCTCCACCGCCGGACGCCGCCCCGTTTCCTGAGCCGCGGCGTAACGGGTGTATTTGTGACTGTCCGGCTCAAACCACTTCAACGATTCCAAAGTAGCCATGGCATCGCCCTTGCGGCTGCGCGTGATGCGAATGATCGTGATCCCATCCTAAGCGCTCGCGTCGAATGGAGACACGCTGCCAACGCTTCATCTGCTCTACCCCATCTTTGTTCCAAGGCGGTCGGATCATCTCAATGAGCCCTGCCTCGGGGTGGCCAAAGCATGCATATTTATCGTTCGGCCCCGCATCGAATTATCATCTGCGATGTGGGACTCGATCTTGGGTTGGCGACGGCTTCGCTCCGGGAGTAGACGTCGGACCACTGATAAGTGCCGGACCTTCTCCACAATTTCTCGGCGGACTCATCGTGAACGCTCGATTGGACGTAAATGCGGTTCGCGGAAACGCAGGTCTGGCCGGCATTGCGGAACTTCGCCTGGACCGCACCGTCAACAGCACCGTCAATGTCGGCATCATCGAAGATGATGAAAGGTGCATTGCCGCCGGTTTCAAGGCTGACCTTCTTGATCTGGTCAGAGCACTGACGCATCAGCAGCCGTCCGACCTCGTTCGAACCGGTAAAGCTGATCTTTGGAATTGGTGCAGAGTTCACGGCCCACGCGATCACCTTCGGACGCATAGATCAGGTTGACCACGCCATCGGGAAAGCCGGCCTGATGGCGAGAGCAAACATTGCACCTAGCCACGCCACGATAAGATCGAGCGCGGCTTCGTTGCGTGCGGGTCTGTGGTCAGTGGAGGGCGGAGGAAAAGCGCTCGGCGTGCTCGCCCTCGCGATACCACTGGTTCGCGCCGGCAAGCGCCAGTTTCTGAGGCAAATCGCCGAACAGCTGGTAGAGCCTTACTCTCAGGGCTTGGCATCTATGTCGCCTACGACCGCCACATGCAGCCCGTCGCGTGCGAAAGCGGCTTTGTGGAAGGCGCTTAGATCGGAGGGCGTTACGCTAGTCAGCCTCCCTTGGGCGGTCTCGAATACGGATGCGTGCGTAGATTCCGCGCCGCCAGGCCAGCTCGGCGATCGCATGAGGTTCGCGCTCATTGGCAATGATTTCGGAGAGAAGCTGGGCGCGTATGCGGTCGAAAAGTGCTGGTGTAGCCGGATGCGGGTCCCGCCGCCGAGAATGTCGGCCAGCAGTCGAGCGCCGCGGCCCCGCACCAGGGACCGCCCATGAATGACTCATGCGAGGCGTCTCAAGGCTGTCCGCGATCCAGCGCCAGATCTCCGCCTCGCCCGAGACGCGCAGAGCTGGCCGGTTGTGCAGGAGCCGTCGGCAATATCCGCCTTCCTCGTTCGGATGGGTAACGCTTGCGATACGGAGTCTTGACTTTGGCAGTCGCTCTGTGACATTACCTATATAAAGTTCGAAAGAAGGCGATATGGATCATGCATAGGTCACAGAGACCCGAATGAAGGCAACGTATAAACGCACCTATTCGCGCTACGCGATGGAAGCGCTTGGCCTTTTCGGTAAGACCATCCGGCTTGGCCGGATGCAGCACCGGTTAACCGCACAGGAGTTAGCCGAGAGAATCGGTGTTTCACGCAGCACCCTGCAGCGCATCGAGAAGGGCGATCCCAAAGTCGAAATCGGACTGATGTTCGAAGCTGCTGCCATTGTCGGTGTGAAGCTGTTCGATGCCGACGGCAATGGCATCACAGCCCTCACAGGCCGCATGGACGATCGCATCGCGCTGCTGCCGAAGCACGTCTACAAGGCCGGCAAGCAGATCGTCGATGAGTTCTAAGGTCCCCAAGTACGACGAAGCCTATGTCTGGGTCTGGCTGCCGGGCGAGACCGCGCCGGTTGTCGCCGGGCGGCTATATGCCCATGACGGACTCGTCAGCTTCAACTATGGCAGGAGCTTTCGTGAACTGGGAAGCGCGATCCCGCTTTATCTCCCGGAACTGCCCCTGAAGGCAGGCGAATTGCCTTTGCTTCCTGGCCTAACCATGCCGGGATGCATCCGCGATGCTGCCCCTGATGCCTGGGGACGACGGGTTATCCTAAACCGCAAATTCGGTGTGAAGGGCGATGAAATCGCGCGGCTCGATATTTCAGAACTGACGTTCTTGCTGGAATCAGGCTCGGACCGCATCGGCGCGCTCGATTTTCAGTTTTCGCCAATGCATTACGAGCCGCGCGCACTGGCCAATGCCACTCTCGAAGAGCTTGTCCAATCGGCGGAGCGGGTAGAGAAAGGTATTCCGCTCACCCCCGAATTAGATCAGGCGCTGCATCACGGCAGCTCGATCGGCGGCGCAAGGCCAAAGGCGCTGATCGAGGGTGACGCCGTCAAGCATGTCGCGAAATTTTCCTCGTCTGCCGACCTTTACAGCGTCGTCAAAGGAGAATTCATAGCCATGCGGCTTGCCGCCTTGTGCGGCATCAGAGCGGCATCCGTCTCGCTCGTTCGCGCCGCAGGCAACGACGTGTTGCTCGTCGAGCGATTCGACCGGATCAAGGTCACGGGCGGCTGGCAACGCAAATCCATGGTCTCAGCGCTGACGATGCTCGCGCTCGATGAGATGATGGCGCGTTACGCCAGCTACCAGGATTTGGCGGAGATCATTCGCCACCGATTCACCGCGCCGTCGGAAACTCTGCGCGAGTTGTTCAGCCGCATTGTCTTCAACATACTTTGCGGCAACACCGACGATCATGCCCGCAACCATGCGGCATTCTGGGACGGCGCTAAGCTCACCCTCACGCCTGCGTACGATATTTGTCCGCAGGCCCGCAGTGGCCAGGAGGCCAGCCAGGCCATGCTCATCAGCGGCAATAACCGCATGAGCCGGATAGCGTCCTGCCTTGAAGCGGCGCATCACTTCCTGCTCAGCGCGCCGGAAGCTCTTGCGATTGTTGAAGGCCAGCTCCGATGCATTGCGGAGAATTGGCCGCGTGTCAGCGAGGAAGCTACGCTATCCGGCACAGATCGCAATCTGTTCTGGGGCCGACAGTTCCTCAATCCCTACGCTTTTACGGCGCTGGAAGGAAGCGCCGACGTTCTCCGCGCTCTGGCTGACGAACTACGCAACAGTGTTCACGCCTGATCCGGCGCTGGATTTCGGACAAGCTCGGCAAGCGCAAGACGCCCACAATATCGACAACCCTTGCCGTGCCAGGACGAAGATTGAACAAACGGCTCTTCAACAGTGACAACGTGCACTGCGGAGAGATGTGGAGCTGACACCGCAAAAGCCCAAGACGCGCGACTTCCCGCGATACAACTCCACATAACTGAGCGTCTACAAGCGGTGCAGCCAGCCAAACATCCAGCCATCAAAGCGATGATCGTCTGATCTTTTGCCGATGACATCACGTCGGGGAAGCCTTGTTCGAGCGCTTGCCGCTTCATATCGATACCGGCCTGGGCGTAGCGCATCGTTAGTTCAGCCCGAGTGGCCTGGCCATCGACTGATGGTGGCGATGTCAACACCCGCCTTGACGAGGTGGATGGCCGTCGTGTCCCGCAAAGGGCGATGATGGATGCTTTTTTCCGCCATGGTGGTTCCTTCGCCCGCAGCCATGTGTGCGCAGCAAGTATGGAACACCGAACCGGGTGAGCAGTGTGGGGCGGTCGTTGCTTTGCTCGGCGGGACAGGGCGATACCAGACGAAGGTCACAATCGAAGATTCAGGATCCCTGAACTCGTGCATCCGTATTGAACATCAGCGAAAACAGAGCGTAATCCCGCTGTCCAGAAGGCGTGCGGCGGACGATACGCGCCAGGACGCTCTTGATTTCCGGGCTCATCGAGATATTCGACAGGTGCCACCCACGCGCCCTCTTGAAGGGAAGTGTCACCACCAGTTGCAGCGTATCCTAATATTCGGGGTGCTCCGAAATCAGGAACCGCGCAAAGGCATGCATCGCCGCCAGCCTTGCATTGCGGGTCGCAACTGCCACGCTCGACCTCAAGTGATGTGAGAAAGCTGCCCATCCTGTCGGTATTGATGTCGGAGACCGCTTCTTCTTTCAAGAATATCTTCCCGCTCTCCCGCGGCATGAGCCCGTGGCATGCTTCGGCCCAATGCTGTGGATTGATGTTTCTTCATGCCACAACCTCGCTGACGAGACCGCCGAAAGCCCCTTCAAAGCGGTCGGTGGCGATCTCTCGCAGCTTTGGAAGGTAGTGCATTGATTTTTCGTGGAATGGGGACCCTGTTTAAAGGGTGATTTTCGTCCAAACGGGACCCCTTAACGATGGGGTCATCAAGATGCCTCCGGCTTGATCGGAGGCATTTGTGTTTTGGATGTTGGTTTTAGAGACGATTGCAAAGATACGTCGGCTGTCGCTGGTCCAGGGGAAGTCGATCAAAGCGATCTGCCGTGAGCTGAAGATCTCGCGCAAGGTGGTGCGCAAGGTCCTGCGTTCTGAGGAGACGCAGTTCCGCTACGAGCGCAAGCACCAGCCCTATCCCCGCATGGGAGCTCGGCGTGAGACGCGGGACCGGCTGCTGTCGGCGAATGCGGCCAAGCCGCAGCGGGAGCGGCTGCCGGTCGCTTCGACGGCTTCCATTGCATTCCCCCGTCGGTGTCGAAGACCTGCACGGTGCGCTTCGACAACAACAAATACTCGGTGCTGTCGAGTGCCGTCGGTCGGCCCATCGAGATCCATGCTTATGTCGATCGGATCGCATCCGCCAGAGGATGGCGTGGTCGTGGGAGAACACGTTCGCTCCTTTGGCCGCAACGAGGTCGCCTACGATCCCTGGCACACGGCGCGCGCCGTTCCTTGGCTGGGTCGTGCGGTCGGCAATGGAGAAGGTGCGGCGCAGCTCAAGGCGGTTGATGACGTCGACCGGCAGATGGTGTTGATCCTCACCTGGGTGCTGACCGACGGATTGAGCGCGGTCGAGGCCGCCTGTCAGGAAGCCATCGAGCACGGTGCATCGTCGGCGCCGGTGATCCTCAACATCCTGGCCCGCAGCCGCGATCCGGCGCCGGGCACGATCCTTTCCATTCCCCAAGCGCTGAAGCTAGCTCACGAGCGGTCGCCGACTGCACCCGCTATGACAGTCTCAGGAGGACAAACAGCCATGGAACGCACCGAGGTACTGGAACTGATGGGAGCGCTGAAGCTCTACGGAATGCGCAGAGCCTATGACGAGATCATGGGCGCGTCGCCATCAAGCGACGGCACGAGCCGCCCAGGATTGTCGGTGATCTCTTGCAGGCCGAGATATCGGAGAAGCAGGCCCGCTCCATCAAATACCAGTTCGCTGTCGCCAAGTTGCCGCTGGCCAAGGACATCGACGACTTCGACTTCGCCGACACGCCGGTCACCCCCTGATGCGCGATCTCGCCCGGCCGCGCCTTCGTCGCCGATCAGCGCAACATCGTCCTGGTCGGCCGCCTTCACGGGTCACCCAACTCGCGCGGAAGGTCGACCGCATTGCGACGGGCGCGTGTCGACTTCCCAACAATGTCAGACAGGAGACGCAACGCTATCGGAGCGATCGCATTGCCCGAAACGATTTTCCCAGTTGGCACGACAATTGCGGTCCTATGCGCAAAAGCAAACTAGACCTGAGAGCCGCACCGCATGAATGTAGCCTCCCAATATCTGCCGCTTGTGGCGCATCACGAAGCCGGGCACGCGGTGGCCGCCATCGTTTTGCACCGTCAGACGTTCGACGACGACCGTGAACTCCCTGCTTTCTCAAGTGTTAGTATTTACCCCGACGCCGGTGACGGAGAGTGCGGTGGTTTTGTCGAAGGCACGGTTTTCTATTCAGCGCAAGGATTCACCTCGGAGCTAAAGCCGATTTTCGAGAACGATATGGATCGACATTTCCAACGCGATGAAGCGATCCAAGAGATAGTTGCGTGTCTGGCAGGTCCTTTTGCAGAATCCGCATTCGAAGGCTATCTGGACCCGCGCGATATGGCGATGAATGCGTCCGATGGGAATGAGGGGAGCAGCGACTACGCGGATGCCAAGCGAATCTATGGTGAGTTGCGGTTCCTGATGCCGCGCCGCCCCGATTGGGGGCGGATCGAAGATTGCACGGCCCGGCTAGTACTCGATCACTGGTCGGCCATCGAAGCATTGGCCGCGCATTTGCTGGTCAAGCATGCTCTCCAATTCGATGAGGCTCTGACGATTGTTGCGCCGCATCTTCCGCCCATGCCAGCAGCTACGCCGCCAGAGCGTCATCCGCAGCCTGCTTGATCAGCCATTCGATGTGATTTGACCACATCTGCAACACCTCGCGCTTCTCCTTGACGTTGCTATAGAGATTGTAGATTTCGCCAATGTCTGTCAAGGACGCCGCCTTGTGATTCAGTATGTGCTCGATGACGTGTGGCAATACCTGCCGCCTGCCGAGATTTGTCGCGAGCGTCCTGCGCAGATCGTGAAGGGTCCAGTTCTCCAAAGCCACCCCGTCAGTATTGACCTTGCCGTCTAGAGCCTTCTTGCCCTTCGCGTAGCCTGAGAAGTGGCTTCTTTCGTTGCCCCTCGCAGGGAAAAAAACGTGTCATTGGTCTTCGGTACCGTCTGGGGGACCGACACCGCCAGTGTGGACAGCGGAATAAGCGTAGGCTCTTCGTTCTTCGTGCGGTCACCCGATAGTTCCATGTTCCGGCTTCAAGGTTGAGGACCAACGCATCGCGGCAACTTCCGTACGCCTCTGTCCGGTCAGAATGAGCAGCTTGACGATGGAGCCGAACGAATAGCCGATATCGCCCGGTTCGGGCTCACAGCCCGTTCATATAGCCGCCAGTTCGGCATCGTTCACCACTCGCTTGCGCTTGACGATCGGGGCCGGATCCGGATTTTCCAATCCCTCGCGGGGAAACCGCGGATGAGCCGTTGCGGCGGTTTGCGACACCAGTTGAAAAATGCCCGCATACACCAGAAGGCCGTGTTAGCCGCTTGCGGGTGACCCCCGGCGACGATCTTCTTGGTGATGTTAGCAATGTCGGTGTCGATCACATGGTGGATAGAGCGACTCCCGAGGGCAGGCACAAGATACCGGTTCAGGCTGGCCTCGACCAGTGCGGTGTTTTGAGGGTCGTTACTCGGCGGCCTGGAGGTGACCGCCATCGCCGTCCTCGGTATCGTCAGCGCTGATATGCGCCTGATCGGCAAGGAAGGCTGGCAGTTCCGATGGAGCTATGCTGGAATTTGGGTGACGAGGCTGATCAAGCGGCGCTCTGCGGCTTCGTTTCGATGACCTGGATTCCGTCCAGGAACCTGGCACCTGCGATGAGTTTCGGCAACTGATTTTGTCCTTTCAATCGTCGCCACTTCCTGGCCGCGGCCAACAGCTTGAAGACCATCAGCTGGGCGGTTTTCGAGGATAGCGAGCCCTTGGTACGCACCGTGCGATAGCGAACGGTTGCAAAGACGCTTTCGATGGGATTGGACGTTCGCAGATGATCCCAGTGTTGGGCGGGGAAATCGTAGAGCGCCAGCGACGCAATATGATCTTTCGTCAGGCAGTCGACCGCCTTGGCATACGCCTCGGCCTCCATCTCGATCGCATGCGCAAGCAATTTGCGCGCGCCGCTGCGAAGTACATCCGTCAGGGTATCATCGATTTCGTCGGGCTGACGAAGGCGAACAATGTGTTGATAGTCTCGTTCATGGCGTATCACTCTCCTTGAGAGGTACTGGCAGGCTTCATCACCCGCCTCGATACGCCGCTCTCCTCAAGCCGCCATCATCCAGTTTCCGCCATGGCTCCCCCTGATTGATCCGCTTCACCTGTGCAACTGCACAGGCTGCCCTAGCGGGGAGATTGGCCTCCAATGGCGAAAGCTTGCCGCAGGAGACCCTCCGATGACCGTGCCTATGGCGCCGCCGCTACGACAACTTGCCGACAAGCAGCGTGCGATCCACTGCCGCGCTACTGCGCCTTCAAGGGACGTCTGGATCGCGACGCAGGAGCCGATGACCGTTACGGGATCAATTCCAGGTCGCGCTGGCCGTCGCTGTGCCAGTTCGACGGTCTGGTGGCAATTTGGGCACATCTTCTGTCGCCGACAGTGGCGATGGCTGACGCTTCAACGAAACGGGGTCTTCGACGTCTGCTGCCTTCGCCGATGCTTTGCGAAGTGGCATAATGTTTCGACGCACGCAGGCGCGGGCAGGGGATGTCAGTCATGAATCTCCTGACTGGCGCGGATCAGGCCGATTGGCGGGATGAAAGATCATACGACTACACCGCTGGCCTGACGCTGCGGGAGTGGGCTTGGGAGTTCTTACGCCGCAATCCAGCGTTCCAGCGCGATCTGACCGCTGCGCGCCAGCATTGCAAGACTTGGTCTCTCCAATCCTTTCTCGATATGGTCGCGTCGGCCGGCGACCTGTCACGCTGGGGTGTTCTGTTTCGCGGAGTCTTGTGGCCGCGCTTCGGTCGTATTCTGGTGTCCGCTCTGGTGCGTCCATGTGCTGCCGGTCATTGCGGAACGGTTGCCTGCCTCGTCGCCGACACCGCCGTTCGAACTCTCGGCATTGCCCTGTCGTGCAATCGTCCTGCTGGCGCCCGACAAGAGCCAGCATGTTCTTCTTCGCAATGCGGACCACGCGCTGCAGCTCGCCGTCTCGGGCGCGAATATCCTCCACCCTGTTTGCCTGCATACGCAAGCCATCTGGCCCGCGGTGCTTTTAAAGCATCGACTGAGGGGACTGGAGTGCCTCAATGCTCTCAGTCTAGGGCAACAGTTGCCCCCCCGCTTGTTTGCGCCGGAAAAGCGCGGCGTTCGTTTGTCCTTCGTTCTTCGTGCGCTCGACGGTTCGCTCGCCGGAGCACCTCATCGCGAGCTCGCCGAAGTTCTCATCGGTCAACGGCGCGTCCATGCCGACTGGGCGGATCCTCGCGATCATCTGCGCGACCGCATCCGTCGGGCCGTCTCGCGTGGCCGCGCGCTCATGAATGGTGGCTACAGAGATTTCCTAATTTGAAAAGCGACAGTCCGCGCTGTGCGTCGGTGGATGAACGTTCGCTCGCAGCTGTACCCGTCACCAACAGTTCGCCCGCCGACAGGACTGCATGGCGCCTTGCAAGTGCGCTCTGGTCTAGCTTGTCGATGCCGAAATGAGATGGGCGAGGGTGCCAAGGCGGTGGTTCATTAGGGCCGGCCTCGACCTGGACGCACATCATTGGTCGGAAAGCGGCGTGCACCGCAATGTCGCCATAGCAGCCAAGATCCTTTGAGGCCGGACCTGCAGTCCTGTTGGACCGGCGGGTGCAACAATATGGAGGGATCTGAGGCCTCACACCGTTCCCTGGTCGACAGCTCGGTCAACATAGCACCCACCGCTTGATTATGGAAATGGTGTGCCTGGAGTGCAGCGAGTAGCGGCTTGCTGCGCACTGTCCTAAGAATAGCAGTCATGACCCGTCTGGGGTTCTGCAACACGACGATTCAACCGCTTGGGCATTGTCGCATATCCCACAATGTAGAATGCGCAACAGGGCAAAAGCTGATCCATCGGCGGTTTATCAATGCTTTTTGGCTTGGCACGGCACATGCAACGCAATCGGCAAAAGGCGCACGAACTGAGTGGCCCATCGGCCCTAGGAGCGCTGACTTATGCCCTCCCAAGGCATGTCCGGCCCGACAGCGAGCTCAGTCTCCTGCCGGGCATCCGTGTTTCAGGTCAACGGCGTTTGGAACTTCCAATTAGGTGGCGGCATTGACCGCAGGCCGCCCCCCGGTGGGGCGGAGAGACAGTGCAGCAGGTTTCAAATCCCGCCCATGCAAAGATATTTCATTTCCAGATAGTCCTCGAGGCCATGACGGGAACCCTCCCGCCCGATGCCGGATTGTTTGATCCCGCCAAACGGTGCCGCCTCCGAGGACATGCGTCCCGTGTTGATGCCAACCATGCCATATTCCAGAGCCTCTGCCACACGCCAGACCCGCTTCAGGTTTGAGGCATAGAAGTATGCGGCGAGGCCGTATATCGTGTCATTGGCCTCGCGCACGACCTGATCCGCATCGTTGAAGCGAATGATCGGCGCGAGCGGCCCGAATGTCTCCTCTTGCGCGACTGCCATGACGCTGGAAATCTCGGTGAGGACCGTGGGTTCGAAAAACGTGCCATTCTTGCCGATACGCTGGCCCCCGCATCGTATTGTGCCGCCTTTCGCAATGGCATCTGCGACGTGAGACTCGATCTTGGCCAGAGCATGCTTGTCGATGAGCGGTCCGATGTCCACTCCGGCATCGAATCCGTCGCCAACCGACAAGTGCCGGATTCTTTCCACGAATTTCTTGACGAACTCATCGTGAACGCTCGATTGGACGTAAATGCGGTTCGCGGAAACGCAGGTCTGGCCGGCATTGCGGAACTTCGCCTGGACCGCACCGTCAACAGCACCGTCAATGTCGGCATCATCGAAGATGATGAAAGGTGCATTGCCGCCGGTTTCAAGGCTGACCTTCTTGATCTGGTCAGAGCACTGACGCATCAGCAGCCGTCCGACCTCGTTCGAACCGGTAAAGCTGATCTTTGGAATTGGTGCAGAGTTCACGGCCCACGCGATCACCTTCGGACGCATAGATCAGGTTGACCACGCCATCGGGAAAGCCGGCCTGATGGGCGAGGGCGAACATTGCGCCAGCCACGAGCGGCGTCTGTTCAGCGGGCTTGAGCACGATTGTGCAGCCCGCAGCCAAGGCCGGCGAGATTTTGCGCGCCACCATGGAGGCCGGGAAATTCCATGGCGTGATCGTGCCAACAACGCCGATGGGCTGCTTGATCACTAGCATTCGGCGGTCTGTCGAGGGTGCCGAGATCGTCTCGCCATAGACGCGATTGGCCTCCTCGGCATACCATTGCAGATACGCCGCCGCATGCGATACCTCTGAAATGGCTTCGGCAAGCGGCTTGCCCATTTCCGCAGTCAGAATCGCGGCGAGATCGCCTGCATGGTCGATGATCAGCTGATGCCATCGCCAAAGAACGTCGCTACGTTCTCGGGCCGTCAACGCGGCCCATCCCGACTGCGCAACATAGGCCTTGTCTACCGCAGCACGTGTCTCCTCCACGCCCATATCGGGAAGCTCTGCCAAAACTTCGCCGGTCGACGGATTGACGACCTCGAACGTCTTATTGCCAACTGGTCTGCCGAGTGCCGGCAGGCGGTCGATGGCTCCAAACAGGTGCGGGGATTTCAGACGGCGGATCATCGGCAGGCACAGGGGCAATACCGGATTCCTCCTCAACGCAGCGAACATCCAGGTCGACAGGCCGTCAGTGTGTATTCTGCACCAGTGGGTTCGTCGTAGGGCCTCGGCAAAGCAGCTGGTAGACCACGCTAGCCCGATGAAAAGACAGCAGTTTCGTTAGTTTGAGTGCCCGCGGTTCATCAATTGATGGATTAAGCAGTCGGATGTTTGCTTCATCCACCATGCCTGCTGGTGGCATGCGACTGAATTCTGCAAAAAGGCGGCATACATGCTGAGGAGCGCCATTTCGGCGAGAGGCCGCCGGACCGCCAATGCCGCGCAAGGTCGGCGAAAACGACTCCGCGCGTCTGCATGATCTGCTTGGCCCACGGGCCTCCACATTCGCTCTTCCCACGAGAAGCCCCGATGAAGAAGGAAGGTGAGATGAGTTTCTTTACTCATCCTTGCCGCCCAGCGGCGGGCCGACCACCAAAATGGCGGGCTCGGCCGAAAGCAGCTTTTTGGCCGCCGCCTTGACCTGTTTGAGCGTCACCCGACCGATGCTGCGGGCGCGACGCTGGTTGTAGTCGACGTCGGCCTTGTGAATCTGCAAATCCAGGAGCCGGTCTGCAATCGAGCGGGTCGAGCCCAGTTGGTCGATGGCATAGGCGCCGATCAGGTGCTTCTTCGACGCCTTGAGCTCGGCCCCGGTCGGTCCTTGCTGCGCCATCTGCTTTACCACATCTCGCACGATGCTCAGTGTTTGGGCAGCGCAGTCCGAGCGTGTCTCTGTCGTAACCAGAAGCGAGTCAAGGGTTAGTTCAGAGCTGACGTGATAGGCAAGGCCGCGTTTTTGACGTACCTCCTCGTAAAGGCGGGAAGTCAAGTATGAGCCGCCAAGGATGTCGTTCAGCAGCACGGCCGCGTAGAAATCCGGCGCGCTAGGCTTCACGCCAGGCCAGGCCAACGTCAGCGAAGTCTGCGGCAGGTCGTAGTTCTCCTCCACCAGTTGACCGAGTTTCGGCGCGACATCGTAGACGGGGACGAGGGTTTGTTGCTCAGGCAAATCACCAAACAGCTGGTCAAGCCTTTCCCTCAACGTGTTCGCGTCAATGTCACCCACCACGGCAATATGGAGCCCGTCGCGAGCGAAAATGGCCTGGTGGAAGGCGCGGAGGTCGGACGGCGTGATGCCGGGCAGGCTCTCTTTTGTGCCTTCTCCCAGCCTTGAACAAGGATGCGCGCCATAGATCGCGCGCAGCCATTTGCGCTGAGCGATGGCGTTAGGGTCTCGCTCGCTGCCGACGATGCGGGAGACAATCTCGGCGCGGACGCGATCGATCGGCCCCTGCTCGAAGCGCGGCGCGTTCAGCGCGAGCCGAAGCAGGCCGAACGCCGCGTCCTGCTTTTTGGAAAGCATGCACATCGATCCGTAGATGTCGTCGCTTTGCGCGTCCAAACTCATTTCGGCGCCGGCATGGTCGAGCTTCACCTGGAAGGCACCGCTGTCGTAATGGCCAGCGCCTTCGATGAACAGGCCGGCCATCAGTTTGGCCATCCCCTCCTTCCCGACCGGGTCCTGCTTGGTGCCGCCCTTGAAGGCAAAGCCGATGTTGACGATTTCCACTGTGTGGTCCTCCACCAGCCAGGCGATGATGCCCTTTTCGGACTTCACCTCCTGGATGTTCATCGCAGCATGGGGCCGAGCGCCGAGCGTCATCTCTTGATTCTCCGTCTTGGGCAAGAGATAGCCCGTGGTCGAACGGTCGAACGCGAGATAGCGGGCGGCAACTGCTTTGATTTGCTCGGGGGTAACCTTGCGGATGCGATTCGGCCGTTCCTCGACATCCTTCACGGTACCGCCGGTGGCCAGCGTCGAGCCGTAGATGCTGGCGAGCCAGTCCAGGTTGTCTTCCGCAAAGATCATATTGAGCAAATAGTGGTCCTTGGCCTTGCCTAGTTCCTCGTTGCTGACACCATCCTCGGCAATGCGGGCAACTTCGGCAGCGGCCGCCGCTTCGAGATCAGCCAGCTTGGCATCGCCGCGCGGTGCGCCATAGATGGCGAACTTGGTGTCGTCGAGCATAGTGCCCTGGAAATAGACGCGGGCGCTGGAAGCGATACCTTGCTGGACAGCGAGCGCCTGGTAGAGCCGGCCGCGGTTACCGCCGCCGAGAATTTCGGCCAGCAGGTCGAGCGCTTCGGCCTCGCCCGGCTTGGCGGTGTGGTAGGACGGCACCACCCACTGCGTCGAAAAACTGGGCACGCTGACGCGGGCGTCTGAGAGCGTGACGGTGCGCCTGGTGTTCTGCTCGGGCTCAACCGGCCGGATGCGCGGCGGCAGGTCAGGTCCGCGCGCCACCTTGCCATAGGTCTTTTCGGCCAGCGCCCGCACCGTGTCCGGTTCGACATCGCCGGCCACGATCAGCACGGAGTTGTTGGGCCAGTAGTACTTTTCATAGAAGACGGTGGCGTCGACGCGGTTCAGCTGCTCGATCTCCTGCATCCAGCCGATGATCGGGATGCGATAGGGGTGGTTCTGCCACAGCGTCGCGTCGATCTCCTCATGGAGAACGTCCTGCGGGTTGGTGTCGGTGCTTGAGCGGCGCTCCTCGATGACCACATCGCGCTCGGTCTTGACGACATCGTCGGTCAGGATGAGGTTTCGCATTCGGTCGGCCTCGAAGCTCATCATCAGCTCGAGCGCCGACGGCGCCACTGTCTGATAGAAGGCGGTGTAGTCGGAGGAGGTGAAGGCGTTGTTGGAGCCGCCGATCTCGAACACTGCGCGGTCGAATTCGCCGCCCGCATGGTTGGTCGTCGCCTTGAACATCAGATGCTCGAAGAAATGGGCGATGCCGGATTTGCCCGGCGGCTCGTCGGCGCTGCCGATCTTGTACCACACCATGTGGGTGACGATCGGCGCCCGGTGGTTGGGAATGACGACCACCTCCATGCCGTTGTCGAGCACGAAATCCCTCGCCTTGCCGTCCTCCCATGCGACGGGGATCGGAGCCGGCCCCGCGCCGACCAACTCGGACGCAACGGACGTCCTGCGAAGCCCATGAGTGCGGGGCTTGCTTGGTAGTTCTGGTAGGGAGAGTGGGGTTATGGGCTGCGTTCCTGGCAAAGTGATCTGTTCCTCATTTTGAAGGATCTATGTCTCCCGAACGCCTATTGGGAGAAAGTGGATCGGCACGCGACGCCGAGCCACATGAGCCGTCAGCGTGTTGCTGGGCCTGACGCGAGCCTCATCTTTGGATGCGTCCGGGAAACTTTCGGCATGGTGAGGCCATGGGAAGTCTGCTCGTTATCCATTGGGTGTTTGCGGATACCTGAGCATGCCCCGTGCCAAGTAAGAAAGCCCCGATTCGCAAGGTTTGATCCAACCTTGATACTTGCGATATCCGACATTGTCGGGCATCCGACAGAAAGCGCCTTTCGCCGGCGCGCCGGCTATGACGCTCGCCTCCTCCGGCGTGACGACGATCCTTTGGCGGGCGCCGCGCACACCGATCTGCCCGCCTATCAGCACCGCGACATCGAAGGACAGCGCGATCGTGACTGGATGGGTCTTACGCAAACATGCAGCAGTGCCACCGCGATCAGGACTTCATCCGCCCCACAAAGACCCGAGCGCGAGGGACGACGTGTAAGGCAACATGTCATCCTCGATAATGATGCCGCGCATAAAGAGGTAAGGTCCCTCGTCGTACCGGCGAGCCCCTTCGCTGGGTCTCGCGAGGGTCTGGTTTGCGAACGTCGACCGACAGCATCACGGCATGGGCGGCCCCATCGGTAGGCAAGCATTGACCGTGCCATCAGCGTTGAGGCAGCGCAGAGCCCAATTTCCCGGTGCCAGCCGGTACGTTGGAGCTTCAACTGTGGCCAGCCAAGCGGGCCGAGGCCGTGAAACTCCTGATACCCTGGACCGTCCGGATTGCAACGCACGACGCCTTGGTCTCGCGCCAACGTCCATTGACGCTCAGCGAAGCATCATGCGGACGAGCTGGGAAAGCTTGGCCGGGCCGGCGCCTTCCCAGGCGCATGGGACGCGCGACGACCCATGTGGACCTTGGATTTCACTACGCACTTACGCTGCTTTGGCCTTGTCAGCAGCCTGAGCATAAAGCGTGCTCAGCTTTCAGGGCGAGCCTCTTTCATGTTGATAGCATCTGTCGTCATTCAGGATCGCCCCATTTTCGCATGCCGCTTGCAGCTTTCAGACTGTTGTCAGCCAGGGCCGCCATAAAGGGTCTCGTTTAACGCATTCGGGAGGCTTCATCACTCGACCACATTAATTTCGGGCCGTTCGCCGGCGCTCCGAATGGCACTTAACACCAGATCCTCTCCAAACCCGTGATGATCCAAGAGGAAAACGAAAAATCCCTAAATCATAAAAAAGCACCGATACGGTCGGCTCCAGGCTGATGAAATTGCGGTCTCACTGGCCACGCACGATACTTGCGATGGCGATGGCCATTGCAAAGGCCGGTCAAGCACCCAAGACGCTGACAAGCACGCCTCCGACCAAAGCTCGATCGTTGGCAGCCTTTCTAGCCGTATACTTGGGGCATTTTGGGACGGCGATCCGGACGCCGATTAAAACCTGCCGGTCGTCTAAATGGAATGGTTGGTCCGGGTCCTTACTGGACCTGCGCCAACCCGATCGGGCCGGCGCACAGGGGCACCCAGACAATTGGACACGTCGCCTTTGCGCGGCGGCTTGCACTTTCTCGGATGGCCTTTTTTCTCCCCGGGCGAAATCGAGCGAGCGGTGAGGCGGAGCCTTCGATTTTGCCGATCATGTCGTGTCGCTTCGATCGAACTGCTCAGACGATGATAGCGGCATTGATTGCCGCGGCCGAAATGCGTTGTGTGAAGTACGATTTCTACGCCGTATACATACTGCCGTACAGTTCGCCCTGTCAGCAGCCTTGCCAGCAATCCGCCCTGTGTCCAACTGTCGTCGAATTCACCGGTGTCATTGAGGAATTCGTATGATCGCCTCGAAACCATCATTGCGACCGCGGGCGGGCGACGCAAGCTCTAGACTGCCACCGATCCGCTGGATAACCATGTTAGCGATATGTAGACCAAGGCCTGAGCCCGCAGCAGGAGTAGCACCACGACTAAATCGCTTTGTAAGCCCTTCGAGGTCGGGGAGGGGCACCACCGGTCCGGCGTTTGCAATAGCGATGGTTCCATCAGTTTGGACGGAAACTGTTGTCGGAACAGTGGGCAGTCCATGTATCAGCGCATTCTCGATCAGGTTACGAAGGAGGATCCCAAACGCATCGACATCCACTTTGCGCATCAAAGTGGGGCAGCCGTCGACGTTAAGATGCAGGCGTCCGGCATATTGCGGCTTTTTCCTCAGGTCATCGATTTCCAGCCGAACCGATCGGACAAGATCGATCGCGTGATCCGCCATGCCAACCCCCGATTCGGCTTGAGCGAGCTGAAGCACTTTTTCGACAAGGCGGCCAAGGCTCGACAGCGCTTGCTCGATGCCGCGCGCACGCATTTTGGCCGACCCATTGGGAAGCTCGGCCACTAATCTCTGCATCTGAGCGATTGAACCTGCGATCGGCGTGCGCAGTTCATGCGCACTGTTTGCGGCGAACTCGCGTTCGGCCTCGAGAGCCGCCCGCAGACGATCGAGAAGCCGATTGACGGATGCCGCGATTGGAGCCAACTCTGCCGGGAAATCGCCCAAGTCCATTGGTGACAGATTGCCGCCGTCGCGCGATCCGATCTGCTGTCGCAGTACCTCGATTGGCCGCAGCGAGCGCCGGATCACGATCCACCAAACAGCTAAGCTAAAGGGCAGGAGCACGAGTGTCGGAAGGAAGACAAAAAGTGCGCCCTTCGCGATTGTGGTACGGCGGCCATCAAGCGGTTCGGCCAACTGATGATACACGCCGTCTTGGATCTCCTCTGTGTAGACGCGGTAATCAGCGTTTCGCCAAAAGCCGTTACTCAGGGGAGCATCAGGGAAGGGCTGCTGACCCTCTTCCGGTTCAGAAATAAGCACTACCCCGTACTTATTAATAACCTGCTCACGATAGGTCCAGTACTTTTCATAAGTTGGCAAGTGGTTATTGTATTGATCAACGTGTTTTCCATTCAAGACCTTGATCAGCTCTGGTTCTCTGTACTCTGCGCTCCCCTGGAGCAAGTCATCCGAACTTTCGTTTACATTATTGCAAAAAATGAACGCAGCAATGGTTGGGGCGGCGATCCAAACCAGGAGCGTTGCCCCGCCTAACCACGATATCAGCTTTCTCGTCATGCTGTTCGAGTTCGTCATGTGACCACGAGCCTGTATCCGGAGCCACGCACGGTTGCTATTCTATCCCCGCCGATCTTCTTGCGGAGCCGGCTGACATAAACCTCCACTGTGTTGCTCTCGAACTCCGAATTGAATGAATAAAGCGCGTGCTCGATCCTCCCCTTTGAAACGACCGAACCGGGCCGGCGTAGAAGGCAGTCGAGCACCGCCCATTCGCGTCCAGACAGGTGGACCTCCTGCCCGTCGCGGAAGAGGCGTCGCTCGGCTGCCTGTATGGAAAGCGTCCCAACCGAAAATTGCGGCTCCGGAAAATGCCCTTGGCGACGTGCCACTGCACGGATGCGTGCCGAGAGTTCCCCCAGATCGAACGGCTTGACCAAATAGTCGTCGGCGCCAGCGTTGAGCCCCTCGATGCGATGCGAAATCCGATCGCGGGCTGTCAGAATGATGACCGGCGTTGTATCAAGCCCCTTGATCAGCTCCCGCAGATAGTCGATGCCATTGCCGTCCGGCAGGTGAACGTCGAGCAAAATAACGTCGTAGCCGGCCACAGCTGCATGACCGCGCGCTCCGGACAGGCCCTCGGCCCAGTCGACCGCGTGGCCACCAGCCACCAAATGATCGTGCACAGCACTTCTAAGGTCGTCGTCGTCTTCAATGAGCAGTATTCGCATCAGGCTGCCGAGCTCCGGTATGAGGGCAAGGCTCCTGCCTTATTGATCGAAGCTGACAGTAGGCTGAACCGGCGCCAGCGAATATCTGGGGGCTTTCAGGCTGCTGTCAGCTACAATTGCAAGAAAGGGGTCGTTAACAAAGCCAAACGAAGAGGCCTTATGAAACCCCTCCTGATCTCGGCACTTTTGCTCAATGTGACCACCGGCGGCTGTACACTGGTTGGCGGGCAATTCGACGTGGCGGTCAACGAATGGCAGCCGCGCCACGCGTCAATGTCCAGGCTTGAAACTGACAGGTGTCTTAAATACGAGGGCACCGTAGCGGGTGCCTCCAGTTATCGAACAGTGCCTAGCAGGTCAGAAGTGCACTTTGACCATAGGGGTCGTCCGTATTTTCGGCGCTCGCGAACAGAGTCGACGGTCAATCGATGCGCCACTGCCAGAGTCTGGAACGGTCAAGTGTTTGTTATCCCCCGTCCGGGCCATATTCTCTGCCGAGGACCAAGAAGGCCCTATTTTCGGTGCCCACGAACAGAGCCAACGGTCAATCGATGCGCCACTGCCAGGGTCTGGAACGGTCAAGTGTTTGTGATCCCCTGTCCCGGCCGTGTTCTCTGCCGAACTCGCCCTTGTAGTCGGCACACCAAAGATCGTTAGGGCGACAGCCGTTTGAAAGTGGTGTCCCCGTCGCCCTGTTGCGCCTGCGCTTGCGGCGCTCGACCATGCCGTGGCGGTCGAGCACGGCATGCACGGCCGAGATCGCGGGCCGGTGCACATCCGGATACAGCCGGGCCAGCCGCTCGCGTATCTTCGGCGCACCCCATGTCGGCTTGTCTTGCTTGAGGCGCACAATCAGCTTCTCGATTTGAAACGGAAGCTGATTGGCGTGGCGATAGGGCCGCCGCGATCGGTCCGTCAGCCCTCCAGGCCGCTGTCGTTGTAGCGCGTGAGGATCTTGTAGCCGGTCTTGCGCGAGATATCGAACTCCCGGCAAAGCACCGCCATCTTCTCGCGTCCAGCAGCCGGGCGACGAACTTCAGCCGCTCTTCCATGACGTTACACTCCTTCCAAGGCACCTTGCTCTCCTTGCAAAGGGCCGAAAGTGTAACCCATCTATCCGGAATGAACTGTCACCCATCTCTCGGGAAGGAAAGTCATGGCCAAGGCAACTGGAAGCCGAATTTTCTTTTAGAGTATGAATCAGCGCCGTCTGCCGAAAAGCGCGTCCACGATCTTCCCTTTTGAAACGACCGTGCAGGGCTGGGGCAGACGGTAGTCGAGCACCGCCCATCCGCGTCAAGTCAGGTAGACCTCCTGCCCGTCGCGGAAGAGGCGTCGCTCGGCTGCCTGTATGGAAAGCGTCCCAACCGAAAATTGCGGCTCCGGAAAATGCCCATGGCGACGTGCCACTGCATGGATACGCGCTGAGAGTTCCCCCAGATCGAACGGCTTGACCAAATAGTCGTCGGCTCCAGCGTTGAAGCCCTCGATGCGATGCGAAATCCGATCGCAGGCTGTCAGAATGATGACCGGTGCCGATTCAAGTTCCTTGATCAGCTCCCGCAGATAGTCGATCCCATTGCCGTCCGGCAGGTGAACGTCGAGCAAAATAAGGTCGTAGCCGACCACAGCTGCATAATCGCGCGCTTCGGACAGGTTCTTGGCCCAGTCGACCGCGTGGCCACCAGCCACCAAATGATCGTGCATAGCACTTCCAAGGTCCTTATCGTCTTCAGTGAGCAGTATTCGCATCATGCTGCCGAGCTCCGGTATGAGGGCAAGGCTCCCATCTTATTGGTCGAAGCTGACAATAGGCTGAACCGGCGGCAGCGAATTATTTGGGGAGCTTTCAGGCTGCTGTCAGCTACAACTTGCAAGAAAGGGGTCGTTAACAAAGCCAAACGAAGAGCCCCTATGAAACCCGTCCTGAACTCGGCACTTTTGCTCAATGTGACCCCCGGCGGCTGCATCAGCAAATTGATTTGGGAAACAGGCGCGCCGGTTCTAATGACCGACGCAGGCCGAGGTCTGGAGCTGGACCAGCGAACGGCGTCTTCGGTTTTTCAGGCAACAGCCACATGGAAGAATATGATTGGCTCGACCATGCGCCGAGCTTTGTCGAACGGATTGGTCGCGGGCGCACTACCACAGATTATGGCAGGTTTACGCCCTGGCCTTGACACCCGGGGTGATCGTCACCGGCGGAGCCGCGGCGTACTGATCGGATATCTAACGTCGCTGAGTCTCTCGTCGGTGCAGTGGATCTCTCGGCTTAGCCATCATGCAAAAAACGACGGTTCCGCGACACCACTTTTCAGGTCCGTGACACAGGCTTTGTGAGCCGATCTGTTGTTCTTACCCCAGGCTAATGGCTGAACAGCTCTGTCGCCGGCTCGATGCGCCAGATGGCGCGATGTTTTGAACCCTTTCACGAGGCGACGGCAGCAGCCGACCGGCTCTCCTATCGCGGCTCCCGCGATCCACACACCCAACAAGGGAATCTACCATGGTAATGAAGGCACCGGTTGCCGACGCTAGGAATGGGTCGGTAGTAGATCGGCTGGTCGGCATCGACCTCGCTCGGGGCCTGGCTGTCTTCGGGATGTATGCCGCCCATCTCGGTCCCGACCCCGGCGAAGGAGGACTAGTCGGGTTTCTGATGGAACTAACCCATGGGCGGCCGTCGGCCCTGTTTGCCGTATTGGCCGGTTTTTCAATCCTCCTGATTACAGGTCGCAAGGCGCCGAAGTCGGGGATAGCCGGTAGACAGGCCATCGCCAGAGTCGCAATTCGTGCCCTTGTTTTGCTCGCGCTTGGCTCAATCCTGGGCTGCCTCGGTACCCAGGTCGAAGTCATCCTAGAATACTACGGAATTTGCTTCTTGTTGGTATTGCCGCTCCATCGGCTCAGCGCATATCAGCTGGGCTTGATCGCTGCCGCTACGGCATTAGTTCTCCCGCAAGTCCGTTCCTCCCTTCTGTCGGTTGCCCCCAACCTCCTCGACCCGGTCTTCAACCTCATGGTCAACGGCTACTATCCCGCGGTGACCTGGGTTCCTTTCCTCATCGCTGGCATGGCCATCGCGCGCCTTAATCTTAATACGCTAGCAGCGCATTGGCGCCTTGGTCTGGCGGGGGTCGCGCTGGCCGTGTTGGGCCATGGGGGATCCTTGCTCGCGCTGAGTTCCCGCGCTTTGACTGAAACCTCCTTGTGGTGGTCTGACGTTGACGGCGCTTTTGAGCCTTCCAAGTCGTCATTTATAGTCAAGTCGTCATGGATAGCCGCACCTCATAGCGAAACGACGCTTTCGATCGTGGGCAGCACCGGTTGCGCAATGATCATCTTGGCGGCTTGCATGCTCGCTGTGGATGCGCTCCCGCGTCTGCGAAAGCTGGTCTGGCCAATAATCGCAGTCGGCTCGATGTCTTTGACGGCCTATGTGCTGCACATTGCGGGAATAGCCTATCTTATGAAGATAAACATTTTCAAAGACGAGAGCCTGTCCACGCTCTTTGGCTTCGTTGTGGTTATCAGCACTTTTGCGGTGCTTTGGCTGCGCATCTTCCAGCGAGGACCGATGGAAGTGCTGATGGGTAGGGTCGCAGATCTCGCGCGTCACATCCGCTGAGCACCGCCGCGCCCCGGCCTCCCGATCACATTACGGACAAGGTGGGGCTTTGTCCAAAGCTTGTTCGCGGCAGGGGAGGGTACTTCCTCCCAGCCTGCCGCCTTGTTGATGGAAGCTAAAACGGTCGCGCAGGCGCTAGAGTTGCATCGGCATAATCAGCTTAAACTCGCGAAGTTAAACCCGCGGTTGGTCTATCTCGGCCCGCCTCACCTGAAAGGCTAAGGTATCCGTTTCGGTCAAGGGTTTTAGGGGCCATTTTCGCTGCGCCTTGAGGAGAGCGTTTGCTAGGATGAGGAGCTTTCGCAACAAGATGATGACCTTTGCGGGTTTGCCTGCCGCCTTTAGCGCCTGGTATTTTGCCTTGAGGTCGGGGTTGAAGCGCAGGGCGAAGGGCCGGGCATGTAGAGGGCCTGGCGAACATTGGCCCGGCCGCCCCGGATGAAGGCGCGGCCGCTCCATTTTGCCGAGGCCGGCGAGGCTTGCGGCCTTTGGTTCCGAGTTCCGGCATGTCGATGGTGAGTGTGCAGGCGGTGGCATCCGATGCGCCATATGCTGGTCAGGATTTCGCGGCGCTGGACAGCGTCGGGATCGGCTTTCATGAGGGTAAGCATCGTCTGATCGATATCGCTGAGTTCACGTGGATCTGCTTCCAGCCACTCGTTGTTGTGGCGCCTGAGCAAGGCAAGCGGTCAAGGTCTGGCTCTGGTGCTGGCTGCGGTGCGATCCCCGCACGGGCCAGGTGCCGATCGTGTCGACGATCCACCTCGCCGCGACCAGAGAGCTGCTACTCTCTTCCGCTGTTCATTCTGGCCTCTTCGCAATGAATGTCATAAAATCACCTGTCGCAATTAATGGTTTTTGATTTGGCTCCTACAGCTGGCAGATATCGCCGAGAGTTCCGCAGAGAGCGTCGAAAGTTTTGGCCGCCTTCTTCCGCAGCCGCGCCTTGAGTTTTGAGCAGACCTGTCTTGATCGGGTTGAGATCGGGCGAGCATGGCGGCAGGATCAGGAGCCAGTGCCCCTTTGGCCAACCAGTGGGCGGCGCGTACCTTGCCGACAATCTGGGGTTCCGAACCCGACAGTTGGTTTTCAACCCGACAGTGGCCCGCCTCAGAGCAGGCTACCGCCCTTCGGAGCAGGCAGAAGCTAATCGAGGTTCGCGGGTTCCGGTTTGAATGTGCAGGTCGCTGCGCGCCTGATCTTTCGGTCTGGCGGCACATGACAAAAACTCTCATTTTGGCCGACGATACCCGGTCAGGAGCGGGTATCGCAGTCGAGAAGCGACCCGAGCACGTCCACAAGATGTGCCGAGTTTGCAAGGTGTGTCATTGTTTCTGTCAACGTTCGAGCGACAGCGCACGACGAAACGTCTGGCATACGCCTCGTCTGGCACGCGCCTCGCATATGTTGCAGTTGCTGCTGGAGATCAGGCGATCGAGTGGGCCTTGCAATTTTCCGATTTTGATGCGCCTAAAGTCTCGTGTACAAATCAGGCTGGCGTGAATGGCCTGCCTAAGTTGCGACTTATTACAAAGGAATGGATATGGCGACTGGAACGGTGAAGTGGTTCAACAGCACGAAGGGTTTTGGTTTTATTCAGCCTGACAACGGCGGTCAGGATGTCTTTGTCCACATTTCCGCTGTTGAACGAGCGGGCCTGTCGACCCTTAATGAGGGCCAGAAGATCAACTACGAGGTGGAACAGGATCGCCGCACGGGAAAGTCCTCTGCAGGCAGCCTCAGCAAGGCTGGCTAACGGTCCGGGAAAGCCTTGGCAAGGTTCGTCATCGCCGGAACGCATTGACGGCTCGAAACCCGGGCCGGAGCATGCAAGTTAATGCCGCGGCAGGGATTGCTGGAGCCATCATGAATTACTCTGGAAATGAGGCTCTTGGACGGGAAAGGCGGGGCTCATCCCCGCCCTTTGATTCCGCGCAGATTGGGCCAACGGCTGCTGCGCGTCCGAACGACTGTTGATACGGATTTAGGCTGCGACCTTCTTGCGGGTCCGTTTCGCCGGCGCCGTGGCTGGGGCTTCCGGCTCTTTCGGTTTGCGGCCGAGTCCCATGGTCTTGGCCAAGGCGGAGCGCGCAGCGGCGTAATTCGGCGCCACCATGGGATAATCCGACGGCAGACCCCATTTGGCGCGATATTCGTCTGGGGTCAGACCATAGTGCGTCGCCAGATGGCGCTTTAGCGATTTGAATTTCTTGCCGTCTTCAAGGCTAATGATGTAGTCCGGTTCGATCGACTTTTTGATCGGGACAGCAGGTTTTTTTACAGGCACAGGCTCTTCTGCCGGTATGAGTCCAGCCGTGCCGTTTAGAGCCCCGTGCACTTGGGCGATCAGGGCAGGAAGCTCCCCCGCCGGGACGGGGTTGTTGGAGACGTAGGCTGATACAACATCGGCAGTGAGCTCGATGAGGATGTCGGTCTTGTGGGGTTCTTCTGTCATAAACTTCTCCGGGCAGCTTGAAACACAGTTGGGCGAAGTGTCGCTTCATAGTGGCGGTTGCCGCTGAAAGCAAATGGATCGACGGGTGCGCTGCTCCTCCACCATTGAAGTCTCGGCGACGCATCCCGTCATCGTCCATCGCTAAAGGCAGCGTATTGAATTATGGGAGCGGTCGCGCCCGCCCCACCATAGCGATACAGCAAGACAATCAAAAAAGCCGGTCTTTGCTTGGCCCCAAATCTTTTCTCCTTTCGTGAACGCTGAGCTGCCAAGCTGCTACAGTTCACCTCGCGGGGCAACCGTGCACAACACAGGAGTTGCCCGAGCGATACATTCTTCACTTGCCGCTTATCAGCGCTGGTGATTGCACTTTGCAGCCTGCCTCCGGACCCGCAGCGCTCACGCTGTTGGTTTTGCGCCTGCAGGCGTCGGAAGTCGGATCGCCGCAGCTAATTTCCTCAGGCGGACGAATTCAACAAATCGATTGTTTGGATCGAAGGCATCCACACCATCGATGCCTCTAGAATATGATCCAGCTACAATCACCGTGCTGTAATGGCAGGGACGGCCAGCACAAGCGCGACACGATCCGGCGGGTCCATCGCTGCGTTACGTATTCATGGCTACTGCATCGGGCGCTCGGTCGACCGCCTTAAGCCAGGTCGCCGCATTGCGAGACGGTGACCGGCGAGGGAGAGGGCGCTCTGGCAACGAAGCGAGGCGGGTGGCCTTGCGGGTGGCCGCGTGATGTCATCCGGCTCTCCTGCCGATCTCTGCCGGCCAGATCTGGAGCAACTGTTTTGCATAGATATGGCTCTCTTCAGGGGGCCATCTATGATGGGAGCCGAGCGCGTGTTCGAGCCGGGGAACAGGCTGCGCATGCACTGTGCCCACCTATTGCGATCGTGCTAACCTTGGTTGTTCGGACTTGCCGTTAAAGGCAAGCGACAGATTGAAGTTATGCTGCACCATCTGATTGCCTGGCTCGTTTTCGAGAGCTCGCCGATACAGGGCCTGTGCCGCGTCATGCCGCCCCTCAATGTCCAAAATCACGCCCTTCGCATTCAATGCACGTACGTTTCCTGGGGCTGCAACCAAGACGCTGTCGAGCACCTCAACCGCTTCGTGCGGGCGCTTCTGGCCCACCAAGGCATTTGTAAGTCGTATCGCCGCATCAACATTGTCCGGGTGCTGCTTCACCTCATCCCGCAAAGCCCGCTCTTGAACATCCTGACCAACTTCGCGCAAAATGCGTTCGCGCATAGCCGGATCGATTTGATCGGCGCTGAGCAACTCGGGGGAAGATGTCTCCTGCACGGAAAGAGCCGGCTTTTGCCAGCTGGCGCAACCGCCCAAAGGCAGAATGGCGAGTACGGCAAAAAGAAGTGAGTTCCGGCGCAGAAACATAGGCGATGGAGAAACTGTATTACTATTCATGTTATCTCTCAGTTATCGGGGAGGCGCGTGGCGTTCAGTTAGGAAAGGTGGGACTACTCTAACAATCCGCTGTTCGATCCGTGCGGGAGTGTGACGGATCCTGCGGGGCGAATTGTAAAGTCGGAGGCGAGGTCTTGATAAGACAGCACGGCGAGATCAACCCCGTTTCGCGTCAGAAAGCCGCGGACGAAACGTCGGACATCCATCGACGTCAACAGAATAGGGCGGGTTTGACCCGGTTCTGCGTTCGAAAGGACCTGACGTATCTGTGATAGCATCGCTTCGCTTTGCCGATCCTCCAGTGCGAGATAGGGGCCTGCATCCGAATCTCGAACCGCGCCACGCATCACATCCTCGCTCTCGCGCTCGACGACCAGGGCGGACACGATGCCCTCCGTGTTGGCATGGCGGTGGCAGATCTGTCGCTTCAAACCAGAACGGACATATTCCGTCAGCAGGGCAACGTTCTGCTCACGCTCGCTCCATTCGGCCAATGCCTCCAACACGAGACGGGTGTGGCGGATTGGGATACCTTCCTCCAGGAGGCGGCGCAGAACATCGGCAATCCGAGGAATCGGCGTCGTGCGTAGCACCTCTTTCACAAGCTCAGAATATTCCTGCTCCATTCGGCCCAGGAAATGTCGGGTCTCTTGGATGCCCACCAATCGCGGTGCGTAGCGGGTCAACGCTGCATGGACGCGCAAGGCGAGGAGTTCGCCGGGAGCCCTATGCTCCGTGCCGGCGCCCGTAAGGGCCTTTGCAGGGGTATGTTCAACCGGGAGTCTGTCCGTTTTCGGCTCACGTCTAAGGGGGACACCGCTCGAGTCGACGTGCGCTACATCGGCTCGGAGCGCCATCTGGTTTGGATCTAAGGCGTCCTGTTCGACTGGCACGCCCTCGACATCAATTCGGAATTGCGATTCAGGCAGCTGCTCGTCAACCAAGACAGGGATGCGAGGAACGATAATGCCCAGATCGGCTGTGACCAGGAGCGAAACGCGCCCAATATGTTTTTGCAATTCGGCTTGATCGACCGCCTGCATAAGATCTGGCGCTAGAAAAAATGCGATCGGGAATTCCTTCGCAGGCGCGGCTTGCTTAGGCTCCGCTGCAGTTCCACCTTTCGCATCGGCAGTGCCGGCGCCCAGCACATCAGCCTTGACAATGCTTACCGCAGCGAACACTGCGGCCAGCATCAGAAAGACGGGGAGGGGAAACCCAGGAACGAACCCCATTACAACCAGGACGCCGGCCGCCAGTCGCAAGGCTCGAGTGCTGGCCGTGAGCTGACTGACCATTTCTGTACCGAGGTTGATCCTCGCCGTCCCAGTCACACGGGTGACGATGGTCGCCGCAGTAATGGAGAGCAGAAGGGCCGGAATCTGCGATATCAATGCATCGCCTATCGTCAGCAGAGTGTAGTGATGCAGTACCTCGCCGAAGGACATGCCCTTGGAGAGCAGGCCGATCGAAATTCCACCCAGCATGTTGATGCAGATAACCACCAGCCCGGCGATGGAATCGCCCTTCACAAATTTCATCGCGCCGTCCATCGCGCCATAGAGTTGGCTTTCCTTCTCCAATTCGGCGCGCCGCCGGCGGGATTCGTTGGCATCGATGTGGCCGTTGCGTAGCTCTGCGTCGACCGCCATTTGCTTGCCCGGCAGAGCATCCAGCGTGAAACGCGCCGCCACTTCTGCCACCCGTTCGGCACCCTTCGCGAGGACCATGAATTGCACCATGGTGACGACCAGAAATATGACGAAACCCACCACGATATTGCCTGAAATGACGAAATCGCCAAAAGTATGAATAATGCTGCCGGCCTCCCCCTCGGCCAGGATCAGTCGCGTCGTTGCGACCGTGAGCGCGAGACGGAATACAGTGGAAATCAAAATAACGCCGGGCAAAGAGGAAAAATCAAGTGGAGTACTGACATACAGGGCAACCATCATCAGCAGTATGGCCAACCCCATATTGAATCCTATCAGGGCGTCGACCACCACGACCGGGATAGGCATGACCATCATCGCGACAGCCAGAAGCAGCATCAACGCAACCATTAAATCCGGGCTGGCCGGCGCACGCTTGATGAAGTCACGCAGGACGTTGGCCATCGAGACACCTTTGCAATCGGTTGAGACTTACTCTGCTGTTACGCCATGAAACGTGGCTTTCGAACTCCGAAGGCGCCTCAGCCTTGGCCAGCGCGTGACCCTGCATGAGAGCCACAAGCAGGCGCGAAATGGCTGGGCAGCAAATGTTTCCAACGCAGCCAGCTTGTCAGCACCGAGCGCGACAGGATGTTTGGCTGGCCATAGAGTGCTGCTTGATGGGGCCTGCGAGCTTTCAATATTGGAGAGCAGCAATGCGGCCATTCCTGCTCAGCAGCACACGGCTGTCCTCAATACGTTCGACCACCCATCCATCAGCCAAAATGGCGCCGACAAAATACTTCTCGCTGTCGATGACAATATATGGTTGGACCCCATGCCACACAGCTTCGACCGCGATTGCGGATGGCGCCTTCTCCTCTTTGATGAGCACTCCGTTCACCAGTGTTAGAGTACCCTTGGTGCGACGATCGAACGATTGCTGAAGCTTCTGCCAACTGATGACCGATTCAGACGTGACGGTGCCTTCGGCGGTCACAACACCCTTTGCCGACCCAATCTTGACGTCGAGAAGACCCGCTCGATCGACTTCCTCCTGCAGCTCTTGGGCCGCTGCCTCCGTAAGTTCATTGTCAGCGCGGTGACTGATCGTTCTGGACGCGACTTCAGCCCGAAGTGAATTGGGGCTCGATCCACTTGCATTGCCAAGATAGGAGATCGTGCCTGAAAGCGCGCCGATCCCGAGTGAGCTGATTATGACCATGGCGAGCACACCGATCGGTAGGCGCGGTATGCCGGTCGAACCAGGCGGCTCTGCATCCTGCACGGACAAAGCAATGGACATCTCGCCTACGAGCAGGACGACAGGAAGGGGCACAACAACGGACTGGCCTGCGGCGATATTCCGGTTGCCCTCGATACTGAGTCCGGGTGCAAGCGCCTCCAGTTCGATCGACTTGCCAAGAAGAGTTACACGAAGGTGATGCGGTGCCAGTCCCTGCTCGACAAAGACCAAATCGGCATCGAAGCCGCTGCCGATTAAACACTTTTGAAGATCCGTCTTGCCGGTCAGACCGCAATAGTGCCCCGAACGCACTTCGAAACGGAGGGAAACGGCGTCATCCACAGAGCATCTCTCAAACAGGATAGAAGCCGCATGGCAATTGCCATGCGGCTCATTTCGGGACTACGTCGCGTCAATAAGGAGACGCGCTAGGGGGCAGTCTAAAACCCGCTTCCGACATTACGAAACGCGTTCGTCGGCGGCCTTCTTGATGGTCTGGAGATTGGTCGTTAGAGTGCGCAACTGGACACTCCTTTTCGTCGCCTCCAAGCTAACATTGGTTAGTTCCTGCACTTGCGCCTGAAAAGCAGTAGCATCAGCTCCGCTTGTATTGCCGGGAGTGCCACTGTTAGTTTTATCGGTATTGCCGGCGCTACTGGTATTGGTATTGCCTGATTTTTTATTATTATCAACTGCAGCCATGATCATTCCTTTTTCTGTTGGAGTTGTGCCGTCAATAACGGCCTGTATGACCTCACGCCGGATTTCCCGCGTCAGGCATCTTCTGTGTCATCCAAAGCTTCATCGGCCTCAGCCATCGCATCGTTCGCGAATTGGAACGCGAACGATCGCAGGATACTTTGGAAGGCTTCACTTTGTGCTGCAGACTGTGAGTTGTCTTGAAGTTGATCATTTGAAACGGTCCGGTTATCCGCCCGATCGTTCCCGCCAGCTGCCTTGCCATCATTCCCACCAGCTGGCTTGCCATCATTGCCATCAGCCGGCTTGCCATCACCAGAATGCTCGGATTTCGAATCCCCATGGCCCTTTCGGATCAAGGAAGTCCCGAGGTTGCCAACTCCACTCCCAATTGCTGCTATCATCAGGTACTCCGGCATTTGCCATTGGCGGCGACGTGTTAAAGGTTAGCCTCGATCAAGCTAAGGGCGGGAGCTTTCGAGAACCTGACGGCTTTTGACAAAAACCGGCCAGCGCAAAAACGTATGCTCTGCAGGATGTTGCTCTCGCATCGAACAGTCGACCACGATCTCGGCTGTTCGGCCAATCCCGCCGTCCACGCATGCCGCGACCGAATGGCAGCCGCAGCAGCTCGTTTGCATCCTCGATGCTGTGGTGTCGAACAGGAGACACGGTCCACGTGCTGCATGACCGCAATGACCGTATTCTTGCTGGCTCCACGGGCGCACGCAACGAGCAGGAACTCGGTCTTTGCATCACCATTCTCTCGCCTGCACATCACGGCCCGGCGCGGTGAGCTCATTGGCTTCGAGAAGGTCGGCGACCGTACGAACATGGGATGGTCTGCCGGCTTTGGGAGGCCGGTGCGGATCCTCTTCTCACCATATCGAAAGCTTGAAGCGGTCGGATTTTCTTGCCCTGTTCGTGAGAACTCCCATCGTCAGCTAATCGTCAGCCAAGCGGTCTATCTAGGCCGGCCGTGCCTGACCTTCGGATCCAAAGGTCCCGTCTCGACACTTTTTGTAACTATAGATCGAAATGGTCCGCGTGATACGCAACGCACACGCTTCTCTGAAGCAAATGTGTGACTTTGTCGGTGGCGAACGAGAGGAGTGACGCATCAATAAAATCGTCAGGCACGTGTCTAGGAAGGGGAGCTAGCCGAGTTGGTCTGATTTCATTCGCTGTTCCTGGAAATCGGCGGACTGAAGCGCTGATAATCTCAGGACATCGATGGCAACGTTGCGAAAGTCCTGTGAGCTCGGGCCAATCTTGGCCTGCTACTGAGAAGCACTTTGGCGGGAACATTACGCCGTCGCGGGTCTGGCTGACCGTGACGTTAACCGAAAGATGCCGCTGGTCTCGTCAGCCGCCAGCACAATAGCAGCACATTCTCGCCTACTACGGAGACGCAATATGAAGGGCATTGGCCGACCACGGAAATCGCAGGCTGAAACTGGAGCCAGCCGCGCGGGGCGGGCGAGCAGTTCCCTTTCGCAATCAAGTCTTGCTGCGGGAGAAGGTGGACAGTCATTCGATTCCGTTGTGGAGCAGATGCGCTCTGGGGACGCCGATAGGAGGCCCTCCTCCCTTCCAGTTGCGCGCGGTCCAGGCGATGCCCGCGAAAGTCTGCCAGGCGCCTCGATTGGCGAAGATCAAATCCTGAACACACCGCCACGTGGAGCCGCTGCGCCACCACGCGGAACCGTAGCGCCACGTGGCGCAGCCGCAAGGCGGCGCGGTTCTCCCTCCATGTCTGAGGGCGAAGCCATGGCGCCGGTCGGTAGCCAACTATCAACCGCGCAGGTGGAAGGCACCAGCTCATCGTCAAATAAAGATATCAGTCCGACACAGCTCAGAATGAACAGTCTTGTTCAACAACTGACTGATTGCGAGGCTGCGGCCAGGAAAACCGACGTCCCCGAGGAGGCGGTGGAGCTGATCAGTGGGGTCGTCGATGCAGCCTCAGCAATTCTGGAGTACCGCGCTAGCCTGCCTGCGGCTGAGGCGCAGACAATTATGCCAGACGACAAGGTGCGTAGATGTTGCCAGATCGTGT
This sequence comes from Mesorhizobium sp. WSM4935, assembly GCF_029625735.1. Taxonomy (NCBI): domain Bacteria; kingdom Pseudomonadati; phylum Pseudomonadota; class Alphaproteobacteria; order Hyphomicrobiales; family Phyllobacteriaceae; genus Mesorhizobium; species Mesorhizobium sp. WSM4935. The sequence goes on along the minus strand of NZ_JARTVR010000011.1, from coordinate 27,813 downwards.
GCGACGCCGCGAATGAAGTAGACAAACTTGGCCTGTCGACGATCACGAAATTGGACAAAAAGACCAAGAAAGCGGCAGGTATGGTCGATAAACTCTACTCCTACTCCCAGGCGGACCGGCAGGAGCTGTTGATTTTAAATGTGGAGAACCACCATACGGCGGCAATTAAGTGGTGGGAAAAAAAGGCATGGCGCTCCGAACGGCAGCGATCCGCCTGCGCTGCCACCGCTAGCCTATCCAGTGGAACGCCCGTGATGCGGGAAGCCGAGCGGTGCGCACTGCGGCTGCGTGCCGGCTCGGTACTGAGTGTCAGGATCTGGCTGGTCCGTGAGCGGATCGGTCTTGCGCGGGCCAAGATTGAACTGCGGGCGAGCAGGTTCGAGCCAGATTTGAAGGAACTCCTCGTCGGTCGAAATGGAGTGGTGCAGCTGATGGCAAGCGCCGCTCAAGAAGCTCTTCGCGCCCTCTCTTTGGCGAAGGGCATAATGGATGATGGCAAAACACTCAACGCTCATGATTGCGCGGTTGTAGAAAAAATCATGGAGCGGCTTTCGGATTTTGGATTGGCGTTGCACGAGGTGCATACCAAGCTAAGCCATACCTACCCAGATGCCGGCCTCCCATTGAAACTGTTCGAACGGATCGTGGACGATGCATGGATCACTGCGCACGATGCCATGCACTTGTTGAACCTGCAGTCTCCGCCGTCAGCCATCATGGCGCCACAGGCCCAGGCGGGCGCTGCGATGCCGGCCAGGGCAGGCGCTGCGATACCGGCTGACACTGCTGGTACGGCTGCAGTGTCAGAAGGCACTACAGCGCGAAGGAAAGGGAAGTCAAAGCATAAGTCGGCAGCTCGCGCCGGGACTTCTGCCGCCGGGCAGCCATCAACACCAGTCGCTGCGAACGCCGGCACAGTGCCAGCAGCCAAGGTTCTCGCGCGCTCGGATCAAGTTGCGAGTACACAGGTGAGAGCGCAAGAGGTGGCTGCGAGTTCGTCGGGGGCAGGCTCGACAATCGGGGGCGCCGCGTTGTCAATGGAGGTATTGACGGAGCGGCTCAAACGATTGGACGAACTTTTGCAGTTCGATCTGGCCGGTCAGCAAAGCGTCGTCTCCCAAGTGCGCCAGATGAAGCCTGAGGAGGCCGGTAAGGTCGTGGACGATGTGGCCCAGTACCTGCGAGCCCAGGCCATTGAGATGCAAACCTGTCTCGCCGGGTTGCAGGGGCGTAATGTACGCCTGCTACTCACCTCCACCCAGCTACCCAAAGTGCACGAACGCACAGACCAGCTCAAAGGGTTGCTGAACATGGTGCTGGGACAGGCCAACGCATTGAATGAAGGAAAAGCCGGCATTACGACTGATTGCATGAAGACCTACGCATTTCCGGCGCAAAAATACCTGGAACATTTGTGCAATGCCGACGAATTGATGCCGCCGGAGGCACCGGTCGCGCTGCGTGGCGAGCCAGGAAAGCTGTTTGAGATGAAGCTGCAGCCCAAGATGCTGGTCAATGGTGCGATGCCGAGCCCGATGTGGGTGCACATCCACACGAGTCGCCCCGTCATGGCCAGAAACTTGGAAGGGCTGGCTGATTCCGAATTCACCGCTTGCCACGTTAAATCCAACGAACAGCGCGGCTACAATCGAGAGCGAGAGGAAGCCGATGCTAGGTCCGGTCGCGAGAAGGTCATAATTCATCGCGGCAAACTCACCCCCGCTTTCTGTAAGTCCTTGTTGACCTCAGGGCTTGGCCGCCAACCACGCCATTCGCGTGCCGAGCTCCCGTCGGCGCAGGCTGCATGACAGGGCACTCAGAATGCGGCCGGCCACGCTGTGAGTCAGCGAGCATTTCTCCTGGCCAAACCGCGAATGCCGCTGCGCGAGTTGCGGTCCGGCGATTGGAGTCGATCGGCTACCGTCAGGGCCGATTTGCGATGTCGCGTTACCGGCTGTTGACGTGGCGGCGTATCTTGCCTCCCATCCAACTTATCGCCGAGATCGCGCCGCCAAGATCGAGGCGGAAGGTCTTCCTGCGAGCGCGGAGCAGGCATAGCCGATCCGATCGGGATCGGCGCATCGCAACGACCCAACGGTGTGGTGGAGAAAATTGGATTCGGGAGAGCTCGGTTCCAAGAGGCGGAGTTCCGGCCCGAATACAATCCGCTCGCAAGCACCCACGATGCGCATCCGCAGTTTATTGTCTGGGAGATGGGCTGGATTGCTCGGCGGCGCTGGCGCTAAGGCGGGGCTGTCGCCGGACAATTAGCATTCACTGCCAACAGCCTTGCAACCGTCACCAGTTGCAAGGCTCGGCGGCGGGTCGACAAATCACATGAAATCGTCGTCGGACCCGCTATCGCTGCTGTCGCTATCCTCGGTTTTGTGGAGATAGAGTGGAGGTTTGCCTGCACGCTGCCACTCACCGGCACTGTTCTTCGTCCATTTGTCGGGATGCTGCGTAGGGTCAAGCACCAGGTCGCCATGATCCACTTCAACAAACCCCATCGTCTGCGCGCGCGCTTGTGCTTCCGGATTAGCCGCACGCCAATTCAGCAACGGTCGGTCGCCGTCTATCCGAAGTTGATGCTCCAGCAGAATATCGCCCGCATTTTCGACGAGCGGATGGGCGACTTGAAGATCCACTATGGAAGTGACCTCAGTTCGACCAGGAAATTGTTCCCGCCAACTTTCCGATTCGAACTCGTTCATGCTGAATCCGCCTTCCATTCTCAGCAGTCCGGCACTCCGGTCTCCCAATTGGTAACTGAAATATCGCGCGTGCTCCGTATCTCGACGGATGCCATATTGCTGAGCAACGTCCGCGGTGCGCCTGGCTCGTGACGATACGAACTCCGAATACTCTTGAGGATTGTCGGCGATGTGCGTGATTTCATCACCATGAAATTGCCTCACCTGTCTCCTGAAGGAAGTCCTGTTGATCTCCACCACAGGAGGTCGGGAATTGAGGGAGTATGCTTGGGGAGCCGCCGATGATGAGGCGCCGCTACCTTCCGATCCGGATAAGTGCATTCGGGCAAATGTGTCCGCGAACCCTTCGCTTCCTGCATCCGATTGCTCGCCGGCATTATGCGCGCGGTAACTATCGGATGAGCCACCAATTCGACCATACATGACGATTCGTACTCCTATGTTTCGCAACCGAGCTCAAGTTAGCACGGCTGTTCAACATAGGGCGCTTAGTTGACGACTAGCTGACGAGGGCATTCCAACGGCTGCACCAATCAAATCCGCACTGCCGGCCTCAAAACCTCGGACTGCGCCACGCACCGGCCAGCAGAGGCTGCAAGGTCATGCCCGGAGGACTTGCCGTAGTTGCTGGGTGGCAGATCCGAGGGGAGTGATTGCCCCAGGCCCGCGGTTGCGCGGTTGGCCTGACAGAGACACTGGGGCACGGATGGCCAGCCGACATTTGCCACTAGCATGGAGCCAGGTCAGTTTTGAACTGGGCAGTCGTGGACTTCCATGACTAGGCCAAGCCTGCGGCAAAGAATGCTTTCGCGACAGGCTGGAAATATTGCATAGGAACCGCGTGGCCGAGTTTTGTAGTGCCTATCAGCTGACGCGCTAAGACATGGTCATGGACGATCGTCAGGCGTAGTGCCCGCGCCTCGCTCAACACATGTGAAACGCGCTCACCTTCGGCACGGCAAACTAAGAACGGCACCCCGGTTTCACCGCGAACGTAACGCAGACCGATCAGGACCGCCCTTCCTGTTAAGACCAGCGTGGCGCGATGCACGCCAAGCGCAGGCTCGTCGGCCGCCTCCTCGCGGATGCGACGCTGTTCACCTTTCAACTCTGGCGCTCCTTGCTGATCCTTCGACTCGCGCGTCACTTCGGTATTGGTCATGCGCATTTCGCGCAGATACAACGCGCGCTGGAGCAGAAGATCGATCAGTCCGCCGACCAGCAGTGCGCCGGCGCCAATTCCCATCAGCAATTTTGTCTCCATAAAGATGAGGCCAACACAGCCCATGCCGCAGATCGGCAGAGGGACCATTGTCTTCCACATCCCGAGAAGGACAATGGAAAAGGTTGCGCTGAGAACCAATACCTTGAACATGGTCTTGCAGACTTCGACCATGGAACGAGCAGACCCCAAGCGCTTCAGCCCTTCAAAGGGGTCAATTTTCTTAAAGCTGAGCTTCATCGGCTCCAGAGAGAAGACAAATCCACCATTGGCTAGCAGGCTGGCCAAAATCACCGCGGCGACAAGGGTTCCAAGCAGCGGGCCAACAGCCGCGACTGTGAGTTGGACGAGCACAACCAATGCCTGCGGCACCGCGGTATCGAAAGGTAGGCTCTGCAACTTGGTGGCTAATAGGAGCGCTTCCCGGCATTTGTCCTCGATCACGCTGCCTCTTAGCCAAAGGTAGCCGAGCCCAGCGCAAGTCCCGACCGCGCGGACGAAATCGGAGCTACGTGGCAGCTGTCCTTTTTTGCGCGCTTCACTTAACTTCTTCGGGCTGGCGGCGTGTGTCTTCTCTTCACTTGTGTCGCTCATGGCAGCAATTTGTCGAACCACTCCAGCACGCCGTTGGCACGTGTGACCTCCAGTTTCATGCTCTCCACCAGATAGGCAGCGTAGGTGACCATGAGAACTGGAAAGACAATGTTCTTGATTGCCGGAGACAGTTGGCTCGCCTTAAATTGCGGGGCAAAGCGACGCAGCAGCATCATCGATATATCAATCAGTATCAGGAAGAACACGACAGGCCCCGAAACCAATAATGCCGTGCGCATTATGCTGTCGAGAAGCCCCAACAACTCCATTGCTCCTGGCCCGCTCAGTGTCGGGTGAAACTGATACACCGGCCAGATCAAGTAGCTGCGGTACAGGACACTGATCAAAGTTTCCAGGCCTCCTGATCCGACGAATATGGCAATCGCAGTGATCCCCAGAAAAACGCCCATCGCGGAAGCCTGACTGTTCGTCGCGGGATCGGCCGAAGCGGTCGGGCTGCTGATGCCGCGTTGGTTGTCGATAAGCTCCCCGGCAGCCTGAAGGCCCCAAAGCGGAATGCCAAGAAAAGTGCCAAGGAGTACACCGACAAAAACTTCCTTGAATCCGAGCAGGGTTAGCTGGATCAGGCGCGTATCAGGATCCAGCGCCGGCAATCCGCCGCTGACGTGTGCCAGGCATGGTAGTGCGAAGCCAACAGCCAAACAGCCCCGGATCAGCCCACTGATCTGCGAGCGTGTGAATACGGGAAAGATCAGCATGATGCCCATCGCGCGGGCTGCCCCAAGACCTGCCGCAACGACGAGTTCGAAAGCCGTCTGGATCAGAATTTGAATATCGGCCGATGGCGCGTCCATGGGGCGGACTAGTAGCTAAGTGTCATTGCGGGAAACTCGGTGAAGATCTGATCGGCTAGCTCTATGAGCGGGGCGCTTAGCACAGGAGCAAACAGCCCAATCACCGCGACAACGACCAGAAGCTTCACGGTGAGCGGCAAGCTTTCATCCTGGATCTGCGTCGCCGCCTGGAGGATGCCGATGACGAGGCCGACAACCACTGATGCAATGAGCGGCGGTAGAATCCAGATCATGAAAACCACCAGTGATTGGCTCATAAGAGTAATGATGCTGGATTCAGTGATGATCAGCCTCCCGGTAACGTATAACTCAGCACAAGCCCATGCATCAATTTTGACCAACCATCAATGGCAACAAACAAGAAGATCTTGAACGGAACAGATATAACAGTTGGTGAGACCATCGACATACCCATTGCCATCAAGATAGTTGTCACTATCAGATCTATAACAATAAAAGGCAGATAAAGTAGAAATCCTATCTCAAATCCGCGCTTCAATTCTGATAGCAAGAAAGATGGTACAAGTATTGCAAAGTCATCAGGCGTGGCTGCAGCGTGCATTTCCTCTGGCCAGACCTTTTCTGTCGAAGATAGGAAAAATCGCCGCTGCTCTTCATTTGTGAATTTCTTGAGATGCTCGCGCAAGGGCTCACTTCCGGCTTTAGCGGCGCTTACCCAGTCGTCGAATGTCTGATAGTGGAGCTTGGGATCCGACATGCGGTCATAGGTCTGCTCAGCAACGGGCGCACTAACGAACATAGTGAGGATCATCGCCGCGGCGTACAGCACCACATTGGGTGGTATGGTCTGGGTCCCGAGCGCATTGCGGACGAGGAAAAGAACAATTGATACCTTTACAAAGGCCGTTGTCGTGGCAACTGCTAAAACCAGCAGACCGAGTCCGGCGGTAACCGCAAGAAGCGCCAGGATTGTCGGCTGAGCTTCACTCATTGCATGCAAACCCGCCACGGAGCCTGATGCCCAGCTCTTCTCCGATGCGGACAATGTCGCCACGCCCGATACGCTGACCATTGGCCACTATGTCGACCGGGCCGTCGATCGGCCATCCAAGTTCAAAAATATGCCCTTCGCCGGCACTTCTTAATTCCCCAAGAGAAATAGGCCAGCGGCCGCATTCAAAGACAAGCACGATCTCGACATCGTCGAGATCCTTAGTAAGCTCCAGTTGCGATCCGGGTTGTGTCATATGCGCACTCTCCAAAGGACACGGTCGCGGGCGGAAAGGCCCCCGCAAGATTAATTCATCGCCGTCAAGATCCGCCTCGGCGCACAACTGGCCGACAGCTAGGGTGATCTGGCCGCGGCCGAACGGCGCAATATCGGGCAACAATGCATCACCGACACATGCGCTTCGAAGAAGCGCCGCAGGAAGGCGAAGCGTGCCGACCTCTCCTGCAACAATGAGCGGGAGCTCTGGAGGCAGCCCGCCCAGCTGCCGCGGCAACTGGGCAAGCAGTTCGCCTAGCGCGCGAAACGCAGGCGGTACTAAGCCGTCAAGTGGCGTGAACAGGAATAGACGGCCCTTGCCCTTGACCGCGCCGAAAATGATGTCGAGTTCAAGATGAGGAGCCAGCATCGTGGCTTCGCATACCCGCACGAGTTGCACGTTCAGACGCGTCGTCTCCTCCAGTCGAGTGACAAGCGGCTCCAGAGCGAGTTCGAGAATTAGCGAAGCAGTTGGCTCGGAAGGGAAGGCCAAGCCGTTCTGCACTGTCGTGATGAACTCCTCTACGAGCGGGCGCGACAGTGACAAGATGACCGTTTCGGCTCCCACTCTCCAGACGCAGTCAAGCATCGGAATGGCAGCAGGTTCCTGCTGCCAGACAAGCCCTGCCGTTCGCACCGATAGCGGCACCTCGTTGATCCGGCTTTGAAACGGCGTGCGCGGCGCTGCTGTATCATTGAGCCACGAGACAACCGTGTGGGACAGTTTCAGAACTGGTTCGAACATGGCGGGTGTGACCGCAGCGCCTATCAAAGACTGCACGGTCGTGTCATTCGGACGACCTCTTGCGACCGTCGGATCCGGTTGCGCGGCATTTAGGCAAGCGACCCCCTCGCATATTTCAGCAGTATCTCATCGTCGGCCTCGATCTCGGCTGCGGCCTCCGAATGAGTCTCGACGGCGCGCCGCACGTCGTCCTCGATTTGTTGCCATTTGTCCCTTGCCGCCGAACATATGACCCATAGCTCCCTCGTCCTGGACGCCGCCATCTCAGCCTCCTCTTGAGCGATTTGGGTATCATCAAGCATCTGCCGTCTGGAATTGATCTCAGCGGCAAGTTGTTCAGTGTGAAGGCGGTGACGGTCGAGCGCTGCGCTAGACAAGTTGTCGAGTGACATCAGATGCTGATAGAGCGCTGCTTCTTTTCTTGAACAATGTTGCTGTATCATTGCAAGCTCCCTAGAGGCATTTTGTACGGCTGAGGCGGCCACATCGCGCTGGGCTTCCTTCTTGGACAGCTCGCCAAGGGCACGACGCTCTTGCATTTCCTTCAGAAGCCGTATACTCGAAGACTGAATCCAGTTTACGCGGTCAGACGCGACATCCATGCGACCGTCTCCTCGAAATCTGACGCGTCATCTTCGCTCTGGCGCAGAAACTCCCTCAGTTCGTCGATTGACGCGACAGCCCGGTCAGTCAGGGGATCTCCACCTGGCTTGTATTCGCCAACATTGATCAAGAACTCGGTCTCGGCATAGCGCGACAGGAGCTCGCGGAAAATGGATGCTGCCTTGCGATGTGTCCCCGAAACGACTGCATCCATGACGCGGCTGCGACTCTGCAGCACATCAATAGCGGGGAAATGCGATCGCGCCGCAATAGCGCGTGAGAGGATGACATGGCCATCGAGAATACCACGCGATTCCTCGGCGATTGGATCACCCGTGCCATCACCCTCTACAAGCACCGTATAGAAGGCCGTGATTGAGCCCCGCTCACCCATGCCGGCGCGCTCGAGCAGGCCTGGCAGCATGCCAAAAACGGAAGGAGGAAAGCCCCGTCGCGTCGGCGGCTCACCCGCAGCAAGGCCTATTTCGCGCATAGCGCGGCAGAAGCGCGTCAGCGAATCCAGCATGAGAGCAACGCGTAGGCCTTGATCGCGGAAATATTCCGCGAGCGCAGTCGCCATTGGAGCGCATTGCGCACGCTCTACCGCCGAGCGGTCGGATGTTTCAACCACGACGACCGTACGGAGAAGGCCCTCTTCACCAAGATTCCTTTCGATGAATTCACGAACTTCCCGTCCACGTTCGCCTATGAGCGCCACTATGACGACGTCAGCGGCGGCACCCTTTACGATCTGTGACAACAGCGTCGACTTGCCACCACCTGGCTCGCCATAAATCCCGATCCGCTGGCCCTCGCCGCACGTCAGCAGACCATCGAGGACACGGACCCCAAGCGGGAATGGCCGCTCAATCATGCGCCTCGTCATCGGATTGGGGGCTCTGCCATGCAGGGGCCGAGTTTCGACGGTCTTGATTTCGCCTTTGCCGTCCAATGGGCGGCAACGACTGTCGATCACGCGACCGAGCAAATCGCCGCCGACGGGCACCTCACGCATTCGGCCAGTGGCCACGACCTCTGCGCGGCTGGATAGGCCCACCAAGTCCCCGATCGGTGTCAGCAATACACCATCACCCGACAGGCCGATCACCTCGGCCTCGAGCGACAGCCCGGTTCGCGGGTCCTCTAGGAGGCAAAGTTCCCCAATACGAGTGTCTGGCAAGACGGCATGAACCAGTGTGCCGATAGCCCGCGTGATCCGACCGCGCACCGCACGCGTGTCAATTCGCTTGGCCGCAGCCCTCAAAGACGAGATTGCTGGAACGAGAGCTCGAGTGTGGGCGTCAGCGTTATGTTCTGGGACGGGCTTTCTCATAGCTCGCCTTTCTCACAGAGCGTCCCGAAACCAAGGCGCAGCGCGCGCATCTGGGCGTCAAGTCCAAGGTCAACATTGCCGTACTCGCTCCACAGCACGCAGCGTTGCGGCGACAATGTCGGGTCGGGCTCGATCCGCACCCTTGGTCGACCATCCTGGCCGTCGCATCGAGCAAACTCTCGTGCAAGCATGTCGACTTGCATGGGAGAAACATGAAGGCAAACGTCGGCGCCGCTGTATTGACACTCTATGGCGTGACGAACAGCCCTCACCAATAGCTCGCCCGGATCGAAAGCGCCGATAAGATCGCTCAATATTTCCATCACGAGCTGCGGCAATTCCTGCTCCAGAGCCGCCTTTCGTCGCGCGATTTCGGAGATTGTCTCCGCAATCAACCCTGCCATCTCCTCGGTGCCTGCATTCGAGCCCTCCATGTGGCCGCGCGCCCACGCCCGCTGGTAAACCGCGCGTGCCCAGTTTCGAACGCGCTGCCGATGCCGTTCTGCCGCGGCAAGGGCTTGCGCGGCGCTGTGCCAGGTTTCGAGCTCGCTCGCGGGTATCAGTGGTCCGACTGGACGCATCTGCGGCGCTATTGGCCCCTCGGAAAGTTCGACTGTCATTTCACCGGGGTCTCTGTCTCAAAATGAGCTACTACAAGTGAAAGCAATTGGCCGGCGGCGGTCCAATGCTCATGTGCTGGAGTCTCCGCGGCAGTCCCCTCGGGCAATCGAAGAAGCACGCGGTTACGCTCGGTCGCTGAACTGTCCTGGAGCCAAGCTCCAAGACATGCGTGTCCATCGTATTCGATTTGCTGAGCGAGTTTTTCTGGGTCCGAGATCAGTCTTTTGTCAACAGCATGCAGCAGGTGTCGGATTCCGAATGCGTGTGCATCCACGCCGATGCGTTTAACAAGGATGGCAAGCTCAGGCTGAGAGACAAACGCGACCAGCGAACGGGCATGCCAGATACTACCAGCAAGAAGGGTCGCTCGATATGGATCATGCCCGCGTAGAAGGTCCGGCCTGCAGCCGATGTGGTTCAGATCCACGTCATCGTTGCCCAGCAATTCTGCCAGCCTTGGATGCAGTCTGGAACACTTCTGCAACTTCACTAACGTTTCGGCCGATAACGCTGGATCAAGACGCGCCGCAAGACGGGTTGGATGGGCCGAAGCCGCAAGCTCGCTCGCGCCCGGAAAGTGCGGACCATCAGGTCGGGCGGTCTGTATAGGCATTGGCAATGAGATGTCACCCACGTCCAATTGCAGGCATTCTTTTGCGAATGGCCTCGACAGCAGAAGCATCCCGGCGCCCCTCGACCTTGGAAACGCCGGTTGATTGCTTGCGCCGACGCGTAACAACGCCGATCAAGAGATAACAGGCCACGGCGAATACGGCTGCGGCAAAACCTGTTACGGTCGCCAGAAGTGGCGCAGGAAGAGGTAGTGATGCTTGTGGCAAAACAGCAGTCGGATCGGGCCGTTGCTCGTGTGCGGAACGTTCTACCGGCACCAAAACCACTTCCACCTTATCGTAGGACAGGCCTTCGATGCTGTCGGCTACAAGCATCTTTATCTTTGGCAGCAGAGCCGCGACATTTGTTTTTGCGTCGTGCCTGATAAACACCGAGGCCGAGGATGGCGTGGCACCGGCTCGCACAAGGTCGTTATGCGGCAGCACGACGTGAACACGTACAGAAAAAACGCCATCGATATCGCTGATCGTCCGCGACAACTCTTCGCTCAGGGCATACACGTAACGGGCACGCTCTTCGGTCGGCGAGGCAATCAGGCCTGATCCTTGGAATATCTCACCGAGGTTCTTGAAGGATTGGCGCGGCAGCCCCTTGGCGTTCAGAAGGTTGATTGAGAAGGCGAGCAGCTTTTCGTCAACCTGGATCGTGCTGGTTCCATCCTTGGCGACCACCCGGATCGCGGCGACCCCGTTGTCTTCAAGAAGTGCGAGCATTTCATTTGCCTCACGCTCTTGCAATTGCGTGTAGAGGTCGGCTTTGCAAGCAGTGAGGGCGACGAGAACTGGCAGCATGACAAGTCTAACCGACCGCCACCCTGACAGGCCACGCATGATTTCGCCCTCGGCCAAGCCAATCATGCGCGCGGTTCAGCCTTCCTTCAAAAGTTTATTCACGGATGATGTGACGCCGCTGACGCCTTTGGAGATAAGCGCCACCTGGGTGACGCCGTTGTAAACATCCCGAAGACCAGCCATCATCGTTTCGAAGTCTTGCCCTTGTTGGGGAATGCCCGAGATTCCGGTTCCCGCCTCACCTGGAACGGGAAGCTTCTGCGCCGGTCCCGGTAGAGCGCCCTTCGAAAGGGCTATGTCATGGTCGAGCGCGGGGAAGGAAACAGTGTTGTGTGGATATAGGGAGGAAATCGTCTGCAACACGCGATCGCCCATGCCGCTCGTCGGCGCAGCCGCGCGCTGAACATCCATCGCCGCAGCAACTGGCGCCGCACTCGCTGGCCCCGCGGCGGCATCGTTTTTCAGCGAGTCGGCTGCATGCCCTAAGGCGCGCTCAAACTGGGCCTGCTCGACAATCGACGGTGATCCGACCCTGGGGAGGCCAGCCGTTAGAGTGGCAGAGATCGACGTGACAGGCATCATCATGTAAGGACTCGGTTGCTCTCTCTGACCGGGCGAGCCCCGCCCATTCATCACCCGGTGTCGGCGCAACACTCCTAGGGGGGCAAGCTGACAACAAGCTGACTAACGGCGGCGTCATTTCGACAATCTAAAATCTCTTCGGCAATTTAGTCACTTGTGATGATTTCAGCGTTTGGTTTATCAGTGCGACATGCCGAGAACGCTTATCCAACCCGTCACCCTGCATGTTTTGAGACTTCTTTGTGCCGGGTTTTTTCTGTCCACCGGGATTCACCCGGCGCATGCAGTCCCGCTGTCCCTTCCGGCGACACCCTATAGATACACGGTTCTGGATCAGGAGCTCGCTGCAGCGTTGCAGGAATTCGGCAACAACCTGAATATCAGGGTCAACATCAGTCCTGCGGTGAAGGGGCGAATTCGCGGACGTATGCCTGATTTGCCACCGCGCGCGTTCCTCGACCGCTTGACGAACCTTTACGGTCTACAATGGTACTATGACGGCCTTGTGCTCTATGTGTCTGCTGCACAAGAATCGCAAACTCGAATGCTTTTGATGACGTCGATTCGCTTCGATGCGTTCAAGGGGGCTCTCGACAAGCTTGATATCTCCGACGAGCGCTATGTGGTCAAACCCGTGCCAGGCAATGGCCTCGTCTTCGTTTCCGGTCCACCGCGCTTCGTCGCACTCGTGGAGCAGACCTTTAACGGCTTGGTGGCGCAGGCGCAGGCGCAGACTCACATAGCGGCAACGCCAAAGGAATCAGTGCTGATCTTGTTTCGCGGCTCCTCCACTACGGTCGTTCGCGACGGACGACCGGATGCTTCTTATTCTTCTGACATCCCACAACAGGATAGCGTTGGCGGGAAGCCTGAGCTGGGCAAGAAATGAACATTGAGGATTTCCCGCAGCTCTGAAGAACATGACTGCGGCTACCCCTTTGTGAACTCTTCGCAAACTCGTCAGTTTCTCGAAAGCTAATCCGCTCATGATGAGTCCCGGCAGCTCTCGCGGTGACTCCGGCCATTGTGTTGGACCGAACCTTGGAGCCGGCCCGGAACACAGCAATTGAAGGCAGGGCAGGCGCATTCGTGACCTGCCGACGCTTGGAATTGTCGAATTTTGTGAAACGCAAGGGATCTTCTGTCGGGGTCTCTTGTGGGGATTTCAACGTCACGTCTGAGGATGCATAATGTCGGCCAGTAATCTTTCAACTTTCTACCGCTCAAATTCGCTACAGTCCGCAAGGGGTTGGCCGGGCCTGAAAGTTTCCCATTTTGCGACCCAGCATCAGCAAAGTGCATCGTGCTTCGAAGCGATGCTGTCCACTTGTGTGCTGGCAGACAAGCCCGGCTCTTTCGCGCAAGGGGATCTGCCAGCGTCGAATCTTGATTCGACAATGGATAAATTGCGGCAGGACCCTTTGGGCCATCTGGCACCGGATGTCTTGACATTGAATGGCTTGGAGCAACACCCACTGGATCTGCTGCCGCCAAATATGAGGGCGGCTCTCAAGGAGGACCAATCGCAACGCTCCAAGGCGACTGAAGCCCAACATCTGCTCGGCGTCACTCCGAAGATCGAGCCGGCTCCCAGGCCGAGCCCCGGAATCACGTGGAACGGTGGGTCGCTGACCACGGCTGAGTTGCAGATTGTTGCGGTACTCAACCGTCACAAGGACCAATGCCCGCTTACTTGGAAGTCGTTGACCGACAAAGCCAATGATCCCTCTACGCCACCGGATCTGAAAGCGGCGATCCAGGGACTGCAGCAGGATTCGGGACTTTTTTATGCGATTGGCTCGCAGGGCGACGGCCGCTGTGGAGGCAAGATCAACGCCAAGGACTTGGCCGGATTTTCAAACCACCACCCACAAGTTGCTGCATTTCAGGAAGCCCAAGCGCGAAGCTACGAGCAGAACTACATACCATCCGACGGCAGCGGAGGTTTGCAGCCTTCGGTCATGACCTTGAGCGATGCCTTGCGGGAGTTTTACCGGTACTCCGAAAATCTGTCCAAGGACCTGAGTCTGGATGAGTTCAAGAAAATGGTCGGCGGCGAATCGAAAAACGGCAAATTTCCGCCCCAGGTCATTGCGGCGGCGCAATATTTCCTCGATCACCCCGATGCTTGGAACCAGTTGTGCGGTGGCTCGAAAGGGAAGATGCACAAAGAGGATTTCCTGCAAGTCGCCTCATCGTCGATGAGCCTCACGCAAACTGAGCTGAATACGGTCGAGATGATCAAGGACCATCAGGACACGTTCTTTGGAAGCGGTGTTCTGACTCGCGACAAACTGGCGAAAATGAAAGACGACAAGAGCCTTGATCCGAAAGTGCGGGAAGCAGCCTCTCAGCTCCTTTCAGATCCTCTTTTGTTTGGCCTCCTGAACAATTCGATCACGGGCTATAAGACCCATCATAAATTCTTCGACTTTGGCGGCGGGCATACGGTTGATTCCGGCAATATCAGCAAAAAAGACTTTGCCCATTTTTGCACAAACATGTCGTCTGCGAACCGCAACGTTCAGCAGCCAATCACCCACGGCGCCCAAACCGCAGAAGAGCAGAATGCCGTCGCGGACATGAAGATGGGCCTGATGGACCAGCCTGACATTAAGTCAGCCAAAAAGAACGGCGGGGCCGTCATGCACGTCGTCGACTCCGTGCTCAAAATCGAGACGAAAGTGCTCGACTTGGCGGCAACGGCGGTGGGACTGCTCAGCTTCATTCCGGGCCTCGGACAAGTAGCCGATCTTGCCTCGATGGTTCTCGAGGCTGAGTCGCAAGCAGCCAATCTCCTGCGTACGGCCATTAACGGAGGCGATATGAAGCGAGCGCTGGAGGAAGCTGGCCTCAATATGGCCGCGCAGGCGATCGGCCTTATCGCAGGCCCCGAGGTCAAGCTGGCCATTCGAAATGGGCTCGTAAAGCACCTGATGGAAGAGGCCTTGGCGGCAGGCATTGATCTTTCGGTCTCGACGGCGCAGGACTACGCAGAAGGCTATGTGAATAACCTCAAAGCGCGCCTTGCAGGCGGCCCTGAGCAAAGCCTAGGCCTTCCGAGCATGCCATCATTCCAGAGTGTGGCAAGCAATGTGCCCTTCGTCGGCATTGCCTTATCCTAGCCGTCGCCTTGCGCGGAAGCTTTGGCTCGCGCGCTGACATAAGGGTCATTGTGGCACAAGCAGGGGTTCATCCGCATCAACGCAAGCGGTGTTCCTGACGCCATCTGGATCGGACTGTGAGGGGGATGTCCGAAGTCTGTGAAGACTTCGGTATATGACGACTTCAGAGTTACGCTGAGCCCAGCCATCTCGAGCCGGTGCGCCGGGTCGAGGTTTTCACGGGCGCCGGCCGGTAGCGGGAATGGTCTCCGGAAGGCACGGCGCGGATGGTGGCGGAGCGGCGCAGCCGAAGGAACGGCTGTCGCGCGCCCAGGGCGGCCTCCCGAACAGCAGACGATGATCTCCTGCCTTGGGCCTATATCCTCGTGCCACGCTCAAGGCAGTCGGCTGAAAACAGCGCTGATTTAAAACAGCATTATCCTGCACTGCACCCTCGATCCTTGCGCTCACCGATCGCTCGTCGACACGCACGCGGTCAAGTCGTTATCGGCGCTATGCCGATGGGCTTCGAGAGCAAGGTGGACGCTGAGCGGTGCGTCAGCCTCAGGGCGCGGCTGGCCAGCTTTGGGTCTCACGCTCTATGACGGCAACACCCGGCTGATCCACTTGGCCTGTTCGCGGGCTCCCGGCAGCGGCGCGGAAGCCACGGTCCGCCTTCCTCGGCTTCAGGCCAAAGATACCGCAGCATGCTCCAGAGCTATGTCTGCCGCCTTCGCCCCATCGTCGCTGGTCATGTGGAAAGGACAAGCAGGCTACGCACCCTATAATCCCGTCGGGCAGGATTCGACAGTCGACGGCGAGACATTCGCCAAACCTCCCCCTTGATTCTCAGCAACGTTAAAAAAAATTCACATAATGTTCGTGAGTGTAGTCTCCTGTCAGGTGGTACATTAGCCCCAATATCTGGCGTCTTAGTCGTAGAAAGGACTGTGATCTATCTTCCATTAGCATCCATACCAGCGGATTTACAGCAAATGACGAGAGAGGTCTCATGCGGATTGATGGGGATAGAAGGGCTAGCGGCTTGCTGCATCCCGTCCGGGTTGATGCTAACCAATGTTGACACTGGTAAATCGCCTAAGGACGGCAGCGCATCTTGATCGCCTTCGAATCCTGGGCCTTTGCGCGCATGCGGATCTAACCGTCGGCGAGCTGGCCGATATTACCGGTCTGCCTCGCGAGCAGGTTCGACGCCACGTTCGGCGGCTGGTCAGAGCCAACTTTCTTTGCTGCAACGAACAACGTCCGCAGTCTTCGTACCATATGCAAGCAGGAGGCAAGGATGGCGAGCTGGCTCAATTGGTGGTCGATCTCCTGCCCCACGATGATGGCCATCATAAAAGAGACCTACAACGCCTGGAAGCAATACAAGACGCGCGGTTGAAGGGACCGCCTGCTTGATCGTGAAATAGATCAGTCCAAATGGAGCGCGACTACCATGGATAACTCCGCCGGCGGCGCCATCGCGCAGCCCGACACTTACGGGCGGCCTCACTTAGCCGCCGTCGACTCCCGCGTTCACGAACTGCTTCTAAGACAGGAGCGTCAGGAGCGGACAACTCTCAAACTGATCGCCTCCGAGAACTTTGCCTCCTCGGCGGTGTTGGAAGCGACCGGGTCGATTTTCACCAACAAGTATGCCGAGGGATACCCCGGTGCGCGCTACTACGCCGGAAACGAGATCGTCGATGAGCTTGAGACCCTCGCGATCGAGCGCCTGAAAGCGCTATTTGGCAGTGAACATGCCAACGTCCAGCCTTATTCAGGCTCGCCAGCCAACCAGGCTGTCTATCGCGCGCTTTTGAGCCCCCGTGACAAAGTCATGGGCTTGCCTTTACCCGAAGGCGGCCATCTGACTCACGGTTGGTCCGTCAATTTTTCCGGCAGCGATTATCAGCGCGTCCCGTACAGGCTGCACGAAAAGACACAGCAAATTGACTATGACCACTTGCGCGAGACCGCCAAGCGGGAACGCCCGAAGCTAATTTGGGTCGGCGGAACTGCTTATCCGCGTATTTTTGACTACGCGGCAATGGCCGAAATTGCTTCGGAGGTGAACTCGTATCTGGTGGCTGACATCGCCCACATCTGCGGCCTGGTTGTCGCAGGAGTGCATCCGAACCCCGTGTCCCATTGCGATGTGGTCACCAGCACCTCTCACAAGTCGATCCGCGGTCCCCGGGGTGGCTTCATTTTATCAAGGAATGAAGACCGTTATCAGCCCCTCCATCATCCGAAGAGCAAACACAATCTGGCCAAACGTATAGACCGCGCCGTGTTCCCTCTTCTGCAAGGCGGACCGCATATGAATACTATCGCCGCGCTTGCCGTCGCTTTGCAGGAAGCAGCGAACTCGTCCTTTCGTGTCTACGGTCAGCAGATCGTCCACAACGCCAAGGCTCTGGCCCAGGCACTTCTGGAGCGAGGTTATGAACTCGTCACCGGGGGCACTGACAATCACATGCTGATCCTTGATCTTCGGGACCGGTCGCTGTCAGGCAAAGCCTATGCGGAGCGCTTATCGCGTGCAGGCATCATTGCGAATTTCAATATGGTCCCGGGCGACCGGCGGCATCCGGCGCTGACAAGCGGCATCCGCTTAGGGACACCAGCGGTGACGTCCATGGGCATGCGCGAAACGGAGATGGTGCAGATCGCCGCTTTCATCGACTCGGTCTGCCGCCAGCCCGATGACCAGGAAGTTCATGCGAGCGTACGAAGAGACGTTGCCGACTTCTGCACTGCGTTCGATGTTCCCGGCATCCCCGACCGATAAGCCACCCCAATCCAGAAACTCCTCACTAACTCCAGCACTTGAAGCGAGGGCATTTTTATGACCAGGCAGTTCGTGTTCTCTTCCGAATCCGTCGGCGCGGGACACCCCGATAAGATGGCAGACAACATCTCCGATGCCATTCTCGATGCGGTCCTGCGCACCGATCCGAAGGCGCGCGTCGCCTGTGAAGTGTTGGTGAAGACGGGGATGGTCGTTGTGGCTGGCGAGATCACCAGCCATGCCCACATCGATTACAGCCAAGTCGCCCGCGATACGATACTCGATATTGGCTACGACGATGATGCGATTGGCTTTGATGGTCGACGTTGCGCCGTCGTTCTGGCCCTCACCGAGCAGTCGCCCGACATAAGCCAGGGCGTTGATGAAGGACGAGGGCAGGATCTCGGGCAAGGGGCAGGGGATCAGGGCATCATGTTTGGATTCGCATGCAACGAGACGGATACATTGATGCCCCTGCCGATCCAACTCGCTCACCATTTGACGAAAAGACAGGCCGAGGTCCGGAAAGCGGGACAGCTTGGCTGGCTGCGTCCGGACGTGAAATCTCAAGTGTCGGTACGCTACGAAGGGCTCCGCCCGGTGGCGCTGGATACCATAGTCCTGTCAACGCAGCATGACGAAGCGGTCTCACAAGCCACGGTCCGCGAAGGCGTCATTGAGGAGATCATAAAACCGGTCCTGCCGGCCCACCTGGATACTTCGGGGATCAGATTTCTGGTCAACCCAACAGGGCGGTTCGTGGTCGGTGGGCCTGCCGGCGACTGCGGCCTCACAGGACGGAAGATCATCGTCGATTCCTACGGTGGGACCGGGCGTCACGGCGGCGGTGCCTTTTCGGGCAAGGACCCATCCAAGGTTGACCGCTCGGCGGCCTATGCCGCCCGGTATGTCGCGAAGAACATCGTTGCCAGCGGCCTTGCGGAGGTCTGCGAGGTTCAGCTTGCCTACGCGATCGGCGTGGCCAGTCCGGTTTCTGTCATGGTCAATACCTTCGGAACCGCAAGGATCGAGGAAAAAAGGATCGAGCGCCTTGTTCTCGAGGTTTTCAATCTCCGACCGAAAGGCATCATCAAGATGCTTGATCTCTTACGGCCGATATACCGCAAGACGGCGACATACGGACACTTCGGGCGTGAAGAGCCTGAGTTCACTTGGGAGAAGACGGACAAAGCTGACGATTTGCTGCGTGAAGCCGGACCGGCAGCTGCGTGAGGGCGGCTGGATCAAGCGCATGCGGCAACCCATTTCAACTCGCGAGACCACGCCCGGCCGGCGTGGCAAGAAGCCGGCTCGGGTTTTGGCGGAGATTTTGATGCCGGATTATGACGTGCTTTGCATCGGCAATGCCATTGTCGACATCATCGCCCAGTGCGACGAGGAATTCCTCGAGACCAACGGCATCATCAAGGGCGCGATGAACCTCATCGACACACAACGCGCCGAACTGCTCTACAGCCGCATGGGCCCGGCGATCGAAGCGTCCGGCGGCAGCGCCGGCAACACGGCGGCCGGCGTCGCCAGCTTTGGCGGCCGCGCGGCCTTCTTCGGCAAGGTCTCCAACGATGCGCTGGGCGAAATCTACGCCCACGACATCCATGCGCAGGGCGTCGCCTTCGGCACCACGCCGCTCAAGGGTGAGCCGCCGACGGCGCGCTCGATGATCTTCGTCACGCCCGACGGCGAGCGCTCGATGAACACCTATCTCGGCGCCTGCGTCGAGCTTGGCCCTGAGGATGTCGAAGCCGACAAGGCGTCCGGCGCCAAGGTCACCTATTTCGAAGGCTATCTGTGGGACCCGCCGCGCGCCAAGGAGGCAATCCGCCAGACGGCGAAGCTGGCGCACGCGGCAGGCCGAGAAGTGTCGATGACGCTGTCGGATTCGTTCTGCGTCGACCGCTACCGCGACGAATTCCTCGACCTGGTGCGCTCGGGCACGGTCGACATCGTCTTTGCCAACAGCCACGAGATCAAGTCGCTCTACCAGACATCGTCGTTCGACGAGGCGCTGGCCCAGATCCGCAAGGATTGCCGGATCGCCGCCGTCACCCGCTCGGAAAAAGGCTCGGTGATCGTGCGCGGCGACGAGACCGTGGTGATCAAGGCGACCGCCATCAAGGAACTGGTCGACACGACGGGCGCCGGCGATCTCTATGCCGCCGGCTTCCTGCATGGCTACACGCAAGGCCGCGACCTGCAGACTTGCGGCGACCTTGGCTCACTGGCAGCCGGATTGGTGATCCAGCAGATCGGCCCCAGGCCCCGTCAGAATTTGCGCCGCGAGGCTGAGCAGGCGGGGCTGACCATTCCGGACGTTCAAACGAGTTAGTGGCCTACCTTCCCGTTGTGCAGGCTATCTCGCCAGAAGCGCAATCACGGAATAGGGAAATCCTGATGTCGAACATGATGAAGGCGCTTGTGAAGGCCAAGGCCGAACCGGGCATCTGGATGGAAGAGGTGCCGGTGCCGGAAATCGGCCCCAACGACGTGCTGATCAAGATCAAGAAGACGGCGATCTGCGGCACCGACGTGCACATCTACAATTGGGACCAGTGGGCGCAGAAGACGGTGCCGGTGCCGATGGTGACGGGCCATGAATTCGTCGGCACCGTTGCCGATTTCGGCGCAGCGGTCACCGAATACAAGGTCGGCCAGCGTGTATCGGGCGAAGGCCACATCGTCTGCGGCCATTGCCGCAACTGTCGCGCCGGGCGAGGGCATCTGTGCCGCAACACGCTCGGCGTCGGCGTCAACCGTCCAGGCGCCTTCGGCGAGTATCTGGCGATCCCGCAGCACAATGTCGTGCCGATCCCCGACGATGTGCCCGATGAGATTGCCGCGATCTTCGATCCCTTGGGCAATGCCGTCCACACCGCATTGTCCTTCGATCTGGTCGGCGAGGACGTGCTGGTGACTGGCGCCGGGCCGATCGGCATCATGGGCGCGCTCGTCGCCCAATGCGTCGGCGCGCGCAAAGTGGTCATCACTGACATCAACCCGGTGCGGCTGGCGCTAGCCAAGAAACTCGGCGTCCAGCATGTCGTCGACGCCTCGAAGGAGAAGCTGCGCGACGTCATGCCGGTGCTCGGCATGACCGAGGGGTTCGACGTCGGCCTCGAAATGTCAGGCGCCGCCCCCGCTTTCCGCGACATGATCGACACCATGAACAATGGCGGCAAGATCGCCATTCTGGGCATCGCGCCGACCGGCTTCGAGATCGACTGGAACAAGGTCATCTTCAAGATGCTGCATCTCAAAGGCATCTACGGCCGCGAGATGTTCGAAACCTGGTACAAGATGATCGCGCTTGTGCAGGGTCCGCTGGATGTCTCCGGCCTGATCACCCACCGCATCGGCATCGACGATTTTCAGATCGGTTTCGATGCGATGAAGAGCGGCAGTTCCGGCAAGGTGGTGATGGACTGGTAGGGATTGCCTTGGCCGCTATTCAGGAAAAGCTGACGACAGCACCTCTGGTCCGCCGGACATTTTCCAACTAGGGGAACATGGCTGGGTGGAGAGCTATGGCTCCGCTACGTGCGCTCGCTAATCATATACGGCGACGTATCGCGGCCCACCCGGTGACGGTCGATGGGGCAATTCGCTTCAGTCGATGACGGAAACCCGGTGAACCGATGCTGAGGCCCCGACGCGATCGTCTATTTCCTATGATCTGCGATTGAGGTCGAGGTGTTGCCGCTTTCAGCGGGTAAGATGCGATAGACGACTTCCGGTACCCTTCCGGTCAGCGAAAAGGAAGGCAACGAGCCGCATTGCCTCAAGCAAAATGTTACCAATAGTGTCCTGTTCCAAAGGGGATGGACAGGTCGTGCCATTCCGGTTCGGGGGAAGGATGGCGCGGCTCAGCATGGCGACACGGTGAAGCGGCGATCGTGGAGCTTTATTGCGGCGTTGACAAGCGGCGCATTCTGGATGAGTTCGAGGCGGTAACCGGCTATTATTCGCAAGCGCGCGATCCGTCTTATGAACCGTCGTGAGCAGAGGCCGTCTGCGGGCAAGAGCCGCAGCCGCTGTTACGGCAGCGATGTCCGCGACGCGCTCATCGTGTTGTGGGAGGATTCGGAGCGGCTGGGTCCGCATCGACGCTCGCGGCGGCCAGCGCCGCCGGGCAGGAATGAGTTCGCAGTTCGCCGCTCGGTGCCAGCCCGCACCTTCGGCGATTGGAAAGATCCGCCGCCCGGCTTTGTTGAGCGCATTCGGGCACGTCTTCGTCAGGGAGCTTCGTGCAGACGATGGTGCTGACCGGATTGCCGCCGGCTGGACCGATTGCATTCCGCTCCGCACGCGCGACAGCGGCAATGTGATCATGGCGATCAAGCAGGCCCGCTCCCGGTTTCGCTGACCCTGTGCTGCTGTTTGCCGGCATCCGCCCGCACAGGAAGAGCTTGTAAAAGTGCGGAAATCGAGGAGCCGTTGGTCGTCGATCTTCAGCCTGAACGCGGTCGTTTGCTGGTGCCGCAAATCGGCTGTTGCATGTACATCCCTGTCAGACGTCAGTTTTCCTCGCCTATTTTGGTGTCGAGCGCGAAGTGCTCCAACCAGATTGCAAGGCTTTTTGGAAATGAGAGCGGCTTTGCGCAGGGCGCTCCGTTGTTGAGCATTCAAGCTACCAAGCCAATGACGCGCAGGTTCCACCAGGCTCGCCAGCCTTGAAGGACAGCGAAAAAAGCAGAGCACGACAGACACAACAGTGCATCAGGACGCCGCAGTCGTTGAAGATGGTGCGCTGCATCCATACCGTGGATGCATTCGATCCAAATAATCGATTTGTTCAATCAGTTTCTCGAAAGCTAACCCTACCCTCTGTGGGAATCGGGCTCTGAGCCGCGACGCTGCCTTGCGAGCGCAGGGGCTGCACGTAGGAGAGATGATGCAACGAGAAATCGCACGCGGGTTGCTGGCCTCGTGGGTTCGCCGACCGGCGTATTTGAGCCCGTCAGTTGGTCCTCACCCGCGCCTATTGCCACCGAGCGACTTGCATGTCCCTCCGACTCGGACCAGTTCCGAGAGCTGCGACGAGTTGCGCGCCGTGTGCTCCGATCAGATGGCCGCCGGTGACGCGTTCGATGGGCCGTCCCTCTTCGAGAGGAGATGAAATGCGAACGCTGCTCGTGGATCATCATGCGGATCTTGCGCGCGCCATGCGACTTGCGCTCGGGGATGGCGGCTTCGTCGTTGATGTCGTTGGTACTCTGGAACTGGCTTCGAGTGCATTTTCTTGCGCCAGCTATGAAATTCTCCTGCTGGAATTGGCTCTGCCAGATGGCGATGGCTTGGGTTGGCTGAGGCAGTTGAGGACCCACGGGCATTCAGTTCCTGCCGTCATTATGAGCAGCCTTAACGATCTCGATAAGCGAATTGCGATCTTCAACGGTGGTGCGGACGACTTTCTGCTCAAACCCATCTCTACCGATGAGCTTATTGCCAGAATGAGAGCCATTCTGCGCCGGGCGACACAGATGACCGACCTGAGGCTCGTATTTGGCAATCTCGACTTTGATCCGGTCGCCCGCCAGGTTTTCGTTGATGGGCACCCAATGATGATCGCACGTCGCGAACTCTGTGTTCTAGAGCACCTGCTTAACCGGGCAGGCCGCATCGTGCCCCGTGCGCAATTGGAAGATCACCTCTATTCATTCAACGACGACGTGTCTGCCAACGCGCTTGAAGTCGGAATTTATCGTTTACGGGGACATCTGACCAGATCAGGTGCAACGCCACGGATCAAGACCATCCGAGGCATTGGTTACATCCTAGAATTGACTGACGCCTCGTCCGCATAGTTTGTCGAATCGAAAGAAGATCTATTTTGCTGATCCTTCAACATCCTTGCGCTGCGCTCAATTGGCGGGCGATCGCCAACAAGGTTACAAGACCTGCAGTGCCCCGTTACCTGGGCCATCTCCTCTGCGCGCTTATTGTGACTTTCCCACTTGGTGTCGCGGCGCAAAACAAGCAGGACAAAGGCCCGCCGCATGCGGCTTCGAATAGCATCAACGCCACGCTGACCCTTTCCTCTTCGCTCGGGGAGACCGTTCATCTGCCCGGGCCAGCCACGACCATCTTTGTTGCTGACCCCACGATCGCGGATTTTCAGGCGCCATCGAGCAAAACAATCTTCGTCTTTGGCAAGAAATCGGGGCGGACCAGCCTATTCGCCTTGGATGGCAATGGCGAGCCTCTCGCCGAATTGCGTATCGTTGTCACGCAACCGATCGGGGATTTACGCGCCATGTTGCGGGAGCAGGTCGGCGACTATCCCATCCGCGTCAACTATACGCCGCGCGGCGCAATCCTTAGCGGGACGGCGCCCGACGCAGAGGTCGCCGACACCGCAAAAAGAGTCACTGAGCAATATCTGGGCGACGGAGCGCAAGTCGTCAACAACATCAAGGTCGCTGGATCCCTGCAAGTTAACCTCAGCGTGCGCGTAGCCGAAGTCTCACGCAGCGCCATGAAGTCACTCGGCGTCAACTTGTCCGCCTTCGGTCAAATCGGCAATTTCAAAGTGGGCGTTCTAAGCGGAAGCGCTGCAAGCGCTGGGTCTGGTTCAACCCAGGGTGGCGGTACAGCAGAAATCGGATTCGACAACGGTGCCGTCAACGTCAGCGCGGTTCTCGACGCGCTCGCCAAGGAGCATATAGCTTCCGTCCTGGCTGAGCCGAACCTCACCGCTATGTCGGGTGAAAAGGCCAGCTTTCTCGCGGGCGGCGAATTTCCCATTCCTGTCCTGCAGGAAAACAGGCAGGTATCGGTTGAATTCCGTCACTTCGGCGTCAGTCTGGAATTTGTGCCGACAGTTCTCAGCAACAATCAAATCAACATTCACGTAACGCCCGAAGTCAGTGAACTGTCGACGCAAGGTGCCGTGCAAATCAACGGAATTTCCGTGCCGGCAGTTTCCACGCGCCGAGCCGATACGGTCGTCGAACTCGCCAGCGGCCAGAGCTTCGCAATCGGCGGTCTAATCAGGCGGAACGTCAACAATGATGTCAGGGCCTTTCCCTGGCTCGGAGAACTGGCGATCCTGGGACCGCTTTTTCGCTCGACCTCGTTTCAAAAAGAGGAGTCAGAACTGGTCATTCTAGTTACGCCTTACATTGTAAGACCAGGCTCCAACCCAAACCAGATGAGCGCACCGACCGAGCGGGCGGCACCGGCTTTGAACGGAGGGGGCGCTCCGACGAATTCCGTGACAAGTCCCCCGCGAGACCGCGCTGCTATCCGTGCGGGCGCGCCAAGCGCCCAGGGCGGTCTCGGCTTCATCATCGAATAGTGTCATCCAAAGATGTTGCGTTTTATAATCCTCTTTGTCGCTCTGGCACCAAGCGTAAGTGGCTGCACAAGCACTACGCCAGTTGATGTCGAACCATCGGCACCAATGCTTGTCCGAGAGGAGACCACCGTCCTGACGTTGCAAAGCCTGCGCGCTTCCGAACGGCAGCGTTTGCGTGTTTTCCTAGACAAGGCCAGTCGCGGCCGGTTCGATGCCATCCACCTCCTCATCAGCGGTTCGCCCCAGCTCAGCGCAGGGGTAGCCCATCAGGCCAGGCAGTTGGCAATCGAAGAAGACAACATTCAATTGCGCGATCAACACGACGCCGGCTCAGTGCGAATTGAGGCGATTGTCTATCACGCCCGTCCGCCGGTCTGTCCCTCATATGGTGCCTTACCCAATGAAGAATCCTTCAAACAGCCGCTTGGTTGTTCGACAGGACATAACCTGGCCGTGATGGTCAACGATCCGCGCGATCTGCTCGACAATCAGGCCGTCAAGGCCGGCGATGGCGATCGTGCTTCTGTACCAGTTGCAACTTACAGAACATTCGGGACGGATAAAGGTGGCTGATACCGCCCTTATCTCGGCAGCACTCCTACCGGAGATTGAAAGCTTCCAATCGCGTCCTGATCTAAAATAAAAGGAACCGCTGGATGCAATATAGGCGCTATATCGAGGGCCTTAGGGCCGTTGCTGTACTTCCGGTCGTACTCTTTCATTTCGGAATTTCGGCGATCCCGGGTGGCTTTAGCGGGGTCGATATCTTCTTCGTCATCTCCGGCTACCTAACCAGCGGAAGCCTCCTGGATGACCTTGAACGCGGCCAATTTTCCATCGTCAACTTCTACTGGCGCCGTGCCCGGCGCATTCTGCCGGCGCTCGTCTTTGTGATGCTTCTCACCTGCATTGCGGCATTGTTCATTCTTCTGCCACCGGATCTGCGCGGATTCAGTCTTAGCATCATAGCTACCTCGACCTTCTGGTCGAACGTTTTCTTCTGGAAAACGTCAAGTTACTTCTCTATCGATGCCGCGCTTCTACCACTGTTGCACACTTGGCCGCTTTCCGTAGCGGAGCAGTACTACATCTTCGCACCAATCCTGATGTTCCTAATCTATCGCTACATCGGGAAGCGCTGGCTGACGACACTTCTTCCGATAATTCTCTGCAGCTTCGTAGTGGCGGTGATGGCGACATCGCTGGCACCCACCGCCGGATTCTATCTGCTGCCGACCCGAATCTGGGAACTCATGTTGGGCGCCCTGCTCATGCTCAAATGCCCCTCGCCGCTGGGCAACCGACTCCTGATGGAGTCGGTGGGGGTGGCCGGATTTGGCCTTCTCGCCATCGGGTTCTTCGCGATTTCGGCGAGTGATCCGTTCCCAGGCTACAACGCCTTGTATCCATGCATCGGAACGGCCCTTCTGATCTATGTTGGCCAAAATACCCCCTCGACGGTCGCCACCCGCATGCTCGAAGTCAGGCCGCTGGTCTGGATTGGGCTCATCTCGTATTCGTTGTATCTTGTTCACTGGCCTCTCAATGCGTTCGCGCACTATCTTTCGTTCCAAAAACTCGATCCGTTGATGACCGGTGCGATGTTGGTGGCAAGCCTCGCATTGGCTGCATTCTCCTGGAAGTTTGTAGAGCAGCCGTTTCGACAGAAGAGGGCCTTCACCTCCCCGGGGCCTATCTTCGCCTTTTCAGCGCTCGCGATCGTTGTCCTTTGTGCCGGCGGAGCGGCGGGGGCGCTCGGCAACGGCTTTCCGCAACGGTTTCCGGACTATGTCCAGCGGCGCATTTCCGTCGGGGACTGGAGGAATGGCATCTGTTTCAACGAGGGCACCAGCCGGATCGAAAGCTGGAATATGGAGGATTGCACGCGCACCAGCGGTTTTCCAACAACGGTTTTTTTGTGGGGCGACTCCTTCGCCGCGCACTATGTTTCCGGCTTGGGTGCTAACATAAATCGATTGCAGGCGAACATCGTTGAATATACGTACGCCAGCTGCGCGCCGATACTCTATTACTACCCGTACGATCGTCTTGATTGTGTCCGGTTCAATCGCAAGGCCTTGGACGTCATCTTGGAAGCGGACATCAAGACGGTTATCCTCAGCGGTAGATGGAGTGACTATGAGGTCAGAGGTTTCGACGGTCTTCAGCAAACAATCGCTACGCTTCGTGCCCTGGGCGTGCGCGTGTTTGTCATCGGCCAGTCTCCGCAGTTCCCAACTGACGTCCGGAAAATTGCGTTCTTCGCCAAGCGCCAAAATCTGGACGATACGTCCTGGCCGATCGCGATGGACCCCGACGTCAACGAACGTGTGCGCTCATTTACCAAAGGCGCCACATTCATCGATCCGCTGAAATTCCTGTGCAGCGCAGGACGCTGCGCCTATTTCGATAGAGGAGAGTTTTTATATTTCGACTATGGTCATTTCTCTTCAGCCGGCGCCACACTGGCAATCTCGAAATACTGGCCGGCTTTTGGCAAGGACAATGCTCTTCCTAAGACGAAGTAGCGGCTCAGCGGCTGACAAGCACCAGTACG
The DNA here is from genome assembly GCF_029625735.1 of Mesorhizobium sp. WSM4935. Classification (NCBI taxonomy): domain Bacteria; kingdom Pseudomonadati; phylum Pseudomonadota; class Alphaproteobacteria; order Hyphomicrobiales; family Phyllobacteriaceae; genus Mesorhizobium; species Mesorhizobium sp. WSM4935. The sequence continues at coordinate 159 of NZ_JARTVR010000011.1, read as the reverse complement.
GGTCCCAGTGATAGCTCCTGCTTCCGCAGCAGCCGCGACGATGGAGCTGTTCAGGTTTAAGGCCCCCCGATAGTGACCTAGGTGTGGAGCTTCAACAGGTTGTCCTCGATCAGGGCGAGGCGACTGATAGGCGTTTTTGACTTTAGGCTGCCATGTGGA